>JAWKWN010000006.1:0-83918 GCA_041397505.1 Nitratireductor sp.
ACATCTTGGCAAGGTCGGCAGGCATGGCCATTGCGGGCTTTTGCGGAGCGTTCATCATTATTGCCTCTCGTTTATACGATCACCGGCACCCGTTGCCGGGAGTTGGCGGGCGGATGGCTTGCGTTGCTGGCCGGGTTCTTGAGCCGCCGACTTCATGTCGCGACCGCGAGCGGGCGCGTGCGCCCGCTGGTCTGCCTGACCTGATCCCGGATTTTGGGCCTGGTGCTGCGCCTGCGCCTTTTGCGCCTCTTCGCGCGAACGGGCGATGATGACATCGCGGTCATCGAAGTCCAGCACATTGCCATTTTGCATGCGCATGATCTTGTCCACACCAGCCAGCACCATTTCGCGCTGGGTGATGATGAATACCGTGATACCCGCTTTGCGGGCTGCACCAAGGGCACGCATCAAGGCCATTTCACCCATGCGGTCGAGGCTCGAATTCGGCTCGTCCAGCACCAGCAATTGCGGCTTTCCGTAAAATGCCCGGGCAAGCGCAATACGCTGCTTCTCACCACCGGAGATCTGCAATCCGCCGGGACCGATCGGCGTGTCATAGCCCTTTGGCATGCGCTGTATCAGGTCTTCGACATGGGCAAGACGCGATGCCAGAACCACATCCTCGTCCTTGGCATCGGGCTCGAAACGGGAAATATTCTGTGAAATTGTTCCCGGAATGAGCTCCACATCCTGGGCAAGATACCCGATATGCTTGCCAAGATCCTCGGGATCCCAGTTGAAGATATCATTGCCGTCCAGCCTGACATGACCTGCGCGCGGACGCATGGCGCCGACCAGAATACGGGCAAGCGTCGACTTGCCGGAGCCGGAGGGTCCAAGTGCTGCAACCGACTGGCCTGGTGCCAGCGAAAAACTGACCCGCTGCAGGATGGGCGGCTTGCCGGGATCGATCGGATTGGGCAGGAAAACATCGGTTACGTCGAGCTGGCCCTTGGGCGCGGGCAATTTGGTGTAATCCTGGCGGGCATCGGCCTTTGCAAGCATGCCTGAAAGCCGCTTCCAGCTTTGCCAGCCGCCATTGAGCTGCCGCCATGCGCCGATGATCTGGTCAATTGGCTGCAAGCCGCGACCCGAAATGAGCGATGAGGCGAAAATCATTCCCGATGTCATTTCACCGGCCAGCACCAGATGGGCGCCAAATCCCAGAATGGCGATCTGCAGGCCCAGCCGGATGATGCGTGACACGCCGGCGAACCAGGCGTTGATCTTGGCCGAATGATCAGCGGAATAGAGCGAATCCGCATGGTCATTGCCCCAATGGTTCACCACATTGGTGGTCATCCCCATTGCGAGGATCAGATCGGCATTGCGTGCGAGATATTCGGAGCGTTGTGCGGAAATCAGCGACTTGTCGACATGCTTCTTCGAGGCATTGGCGATGGCGATCTGGTTGAGAATGGCGATGACCGTCAGGACTGCCGCGCCTGCCAGGGTCAGCCAGAACAGATCAGGGTGAATGAAATACAGGATCCGATGAAGATGGAGGCGAATGGCAGGTCGAGGACACCGAACACGACCTTCGAGGACAGCAGCCCTCGGGCGCGCCAATGTCACGGATCGGCTGCACATTGCCGCCGGAAAGCGCGCCATTTCAGAATGACCGTTCGCATCGCAAGGTCCGGAAGGCCGGTATCAAGCCGGGCAGCAGCGCGGTTTTGCCAATATGGAGCGCACCACTTCGAGAAGCCCAAGGACCAGAAGGGCTGCAACCGCGATAACGGAAAGAAACAGGAGCGTGTCGGTGCTCTGGGACGGCAATACACGGTCGTAAATCTGGAGCATGTAAAGCGGGATGGTGAGCAACATGAGGTTGGTCACAAGCGAAAATACGCCCATGATGATCATGGACCGGCGGAAATCGCGGGCCACCTTTTTCGATTGTCGTCATCGCCACACTTCCCTGCATGATCCGGCCCCGAATGAAACGGAATATCCGGAGCGCATATCTGATGCCGGTGCAATTCGGTTTTCTACGGCTTCGGCAGAAAGCCCGAATGCGTCGGCTGATTCAACGTGAAATTGCGTTGTCCTGTTCGTGATGCAACGCGAAATGCATTCCTATCGAGTTTCCACCAAAAATTCTCCTGCCTCATGTCTGTACTAGGCTACGGATCGTACAGAATTCGTGGCCATACATAAAACAATTACGGGCGAACAAGAAATCAATCCGGCACACACAACACACGGATAGCATGAATCAGAGCGCTTTTCGATCAAATTGGAGCAGTTTGACCGAAAAGTGCTGTAACTGCTTTGCCGAAACTTTGCACCTCCAAAAAGTAAAAAACCCCGGCGCGAAAGCGCCGGGGTCGAAACAAGGCTTGCCAGGGCAAGGATTACTTTTTGGTGGCTTTTGCACCGGGAAGCCAGAAGATCGCGAATTTCGCTCAAGAGCTTCTGGTCTTCGGTTGGGCCAGCTGGTGCGGCCGGTGCCGGTGGAGGCATCATGCGATTGACCATCTTGACCATCATGAAAATCACGAAGGCAATGATGATGAAATTGATGACAGCAGTGATGAACTTGCCATAGGCAAAGACTGCGCCCTGCTCCTTGGCTGCATCAAGCGTGGTGGCCGTCACAGCGCTGCTGAGACCCACGAAGTAGTTGGAGAAATCTGCGCCGCCGAGAAACAGGCCGATGATCGGCATGATGAGATCTTCTGTCAGCGAGCCTACGATGGCACTGAACGCTGCGCCGATAATGACACCGACTGCCAGGTCCATGACATTGCCGCGCATGATGAATGCCTTGAATTCCTTGATCATGGTAACTCCCCTATCAATGCTGGATTAGTGGTCGGAATGAAATTTCCGACCCATGAAGCGAAACCAATTCCCGATTCATCCCGCTCAGGACGCCCCTATACAGGCAAGTTTACCAAACGTTAAGTGAAATATCTCGCGAATGCCTGCGCATGGCAGTCGAACGAGACTCTTGGCAAGACTCTTGAAGACTCTTGGCAAGACTCTTGGCAAGATCTTGGCAAGACACTGGGCAAGGCTCTTGCCTTGTAGCGCGGACTGGACAAGTCGACGGTTTTCATGCTCCAAATTCGTTGCCATCCGCGATCAGCGGGACGGCAAATGCGGAGGAGTGGTCATGTATCAGGGATGGGCCGTGCTGGGAGCGGCGTTCCTGTATCTGCTGGCATTGTTTGGCGTAGCGAGCTATGGCGACCGCAAGCGGCGCGGCCCGGCCAGCACCAGCAGGCCGCGCATCTATGCCTTTTCCCTGGCGATCTACTGCACAACCTGGACTTTCTTTGGCTCGGTCGGCATGGCTGCCGCCAACGGATTGTCGTTCCTGGCAATCTATGTCGGCCCGATCCTGCTGATCACTTTCGGCAACGGCCTTGTCAAGCGCATAGTCAGGCTTTCCAAGGAGCAGCGCATTACATCGGTCGCCGATTTTCTTGGCGCCAGATACGGAAAGAGCATCAAGGTTGCCGGTGTTGCAGCCGTCATCGCAGTGATCGGCACCGTCCCCTATATCGCCTTGCAGCTGAAGGCGGTTTCGGTCTCCGTTTCCAAGCTCATCAATCATTTCAACCTCGAAGCCAATCAGGACATGGTGGCTCTTGGTGAAATTTCGGTGCTGATTTCCGTGACCCTGGCGGTCTTCACCATTCTGTTCGGCACGCGCCACGCCGATGCGACCGAACACCAGGATGGCCTGATATTGGCGGTCGCGCTGGAATCGGTGGTCAAACTGCTGGCTTTCCTGAGTGTCGGCATCTTCGTGACATGGTTCATGTTCGACGGAATTGGCGATCTTGCGCGTCAGGCCATCAACAATGAGCGTGTTGTTGCTGTCGCCAACAAGGGCTTTGATGCAGGTGGGTTTGCCATCCTGGCATTGCTGAGCCTGCTCGTCTTCGTGCTGTTGCCACGGCAATTCCACGTGACTGTGGTGGAGAACCGCTCGGAAGAGGAACTGCGCCAGGCGCGCTGGCTGTTTCCAGCCTATCTTATCGGGATCAACCTCTTCGTCCTGCCTATCGCAGTCGCCGGGCACATCCATTTCAACGGCAGCATCAATGCCGATGACTTCGTTCTGCTACTGCCATTGTCGAGCGGCAATGAGCTGATAGCCATGATCGCTTTCATCGGCGGGCTGTCAGCCGGGGCGGCCATGGTTGTTGTTGCCTGCGTCGCGCTGGCCATCATGATTTCCAACGACCTCGTACTGCCGCTGATCCTGCGTCGCCAGGAGGGCCGCGCCCAGCCAGGCGGCTATAACATGGAGCAGCTCATTTTGCGCATCCGCCGCACGGCGATCATGGTGCTGCTGTTTCTTGCCTATGTCTATTACAGGGCGGCTGACAATTCGCAGGCGCTGGCATCCATCGGAATTGTTTCCTTTGCTGCCATTACGCAGATGGCCCCGGCCTTTTTCGGTGGTCTGTTCTGGGAGCGTGGAAATGCGCGTGGCGCGATTGCGGGGATGACGGCCGGGATTGCGGTATGGGGCTATACGCTATTGCTGCCGACCCTGCTTGATCCAGACTACTGGTTGATCGTGAATGGCCCATTGGGCAACGGCCTCCTGCGCCCGGAGGCCATTCTGGGTTCGTCGCTGACACCACTTGCCAATGGTGTGTTGTGGAGTCTCTCGCTCAACACACTTTTTTACATCATCGGCTCGCTGACGCGCAACGCATCGGCCAGCGAGCGGATACAGGCCGGCATCTTCGTTTCCCTCAATTCGGAGCAATCGGCAAGCAGGCGTCAGGCAATGAGCCGACTGACCGTCGGCGAGCTCATCGCCACGGTGTCACGCTATCTTGGTACCAAGCGGACAGAACGGGCTTTCGAAAGCTACTGGACCGGATTGGGCAAACAGGCGGATCGTGGTGTTGCGGTCGATCCCGACATGTTGGAATTCTCCGAGCAATTGCTGGCCAGCGCGATTGGAGCGTCCTCGTCACGGCTCGTCCATACGCTGTTGCTGAAACGCTTCGAGGACACGACCCCTGCCAATCTCGAACTGCTCGACCAGGCATCCGAAGCGTTGCAATACAATCGCGATGTCCTGCAATCGGCACTGGACCGGATGGACCAGGGCATCTCCGTCTTTGATGCCGATTATCGCCTTGCATTCTGGAACCGGCAGTTTCGCAAATTGCTGGGATTGCCAGCAAGCATGGGACAGGCGGGGATTTCGATCGATGTCATCGTGAAGGAATTGTTCAAGGTGCACGACCTTGCGAGCCAGGGCGTGTCGGCCGATGATCTTTCAGCCAAGATCGTTTCCGAGGAAGATGTCTGGTTGCTGGCTCTTTCCGGCTCGGAGCGGATCCTCGAAATCCGCACCAGCCCCATGCCGGGAGGCGGACTTGTCGTTACCTGGCACGACATCACTGAGCGCATCCTGGTGGCCGAGGCACTCCGCGAAGCCAATGAAACCCTTGAACGCCGTGTCGAGGAGCGCACCAGCGAGCTCGTGAGGGCAAACCAGAAACTGGAACGCGCAACGCGGCTTGCCGATGAGGCGAATGAGTCAAAAACACGTTTCCTTGCAGCCGCCGGCCATGACATCCTGCAGCCGCTCAATGCCGCACGGCTTTATGCCTCCGCCCTGCACGAGCGGCTTGGCGATCACAAGGATGGCCAAGTGGTGCAGAATGTCGGCAAGGCGCTGGAATCGGTCGAGGACATTCTGGGTGCGGTTCTGGCGATCTCACGGCTGGACACCGGGCGCCAGGAGACGCGGATCCAGGCCTTCCCCATTGCGCGCATACTGGAGCAGATGCGCATCGAGTTCAATCCGGTCGCGCAGGAGCGCGGGCTTGACCTGCGGATCATCAATTCCTCGCTATGGCTGAAGTCCGATCCCGCATTGTTGCGCAGATTGCTGCAGAACCTCATTTCCAATGC
This sequence comes from Nitratireductor sp., assembly GCA_041397505.1. Taxonomy (GTDB): domain Bacteria; phylum Pseudomonadota; class Alphaproteobacteria; order Rhizobiales; family Rhizobiaceae; genus BOKV01. Next base: position 5,899 of record JAWKWN010000006.1, read on the forward strand.
GATCAAATATACTCCATCCGGCAAGGTTCTGGTTGGCTGCCGAAGGCGGGGCGGAAATATCAGCATTGAAGTTGCCGATACCGGTATCGGCATGGCGCAGGAAGACCTTGCCAGCATTTTCACCGAGTTTCGCAGACTTGATGCGGGCGTGAAACAGGCGCCGGGCCTCGGCCTTGGCCTGTCGATTGTCCAGCGCATTTCGGGCGTGCTGGGGCATCCTGTGACTGTCGAGATCACGACAGGGCAATGGAACCAGCTTCCGGTTTCTGGTGGAGCGGCCGAGGCAGAAATTTCAAAGGTCGAACCCAAACCCGCAGAGGTTCCGCTGCAAAACTCGGCGCGGCTCGAAGATGTGTTTGCGCTGTGCATCGACAATGACCCGTCAATCCTTGAAGGAATGGCGACCTTGCTGAGCCAATGGGGCTGCGAGGTCCGGACAGCTCCGGATCGTGAAGCGTCGCTCAATGCCATCAGGGAAATCGGCCGTGCTCCCGATATCGTCTTTGCAGATTACCATCTCGACAATGAGACCGGCATTGAAGCAATAGACGCTATCCGAGCTTTTACGGTTCGGATTTCCCGGCTGTTCTGGTAACGGCGGATCGCACCCAGTCGGTCAAGGCCAGCGCCGATGCCAAGAGGCATTGTCATGCTGCACAAACCTGTACGGCCGGCAGGATTGCGGGCGATCCTTTCGATGTGTCGCACATCCCGCGACGCTGCGGAATGATCTGAAGTCAGATTTTGATGCTCGACATCATAGATCAAATGCCGCTTTCACTTGCAAGCTGACCCGAAACGGGCGCCGAAAGTTTGCCAAGGGCAATGACTGCCTGTGTGCGGCTGTCGACGCCGAGTTTCAGCAGCACTGCCGAGACATGCGCCTTCACGGTTGCTTCCGATACGCTCAGTTCGTAGGCGATCTGCTTGTTCAGCAAACCTTCGGCCAGCATCGCAAGGACCCGCGCCTGTTGCGGCGTCAAGCTCTTGAGGCGGTTGGCCAGATCCGCAAATTCGGGATCCTGTTCATGCGTGTCGATACCTGAGGGCACCCAGATACCGCCTGCAAGAACCGTCTCGACGGCGGTGCGGATTTCCGGCATTGCCGAGGATTTCGGAATGAAGCCCGACGCCCCAAGGTCAAGCGCACGGCGAATGGTACTGGCATCCTCGGTGGCCGATACCAGCACAACCGGAATGGCAGGATGCTCGGAGCGCAGCTTGAGCAGGCCGGAAAGACCGTTGTTTCCTGGCATGTTCAAATCGAGAAGCACCAGTTCCACATCGTCATTGCTGCCTGCCAGTTTCTCGACCTCGGCAAAATCGCCGGCCATCGCTACCAGCCGAACTTCGGCCAGCCCGTCTATGGCTTGTTTCATGGCATCGCGAAACAGCGGATGGTCGTCGGCAACAATGATTGTCCCAGCTTTCAAAGTCCCCTCCCCGAGAGCTTTTCTCCTGAACCCTTGTGCCTGATTATTTCGACACAAACCATAAAAAGCAAGCTATCCCCGCTGATACAAGCTGGTGGAAAACGCCAGTGCATGCATCAAGAGGTTTTCTGCAATCTCAAATACCGTGCTAGGGTCAGGACTCATTGATTTGACTGAAATGGCGCTCGAGATGACAAGATATGCAAGGAATAACCCGCAAAGCGGGGTTCTTCCCCCGGACATTGTTCGCTCTTGGGGTTTTGACGAAGCAGATCGCCGTCAGATCGAACGCCATTGCAGCCAAATTAATGGGTCCTGACCCTGGATGAATTCCGGTTTCGCCTGTATCGACAAAAACCTGATAGGGCGATGAACTGAACCGGAATTCGCAACATGTGTTCTTTGGCGAACCATGAAGAGCGGACGGGAGTGTTCGTACAGAACTGAAACGGAGACCTGTTTCTTGGCAATCCGCAAACCGCGCCGCTGGTGGCAACAAACCATGCAGGTAACTCTGGCCGCCATTTCAATAGCGGCAGGCCTCTGCATTGCCGCAATGTTTACCGGAAGCAGCGCAGCTTCAGCGCTGGCAGGTATTCCGGCAGACATGCTGCTTGCAGCATTGCTGATACCGGTGGCAGGTGGCGTGCTGATGTTTGCCATGGCCGGCTGGCAGGCCCGGACCAGCCGCCGCAACAATATTTCCGACACGGACATTGATGCATGATCGAGCGGACTGCTTCAACAAATGCAAGCGCAAGCCTGCTGGCCAATGCAGGTCGCTATGCGATGCTGGCCGGGCTCGCCATCATCGTTTTCGCCCTTCTGGCCATGCTGGTCGAGCAGACAGGTGCGCCGCAGTCGCTGGCGCTGGCACTGACAAGCTTTATCGTTTTGCCGGTGGCCTTGTTTGTCGGCATCCAGACCCGCACCATGTCGCTCAATGAATGGACCGTGGCGCAGCGCACCTGCTCGCCCACCTTTGCAGGTTTGGCGCAGGCTGCTTCCCTGCTCGCGATATGCGGCCTTACCACGCTTGCCGGTCGCATCTTCCACGGCGGCGCGGACGCCATGGCCTGGATGATCGGTCCGGTGCTGGGCGCAGTCATCGGCACGGTGCTGGTGGCGCCCTATCTGCGGAAGAGCGGCGCTCTTTCGGTTTCCGAACTCGTGGCTGCGCGCCATTCCAGCCGGATTGTCGGGCTCATTCTGGCCATGGCGAGCATTGTTTCAGCCTTTCTGCTTTGCTGGTCAGCCATGGCGGTGGCCATCGGCGAGGCAAGCCATTTCCTGGCCATGCCGAAGTCGATGATTGCGATTGCCATTGCAGCGACCGTTCTTGTTTGCATTCTGCCTGGAGGCATCAGGGGCTCGATGCGGGCCAACGCGCTGGTATATGTTGCTGTGGCCATTGCCATAATCGGTCCCGTCACATGGCTGTCGATTGCGCGAAACGGCTGGCCAATCCCGCAACTGGGCTATGGGGTCAACATCCTGGCGGATGTCAACGATATCGAGGGCCAGTTGAAAACCATTGGCGGCGGATTGCTCGGCCCGCAAGTCGACGTGCCGGGGTCGATTGACGCGGGCAATTCGCTTGCCTCACTGGCAATGATGCTGTTCCTGGCTTGCGGAATTGGCGCTGCGCAGTTCTTCCTGGTCCGGTTCCTGCAATTCGAGGCAGGGCCGCTACATTCAAATCGTCGAGGGCTACACCCTCATGCTGACTGCATTTGTTCTGGGTGCAATCCCGGCACTGGCCGGATTTGCCAAGCTCGGCCTTTATGATGACCTGCTTGGAATTTCCTTCGGCGATCCCGAAACCTTCCCGAGCTGGCTGTTCTCCTTCACGCCACTGGTATCTGCCGCCGACCCGTCAATGGCGATGGCGAGGATTTGCGGCGCACCGGCAGTGGACTTGCAGGCAGCACTGGCAGCCTGCGGCGGCGACGGTGAGCAACTTGCCCGCCTTGCCGATTTCCGCCTGTCGGCTGACACAATCACCCTGGCGTTCGGCTCAATATCGGGACTGCCATCGGTAATTGGCCTGCTGATCGGCATGGCAAGCGTGCTGTTGCCGCTGGCATTGGCCAATGCGCTGGCTCAAGCAAGCGGATCGATTGTCGCGCGCATAGCAGTCGCAACCGATGTGGCCAACCCGGTGCTTGCAACCAGCCGTCTTTTCATGGTCCGGATTTTCGTTGCGGCTTTCGTATCTGCCGCAGCCCGGCTTGGCGCATTTCATTCGGCAGACCCCAGCATTGCGGGCCATTGGGGCATTGCAACCAGTGGCGGTCTGGTATTGCCGGTCATGATCATGACGATCTGGTGGGGGCGCTTCTCGCGATTGGCTGCCATATTGGCAATGCTTTGCAGCGCGGCAGTTCTGGTCGGCTATGCTTTCATTCCCGGAATTGCCGCCTTTTCGATTGACGGCTTGCCAGTGGCGCTAAGCGCGGCATTTGCTGCTCTTGCCGTTACATTCGGTATTGCAATCATTGTTTCGATGCTGTTGCCGCGCGAGACGAACCGACCACTTCTGGATGCGATCAGGCTGCCGGATACAGCGCCGCTATTGCGCGCGCCATCCTGGTAGACATTGCCGAGAGTTCAGCCGCGTGACAGCATCGATGCGATACGCGGCAGTTTCAGGACAAGCCACAAGGCTGACCAGACATTGCCAAGAAAGAACAACGGCACAATCCAGAACAGCCGGGCAGCAAGGGTTTTCTCGACCAGGCCCATCACGACAGCTGTAATGACAAAGCCGAGATAGAGATCGACCAGCGTCGTCTTGCCCCACCACATTGCATAGAGCGCAGAGCCTTCGGCGAAGAAATCTCCACGGGTTATCGACACAATGATGATCGCGGTCAGACCAATTCCGCCCAGCGCCAGCAGAAAACGAATTGCATTCATCGTCAGACTCTTTCTCTGTTTCATCTCACCAAGGTCATACGCGAATTTTCTTGATGTGGTTTTCAGGCCGATGGTCTCACATCCGTTCGCGATGGGAAAACCTATCTCCACCGGTGATTTGTCGAAGCTTCGGCTTTTGCCAATTCCGTCACGGGCTGAATCGCTATATTCAGGTCCCTGAAACCTTGAATACCGAATTTTTCTCCAGCGCAAACCGGCAACAAGTCATGACGTCAAGAATATCCTCGCTTCCCATCACCCATCGCAGTTTCGTCAACACCTGGGAATGCGACGAGAACCGGCACATGAATGTCCAATTCTATTTCCGTGCCTTTCAGCAAGCTTCGGAAGTGCTGGCACTGACTGCTACCGGAAACAATCCGGCAGCAAGAACCGCGATCGTGCGGCATGTACGATATCATCGCGAGCTTGTGGAAGGCCCGATCGTGGTCCGCTCCGGCCACGTTGCTGAAGGAAAATTTGCCGGATCCATCCTGCATTTGCTGGAAGACAGGGAAAGCGGGATGCTGGCTGCAACAGCGCTTGACCAACCGGGCTACAAGGTCGGTCGAATGGAAATTGCGTTGCAGGAGGATTGGACGAATGCGCTACCACGCGGCATCCAGCCTGGCCCGCTCGGACCGGAGGATATCGAGGCCATGCTTGAAAGCGGCAGGGCGATTACCAGCCATGCCGCGATCCTGCGCAATTTCGAGACGGGACCGGACAGCGATCTTCTGGCCAATGCAATCATTCCAGATTTACCGATGGTGCGCCGCATGTCTGGACACATGCCGGCATCGCCACCAAATGGCTGAGCGAAACCAATCAGGGACGGGTGGCTGTGGAAATGAAGCTGACACGGCTGGCACGTTCCAGCGAGGGGCGGGCATTGTCGCTGGTTTCCTGGATCGGCGACATGGGCGAGAAGACATTCTCAATCCGCCACCAATTGCAGGACATGATGAGCGGGAAGCAATTGCCTCGGGCGAGGTGCGCTGCCTTGTCATGGACCTGACGACAAGGCGAGCTGTGCCTGTGCCGCAGTTTGCCCGCGATGCCTTCAACAAGGAATGAAAGCGGGTTATTTCGCCTCGTCTTTTTCCATGTCCTTGCGCATGTCCTGAACCACATCAAAGAAGCGGCGCATGGCACGCTCGGCAAAATCCATTGCCTTTTCAAATTCCTTCCTTGCCGATTCACTGGCCGACTGGTCGTCCGGCTTGTTGCCATCGGGTAAAGGCGGCTTGTCATCCCCGGCTGAAGGAGGAACGGGAACCGGCTCGGGCGGCACCGCAAGACGGTCGCCCAGTTTGGCTCCCGGCATGGCGCTTGCGCCGGGCTCGAGGACGTCGAGACGGTCTTCAAGTGCCGTGATCCTGTCCTCCAGACGCGCCAGTTCGTTCTGATAGGCTTCGCGTTCTTCTGCCGAGACAACGCAAGTGAGCTTGGCGTTGACAACCCTGCAGAAACTCAGTTCGCCGGTTTCAAGATCAAGGCGTACAAAACCGCCTGGCTCGTCGCGCAATTCAAAACGCTGTGTGGGAGGCGACGATTTGCCATTGGAGGGCGCGGTATCGGCGGTTTGCGCCAATGCAAGCCCTGACTGCACCACGAACAGCGCAGCAAGGAATGGCGCATATCTCATGCTCGCGAACAATTGCTGCCTCATCATGCGCCTACCTCTCTTTGGAAACCCGTTTTCGAATGCGATTTCCTGCTTCCGGCAATATCCATCACATAGGGACTAAGGGCGTTTTCCACAACCTGCCTTGCCGAACAGGGAAGGCGGGCGGGTTCACCGTTTGCACCTTGCATCGTGTTTGCGGGCATGCCAATTCCAGTAGCCAGCAAACGAGATCAGGATCGCATCGGCATGAACAGCATCATCTTCAAGATCGTTACCCGCGACGAATGGAGCGAGGCCGAGACTGCTGGTGTGTTTGCCGGTGCGCCGATTGATATTGCCGACGGGTTCATTCATTTCTCGACCAGTGCGCAGGTCCGCGAGACTGCTGCCAAGCACTTTGGCGGGCGCGACAACCTGCTTCTGGTGCATGTGGATGCAAGCCAATTGGGCGATGCCTTGCGGTACGAAGCTTCACGCGGTGGACAATTGTTTCCGCATCTATATGCCCCCATGCCGTTGAATTCCGCGATCCGGGTCGAGCCGTTGCCGCTTGATGGCGAAGGTAACCATGTATTTCCTGCGGAGATTGGTGCGTGAGCCTCTTTGATCTCGTTCGGTCGGGGATTTTTTGCCTGGATGCAGAAAGGGCGCATGGCCTTGCCATCAAGGCACTGAAATCCGGCCTGCTGCCTGCACCGCCCGCTGTCGCAGATCCGCGGCTTCGCCTGCAGGTGGCAGGGCTCGATTTTCCAAATCCTGTTGGTGTTGCCGCCGGATTTGACAAGAATGGCGAAGTGCCCGACGCGTTGCTGCGGCTTGGCTTCGGCTTTGCCGAAATCGGAACAGTCACGCCGCGCCCGCAATCGGGCAATGCGAAACCGCGAATTTTCCGGATTGTCGAGCGGCAGGGCGTGATCAATCGCCTCGGCTTCAACAATGACGGACACCAATCCGCACTTTCGCGATTGCAAAACCGTGCCAGGCATGGCGGCATTGTTGGCGTGAATGTGGGTGCCAACAAGGATACGGCAGACTTTGCGACCGACTATGTGAGCGGAATCGCGACTTTTGCCAGCCTGGCGGATTATTTCACGGTCAATATCTCATCGCCCAACACGCCGGGCTTGCGCAATCTGCAAGCGGCAGAAGCATTGTCGAGGCTGCTGCAGCTGGTACTGGCAGAACGCGACACGCAGGCGAAGATCACAGGCAAGCGACGTCCGGTTTTCCTCAAGGTGGCGCCTGATCTCGATGCTGTGCAAGTTGGCGAGATCGCCGGCATTGCCAGGGCGAGCCATGCCGAGGGCGGACTTGACGGAATTATCGCAACCAACACGACATTGTCACGCCATGGAGTTGAGGGCCTTGCAAATGCCGGTGAGGCGGGAGGCCTTTCAGGCAAGCCGTTGTTCGAGCGCTCGACCATCATTCTTGCCCGATTGAGAATGGCGATGGGTAGCGAAATTCCGGTAATCGGGGTTGGCGGCATCGATAATGCGCATACTGCCATTGAAAAGCTCAAGGCGGGTGCCAATCTGGTGCAACTCTATACCGGCATGATCTATCGTGGGCCGCTGATCGCACAGGAGATCAATCGCGGCATCTGCAAGGAACTGGATATGCGCGGCATGACGAACGTCTCGGATCTGAGCGGTACTGAAACCAATAGCTGGGCGGCAAGAAACCTTCCGGAGGAAGCATGAGCGACGTAACAATCTGGCATAATCCGCGATGCGCGAAATCGCGCCAGACCCTCGAATTGTTGCGGGCACGGGGCGTGGAACCGAAGATCGTCGAATATCTCAAGGCGCGCCCGTCCATTGACCAGTTGAAGGACGCTGCAGAGAAACTGTCTGCCAAACCACGCGACATGATGCGCAAGAAGGAGCCCGCATGGCGGGAGCGGGACCTCGACAATGCGCAAAGCGATGATGATCTGTTCGAAGCAATGTTTCACGAGCCGGTGTTGATCGAACGGCCGATCGTGTTTTGCGGCGACACTGCCGTGATCGGCAGGCCCCCCGAAGCAGTGCTCGCGATCATCTGACGGGCGCGAAACTGCCTGCCAGCAGCGGGGCGATGCGCAGCGCCAGCGAAAGGCCGCGCACCAGCAGGAAAACATGCAGCGACAGCCATAGTCCTGCATTTCCGAGTGGCTCGACCAGCAGGAAAAGCGCAAGGCAATAGGCGGCAAAGGAAACAATCATCATCCGGCTCATGGTGCGTGACCAGGTTGCGCCGATGAATATCCCGTCCATCAGGAATGCCAGGACGCCTGTCAGCGGTGTCATGGCTGCATAAACAAGCCATTGTGCGGCTGTCTCGCGGACTTCTTCCAGTGTAGTGATCAATGCGACGATCGCATTTCCAAATCCGAGGAAGAACAGCGAGAGGCCAGCGGCCAGCAATCCGTCCCAAAACAGCGTCAACCACAGGCCGCGCATGAATGCCGGACGGTAGCGCGCGCCAATCGCCCTGCCGGATACCTGTTCGGCGGCTGTTGCCAGACCGTCGAGAAAGTAACCGCCAATCAGGAAAAAATGCATCAGCACTGCATTGGCAGCAAGCATGGTCTCGCCGAACCGGGCGCCTTGCATCGTGAAGACGGCGAAGGCGAAAAGCAGAAGGAACGAGCGCAGCATGATGTCTGCATTGAGATTTGCGAGCCTCAGCAACTGACCCGTATCAACAATGGCCGACCAGGCTGGAAGACTGAACCTGCCGATTACCCGATAACAGATGGCAAGACCGATCATTGTTGCAATGATTTCGCTGATTACCGTGGCGACAGCGACGCCTGCAATGCCCCAGCCGAGTGAAAGCCCGAGCCAGATCGACAGCACGATGTTGAAGCCGTTGAGGACGAGCTGCACGAGCAAGGCGAGGCCAGTGCGGCCAAGCCCCGTGAGCCAGCCCAGAATGGCATAGTTTGCCAGCGCAAAGGGTGCGCCGGTAATCCGCAGCAGGAAATAGCTGGTTGCGGCCGCAGCAACAGCGGCTCCCGGCGCCATCAGCTTCATCGCCGCCCATAGCAATAACGGGCTTGCGGCAAGCAGGATCAGACCGGCAATGAGCGAGACTGCCAGAGCGCGCAGCAGCACATCGCGGATTGCATTGCTGTCATCGGCGCCGACTGCCTGGGCTGCAAGTCCCGTGGTGCCGGAACGCTGAAAATTGAAAGTGGCGAAGACCAGGTCCATGATGACCGCGCCAACGGCGAGACCGCCGATCAGCGCAGCGTCATCCAGCCTGCCAACGACCGCGGTATCCACAAGGCCAAGGATGGGCGTCGTCAGATAGGCAAGCGTCATCGGCAGTGCCAGTTTCAGCACCATGGCGCTCGTTACCTGGAAAGGACGAACCGGTGCCCCTTCCGATCCGGATGCAGCATTGGCCTCGACTGGCATCATTTTTGTGGAATCCTGTTTTGCCACCGGCTGTTCCGGCCTATATCGGAGCGATGGCACTTGCAATTGTTCATAACGCAAAATTTCGGGCTGATATCGGGCGAGGTCACCGCTTCCCGATGGAAAAATATGCCCGTGTTGCCGAAATCCTGGTGGAGGACGGCATTGTCGGGCCGGGCGATTTCCATATGCCGGGGCCCGCACCGTCTCAATGGGTAGCCCTTGCCCATGACCAGTCCTATGTCGATCAGGTCTTTGCTGCCAGTGTCGTGGGCGAGATTTCACGGCTGATCGGTTTTGATGTCAATGAAAGCGTGGCGGAGCGCGCCCGCCATGCCAGTGCCGGAACGGTGATGACGGCAAGGCTCGCGTTGGAACACGGGATTGCCTGCTCGACCGCGGGCGGCAGCCACCACGCGAAGCGCGCCCATGGTGCAGGCTTCTGTGTGTTCAACGATGTGGGCGTTGCAGCCAGCCTGCTGCTGGCCGAAGGGGCAATCGGGCAGGCCATGGTTTTTGATTGCGATGTGCATCAGGGCGACGGGACGGCGGAAATCTTTGCAAACGAGCCGCGCGTGACCACCATTTCGATCCATTCGCTGAAGAATTATCCCGTGCGAAAGGAAATGTCGGATCTCGATGTCGGGCTTGCCGACGATACCGGTGATGACGCCTATCTGGAAATACTGGACACTACACTCGCAAGTCTCGGGGATTTTCCCGCGCCCGATGTTGTCTTCTACAACGCGGGTGTTGATCCGCATGCCGATGACCGACTCGGCAGACTGTCGCTGAGCGATGCGGGAATCGTCGAGCGCGACCGACGTGTCATTTCGTATTTTCGGGACCGCGGCATTGCCGTTGCCGGGGTTCTGGGCGGCGGCTATTCATCTGACATCGAGGTTATTGCGCGACGCCACACGATCCTGCACCGCGTTGCAGCCGAGTTCGCAGACTAGCGACCAAATTTCAGCAGGCGCATGACGATGAAGACCGGAACGACGACCATTGCGCCATAGAGGAAATAGATTCCAACCCGTCCGAACGCCTCGTAGCCAAGATCATAGAGCCAGTAGGCGAAATCGCGCGCGGCATACCACACTTCCATCGGCGTGAAGTTCATCGCGCTCATGATGATGCCGACAATCAGCGACACCACTGCCAGCTTGACGATGGTGCGGCCGGGCGTATCGCCAAGGAAACGGGTAACTGGGTCTGACAAATCGCCACTCCTGATTGGACTGGCGGAAACTAATCCTTCAAGGATGGCATTTCAAGGAAGGTTTCGAAGTCATGCCAGCATGGCTTCCAGCGTTTCAAGGCGATCAGCTTCAGCGGGCGGCTTGTCCCAGCGCAGTCTCGATATTCGCGGAAACCGCATGGCAATGCCGCTTTTGTGGCGGGTGGAGCGGTTCAGCCCATCGAAGGCAATTTCGAGGACAAGACCGAAATCGGCATCGGCCCGCACGGAACGTACCGGACCGAAACGCTCGACCGTGTTGTCACGCACAAATTTGTCGATCCTTTTCAATTCCTCATCGGTGAAGCCGAAATATGCCTTGCCAACCGGCACCAGCTCATCGCCGCGCCAGACGCCGAATGTGTAGTCGGAGTAGAATCCCGACCGCTTGCCGTGACCGCGCTGTGCATACATCAGCACGGCATCCACCACCTGCGGATCACGCTTCCACTTGAACCAGAGACCTTTTGGGCGACCAGCAACATAAACCGAATCGAGCCGCTTCATCATCAACCCTTCAATGACGGGTTCCGGCGGGTTCTCGCGCAAGGCACGCAATTCGTCCAGCGTGGCGAAGGAAAGCGGCACCGACAGATCGAAACGCGCATGCGGGAGGGTGGCGACAAGCGCGTCCAGTCGCTGCTTGCGCTGCGGAAGTGGCAGAGCACGAATGTCCTCATTGCCATCACGCAGGAGGTCATAGGCACGGATAAAGGCCGGATATTCCCGAACCAGTTTTGCGCTCACGGTCTTGCGGTTGAGCCGTTGTTGTAATGCCGAGAAAGGTGCAACCGTTCCGCCGGCATCGCGCACCAGCAATTCGCCATCAATGGCGCCCTCGATATTCATTGCCTCAACGATGTCGGGAAAGGCACGCGAAATATCATCGCCTGTTCGCGAATAGAGCCGGCGGGTGCCACCCTCGCCAACGGCCTGGATACGGATGCCGTCCCATTTCCATTCGGCCATGAATTCGGCCGGGTTGAAGGTCTCGAGATCACGCTCGTCTGCGGCATGCGAAAGCATGACGGGACGGAACGGCGCGAGGGCCAGCGATACCGGCTTTGGCGCCCTGCCCTCAAGCCAGGCAAAGAGTGCGCTATAGGGCGGGGTCAACCCATGCCAGAGCTCCTCAATTTCGCCGATATCAACCTGCCCGAACTCGGCCAATGCCTGCTTTGCAAGCCGGGCTGACACGCCGATGCGAAGGCCGCCAGTGGCAAGCTTGATCACCGCATAGCGCTGCGAGGCATCGAGCCGGTCCAGCAGGTCGCGCAAGATTGCAGGGGCGGTAGAGCGCGACGCCCGCGAAAGCAAGTCCACCACCTCACCCAGGCTTTGCCGCGCATCGCCGGCCTGCGAGGATGGCCAGATCAGCGAAACGGTTTCCGCCAGATCACCGACGAAATCATAGGAGAGACGAAACAGTTCCGCGTCGGAAACTTCGCTGGCCAGTTCGCGAATGAGCGCCGGCTTTACCGATGGCAGATCGAGATCACCCGTGATGGCTGCAACAGCAAGCCCCCTGTCAGGGTCGCTGCATTCGCGGAAATGGCGCAGCAAGAGCTCGATCTTGCGATTGCGCGACTGGGTAAGCACGAGGTCTTCGAGGAGTTCGGCAAAGGCGCGCATTCACTCGGCCTCGTCTTCATAGCCAATGAGATGCAGGGGTCGCGCGCGGATCTGGTTGAGTTCGCACCACCTTACCAGCGCCTCCTCGCGGCCATGGGTGACCCATATCTCGCCTGCGCCCGTGTCGCGGATGGACAGCGTCAGTTCTTCCCAGTCGCAATGGTCGGAAATGACCAGGGGCAATTCCACACCGCGCTGTTCATGCCGAGCGGATGGTCATCCAGCCGGAGGCAAGAGCAAATCAGGGGATCGGGAAAGCGCCGACCATGGCGCATGTGAACGCCGATGGTGGGCCAAAGAACCACGCCACCGATGATCGCCGGTTTCCCTGCCGCCACGGTTGCAGCGCGCAATTCGCCAAGCGCAATACCGCTCGCCTCGCAAATGCACAGTTCCTTCAGCGCGCCATGTATGGCTAGGGCCCGGCAAAGCCGTTGTCAGCGCAACAGGCGGATAACGCGCTGCGCCTTGCCAGCGCACTGGAGCCCCGACGAGGTGGGTGCGGTCGGAAAGTCGGCGACCGAGCGGATTAAAAGGTTTGGCAATTTCAGGGCCGGATCAGGATGGCGGAAAACCGGCGTCGAATGTCGCTTCAGGTGATGAAGACATCGCAAGGAACAGACTCCGCCAGTCTCGGCAGTCGGGTCCGGCATGCGCTTGTAGTCGCCGGAAACGCAGATACGATACCCTTCCATTCGTGGGATTTGCGCTGAGCCCAGCACATGGCCAGCGGGATGAAATGTAACCTCAACACCATTCACGCTGATTGTCTGGCCAAGCACCGCTGCCTGCTGTTTTCGCAGAAGTCCGCGCCGCCAGCATGGTTGCCAGCGATCGCCAGCGTATGTGCAGGTTGCCACTACCGAATGATGTCCGGCACGCGCATGATCGGCATGGCCATGTTGACCAGCGCGCGGTGAACCGGCCTGACCGGGTCTATGTAGAAATCACCGGGCAGACGGCGAAGACCCTGCGGTGTGGGATGCAGCAGATCTTCCGGGCGCATCGCTTTCATCTGGTGCTCAACCGTTCTGCGGCAAGATCTGTGCAGTCCAGCGGCGTCGCCGTGCCGAGAACAGCACGGATCGGTTTGCGGTGATGCAGCAATCAGCGCCGCAAGGTCGGGACTGGTGGTAATCGTACCCTTGAGGCCGATGGTGATCTCCCGGATAATCTGGCGCTTGCCGTCGCGCTCACAGGCGATACGCAGGCGATTGCCCGATCCGGGACCAAAATCCCGCTCGAATGCTCGGCGAATTTCGGCTCCGGTCAGGTTCGAACCGATCCTCGCCTCGAAGAGTTTTCGCAGCGAGGAGGCATTCACAACATCCAGCAATGCCAGCGAATCGGCAAAATACCTGTCCGGCGTGTCAGCATGGCAGGTCCCATGCTTGATCCATTCATGGCGCTCAAGCGCGGATTGCGTGCCTGGCATGGCAATGCGCAGGCGGTTCCAGATATCGCTCGAAATCCTTGGCATCGGGATATCGCGCCAGCGCCCGGATTTGTCATCGTCAATGGCTGACTGATCGACACCGCAATAAGCGCGGGAGCCGGGTTGCGGCCACAATCCATGAAGCGAGAATTGGCGCGAATCAGGGCGACCCGGTGTTTGCGAGCGGCATTCGCGTTTGCGGGCCGCAGTCTCGCAGAAGGCCGGTTGCCACGACAATGCCAGAACATAGGCCTGTTGGGATGCGCTGTCAGCGGGCGAGCAGGCCGTCATCATCGCCAGGGCCAGCAGTGCCAGGCTGGAAATTGTCAAACGCATTCGCTTTGCTCCCGGCCGCATTGGCTTTGCTCCCGGCCGATTGTAAAGGCCCTTGATGCGAAATCAGTACAACCACCTGTCATGTAGCGCAAATCGGTACTAGATTTGTTCCATGTCGAAACCACGCCCTGATGGCTTTGCGCAAGCCGATCTTTTCTGACATTGCCAAAGCCTTTCATCGACTGGTTCGGTGCAAAGGGATGGCAGCCGCGCGCGCATCAGCTGGAACTGCTTGGCAGGGTGCAGGGGTGGCGAATCAATGTTGCTGATCGCACCGACAGGTGCCGGCAAGACATTGGCCGGTTTCCTGCCCACGCTCACTGATCTCGCCATGCGTCCGAGGCGCAAGTCGGGCGAAGCTCATCGCGGTGTGCATACGCTCTACATTTCGCCGCTGAAGGCGCTTGCCGTTGACATCAAGCGCAACCTCGAAACGCCGGTTGCGGAAATGGGATTGCCGATCTCCATTGAAACGCGGACCGGCGACACACCCCAGCACAAGCGCCAAAGGCAGAAGCTCATACCGCCGGAAATCCTGCTGACAACGCCGGAACAATTGGCGCTGCTGATAGCGGCTGGCGACGCGGCGCGGTTTTTCGAGGATCTCGAAGTGGTGATTTTCGATGAATTGCATTCGCTTGTTACCTCGAAGCGCGGGCACTTGCTGGCATTGGGCCTTGCAAGGCTGAGGACGTTTCGTCCCGAACTCAAGGCAATCGGCTTGTCGGCAACCGTGGCCGAGCCGGACGAATTGCGGCGCTGGCTCGTCAGCCAGGGGCCAATGGGCGAGATACACATGTCCGGCGTCATCGAGGTTGCGGGAGGGGCCAAGCCCGAAATCGCCATCTTGAAATCGCGTGAGCGTGTTCCCTGGTCGGGTCATTCGGCGCGCTATGCAATGTCGGAAGTCTATGAGGCGATCAGGGCGCACAAGACCACGCTTCTCTTCGTCAATACCCGCAGCCAGGCCGAACTGCTGTTCCAGGAATTGTGGAAAATCAATGATGACAGCCTGCCGATTGCGCTGCATCACGGTTCGCTGGATGTAAGCCAGAGACGAAAGGTCGAGCAGGCGATGGCCGCCAATGCCTTGCGGGCCGTTGTTGCGACCTCGACGCTCGATCTTGGCATTGACTGGGGCGATGTCGATCTCGTGGTGCATATCGGTGCGCCCAAGGGAGCCAGCCGCCTGGCGCAACGCATCGGGCGCTCCAACCACCGCATGGACGAACCATCAAAGGCCATCCTTGTGCCAGCCAACCGTTTCGAGGTGCTGGAATGTCAGGCAGCGCTTGATGCCAATTACCTCGGTGCGCAGGACACCCCCCCCTTGCGGGAGGGTTCGCTTGATGTGCTGGCGCAGCATGTTATGGGAACAGCCTGTGCCGGACCGTTCAATGCCGCTGCACTTCATGCAGAAGTTACCTCGTCCGCTCCCTATGCAGCACTTTCGCGCGCCGATTTCGACCGCATCATCGATTTCGTTGCGACCGGCGGATATGCGCTGCGAAGCTATGAGCAATATGCCCGCATCCGGTTGACCGCTGATGGCAGCTGGCGCCTCACGCATCCGCGCTTTGCCCAGCAATACCGCCTCAATGCGGGAACCATCATCGAGGCGCCGATGCTGGATGTGCGCCTGACCCGCAGCCGAGCCAAGGGAGCTAATGCCCGTGGCGGACCGGTATGGGGGAAGATCGAGGAAGGATGTCTCGAAAGCCTCGTCCATGGCGATACGATTTTGTTTGCTGGCAAAACACTTCGCTATGAAGGCATTCGCGAGAATGCGTGCTTTGCTTCGACGGCTAATGATAAAGACCCGGCAATTCCCTATTATGCGGGGGCAAGTTTCCATTGTCGACCCATCTGGCCGAGCAGGTGCGAACCATGCTGTCCGAGCCGGAACGCTGGAAGGCCCTTCCCGAGCAGGTTGGCGAATGGCTGGCGATCCAGAAGGCAAAGTCAATTCTGCCAAAGCGCGATGAATTGCTGATCGAGACCTTCCCCCGCGGCGAACGCTATTACATGGTAGCCTATCCCTTCGAGGGCAGACTGGCGCACCAGACGCTTGGCATGTTGCTTACCAAGCGGCTTGAACGCGCCAAGGCCAGGCCGTTGGGGTTTGTTGCCACCGACTATGCGTTGGCGGTCTGGGGGCTGATGGATTTCGGGCGCATGTTTTCGCGAAACGAACTGCCTTTGTCGGCGCTTTTCGACGAAGACATGCTGGGGGACGACCTCGAAGCCTGGCTGGATGAATCCTTCCTGCTGAAACGCACCTTCCGCTATTGCGCAACCATTGCCGGCCTGATCGAGAAGCGCCATCCCGGCAAGGAAAAGAGCGGGCGGCAAATGACGGTGTCTTCCGATCTGATCTATGACGTATTGCGCAGCCATGATCCGGGTCACATATTGCTCGAGGCAACGCGGGCGGATGCAGCACAAGGCTTGCTCGATGTGCATCGGCTGGGCGACATGCTCTCGCGTATCAAGGGTCGAATCGTGCATAAGGGACTAGAACAGATTTCACCGCTCGCAGTGCCGATCATGCTGGAAATCGGCAAGGAAAGCGTCGCGGGCGATGCGCAGGAGGCGCTGCTTGCAGAGGCGGCAGACGAGTTGTTGAAGGAAAGCATGCTTTGAACCAGGCCGCAGCAAGCGCACTTGATACAGAGCGCAATCACGAATGCATTCTGGAATTCGCCGGAGTGCAGCTTGTTGCCGATCCTGCGGGATGCCTCTACTGGCCGCAAGAGCGGCTACTGGTATTTTCCGACCTGCATCTGGAAAAGGGTTCGTCACAGGCTATTCGCGGTCGCATGATCCCGCCCTATGACACAGGTGCCACGCTGAAGATGGTACGCGATTGCATATTTCGATGGCAGCCAAGCAGCGTCATCTCGCTTGGCGACAGCTTTCATGATGGTGGTGGGGAGGGACGCCTGCCGGACACATTTCGTCGATTGTTGACTGAATGCATGACGGGCCGCGATTGGGTATGGATATCCGGCAATCATGACCCGGTGCTGCCTGCGGCACTTGGAGGTATTGCCGCAGATGTGCTAGCACTCGGTCCCCTGACCTTTCGCCACGAACCGCTGCTGCAGTCAGGCAGCGGCGAGATTTCCGGCCATCTGCATCCGCAGGCACGCATTGTCAGACGCGGAAAGTCGGTTCGCAGGCGCTGTTTCGCAACTGACGGATCGCGGCTGATCATGCCGGCCTTCGGGGCTTATACAGGCGGGTTGAACATTCGCGACAAGGCCTTTGGCGGGCTCTTCGATCTTTCGCGGCTGCATGCCCATGTCATGGGCCGCGAACGGATCTATACCATTGACAGCAGGCAGTTGGTCTAGGGTCAGGACCCATTGATTTGACTGAAATGGCGTTCGATCTGACGGCGGTCTGCTGCGTCAAAACCTCAACCGGGGGCAAGCACCGTTAGCCCGCGTGCAACGCAGCCCGGACGCAAGAAACCAAGTTCAAATGAACCCATCCCTGGCGGATATGCTCTGGCGTCAGAACAGCGCCAGAAGCGCAATGGCATGGCTGGCCGCCACTAGCAGTGTCAAGGTTATGCGAAGCCTTGCAAACCAGGCGGGTGCCTGACCGGCGTGGATCGAAAAGCTGTCCCATGCACCCTGTGCGCAAAACGCTACCAGCAATACCATCAGGCAAAGCGCATCCGGCAGGAAAAGGCTGATCCAGCCGATGATCGAGGCAATAACCGAGAATACCAGCCTCGACAATGACGACCGCGACATGGGGCTGTCGCGCAGTGCCATGCCCCAGCGAATACCGCCCAGAAATGACAGGATGATAGCGGACCAGGTCTTGAAGCCGTCGGCAAGGAGCGGATACCAGACACCGTTCTGACCGGACAGGAGCAATCCGACCGAGAGCACCAGAAAAGGCAGGAAACCCGATAGCGACAACAGCCATGCGGCGCGTATCGCGGTTTGTGCTTCCTTGTCCGATCCTGCATTTTGAGTCATTCCCCCTTGCTGCCAATAGTGCCGGTCATATTCATGTTTCCGGCGCAGGGCAGGCAGATTTAGCCCGAGCGTGGAACCCTATTTGCGTCCGCCGCCGAATATGACGCTTGCAAGCCAGCCCGTTACCAGGGCGGCAATGACGGCAAGAGCGCCATACCAGAAGCCATAGGTGTGGGCGAGCGTATACATGAATTTTTCGAAGCCGGCCTTCTCGACCTTGAAACTGCCTTCGCGGCTGGCAAGCATTTCGCCGTTGCGAAACAGATAGGCCGTGACCGAATGCTTGCCGATGGGAACATTGGAGGGCAAGCGCAAATTGGCCCTGAACAAGGTGCTGCCCAGGAACACGACACCGGAAGTGTCTTCGGTGAAGAGCCGTTTTTCCCTGCGAACACGGCGAAGCGAACTGGCGAATTCCGGTGCGGGCTGGGTGAAGGTAACCCCGCCGGTTGAAAACAGGCTCAGCGGAATCCGGTCAACGCCAATGGCGTTTTCCTTCAATACGGGTTCTGGCGCAATCGCTGCCAGATCGCGGTTTGCGGCCAGGGCATAAAATGACGGTACGTTGCGATAGACGCGGCTTTGGCGGTTCATCCAGATGCCGAACAACCTCTCCTTGCGCCTTACCGTGACCTCCTCCATCGGGCCGGTAATCGCCACCACGACTGAATATTCGTTTAGTGTCTGCGCCAGCTTGTCGGGATTTTCGATGGTGCCGAATACGGCGATTTCCGATCCGGAAAAATCCGAATTGACTTCAACCGTATCGAGCGAGATTCCATCTGGATTTCTTCGCGCGGCACGCTCTGCGAACCTGCAGGCCGAACGCTCAGCAGCGTTGCTGCTACAAATGCCAGACCTATTGAAACCAGACTACCGCGCATCATTCGTCAGTTCCCCGACACCAGGATTGCGGTAAGGGAGAAAATGTCCTTCGGCGTTACCACGAGGTCAAAGGCAAGACGCAGGGCCACCGAAAGCACCAGAAGTCCAAGGAGCGCGCGCAGCTGATCGCCGCGCAGGCGCTGGCCAACCGCAGCGCCAAACTGCGCGCCGATGACACCCCCGACCATCAGGATCAGCGCCAGAACCATGTCCACTGTATGGTTTGTCGTTGACTGCAGGATGGTGGTGAAAGCTGTCACGAAAATGATCTGGTAGAGCGACGTGCCAATGACCACGCTGGTCGGCACATGCAACAGATAAATGAGTGCCGGCACCATGATGAAACCGCCGCCGACGCCCATCACGGAAACCAGAATGCCAACGAGAAAACCGATGGCAAAGACGGGGATTGCGGACAAGTAAAGCTTGGACTTGCGAAACCGCATCTTGAACGGCAGGCCATGCACCCAGTTGTGCTGGCCCGGGCGACGGGTGTCTGCGCCACCACCGGCCTTGACGCGGCTGCGCGCGCAAGCTCTCGACCAGCATCAGCGAACCGATGGTTCCCAGGAAAAGACATAGAGGATGGCGATCATCAGGTCGAGCTGGCCTGCATTGCGCAGGATCGTGAAGATCATGACCCCGAGGCCCGACCCGGCAATACCACCCACCAGCAATACCGTTCCAAGCTTGATATCAATCGTGCCGCGCCGGAAATGCGCAAGCGCGCCGGAGACGGACGATGCGACAATCTGGTTGGCACCGGTGGCAACGGCCACTGCAGGGGGGATATTGTAGAAAATCAGGAGCGGCGTCATCAGGAATCCGCCGCCCACGCCAAACATGCCAGACAGGAATCCGACAGCCACTCCCATCCCGAACAGGATAAAGACGTTCACCGACAACTCGGCTATGGGCAGATAGATGCTCACCTGCATCTCCCTGATATCGACGGGGAAAGCGTCATCCCTGGCGTGAGGCGTGGCGCAATGATGCGGGGCTTAATGCGCCTCACCTTGCAGGTTGTCAACAAATGTCATGTCGCAGGCAGTATCACTCTGGCCGGACAGACCGATTGCCGATGGCACGCGGCTCAGGGGCTTTGCTTCCGGCAAGGGAGGGCATTGCACAGGGAAATGCGCAATGTCGCCCTTTGCCTTTCGTGTCAGGCGCTTTGGCCGACCAGTTTTTCCAGCAGTTCTGCTGTTACTTCACCGTCAACCGGCAGGCCTTTCTGCTTCTGGAACTGGCGGATCGCATCACGGGTCTTGGCGCCCATCAGGCCATCGGCAGGACCGGGATCAAATCCGAGCTTTGCCAGCATTTCCTGTGAGCGGCGCACCATTTCCTTGGGTGAAAGCTGTTCCGGCGGTGTTTCGGCAGACAGGCCCGGTATGCTGGTCCAGGCCGGGTTGGGCGTAACCGAATTGGCATCCGCGTTCAGCTCGGCCGGCTTCCACAATTCCACCAGGCCGCGAGCGGTCTGCAGCTGGTCCGGGCGCATCGAGCCAGCCAGCGTATCGCGCTTCTGGGCAGCATCCGCATCTCCGCCGCTGGCAGCAATTGCGAACCACTTGTAAGCTTCAACCAGATTTTCCTCGACGCCCTTGCCGCGCGTATACGGGATTCCGAGATTGACCTGGCTGTCCTTGACCCCCAGTTCACCTGCCTTGGCGAACCATTGCGTGGCTGCTTCCATGTCCTGGCCCGATGACAACAGACCGCCGGCATAAAGGACTGCAAGATTGTGCATCGCCAGCGCATTGCCCTGTTCGGCTGCGCGCTGATACCACATCGCTGCCTTCTCGAGGTCCTGCGCACCGCCATGCCCCTTTTCGAGGAAGTTTGCCAGGCGATATTGCGCCGGTGCAAAGCCTGCGCGAGCTGATATCTCGTACCACTGGCGTGCGGTGTCGAGGTTCTGCTCCACCAGATCGCCATCGGTATAACGGCGCGCCACCTCGAACAGTGCCTGCGGATCTCCGGCCTCGGCGGCCTGGCGCAGTACCGCATTGCCGACCTCTTCGGGGACTGCCGGCACGGAAACGGTATCGCTCCCTGCCATTGACGCAGCATTGCCGGCATCGGTTGGGGAGGCGTCGGTTGCAGGAGTGTCTGCATCCGTAACAAGCGGGCCGCCAGACTGAGTGCCGGCGTCAGCCGGGCTGCCGGCATTTGCCTGCTCTTCGCCTGAAGCTTCGCTCTGTGCATCGACAGGTTCTGCCGCGCTTTGTGACGAGGCATCGGACTGCGCCACTTCGACAGTCGCGGGTTCGCCCGACCCTGTGACCATGGATATGATCGGACCGGCCATGACCGCCAGCAGCAATATGGCAGCGCCGCCCATCAACAGCTTCTTGCGGCCTGCAAGAACGGAGCCTATTGCGCCCAAGCCACCGATACCTGGCAGCTTGAGCCCGGCCCTGGCCGGCTTTTCCTGCGGTTGGGATTCCTGAGCGCGTGCAGCGGCGGCCATCTGCGCCGCAGCCTGTGCCGCGGCCTGTGCTTCGCGACGCTTTTGCGCGATGAGATCGCTGGTTGCTGTCGGCGATGCCGTGGTCGCCTGCCCGCCGCGACGCCGTGCAGTAGCCTGGCGCATCAGCGCTTCGAGGTCCGGAACTCCAGAGCCCGGTTCAAGTGGTACATCATCATCTGGCAGGGACTGGTCGGAATTGATCTGACCAGCGTCATCCGGCAGATCATTGTATCCGTGCCGGTTGCCGGTCGCATCGCTGGCATCGATGCCGCCATCGGCCATTTCAGGCAGGTCTTCCATATGCAGACTTGGTGCATCATCCAGAGGTGGAAGATCATTGCCATGGCCTGCACGGGAATAGCGGGTATCCTCATTCGATTCGAATGAGGACTGACGCGATTCAACCGGATAGTCGTCCAGCAGCTCATCACGGGAATGGCTGGTGGCATGACCTGCCGCCATCGACATGGCGGGAGCATAGGCAGAGCCGCTGTCGGCACCAGACCCATAGTCGCCAGAGGCATAGTCGCTCTCATGCGCCTGCCGGCGTGAAGCGCCATAGCCGCGCTGATCGTCATGGCCGTCACCGGCATCCATGCCGCCGTATCGGGCCTGAGCCGGGTAATGCGAAGCCTGGCTTGCCGACTGCAAATGCTGCTCGATATCACCCAGTCGCTCGGAGATCATGGTCATTGTGTCGCGAACCGACTCGAATGACTGGGCATGCATCTCACCCAGGTGACGGGTGCTTTCCTCAAGGTTGCGGAGGTCTGCCGCCAACTGGCTGACATAATCACCGTCTTCTGCGAAATCTCCTGACGTGGCGCTGGAGCTGGCAACCATGCGGGCCGCGCGTTCAGCTGCTTCTGCCGCTGCGTCCATCGCTATGTCGCGGCTGTTGGCAATCTGTAGCTCGATATTCTCAAGCCGCTGGTTGAGTGGCTCGAGATCAAAACCGTTGGCGCCAATGGTTGTCAGATGCGAGGCTATGCCTGCCAGTTGATGCTCCAGGGCAGCCAGCTGTTCGCTGTCAGGAAGTGCGGCATGTGAGGAGCCTGCGGCCTTCTCAATGCGATCCGACAGGACGGAAAGCATCGACATGATTTCGGAATTGTCACTGCCAGCCGCATTGTGCGAGACCGAGCCGGGTTCGGGAAGCCGATCGAAAATGGCTGTCAGCTGTGATTCGATGACCGAAAGCACAGCCTCGAAATTTGCAGCATTCGGGCGGTCTTCGCTGTCTGCTTCAGCTGACGCTGCCGAAAGGTTCGCGCGGGTGGTATTTTCGACCGCCATGTGCGCAAGATGATCGACAATCTCGTCGAGGCGTGAAGCCAGTATTCCCGAAGCATCAATATCGGCGGACTGCAATCCGGTTTCCGCCAGGCGGTCCAGTTTGCTTGAAAGGGCTTCGAGCCCCTGGAAAATGCCGTCAATGGCAGGCGCTACCGGTTCCTGGCCGGACCTGCAGCCATGGCATCGAGGCGTATAGCAATTTCCTCCAGACGGGATGCAAGCGCGTCCAGTTCAACCGTGCCAGAGCCGCTCTGGAAAGCCTGCTCGACAACAGGTCGAATTTGCGGGAAAGTTCCGAAAGACCGTTTTCAAGCAGTTCAACCGGAAAGCTGTTTGCAGCAGCAGCATTGTCTTCCGCGACCTTGTCGATGGCCTTTGAAAGGCTTGTCATGCGCGCCTCGATGCGGTCAAGCGCATCCAGGCCGCCGGGCGGATTGATCGAAACTGCCACCAGCGCCCGCGTGATTTCATCCAGCCTGTCATTGATCAAGTTGAAATTGAACGTCAGGGACTGGTTTCCAGTACCCGAAAGCGCATTCACCACGTCACTGAGTTCTTCGACATGCTGCTGAATTGCGCCCAGCGACATGCTCTCCATCCGATCGCGAATGGCCGTGACATGATCCGAGAGCATGATGATGTGGTTGATCGTTTCCTGATCACGCCCGCTGTCGGCACCATTGCGAATGGCAGTTGTAACCGTTTCCTCAAGGCGGGCAGCAATGTCGGCATAACCACTTTCAATCGAGCGGGCGACCCCGCCAAGATCGATCTGTGGTGATCCATGCGAAGCGATAACCGCGATTTCCTCGCGCATCTGATGGAGTTCTGCCGCGATTTCATCCAGATATACCGGTTCGCCAGCGGGATTGTTCTGAAGCCGCGCGATACCATCGGAGATGCGCTGCAGTTCTTCGGCAAGCATCTCGTCGCGGCGAGGATCAGGGCGCATGTCATTGGAAGACTGGCTGATGGTCTGGCTGAGCGAATGGCCGACTGTCTGGATCGTGTTATCGAGATCGTCGCGCATTCGGGCAAATTCACTGCGCAGTTCCCTGCCCAGGCTGTCAATCTGGTCGGGTGTCACGGCGGGTATTTCGGAGCGCTGCGGTGCCTGCCTTGTGGCGCTCAGCCCCGCAGCTTTTCTGCCAGTGCATCGATACCCTCGCGGATGCGTCCGATGTCCTGGCCGGAATTGCCGGGCATGTGCTGCGTGACCGGCCGCTGCGCCGGTGCGGGACGGGACTGCCTTTCGTCGCGGCGATAACTGCCATCTGCCTGGGCAGGGACTGCCGGACGCCGTGGCGGTTCCGCATTGGGGCCAACGGGACGCTGATTGTCAGATGCAACTTGGCGCCGCTGGAGTTGGCGCTCTACCGCGTCGATCGGATTGCTGCCGGCCCTGGCTGTCGAATGCGAAGGGCCGGATTCCACTTCATGGCGGAGCTTTTCCAATTGTGATCTCAAACGACCATGTTTTGCCCACACACCGGATACCGGCGATTCCCTCATTGGTCTGACAACTGGCAACCGAGAATCAGGCTGCAGCGAATCCCTGTTTGTGGGCACACATTTCCGTAAACAGGGTAAACAAGCCGTTAACCTGTCGGGCTGAAACGTTAATTTGCCCGATTTCGTCATTACGCTACGGAATGTGATTGACGATGGAATTGTATTTTCTGACAAGGGTCATTATTGTCAGATATCCGAAAGTGCCGAACCCGGTTAACCGTTACTTGGCGTCCATTTACGCCCTTAACGTTGAACATCGGGCTGACTTGCGATCATTCTACCCTAGCGGAAACCGGGTCATGACATTCATGTCGTCATGGCCAGTGGATCAGGGAGGATTAAACAGGTAAGGCGCTTCTGGAGTAGCAAACTGTCAGCAAGGTGTGGGCGACGGCAGTAAATCATGCGATCCGGACAAGGTCGCAATTCAGAGGTGATAAGAATATGCCGGAGTTTGAATCAATTACGCGTCTGGATCAAATCCTTGCTGTCAATCCGGGCGACGATGATAGCGAAAAGCCCGTTTACAGGATCGGTGATCTTGCAAGCGAGTTCGGAGTGACCTTGAGGACACTTCGTTTCTACGAGGATCGGGGCCTGATCAGTCCTGACCGCGAAGGCTCAACCCGGCTCTATTCACCAAGGACCGCTCACGCCTGAAGGTGATTCTGCTGGCAAAGAAGGTCGGGTTTTCCCTGATCGAGATACAGGAGCTGATGAATATCTACGACCAGAGCCATGATATCGACGATCCGGCCGGTATCCTGCTCAAGCGTTTCAGTCAGCAAATGGATGTGCTGATAAGACAAAAGGCCGATATCGAGGCGGCTATCGAGAAGCTGAACGAGACAATCGGAACGCTGAAAGCTTCGATCTGATCGATGGTCGGCGGATCATGAACGGAATGGACCGTTCGCAACGGGTTGGCAAATGCTGCTGACCTGATCTGGCAACACTGCCAATGAGTATCGGGATTTCTGACTTCCGTCCGTTTTTGGGCGGTCGGGTATAACTGTCTGCCTGTTACCAGCGGAGGGGCGCCGCCAGCAGATCCAGCAGACAGTGTGGTGGCCGGCGCTCGGCATTGTTCCTTGAGCACCGGCCACCGAGGCCATTGGCAAGCAGATTGGCCACCGGGTTGGCCATCATTTGGCATGCAAATACTCATACCGTTTTTCAGTCACGGCACGGAATTCGCCCGGATTGAAAAGCATTCTGGAATGTGGCTCCGGGGCGAATTCGGCCATGGCAGTGCCTGGCCGCATCGGGGAGTCGCATCGCGGGAGCATTCATGGGGCAAGAATGCTCCCGCAGCGTTTTTGGCATCACATCAAAAAATCCTGGCGCAGAACCTCCTCGGGGTTCAAACAGAATCGCGCCCCACTTCCCTCCGCTTCAACAATTCGTCCTGTTCACCTCACCGATTGGCTATCTGCGTGAAATGGTCGATGGCGCGTCACGATCTGCGCCGGTTCGATTTTCCGTCTCTTCGCAATTTCCAAAAACAGCTTTCCGGTCCACGCAAAATCACGAACTGAAAATAATTGACGTTTACGCAAACGTAAAAGTTCTATGGCCATGATCAACACCATATATGCGGCAGAGACAGTGTGGCACTGCGGCCAGACACTCGACGATGAATGGTGACAAGTTCATTTGAATTGCCAGCGATAGAACCTTGTGCCTGACTGGCCGATGCGATACGCGCCAGGTTCGGCTGGCAGCAGGATCCTAGGGAGATTTTACATGCCCAGCTATACAGCCCCCGTTGAAGACACACTCTATGTGCTCAACGATGTTCTCAACATTCAGCGATACAACAACCTTCCCGGTTTCGAGGAAGCCACGCCTGACATGGTGGAGGCGATCCTGGGTGAAGCTGCAAAACTGTGCGAACAGGTGCTGCAGCCCATCAATCATTCCGGTGACCAGGAAGGCTGCACCCGCCACGATGACGGCTCGGTCACGACGCCCAAGGGCTTCAAGGAGGCCTACAAGGCCTATGTCGAGGGCGGATGGATGGGGCTTGCTGCCGATCCGGAATTTGGCGGACAGGGTCTTCCATACACGCTGCATTCGGCAGTCGGCGAATACCTGTCTGCCTCGATCATGGCATTTTCGATGTATCCAGGCCTGACGCAGGGTGCGATCGCGGCAATTCAGGTTCACGGCTCTGACGAACAGAAGCGCCAGTTCCTGCCTAAGATGATCGAAGGCGACTGGACCGGCACCATGAACCTGACGGAGCCGCATTGCGGAACCGATCTCGGCATGCTTCGCACCAAGGCTGTCCCCAATGGCGATGGCAGCTACAGGATTTCGGGCCAGAAGATTTTCATTTCGGCCGGCGAACACGACCTTTCAAACAACATCGTCCATCTGGTGCTGGCCCGTATCGAAGGCGCTCCTGAAGGCACGAAAGGGATTTCGCTGTTCATCGTGCCGAAGTTCATTCCCGACGAGAACAACAATCCCGGCAAGCGCAATGGCGTGTCCTGCGGCTCCATCGAGGAAAAGATGGGCATTCATGCCAATTCAACTTGCGTGCTCAACTATGACGAGGCGACCGGCTGGCTGATCGGCGGAGGAGACAAGGGCCTGAACGCCATGTTCGTCATGATGAACGAGGCGCGCCTTGGCGTCGGACTTCAGGGCTGGCGATCTCCGAGGTTGCCTACCAGAATGCAGTGACCTACGCGAAAGAACGCATCCAGGGTCGTTCACTGACCGGGCCAAAGGCACCCGACAAGAAGGCAGACCCGATCATCGTTCATCCCGATGTCCGGCGGATGCTGATGAACATCAAATCCTTCAATGAAGCAGCACGCGCCTTCATGCTGTGGACGGCACTCAAGGGCGACATATCGCACTCGTTCCGGCTCGGGAAGAGCGCCAGCAGGCCGATGACCTGATGGGTCTGCTCACGCCGATCGTCAGGAGCGTGCTGACGGACAGGGTTTCGAAAACACGGTCAATGCCCAGCAGGTCTATGGCGGCCATGGCTATATCGAGGGGAATGGGGCATGGAGCAGTTCGTGCGCGATGCGCGCATTGCCAGATCTATGAAGGGGCAAACGGCATCCAGGCGCTCGACCTTGTTGGTCGCAAGCTCGCCAAGGATGGCGGTCGCGCACTTCGCCTGTTCATGGAAGAGGTGAACGGCTTTACCGGCAAGCATCGCGAAACGAGGCCATGCAGCCCTATACCAAGCCGTTGCGCAATGCGACCAAGGCATTGGAGGCGGCCACGATGTGGCTGATGCAGAATGGCATGAAGAACCCGGACAATGCCGGTGCTGCGTCCATGGACTACATGCCTCATGGGGGCTTGTTGCGCTCGGCTACATGTGGGCGATCATGGCAGAAAAAATCGCAGGCTGCCCTTGCAGAAGGTGCCAATGGCAAGGCAAGCTTCCATGAGAACAAAGCTCGCCACGGCGCGCTATTTCATGGAGCGGGTAATGCCGGAGGCCCAGGCCCATCTGGCGCGGATCGAGACCGGTTCCGGATAACGCTGATGGCATTGGCCGCTCGACGCATTCTGATACCAAAGCTGCCCGGGAGGAAACCACATGCAGCCAGCTGCCATTCTGGGCGTTCCCGCCCCTGCGTGGGGAAAAGCGAAGATGTGACGATGTTGCGCGACATGGCCAACCGCTTTGTCGAGGCGGAAGTCGTTCCGCATTATGAAAGCTTCGAGGAAAACAGGTTGGTGCCGCCATCAGTCTGGCACAAGGCAGGCGAAAACGGTCTGCTTTGTTAACGGTGCCCCGAAGGTGGGGTGGTGCGGGCGGTCATGCAGCCATGAAGCCGCCATCATAGAGGCGCTAGGACATGCCGGAGCAGATGGCTTCGGCATTGCGCTGCATTCAGCGATTGTTGCTCCTATATCAGCATTACGGCTCGCGCGAACAGAAGGAGCGCTGGCTGCGAGGCTTGCCAGTGGCGAGTTGATCAGGAGCGATTGCGATGTCGAGCCGGGTGCGGACTGGACCTGCAGTCCGAACCAGCGCAATGAAGAGCGGCAACCAATATGTGATCAATGGTTCAAGACCTTCATCACCAATGGGCAGAATGCCAACCTGATCATTGTCGTGACCAAGACCGACCCCTCGGCGGGTGCGAAAGGTACATCCTGATCGTGGTGAATCCCGAAGAGGTCGAGGGCTTTGAACGGGGGCGCAATCTCGACAAGATCAGCCTCAAGGCAAATGACACTTCCGGAGCTGTTCTTCAACGAGGTGAAAGTTCCGACATCGAACCTGCTTGGAACCGAGGAGGGCCAGGGCTTCGATACGATTGATGCAGCAATTGCCACAGGAGCGGCTTCTGATCGCCAATCAGGCGATTGCTGCAATCCGAACAGGCACTGGCGCTGCGACCATTGACTATGTCAGGAGCGCAAGGCATTCGGCCAGCGCATCATCGATTTCCAGAATACCCAGTTCAAACTGGCGCAGCTCAAGGCGGAAGCCGTGCAGGCGCGAATTATTTCACCAATTACTGCGTCGGCATCCATCTCGAAGGCAAGCAGTCCGGCAACGGCTTCGATGGTGAAAATGCTGACCACCGACCTGCAATGCAGGTGATGGACGAATGCCTGCAAATGTTCAGCGGATATGGCTATATGAACGAATATCCGATTGCCCGCATGTTCCGCGATGCGCGGGTTCAGCGCATCTATGGCGGCACCAATGAAATCATGAAACTGTTGATCGCACGTACTTTATAGGGAGCTGCATGCCAAAGGGTTACTGGATCGGTCATGTCGAGGTACATGACGCCGAAGCGGCTGAAATACGTCGAGGAGCGACGCAGCCTACAGGGAATATGGCGCGTTACGGTGCGCGGCGGCAAGGAAGACAGGGTCGAGGCGGATGATCTGGGGTCACGGCATGTGATCGAGTTCGAAAACCTGGAAAAAGGCGCAAGCCTGCTACAACAGCGCCACCTATCAGGAAGCCCGCAAGCACCGCCTTGGTGCCTCGAAGGGCAGGCTGGTGATCGTGGAAGGTTTCGAGTGATGGCAAAGGGATACTGGATTGCCCATGTGGATGTGCATGATCGAGCGCTACAAGCTCTATGTCGAGGTGCCAGACAGGCTTTCATCGATCATGGTGCAAGGTTCATCGCACGCGGTGGTGAGCATGAATTGCTCGAGGGCGATATTGGCGGTGCGCGCCATGTGATCATTGAATTCAGGGATCTGGCAACGGCGCGCGCTTGCTGGAATTCGCCTGTCTATCAGGCTGCCCGCGAGCATCGCCTGGCGGCCTCCAAGGGCAGCGTACTCATTGTGGAAGGTGCCGAATAATGGCCGAATATGAACTGTGGTGCTTTTCAGAAAGCGGCAATGCCTTCAAGGTTGCCCTGATGCTGGAACTGCTCGAGGCAGACTGGGCAGCGCGGCGGGTGGCATTCTTTGCCGGCGAATCCCGCTCGCCCGAATTTCGCCAAACCAATGTCATGGGTGAAGTGCCGGTACTCGTGCATCATGCAAGAGATGGCGACATTACCATGAGCCAGTCGGGCGTGATGCTTGACTACCTCGCGAAACAGTTTGGCCGGTATGGCCCCGAAAACGAGAATGAGCATCGCGAAGTCCACCGCTGGATCCTTTTCGACAATCACAAGCTCTCGAGCTACTCGGCTTCGGCACGCTTCATGGGACATTTCATGAATAAGAAGGATGACCCGGTCACGCAATTCATGGCGGCCCGTGCGGCAGGTGCCTGGAAGGTTCTGAACCAGCATCTGGAAAACCGCGACTGGGTGGCTGCAAACCGTCCGACAATCGCGGACTTCTCCCTGTGCGGCTACCTGTTCTGGCCTGACCAGATTGGTGCGAATTGGATGACTATCCCCATATCAAGGCCGCTCGAACGCATTCGCGCGTTACCGGGTTTCAAGCTGCCTGAACAACTGATGCCGTCCGGACAGGACGCGACCAACGGCAACCGCCTGATCAGCCATCCTGAACAGGCAAGCAATGCGACCGTCCATGACCGGATGGCACGAAACAACAAAGGAGCACAAACATGGCCGAGGCCTTTATCTATGATCACGTGCGCACCCCGCGCGGCAAGGGCAAGAAAGATGGCAGCCTGCATGAAGTGCCGGCTGTGCGCCTGGCAGCAGCAACGCTTTCTGCAATGCGCGACCGCAATGAGCTCGACACGTCGCAGGTAGATGACATCATTTTCGGCTGCGTCGACCCGGTCCGTGAAGCAGGTTCGGTCATTCCGCGCGCGGCTGCCTTTGAAGCGGGCTATGACAACAAGGCACCGGGCATCAGATTTCGCGTTTCGCGCGTCGGGTCTTGATGCCATCAATCTGGGCGCAGCAAAGATCGCCCATGGCTCGGACGATATCGTCATTGCCGGTGGTGTTGAATCGATGAGCCGCGTCGGCATGGGTGCATCAGGCGGAGCCTGGCCGATGGATCCGTCCCGTTGCCGTTCCCGGCTGGTTCGTGCCACAGGGGATTTCGGCTGAACCTCATTGCCACAAATACGGCTTCTCGCGCGATGATGTTGATGCCTATGCGATGGAAAGCCAGAAGCGGGCGGCGAAATCCTGGGAGAAGGCCGCTTCAAGAAGCGCCATCATCCCGATCACGGATATCAATGGCATTACCATTCTTGACCGCGACGAGCACATGCGGCCAGGCACCGACATGCAAAGCCTTGGCAAGCTTGATCCTTCCTTCGTGATGATGGGGGAAATGGGCGGCTTTGATTCCGTTGCTCCATCCAGCGCTATCCTGAGATCGAGGGCGTCAACCAGTCCACCATGCGGGCACCATCGGCATCGCTGATGAAAGCTGCTGCGATCCTGTTGGGATCGAAAAAGGCCGGCAAGACGATGGGTCTGACGCCCCGCGCCCGCATTCGCGCCTTCGCCAATATCGGTTCGGAGCCGGCAATCATGCTGACCGGCCCGGTCGATGTTACGGAAAAGCTGCTCAAGCGCGCCAAGATGAAGATTTCGGATATCGACCTGTTCGAGCTCAATGAAGCCTTCGCATCTGTCGTACTTCGCTACATGCAGGCCTTCGACATTCCGCATGAGAAGATGAATGTCTGTGGCGGTGCCATTGCCATGGGACATCCGCTTGGCGCAACCGGCGCCATGATCATGGGTACTGTGCTTGATGAACTGGAACGGCGTGACCTGAAGACCGCTCTCGTGACGCTGTGCATTGGAGCAGGCATGGGCACGGCAACCATCATTGAACGCGTTTGAGGGAATTGGGAAACAAGACCATGAGCCACAAGAATTTCAAGATCGAAAAAGACGTAGACGGCATCCAGCTTGTCACCTGGGACTCACCGGGAAAGTCGATGAATGTCATTGACCAGTCTGTACTGGAAGAATGGGAAAAGATCATTGACGATGTGGCAGGCGATGCCAGCGTCAAGGGTGTTGTTCTTGCCTCGGGCAAGAAGGCATTTGGCGCAGGCGCAGACCTGTCCATGCTGCAGATGATGATGGGCCAGTATGAGGCGCAAAAGGCGACCCATCCGCAGAAGGCAGCCGAGGAACTCGACGCCCATGCCTATCGCCTCAACAAGCTGCTGCGCAAGCAGGAGACCTGCGGCAAGCCGTTTGTCGCAGCCATCAACGGCCAGAGCACTGGGCGGGGTCTTCGAGATCGCGCTTGCATGCCATGCCCGCGTGATGAGCGAGGATGCAAGGTTGGCCTGCCGGAAGTCAAGGTCGGCCTGTTTCCCGGCGGTGGCGGAACCCAGCGCCTGCCGCGGCTGATCCATACGCAGGAGGCGCTGCAAGTATCTGTTGCAGGGCAAGAACATGGATGCCAGCAAGGCCCGCAAGTTTGGCGTCGCGGCTGATGTGGTCCCGGCAGACCAGTTGGTAGCGACAGCGAAAAAGCTGATCCTTGATGGCCTGTCAGCCGTCCAGCCGTGGGACAACAAGGGCTTCAAGCTGCCGGGCGGACTGGTCTATTCCGCCGCCGGTGCGCGATCTTCCCGCCGGCCAATGCCATTTACCGGCGTGAGACCTTCGACAATTATCCCGGCGCTCGCGCCATCGCGAAATGTGTCTATGAAGGCCTGTTGCTGCCCATGGATACAGCCGCTCAGGTGGAAAGCCGCTATTTTGCCAATGTGCTTGCCAGCACCGAAGCCAAAGCACATGGTCCGCTCACTGTTCATTTCCATGCAGGCACTCAACAAGGGCGCACGGCGTCCGGCGGATGCCAAGCCTTCGACCATCAACAAGGTCGGCATTCTGGGCGGCGGCCTTCATGGGCGCTGGCATCGGCTATGTCACGGCGAGGCAGGCATCAGGTGGTGCTGCTGGATCGTGATCTGGAAGCCGCTGAGAAAGGCGTCGCGCATTCGGCTGGCATCATCGACAAGGCGATCCAGCGCGGCTATTCAGAGCCAGGCCGACAAGGAGCAGTTGCTGTCGCTGATCCAGCCAACAGCAGATTATGCCGATCTTGCCGATTGCGACCTCGTGATCGAAGCGGTGTTCGAGGATTCGAATGTCAAGAAAGGCGTTACCGAAGAAGCTGCGAAGCACATGAAACGCGGTGCAATCTTTGCCTCGAATACGTCGACCATTCCGATCAGCGGCCTGGCCAAGAATTTTCCGCGCCAGAACGATTTCATCGGCATCCACTTCTTCTCGCCAGTCGACAAGATGATGCTGACCGAAATCATCATGGGCAAGAAGACAGGCGACAAGGCGCTGGCTATGGCTGTCGATTATGTGCTGGCGATCAAGAAGACACCGATCGTTGTCAATGACACGCGCGGCTTCTTCGTCAATCGCTGCGTGCTGCGCTACATGTCGGAAGCCTACAACATGCTGATCGAGGGCGTGCCACCGGCAATGATCGAGAATGTAGCCAAGATGGCGGGCATGCCGGTCGGTCCGCTTGCCCTCAATGATGAAACGGCAATCGACCTGTCGCACAAGATCCTGCACCAGACGATCCGTGACATGGGCGAAAGCCGTTGATCCACGCCATGTGGAACTCGTCAACACGATGGTCGAGAAGCATGGCCGCTTCGGTCGCAAGAACGGCAAGGGCTTCTATGACTATCCGGCGAAACCGGCAAAGAAGCATTTGTGGCCCGATCTCAAGACGCTCTATCCGCAGCAGGACCCTGACACGATTTCAGTGCAGGAGTTGAAGAACCGCTTCCATGCGACAATTGCCCTGGAGGCGGCACGGTGTGTGGAAGAAGGTGTGGTTACCGATGTGCGCGAAGCCGATGTCGGCTCGATCCTCGGCTTCGGTTTTGCTCCCTTCACTGGCGGGGCCCTCAGCTATATCGACGGAATGGGCGCTGCCGCATTCGTCGACATGGTCAAGAAGCTGCAGAAGAAGTACGGCGCGCAGTTCAAGCCGAATAAATTGCTGATCGACATGGCGGCGAAGGGTGACACCTTCTATGGCCGGTTTGACCCTGCAAAGGCGGAAAAGCAGGCAGCCTGAGCCTGAAAGCGCCGAAATTCAATCCCGGACCCCGGCGGAGCGATCTGCCGGGGTCTTTTTTGTCCGCTTTTTCGCATTTTGTTGAGCAGCCGCGAGGAAGCAAGATCGGCAGGCCGAACTGAGACCAGAAAGCGCCCGTCACACAAGGTTCGCTTGTATTCCCGCGGCAAGACTGGCATAAGGGGGCGTACAGGAACGGGAGGAGATTCTCAGGGCGCATTGCTGTGCCGGACGAAGACCGGTCCGAACAATCCGGATGACGCGAGCTGGACGTGCCAGGAAGCGGGAACATCCCAAGCGGCAGGAACGGTTTCTTGAACGTCATGCAATCAGCGCTCGAGCGCGAATTCACCAACGCAGCGCCATTGCCGGAGAGCCGGACCAACCTTCCCCAAATTACAGCCCGCGACTGGTCGCGGCGACGAAACCT
Source organism: Nitratireductor sp. (assembly GCA_041397505.1). Classification (GTDB taxonomy): domain Bacteria; phylum Pseudomonadota; class Alphaproteobacteria; order Rhizobiales; family Rhizobiaceae; genus BOKV01. The sequence goes on from JAWKWN010000006.1 coordinate 39,996, forward strand.
ATCGGGTCGCCGATAATGGCAAGGCAATGAGGAAATTGCCTTCACACTGATCCCATTGGGCAGTCTCTGGGTCGCGATGTGGTTTGCACTGCAGGTTCATGTTGCGCTTGCAATGCTGCTGGCCATACCGGCGGGCGCGTTTCTGGTGCGCCTGTTCATGGTTCAACATGATTGCGGCCATGGCTCGTTCTTTTCCAGGCAATGGATGAATGACTGGGCCGGCCGCGCCATTGGCATCCTGACGCTTACGCCTTACGGGCTGTGGCGCAGTACCCATGCGCTGCACCATGCGGGATCGGGCTGTCTTGACCATCGCGGTCATGGCGATGTCGATACATTGACGGTGTCTGAATATTCAGTCCTGTCGAATTGGAAGAAGCGTGGATACCGGCTTTACAGGCACCCGCTGGTCCTGTTCGGCCTGGACCTGCCTGGTTGTTCCTGATCCAGCACCGGTTTCCGTTTGGCATGATGGACAAGGGCTGGCAACCATGGGCGAGCGCCATGGGCACCAATCTGGCGCTCATCGGGATGGGTTCCGTCATGTCATGGCTGCTTGGCCTTGCAACTTTCCTGCTGCTTTTCCTGCCGGTAACGCTGATTGCAGCGTCAATCGGTGTCTGGCTGTTTTTCGTGCAGCACCAGTTCGAGGATACGGTGTGGCAGCCAGTGGATGAATGGGACCGGCATGACGCTGCCCTTCGCGGCTCATCGCATTATGACCTGCCACCGTTTCTGCGCTGGATGACAGCCAATATCGGCATCCATCACGTCCACCATCTGGCCAGCGGCATTCCTATTACAATCTTGGAAAAGTGCTGGCGGACCATCCCGAATTGCGTGAAGTCAGCCGCCTGACGTTGGCTGACAGCCTTGGCTGCATCCGCCTAGCCCTGTGGGATGACAAGGCCGGGCGAATTGGTCTCCTTCCGCGAAGCAGCGGCGGGCTGAACCAAACTACGGTCATTGCGATTGCGCAGGGATGGCAGGCCAATGCCGGTTCCCTCGAACCCGCCATCGACCGACAATTGGCTGTCGGTGATATAGCTTGCCTGCGGAGACGCAAGGAACCAGATGGCATTGGCCAGTTCTTCTTCGCTGCCATAGCGGTTGAGCGGAATGGCGTCGTGATAGGCGTCGATGATGTCTTGCGTGTGCACGGCCATGGCCAGCTTGGTTCTGACGGGGCCTGGCGCAATGACATTGGCACGAATGCCAAATTCGCCAAGCTCTGCAGCCTGTTGCAAGGTCAGCTGGATGACACCCGCCTTGGATGTACCATAAGCGACGCGAAGCGTTGACGCGCGCAGGCCGGAAATCGAGGCAATATTGACAATCGCCGCCCCATCGTCGCGTGAATGCCTCTCATCAGCGGTATTGCTGCCTGCGAGGTGAGAAACACGCCGTCGAGATTGGTTGCCATGACCCGGCGCCAGCGCTCGAACGGGTTTCCGCAATCGGGCCGAAATCGGCAACACCAGCATTGTTGACCAGCGCATCCAGCCTGCCAAAACCCTCATCCACGCTTGCGATGAACTGTTCGACGGAATGAGGGTCGGATACGTCGCCATGCAGGATCATCGCGCCCGGCAATTGAGCGGCAGCGACCTCGAGTTCGGGGGCATCGATATCAACGATTGCCACGCGCCAGCCCTCCGCGAGAAAGCGTTTTGCAGTGGCAAGTCCGATACCGCGCGCGGCACCTGTTACAAGTGCGGTTCTCATGCCGATCGGCTATGCTCCGTCACCGTTTGCGCCAGGCCAGATAGAGGCCCTCTGGCTGTTTACTGTCGCGATAATAGGTTCCGGGCTCGCGGTAAAGCATTTCGATGGAATCATTGCCGTTGAGCCAATCGGCAAAGCCTGACGGCTGCATTACATCGCCGTGAATGGTGCAGGCGAAAATGCCGCCGGGAGCAAGGCAACGCATCAGTTCATCAAGGCATTGCGCGCCGACATGGGCATGGGTGAATGTGCCGGTGCATATCATCGCGCCATAGGTTGCATCCGCAATGGGCAATGTGCGGGTGAGATCGGCCTCGACCAGGTTTCGATAGACCGACCTTGCTGCGGCAACAGCGAGCATTTCGGGTGAAATGTCGACCGCATCGAGCAAGGCATATCCCAGGGATGCAAGTTCGACGCCAGCAAGTCCGGTTCCCGAACCCACATCGAGGATCGGCGTCGCCTTGTCATCGACAAGGCCCGCCAGCAGCTTCGCCGTCCTTGATGGTGTCAGATATCCCAGGCCATCCAGCATGGTCGCATCATAGTCGGCAGCCCAGTCGCGATAAAGCGCGAGCGCCTGCTCTGGTCCTCCAGGGCATAGCACGCGCCAGCATTTCCCCAGGCGTTGATCGGTCTTTCATTCCCATTTACCATCCCACCAGTTTCGAGCGATTGTTGCAGTGTCGCTTCTGCCATGCAACATCACGGCGAACTGAAATTGAAGATCCCCATGTCCGAAACCATCGACTATTTTTTCACCTCCATCTCCCCTTTCGTCTATCTCGGGCATCGCAAGCTGATTGAGATGGCTGCACGGCATGGCGCGCCATTGCGGTTTCGGCCGTTCATCCTTGGCGGGGTCTGGGAAAATTCTGGTTCCGTGCCGCTGCCCCAACGCAGTGCAACACGGCAGCGCTATCGGCTTGTTGAATTGCAACGCATTGCCCAATATCGGGGCGAGACCCTCAACCTTCACCCGGCACATTTCCCGGTGAACCCCGAGCGCGCCGATCTGTGCGTGGCGGCGATCACGCTTGCCGGCGGCAATCCCACCGACTTTTTGTATGAGACCTGCAAGGCCGTTTGGGCTCGCAATCTGAATATCAGCGATGAGGCGGTACTTGCCGAAATCCTCGCGGCGACCGGTCACGATGCGGCGAGGATGCTGGACGCGTCGCGCAGCGAGGCAGCAATTGCTGCAAGGCAGGAAAACACCAATGCAGCGATTGCCGCCGATGCCATTGGTGCACCTGCCTATGTCTACAAGGGTGAGGTGTTCTGGGGTCAGGACCGGTTGGAAATGCTGGAGGCGATGATTGCCAGCGATCGCCCCGCTTTCAGTCCGTCATGAGCGTGGAAGACGCTCTGGACTCTGTCCGATCTCAAGGCTAAAAAGGAATAATTTCCTTTTTCTGGTTTGGTGCAAACTTTGCTTCACACCTATTCCAGGACGGCATTGCCAGGCATGAAAAGGCTTGATCGGGGCCTCGTCACGGCTTGGCAATGTCGGCAGATTTCAGGGTGGGAGTTCCGCGATGCTGTCCCATGAAGGGGTATGGGCCGCCATAGATGCGCTGGCAGAGCGCAATGGCTTGACTGCGTCAGCGCTTGCCAGGGCAGCAGGGCTTGATCCGACCAGTTTCAACAAGTCCAAGCGAATTGCCGGTGCCGGAAGGCTGCGCTGGCCGTCAACGGAATCGATCGCAAAGGCATTGAAGGCAACCGGCACCTCCATCGACGAATTCCTGGAAATGATCCCGGGAAATGAGGAGGATCGGCCGAATGCGCCATCTTCGCGGGCGCTGTCGCCGATGCCGGGCGCATATCGTGCCAGTCAGGCATGGCAGGTTCCGCTTCTGGGCATGGCGCAGGCAGGTGTTGGCGGCTTCTTCGATGATGGCGGCTTTCCCGCAGGCCAGGGATGGGACGAGGTGCGGTTTCCAACAGCCGAGCATGACAGTGTCTATGCCTTGCAGGTCACTGGCGATTCGATGCTTCCACTCTACCGGCATGGCGATGTGGTCATTGTTGCGCCCGGTGCCAATGTCCGCAAAGGCGAACGGGTGGTCGTTCGTACAAGGTCAGGCGAGGTGATGGCGAAGATTTTGCAGCGAAAATCCGCAAAGGGCCTGGAATTGAAATCGCTCAATCCGGATCACGAAGATCGCCATATCGCCAATGACGAGGTCGAATGGATTGCGCGGATCATCTGGGCAAGCCAGTAAATTTGGTTTTGTAGCACTTCAGCGGGGAAAGCATGCGGGGTTTCATCAGTGCATTCCTTGTTCTGGCCATTGCGGCAGCGGGTCTGTACTGGTTGGCGAGTTTGGATGGCTCACGCCTTCCGCCTTCGCCGCTTGATCAAGGCAAGGAGCAGCAATCCGAAACCGCCGTTCTGCCTGCCAGCCCTGTCCAGCCGATGGTACTTCCCTCCGAGCCGGTCCGACCAGATATTCGCGATGTTACCGGCGAGGGCATGATCCCTGCTCCAAAGGTGGAGGGCGAAACCATTGCCCGTCTTCCTGCCGCCGAACCCCCGCCTCAACCCCCAAAGCCCGAAAAGCCCGTTATCTGGCCACGGGCCGAGGTAATTTCCGCAGGTATCCTGAAATCGGGTGACCAGCAGATTGCCATTGCCGAGATCAAGGCTCTGGACACCGGCACGATTTGCTAAAGGCAAGGACGGAAAGGACTGGCCTTGCGGAAATTTCGCACGGGCAGCGCTGCAGCGGCTTGTTCGGCTTCGTTCGGTGGAATGTGATCCTGCAGGTGAGGCATCACAGGCGATTACCACGCGATGCCGCATTTCCGGACATGACATCGGCGAATGGCTGGTTGAGCGCGGATGGGCCGTTCCGGGTCGGGGCGCGACAGCAGACGAAGGACTTGCGAAAGCGCTCGAAAAGGCAAAGTCCGGCAAATTGGGCCAATGGCGCGAGACAGCACCCGGTGAGGGGTGACCCTGCTCAGGTCAATTTGCCGGCCAGTGCATTGGCGATCAGTTCGCGGGTTTCCTGTTTCCCGTACAGGGCCACGAAAGACCCGAAACGCGGCCCTTTTTCCTGTCCGAGCAGCACTTCATAGATCATCTGAAAGAAGCTGACCGATACGCCTGGTCCGCCATCGGGACCCTTTTTCCTTTCGTCCTGGAAACGTGGTATCTGGCGCGCAACATCCAGCATCGCATCCTGAATGACATTGCCATCTGCATCTGCCGGCAAGGCTGCGAGCGCTGCCGAGAGTTTTTCGAGCGCCATCCGCTCGTCGTCATCAGCCTGGCGGAAGACCTTGGTCGGCTTCACGAAATCCTCGTAGTAGCGGATCGCATATCCGGCGAGTTCATCGAGTTTCGGATTGGTCTCGGCCGTGGCACCGGGCGCATAGCGCGAAATGAACCCCCACAGCACACTCTTGTCGCTGGCATGGGAGGCGCTGACAAGGTTGAGCAACATGGAGAAGGAGACCGGGACCGTTTCGGATGGCGGATTTCCCGAATGAATGTGCCAGACGGGATTGGTCAGGCGCTGATCCATGTCCTGACGCTGCCAGGCATCGAGGAATGAGAAATATTCATCGACTGCGCGCGGAATGACGTCAAAAAACAGTTTCTTGGCCGTGCGTGGTTTCTGGAACATGTAGAGCGCAAGGCTTTCGGTTGGCGCATAAGCCAGCCATTCGTCAATGGTCAGGCCATTACCCTTGGACTTGGAAATCTTTTCGCCCTTGTCATCCAGGAACAGCTCGTAGACGAAATGCTCAGGCGCCCTTCCCCCGAGCGCCACACAGATGCGGTCATAGACACCCATATTCGGCCCGTGGTCCTTGCCGAACATTTCGAAGTCGACATTGAGTGCTGCCCAGCGAGCGCCAAAATCGGGCTTCCATTGCAGTTTCACCTTGCCGCCGGCAACCGGAAGCACGGTTTCCTCGCCGTCCTCATCGTCAAAGGTGATCGTCCCGTTTGCCGCATCAACCTTTTTTACCGGAACATACAAGACCCTTCCGGTCTTTGGCGAGATGGGGAGAAACGGGGAATAGGTGGCGCGCCGCTCCTCGCCCAGCGTTGGCAGCATGATGTCCATGATTGCCTGATAGCGTTCGGCTACGCGCTGCAGGATCGCATCAAAGCGGCCGGAACGGTAATATTCGGTTGCACTGGCAAATTCGTAGTCAAAGCCGAATGTGTCGAGGAAGCGCCGCAACATTGCATTGTTGTGGTGACCGAAACTTTCGAAGTCGCCGCCAAACGGGTTTGGTACCGATGTCAGCGGCTTGTGCAGATGCGGCTCGAGAAAGGATCGGTCAGGCACATTGTCCGGGATCTTGCGCATCCCGTCCATGTCATCGGAAAAGCAGAGCAGCCTCGTCGCGACCTTGTCCCCGGTCAGAACCCGAAATGCGTGGCGTACCATGGTCGAACGGGCAACCTCGCCGAAGGTGCCGATATGGGGAAGCCCGGAAGGCCCGTACCCGGTTTCGAACAGGACCGACTGGGGAAAGCCGGTCTTTTCGTAGCGCTTGACAATCTTGCGCGCTTCCTCGAACGGCCAGGCATTGCATTTTTCCGCTGCAGCCATCAGTTCGCCGGTAATTTCGAGCGATTTTGCTGCGGCGCCCTGGGTTTCGCCGCCTGTGGTGCTGCCTGTCATGATCAATGTCCGGATGCTATTGCTGTTTGTTTGCCGTCAACGTTCACCGCAGAACCGGCAGCGGGGTAATAGAACATAGTGATCACCATTCCAAGCGGCTTGCAGCCCATTGGTCAAATGCATAGGTTATGGCAGACGATTCACGACAGGTTCTCATGCTATAACCCCGAGAGAAAAGCCCGAGAAAGTACCCCGGACAAACGCCCAAGGAAAAATGATCAGATGGCAAAGCCCTCCCCGCATGACGCGCTAATTCATATCATGGTCACAATGTCGGCCGCCGACCGCTCGATGACAGACAGTGAACTGGCCAAGATGGGCAATATCATCAAGACTTTGCCCGTTTTCGAGGGCTATGCCACCGATAATCTCGTTGCTGCTGCCTCGCATTGCTCCGAGATATTGCAGGATGATGACGGGCTGGACCAGATCATCGAAAACGCCCTCGAAGTACTGCCCAAGAAGCTGCATGAAACCGCCTATGCGCTTGCCGTTGAAGTGGCAGCTGCGGATCTGCATATCGAGCAGGAGGAATTGCGGTTGTTGCAACTGCTTCGGGACCGCTTCAACCTCGACCGTCTGGCATGTGCGGCCATTGAGCGGGGCGCCAGGGCGCGCCATCAGGTGCTGTAGCGAGCCTATTCGGGTATTCATCACAAAGCATTGAAGGGGCGCGACGCTTCGCGTCGTTGCATGTGGCTGCCTTGCGCAATAGTCCTGCCATTTGAAACCGGACGTGACACGCAGGAGTTCCAGGTGAGCGAAGCCCAAACCAGACTTGCCATCTTTGTCGGCCTTTTCGTGATATTGGCTGTGCTTGAATATCTGGCACCGCGTCGCGAATTGCGGCCGGTCAAGATGAAGCGCTGGTTTACCAACTGGGCGCTGGTAATTCTCGATTCGGTTCTGGTGCGGCTGGTGTTCAAGAATGCGGCAGTTGGCGGAGCACTATGGGCGGCAGAAAAGGGTTACGGGCTTTTCAACGTCGTTGCTGTGCCGGGCATTGTTGCGATCATCATTTCATTCATGGTGCTCGACTTCGCGGTCTGGCTTTCACACCTGGCGTCGCACAAGGTTCCATTGTTCTGGCGCGTTCACAGGATGCACCATTCCGATACCGATATTGATGTCACCACGGCGGTACGGTTCCATCCGCTGGAAATCCTGCTGTCGATGGCATGGAAATTTGCAGTGGTTGTCGCGATTGGCGCGCCTGCAAGTGCAGTTCTGATCTTCGAGATCGTGCTCAATGGCGGTGCGATGTTCAACCACTCGAACCTGAAACTGCCCCTGTGGCTAGATCGCCTTCTGCGGCTGGTCATTGTTACGCCGGACATGCATCGCGTCCACCATTCAAGCGAAGTCGAAGAAACGGATTGAATTACGGCTTCAATCTCTCGATCTGGGACAGGATGTTCAACACCTATGTCGACCAGCCGAAACTGGGCCATGATGGCATGCAGATTGGCCTGAAGGAATGGCAGGATCACCGGCCCGAACGACTGGATTGGGCCTTGATGGTGCCGTTCATCAGCCAGCGCTCAAAATAGGCCGAGCGGAAAATAGCGCAGGTAAAGTTCGGCAAATATGCCCTTGTCGTTGATTTCCTTGAGCGCATAATTCGCTGCATTGACGAGGTCCGGATTGCCCTTGGCAAAGGCAATGGCCATGTCGGCACCAAAATCATCATCCGAAAGATATGGACCATCGGCGAATTTGCAGCAATCTGCAGACGCATCCGACTGCAACCAGAATGACAGCGAAACCGCGTCGGTAAACACTGCATCCACCTTTTCTGCTGCAGCGCATCCAGTGCTTCCTTGCGGGAGGCGAATGTCTGGCTTTGCAGGCGCGGAAAGCCTTCACGAACCAGGCGGCATGGCGCGAACCAGCAATGATGCCGGTTTTCCTGGCACGCAAGGCTGTCGCAGCCGTATCGGCGAATGGCTCGTCGCGGCGAACAACAAACCGCGCAGGCACCCGAAAATAGGTCCGTGAAAACTCGTAGCGGGAAACGGTCTCCGGCGTGATCTCCAGACCTGCCAGTATCGCTTCCCTCGCCCTTCTTGATGGCGGTTTCCAGCTCTTCCCATGGCAAAGCCTGAATCTGGCATTTCGGAAGAATTCCAAGCTCGGTGCAGATGGCACGTGCCAGATCAATCAGAAACCCGGCCAGTCGCCGATTGCGATCAATGAAATTGAAGGGCGGGAAATCCGTCGTGGTGAGAAAACGCAGGCGCGGCAAGCCATCAATGTCGGGCTTTGCCAGTCGCTCGCCCGGATCCCAGAAATTGGGAATGGTTACACTGGCCGCATTGGCATCTCGCGCTGGCAGGAATGGAGAGCCGATCAACATCGATATTGCCGTCACCAGACACGCCAGACGGGAGATTTCCTCAATGCCATTTTGATTCGCATTTTACCCGCAAAACCTGTATTTTCCATCTACCCACACTTCCAGCAATTGCCAGCACAAGGGCGGTTTAGCAGGTTTATGGGTAACGGGGAACAATCCAGGCAAAGCCGAAGAGATGAAGCGGCGAAGGCTGCAATAACGCGCCTTCCTGCCGACATATCGTTCCTGACGGCCGATCTGGTTTCCGCCAGGCACCTTGGCGAAGCGGCGGCAATTTCGGGGAGCATGGCCAGAACTGTGCCAGCGAAATCCTGATTGCGCGGGGATATCTCGACCGCAGCAGCTATGAAGCCCGCCTCGCCGCAGAACTTGGCGCGCATTATTCGTCTGCCGGACCGGATTCGGCAAGCCTCGCGGACAGGCATGCGAGTCTCGACACAGCAGCGATCATCGCGGAAACGATTAACGGGCGCCGCTTGTTCGTTGCGCCGCAAACAGCAGGCTATCTGGCAATTGCCGAGCGGGCACTGGCAAATCCGGATTGTTTCAGGAACACGGTATTTTGCAGTGCCATGTCACTTCGCACCGCCATCTTCGATCGGCGCGAAGCCTGTTTCCTCGACAAGGCGATTCATGGCCTGCATCAGGAAAAGCCTGAATTTTCCGCTTTCAGGAGGGTCACACGGGAACAATCAGCCTGGGCATTCGGTTTCGTCCTGATTGCCGTTATCGCAATTGTTGTTGCGCCGACCTTCACCCTTGTCATTGGCGGATTGCTGCTTTCGCTGTTTTACCTCGCCATCGTCCTGTTGCGCTCCATGCTCGTTGCCGTGCTGGACAGACTGCCGCCGAAGAACGTGCAATCATCGCGGTTCCCAACCCATCAATCGCCGGAGGATCATCCCGTATATTCGATCATGGTGGCGCTTTATGACGAGGCGGGCCAGGTGGAGGGGTTGATTGCCGCGCTTGACCGGCTCGATTGGCCTAAGACCCGGCGAGAGATCCTGCTGGCTTGCGAACAGAATGACAGGGCGACAATCGAGGCAATCGGGCAAATCCCCCTGCCGGAAGGATTTAATCTGGTGATCTGCCCGCATGCAGAACCGAAGACCAAGCCCAAGGCACTCGCTTTTGCCTTGCCATTGTGCAGCGGCGAGTTCTGCGTGGTCTATGATGCAGAAGACCGGCCACACCCATCCCAGTTGCGTGAGGCATGGGCAAAATTCCAGCGCGGCGATTCCCGGCTCGCCTGTTTGCAGGCTCCTTTGACGATCCACAATCACGGGCACAACTGGCTGACAGCCATGTTTGCGATTGAATATCAAGCGCAGTTTCTGGGGATGCTTCCGGCTCTGGAATATCTGCAGGCGCCCATTCCGCTGGGTGGAACCTCGAATCATTTCAGAACGGCCATCCTGCGGGAATTGGGAGGGTGGGATCCGTATAATGTGACCGAAGACGCTGATCTCGGCATCCGGATTGCCCGCTTCGGATACCAATGCGGAACGATCTCCGCTCCAACATTCGAGGAAGCGCCGCCTGTGCTGAATGTCTGGCTCAAGCAGCGGACGCGGTGGCTCAAGGGCTGGCTTCAGACAGTGTTGGTCCATACCCGAAACCCGCTACGCACACGGCGCGAGATGGGGCTCGTCAACACGGTAATGTTTCATCTGGTGATCACGGCAATCGTCATCTCCATGCTCATTCATCCAGCCTTCGTGATACTCACCTTCTTCCAGGCGATATCACTTGGTCAGGGCAATAGCCGGGATGCTGCGCATTTGTGGATTACCGGGCTGACTTTCTTCAATCTTGCGGCAGGCTATACGACCTATGCAGCGCTGGTGATTGCGGTCCGCCACAGGAGCAACTGGCGCATGTCCGGCCTTTACCTGCTCACTCTGCCAGCGTATTGGCTGTTGATCTCCATTGCAGGCTGGCGGGCATTGTTCCAGCTTGTCACAAATCCGTTCAAATGGGAAAAAACAGCACACGGGCTTTCAAATCCACGCCACAATGCCAATATGAACTCCGGGGTGCTACAAGCGAAAAATCCGGCAGGTCCGGGCAACAGATCTAGCGAGAGTCGTCAACCGGCTCCGTGACAGGAACGGGAGAGACGCGTGAAACCCAATCGCCTCATTTCATCGTCAAGCGCAGTCATGGCGCTGAATTTTGCCATCGCAGTTTCTGCCGGTCTCGCGATGACACCTTTTGCCCCATCTCGGGCCGTGGCCGCAGAATGTGACAGTTCGCCCAAGGCCGGTATCGACTGGAGTGGTTGCCGCAAGCGCAATCATTCTCGAGGGGAGCGACTTGAGCGGCGCCAAGCTCGGGGATGCGGATTTCACGTCAACCGACTTGCGCAATGCCAGCTTTGAAAAGACCGACTTCTCAAAGGCAACGCTGGTGCGTTCGATGCTGGACACGTCCACGCAGCCGGTGCCAATTTCGAGAAGGCGGTCGGATTTCGTACCTCCTTTGCAGGCACCAATCTTGCCGGCTCGAGTTTCGTCAAGTCGGAAATGCAGCGGGCCGATTTCACCGGTGCTGACCTCAGCAATGTCGATTTCCAGAAATCGGAACTGGGGCGCGCCGATTTCACCAAGGCCAATATCGAGGGAACGGGTTTTCGCTATGCCAACCTGGCCCGCGCAGATTTCCGGGAAGCAGTCTTTCAAAGCTCGATAGATTTCACCGGAGCCTATCTTTACCGCACCAGGCTTGAAAGTGTGGATTTGTCCAATGCCGTCGGCCTCAATCAGTGGCAACTCGACATGTCCTGCGGCAATGCGGAAACCACCTTGCCGGAAGGCCTGATCCCACCCGAAAGCTGGCCTTGCGACGAAGAGTAAACCGGCTTCGTCAAGCGGCGCGGAAATGCTTGGACAGTTTCAGGCCCTGCGCCTGATAATTCGAGCCGAGCCCTGAGCCGTATAGCGTGGCGGGCCTTTCGATCAGGTGCTCATAGACGAGCCGTCCAACGAGCTGGCCATGTTCAAGTATAAACGGAACTTCATGGCTTCGAACTTCCAGAACTGCGCGGGCGCCTGTGCCTCCAGCCGATGCGTCACTCAAAACCGGGATCGAAGAAACCGGCATAGTGAACGCGGAATTCTCCTACCAGCGGATCAAAAGGCACCATTTCGGCTGCATGCAGGGCTGGCACATGGACGGCTTCGCGTGAAACGAGAATGTAGAATTCGTCAGGGTCAAGAATGATTTCGCCATCCATGCCGGCGCGGTTGTGAATGGGCTCCCAATAATCGAGCACCTCACAGGCCGCCTTGCGATCAACATCGACGACACCGGTATGGCGCTTGCCACGATAGCCGACAAGGCCTGCTGCATCTCCGGTAAGGTCAATCGAAACGCCAATGCCGCCATCCTGGATCACGGGACCACGATTGCCATCCTCGGGCACGTTTACCAGTGTCTCGTTCGCATGCAGTTGTGCAATTTCCGTGTCATCAAGAAGTGCATTGCCCTTGCGAAAGCGGATTTGCGAGAGCCGGGAGCCGGTTCTTGCAACAATCGGAAATGTGCTCGGACTGATCTCGAGATAAAGCGGCCCGGCATAACCGGCTGAAACCCGATCGAAGCCCTGGGAATTGTCGGTGATGACACGGGTAAAAATATCCAGTCGCCCGGTCGAACTCTTCGGGTTGGCTGATGCACTGACATCGGCTGGCAAAGCGAGGCTCTCCTGCAATGGCACCATGTAGACGCAGCCGGTCTCCAGCACCGCGCCCTTTGTCAGGTCGACCTCGTGAAGGGCAAAGCGCTTCAGCTTGCTTTCAACCGTGGTGCCGGGTCCGGGAAGGAAAGATGCGCGCACACGATAGGCAACATCGCCCAGACGCAAGTCGAGGCTGGCTGGCTGCACCTGATCGGCATCGAAGGGCCGCGACGTCCTGATCGCACCATTGGCATGGAGCTGGCGGATATGGGTATCGGGCAATATCCCGGTGGTTCTCACGCTGTCTCTTCCGTTTGTACGACTTTACGCAAACAGCAATAGACGATCCGGGAATTGACGCAAACGCCTGAGCGGAGTAAACCACATCAAATTCGATCCGTGGTGATTTGGGCCGACCGGCTTGCAGCCACGTTAAACAAGTCGCTAAAAGGGTCGCGGGCAATCCGGTTTGCGACTTCGCGAGCCGGATTTTTTTGTTTGTGCAGGAGCTTGCAATGGTCAGTTCAAAGAGTGGGACAAAAACCAGTCCGCAAAATTGGCGCCCGGCGACCAGAATGGTGCATGGCGGGACGGTGCGCTCGGGATTTGGCGAGACATCCGAGGCGCTGTTTCTGACGCAGGGCTTTGTCTATGACAGTGCTGAAGCCGCAGAAGCCAGATTCAAGGGCGAGGAAGACGGTTTCATCTATTCGCGCTATGCCAATCCGACGGTGGACATGTTCGAGAAGCGCATGTGTCTTCTGGAAGGAGCCGAGGACGCCAGAGCCATGGCCTCCGGCATGGCAGCGGTTTCTGCCGCGATTGGCTGCCAGGTCAAGGCGGGCGATCATATCGTGGCGGCGCGGGCATTGTTCGGTTCCTGCCGCTGGGTGGTGGAAACGCTGATGCCGCGCTACGGAGTGGAATGCACACTGGTCGACGGTCGCAATCTCGATGAATGGAAGGCGGCGATGCGACCGCAGACCAAGGTGCTTTTTCTGGAAAGCCCGACCAATCCGACGCTCGAACTGTGCGATATTGCGGCCATTGCCGATATTGCGCATGAGGGCAATGCCCGGCTTGTCGTCGACAATGTCTTCGCGACACCCATCCTGCAAAAGCCGCTGGAGCTTGGCGCAGATATCGTGATCTATTCCACTACCAAGCATGTCGATGGACAGGGCCGTTGCCTTGGCGGCATTGTGCTTGGATCGAAGGAATGGATTGACGAGAACCTGCATGACTATTTCAGGCATACAGGTCCCTCAATGAGCCCGTTCAACGCATGGGTCATGCTCAAGGGTCTGGAGACCCTGCCGCTTCGCGTGTGCCAGCAAACGGAAACGGCAGCACTGATCGCCGACCAGCTTGCGCAGGAAAAGGGCGTTAGCCGGGTGCTCTATCCGGGCCGGGCGGACCACCCGCAGGCCGAGATTGCCAGGAAGCAGATGGCAGGCGGCTCGACGCTTGTGGCATTCGAGCTGGCGGGTGGAAAGAAGGCTGCCTTCGCGTTTGAAAATGCGCTTTCGATCATCAGGATTTCCAACAATCTGGGAGATGCGAAAAGCCTGGTGACGCATCCCGCCACGACGACCCACAAGAACCTTGCCCCGGAAGCGCGGGCGCAATTGGGCATCAGTGACGGACTGGTCCGGCTGTCGGTTGGACTTGAAGACAGCGCTGACCTGATGGAAGACATTGCAGCGGCACTGGCAGCAGCAAAACTCGCGACGGCGTGAATCGCGCTCAGCCCGCGAAGTTGCGGGCTGCAAGCACGATGCGCGACAGGGTGGTGTAAAACACGACAACTGCAAACAGCACGGCAATGGTACTGAACCATTCCGGAAACAGGCACATGCCGACAAAAACCACGAGCGTCTCCGTGGCCTCGGCAAGGCCAGTGGTGAAGAACAGCGACTTCGAACCGCGAATGCTGGTCTCAAGTGCCCGCTTCTCGGCCATGACCGCATAGGCAAGAAAGCTTGCGCCATTGACATAGAACGACACCAGCAAGAGCCCGCCTGCAATGGCATTGGCGGTCGGATCGAGCACAATGAATGCAAAGGGAATGGCCCCGTAAAATCCGAAGTCCAGCACGATATCAAGGAAGCCGCCGAAATCGGTCTTGCGACTGGCGCGCGCAACTGCGCCATCCAGACCATCAGCCACACGGCTGGCGAGGATGAGAACAAGTCCGGTGAGGAACATGCCATATGCTATGGCAGCGGCGCCAGCCAGGCCGATTGCAAAGCCGGCAATCGTTACGGCATTCGCACCAATTCCTGCTGTAGCCAGTGCCTTGCCGACGCGATCAAGCGCGGGATCAAGCAGTTTTCGCATCTTGCCGTCCAGCATCAGCTACCCCATCTTGTTGGCCATGAGCAATTCGGGCAACGCGGCCAAATCGTTTCCCGCTTGAGTGAAAACGCGATAGTGATGCACCCGGCCGCGCTCGTCACTGTTTCTGCTTTAAACCAGGCTTGCCTCGTCAGAAAGTGCCAGGATAGGAACCCGATGTATCAGGCAGAAACGAATTCGATCCGAATAGAGGTTACCCCGCAATATGTCGAGGGTCGCTCGGACCCGTCTCGCAGCAGGTTTTTCTGGGCCTATCGGGTGGTGATTGAAAATGCGCGCGAAGACACAGTGCAACTTGTGTCACGCTACTGGCAAATCACGGATTCGTTGGGCAAGGTCGAGGAGGTGCGCGGCGCTGGGGTGATCGGTGAGCAGCCCGTGCTTGGGCCAGGGGACCGGTTCGAATATACCAGCGGTTGCCCATTGCCGACGCCATCGGGTTTCATGCGCGGCAGCTACACTTTTGTGGATGAAACGGGCGACCGCTTCGAGGCCGTGATCCCGGCATTTTCGCTGGACCTGCCGGGAATGCAGCCCATCATCAACTGACGACTATTCAGCCGGCAGGTTTCTTGTAGCCGGGCCGCCAAATATCCGGATTGCCACCTTGCGCATATCCGCCCCTATTCCGACAATTGCCGGAACGAGGAAAAGGACTATCGCTGTTGCCAGGCCAAGGCCGAAGATGATGGTAACGGCCATCGGCACCATGAATTGCGCCTGAATGCTTTTTCAAACATCAACGGCACGAGACCACCAATCGTTGTCAGCGAAGTGAGCAGGACCGCGCGCAGGCGGTCGCGGCTCGCTCCGATTGCAGCCTCTTCAAGCGTTTCTCCCTCGGCAAGTCGCTCGTCCAGTCGGCTGACCAAAACGATGGAATCATTGACCAGAATGCCAGCAAGGCCCAGCAGGCTGATCAGCGACATTATCGTCAATTGGTAGCCGAGCACCCAGTGGCCAAAGACTGCACCGACCAGTCCCAGCGGGATGATCAGCATGATGGCGATCGGACGCCAGTAATCGGAAAAGGTCCAGGCCAGAATGATGTAAATCACCGACAAGGCGATCAGAACGCCAAGGCCGAGATCCTGAAACGCCTTGGCGCTTTCTTCGGCGCGCCCGGCAAAACGCCAATCGAGGCCGTATTTGGCGGCAATCTGCGGCATCGCGCTGTTCTCGCTCAGGAGCTTGATCGCGGCATCCGTGGTGGTTAGCGTGGTGTCGAGATCACCCGTCACCGAGACAATCGTCTTGCCATCCTGGCGCTGGATGGAGGAAAAACCCTGCCGGTCTGTCAGCGAGACGATTTCGGTCAGGGGAATGAACTCTCCCGCAGGACTGCGCAATTCCAGGTTTCTGAGAGCAGCAGCGCCTTCACCGGGAATGCCCATGGTGATGCGCACCTTGATCTCGTCATCATCGCGGGCAAAGCGCCGTGGTATGGAGCCCTCGAATGCGTCGCGAACCTGGCGCGCAACCTCTTCCAGCGTGAAGCCCAATGCGCCACCACGCGGCAGCAAAGTCATTACCAGTTCGGGTTTTCCCCAGGGCAGGTCATCGGCGATTCCGGTAAGCCCCGGCACCTCGCTCATGACGTCGATGATTTCGACGGCCGCCTTTTTCAGTGTGGTTACATCACCGCCCGTGAGTTCGAGATCGATATCGCGACCTGGAGGACCACCGCGGCGCTCCGAAAGTGAAATCCGATTGACTCCCGGCAGGCGTGGCAAAGCCTTTCGCCAGGCCGCCAGCACATCCGGCGTACGGACATCGCGGAACTCGGACGCTACCAATTGCACATTCATCTCGGCGAGATTGTCACCGGTATTGCGACCCGCCTGACCCAACGTGGTGAAAACCGCGCTGACAACCTTGCTGTCATTCTTTGCCACCGATGCAACGGCCTTGTTCAGCGATGTCTCCACGGCGTCGAGAATTTCGCGGGTGCGTTCCTCGGGCAGTCCGGCATTGAAGACGATGCGGGCTGACAGGTTTTCGGATTCAGGAGACGGGAAGAAGACGAAGCTCACCCGCCCGCCCATCAGCAATCCGAACACCACAACCATGATGCAGGAAATGGTGAAGGCGAGCGTCACATAGCGAAACTCGAAGGAAAGCTGCACCAGCCGCGCGAAAGGCCCATCTCGAAACCACGCAAAGCCACGATCGAAACCGCGACGAAACATGCCCTCCTCGGCTTCAAGATCGATCGTGCCGTCGCGTGAAACCTCCGTCTTGCGAAGGCGACGCATCAGCGCAAATCCGGCTTCAACGGCAGCGCCAAACAGGAAGGACGCTGCCGCCAGTATGACGATGAACAGCGGGAGAGGCATTTCTGCCTTGGCGGAGGCGATGTGATTGGCGAGCGACAGGATCGGAAGGGATGCTGCATCGCTGGAAGCGCGTGCCGAAAGCGCCAATGCCAGCCCGCCAAAGGCAAAGGAAAAGGCCAGGTGGCGCAGATGCGACCAGCGACCGCTGCGGCGCGGTGTCAGGGCATGGGCGAGATGGCCGGGAAGGATCAGAAAGCATTCCACCAGGCTTGCCAGGATCACGGCTATCACGACGATGGGCAATGTGCCCATGATCTGGCCAATCACGTCACGCACGAGGAAGATCGGCGCAAAAGCGGCGACAGTCGTCGTCATGGCGGCAAGCACCGGCATGGCCATGTGTCCCGCCCCAGTCTCGGCAGCCTCCAGTGGCGTATCACCCATGGCATAGCGCGTTGCGGTGTGTTCCCCCACAACAATGGCGTCATCAACAATGATGCCAAGCATCATGATCAGTGCAAAAAGCGTGATCATGTTGATGGTCTGGCCCAGCAGCAACATGATCCCGATGGTTGCCAGCATGGCGACCGGAATGCCTGCTGCGACCCAGAACGCAATCCTGGCATTGAGGAAAATGAAAAGGATGGCGACCACGAGAATGAGGCCGCTTACGCCGTTGCGAACGAGAAGCATGATGCGTTCCAGCAACGCGTCGGAGGCGACATCGTATTTCTGCAATACCAGACCCGGCGGCAGCGTATCGCGAATTTCGCCCAGATAGTCATCAAGGATCTTCGCCGTGGCAAGCGTATCGGCAGTGGGGGCGCGCTGGACGGATATTTCGATTGCCCTTGTTCCGGCTGCAAAGCCCTGGACCTGTCCGTCTTCATAACCCTGCCTGATATCGGCAATGTCGCCAAGACGAACTTTCTCACCTGTCGGGAAAGAGCGGATTTCCAGTTCGCCCAGGGCTCGGGGATTCTTGAAGTCCGCCAGCGAGCGCAATTGGCGTTCAACCGCGCCGCCGGTCTGGCCGGACGGCATGTCCCGCGTATTGCCAGCAACGCGTTGCGAAATCTCGGCGATCGACATTCCAAGCCGGCGCAGCTCGCTTTCGGGGATGTCGACCTGCAATTCCTCGTCGCGAAGGCCGCGGAAGGTGATCTTGTCGATGCCACGGGCAATCAGGTCATCGCGGATCTTGCGGGCATGAATGCGAA
This sequence comes from Nitratireductor sp., assembly GCA_041397505.1. Classification (GTDB taxonomy): domain Bacteria; phylum Pseudomonadota; class Alphaproteobacteria; order Rhizobiales; family Rhizobiaceae; genus BOKV01. Next base: position 58,265 of record JAWKWN010000006.1, read on the forward strand.
GGGTCGATTCCGGGATGTCGCCGGAAAGCGAAAGCGTTGCAACCCGGTCGAAAAAGGAAACCCGGCTGACCTTGGGAGCCTCAGAATCTTCAGGCAGGTTGGACAGTGCCTTGACCGCAGCATCGACATCTGCGGTTGCCTTCTGCATTTCTGCGGATGGCGAGAACTCCAGCGAAATTGTTCCCGATCCCTCCCTTGCATAGGAAGTGATCTTGTCCACACCATCGATGAACCGAACCTCAGGTTCGATGATCTGGAGGATGTTGGCTTCCACATCCTCGGCACTGGCACCGGGCCAGGAAACCACGACATTGACGACCTTGGTCTCGAGCGTTGGAAAGAACTGCGTGTTGATGCGGCCAATGGAGAAAATCCCGAACATGATCATCAGGACCATGACCAGATTGGCAGCATTGGGATGGCGGGTGAAAAGGCGGATGATGCCGCTGCCATCCCCGGAAAACGAAGGCACCGGGAGCTTGCTCATTGTGCGCCGGTCCTGACCTTCAGGCCTTCGCTGATTTCCGCGATATGCGTGGCCAGCACCTCATCGCCTGCGTTCAGCGCGCCGTCGACAATGATCGAATTGCCATCATAGGCAGCGACCGTCACCTTGCGAGACTGCAATTTGCCGTCGACAACGACATAGACCGTATCGGTTCCGAAAAGGGCTTCCGAAGGCAGGCGGACATGGTTCGCGAAAATGCGGTCGGGAACCTCGATACTGACAAAGGCGCCGGGGCGAAGGGCTGCTGGAAGGGTGTCTGCATCCATCGAAGCATAAATCTCGACACCGCCGCGATTGGAGGCAATGTCTGCGCCGAGCCGATCCATGCGCGCGGGCACGGATTGCGACTGGGACGCAGCCGAATGGATGACCTTGACCATGCGACCGGCAAAACCGCCAGGTTCCGATTGCAGGCGGGCGAAGCGGTCATCGGTGAGCGTGAAGCGCACTTCCATGTTGTTGCGCTCATAAAGTGACACGGCGATATCGTTGGCGTTGAGCATCTTGCCGGTTTCCACCGAGGCGCTGCGAACAATTCCGTCAAAGGGCGCAATGAGAACGGTGTCCTTCAAATTCCGCTCGGCCTGGTCAACCTTCCATTGCAGGCGTTGCAGGGCAGCTTCCTGCTGTGCGAGCTTTGCCCGTTCCGCAGCGATGCCGATCCTGGTCTGGTCGACAGCGGCCTGGCGCTGGCTTTCGATGAATTCGCGGTCTTCGAGTTGCTTGTCCGTCGCAGCTCCCCTGCCCTTGAGATCACGAATGCGCTGCAAGTCCCGCCGTGCCAGGTCCAGTTGCTGTTCCCCGCTCTCGAGACGGCTCTCCTCGATGCGAATGCGAACATTCATTTCGGCGATCCGGGCATCGGTCTCGGCCAGATTGGCTTTAGCCTCCGCAACGCGCCCTCATATCCGAACGGGTCGATACGAACCAGAGCATCACCTTTTTTCACCGCGGCTCCAGAGCTTGAGTGAGGGCGATATCTCGATGACCTCACCAGCAGCAAGGCTGCGCAGATCGACCGAGCGGCCGGAAACGATTTCGCCATAAACCGTATAGACGGGTCTGTGATCCGCGCGTTCGACGATTACGGTATCGATGGAATAGACAGTGGGAAAGGGTGGGCGTCTTTCGGTCTCCGGCTTTGTCGCGATCAGCCGCGACATGCCGAAAACCCTGCAGCCAGGACGACCAGCATCAGGACAATCTGCAAAGAGTGCGGGCCAATCCGCCAGCCGATGCGGTTGTGGGCTTTTTCACCTTGTCATCAGCATCGCCGGTATCGGAATTTCTGGTCAGCATCCTGTCGTCCCTGTTGATGGCAGCCAAAAGGACCAGCAAATTCGTGTCGGGGCAAGTTACAACTTCGTCACGTTCAAAGCCGGGCCTGATGGGTCATAATTCGTCGAGCGCAACCTCGTAGGAAGCGCTGCAAAATTCGCATGTGGTGGTGACGATACCATTTTCGGCGGCTGCCTGTCGGTCTTCATCCGAAAACGAACGAATGAGTTCCACGATCCGCTCGCGGCTGCATGAACATTGGTCGATGACGGAAACAGCATCGAATATGCGCACGCCATGCTCGTGGAAAAGCCGGAACAACAGCCGCTCCGAACCGATCTGCGGGTCTGTCAGTTCGTCATCGGCGACCGTTTCGACCAGTGCGCGCGCTTCGTTCCATGCGTCATCACCCTCGACCTCCATATCCGCTGCATCGTCGGGCGCATCGCCTCCGGGCAAATCCGGCAACCGCATGCGCTCCAGACTTTCCGGAAGGAACTGAACCATCAATCCTCCCGCGCGCCAGCTATGGACCGAAGGCCCGCCATTGGGACCGGGGCGGACAATGCCGGCAACGGCAAGGCGTACCTCGGTCGGTATCTGTTCGGACTGGCGGAAATATTGCTGGGCGATTTTCTCAAGGCTGGCGCCGTCGAGCGCGACGATCCCCTGATAGCGCTGCATGTCGGGGCCCTGGTCAATTGTCATTGCCATGATGCCAACCCCAAGCAATTCCTGCGGCGTAGCCGTGCCTGCGGCCTGGGCGGCTGCTACCGCTGCCTCGTCAAACCTGGCATAGGCGCGCACCGAATGCGGTGCCTTGAAATCGGTGACCAGAAGCGAGACCGGCCCGTCCGTCTGGGTCTGGACAATGAATTTCCCGTCAAATTTCAGGGACGTTCCCAGCAACACCGTCAGCACGATGGCTTCGCCAAGGAGACTGGCGACAGGTGCGGGATAATCATGGCGCGAGAGGATGGTATTGAGCATCGCGTCGAGCTGGACCGCACGACCGCGTATGTCGAGCGGCGCGACCTCGAACGGCACGACATGGTCATCGCCCGCCATGGGTATGCTGTCTGCCGTCGTTACGATACCGCTCATGCACGCCCGTCCGCACCGGACCTGATGCCAAGGCACCAGGCGATCACAGCCTTCTGGGCATGCAGCCGGTTTTCCGCTTCGTCAAATACCACTGATTGCGGGCCGTCGATCACCGCATCCGTCACCTCTTCCCCGCGATGGGCCGGCAGGCAATGCATGAACAACGCGTCATCATTCGCCTTGGCCATCAGGCTGTCATTGACCTGATAGGGCAGGAAGACATTGTGGCCGCGGGCGCGATGTTCCTGGTTCATCGAGACCCAGGTATCTGTGACGACGCAATCGGCACCAGACACGGCTGCGACAGGATCGCTGCCAAGCTCGATATGGCCGCCATTGGCGCGTGACCAGTCCACAAAACGCTGGTCGGGCTCCGAGCCTTCCGGCGTTGCTACACCGAGTGAAAAGCCGAACCGGGCCGACGCCTCCACCAGGGAATGAAGCACGTTGTTGCCGTCCCCGGTCCAGGCAAATTTCCTGCCTTTCACCGATCCGCGCTTTTCCTGGAAAGTCATCACATCGGCCATGATCTGGCAGGGATGCGTGTCATCGGTCAGCCCGTTGATGACCGGCACGGTTGCATGTTCGGCAAGTTCGAGAAGGCGCGAATGATCGGTCGTGCGGATCATGATCGCATCGACATAACGCGACAGGACTCTGGCCGTGTCGCCAATGGTCTCTGAACGTCCAAGCTGCATTTCGGTGCCCGACAGGAATAGGGTTTCGCCTCCGAGCTGGCGCATGCCCACATCGAAGGACACGCGGGTTCGTGTCGACGGCGTCTCGAAGATCATGGCAAGGATCTTTCCCTCGAGCGGGCGCCAGGCGAGACTGCCTTCGCTCTTGAGCCGGTTCTTGATCGTCACGGCGTCATCGAGAATGCCGCTCAGCGTTGAACTGTCGAGGGCGGAAAGGTCGAGGAAATGCCTTGGGGACTTGCTATTGGCGGTCATGGCTCAGGCCGCTCCCTTCAACCGGTCACGCATTTTCGAAAGCGCCTTGTCGGCGCGTTCGAAGGCTTCGCGCAATTCCTCGGCAGTGATGATCAGCGGGGGTGCGAAACGGATGACATTGTCCCCGGCACCTACTGCAAGCAGGCGTTCGGAGCGCAGTGCCGCAATGACTTCGGTATTGGGAACACGCGCCTTGATGCCCTGCAACAGACCGTCGCCACGGGCAGCTTCCAGGAGATCGGGATAGCTGTCAACGAGACCTGCAAGCTGCTGGCGCAACACCTTTCCCATCTCCCTTACATGTTCGAGGAAACCCTCCGCCAGCACGATATCGAGTACCGCATTGGCAACTGCCATTGCCAGCGGATTGCCGCCAAATGTGGTGCCATGGGTTCCCACCGTCATGCCGCTTGCCGCATCCTGCGTGGCAAGGCATGCACCGACGGGGAAGCCGCCTCCCAGCCCCTTGGCTGCGGCCAGTATATCGGGCGAAGCGCCTGACCATTCATGGGCAAACAGCTTGCCGGTACGGCCCATGCCGGTCTGAATTTCATCATAGATCAGCAAAATGCCTTTCTCGTCGCAAAGCTCCCGCAATCCGCGCAGGCATTGCGGTGGTACGGGGCGGATACCGCCTTCACCCTGGATCGGCTCGACCAGGATGGCAGCGGTTTCGTCGTCAATCGCCGCCTTCAGCGCGTCATGGTCGCCAAAGGGCACCTGCACGAAGCCGGCAGTCTTGGGGCCGAAGCCTTCAAGATATTTTGCCCGGCCACCAGCCGCAATGGTTGCCAGTGTACGCCCGTGAAATGCGCCCTCGAAGGTGACGATGTTGATGCGTTCGGGATGGCCCTTCGAATAATGGTATCTGCGCGCCGTCTTGATCGCGCATTCCACGGCTTCGGCGCCGGTGGTGAAGAACACACGATCGGCAAAACTTGCCTCGCACAGCCGGTCGGCAAGCCGGTCCTGCCCCTTGATGCGAAAGATGTTGGACGTGTGCCACAGCTTGCCTGCCTGCTCCCGCAGGGCATCAACCAGATGGGGATGCGCGTGGCCGAGTGCATTGACGGCAATGCCCGATGTGCAGTCGATATAATCCGCGCCGGTGACATCAAAAAGTCGCACGCCTTCGCCACGCTCGAACTCGATTTCGGGCTGGGCGTAGGTTGCGAAAATATGCCTTTGATCCTGCATGGCGCTATCCTGACTGAGATGGCGCGCGCAATGCAGCACAAAGCCGCAAGCGCGCGTGAACCTTCCGGGAATGAAAAAGCCGCCTTTCGGCGGCAGCTTCAAGGAGGTTTATACCATCAAAACCGGGAGAATTGTCAATGAATTCCGGACCTGGCTGATACCGCCCCGGGATTGGGCCGGCGAAGGCCGGAAAATGCGGATGAAGGTTTGCAACCCAGTTTTCCACAGGCACGGCAAGCTTATCCGAAAAACCGATTCAGCTATCCACAGCTATCTGGAATTAGGTTTCGCAAACTGGGGAAAATCAGGAAAAATGATTCAATGTCAGGCGGCGACTCTTGCCACAGAGTCCACCCCCCGATAGTTTCGAAATCGTTAACGGGAAGGCATCCGCGGCGGATCATCCCCGACAGCAAGACATTTCAAGATGATGTCGTTTGCCGGACTTAAACCGGCACAATAGTTGGTATTGCCTTTTGACAGGGCGCAGCACCGCATGGCCGAAGACGGCGAGGAACCTAATGTCCTGGACTGATGAACGCGTAGAACTTCTCCGTAAATTGTGGATGGATGGACTGAGCGCTAGCCAGATTGCTGCCGAACTCGGCGGTGTTACCCGCAACGCGGTGATTGGCAAGGTACACCGGCTCGGACTTTCGGGTAGGGCGAAATCCTCTTCTCCGCAAAACGTCAACCGGCAGAAGCGGGTTGCGCGTCCAAGCCCTGCAGCACAGCCAGCGCGCCCGGCACGCAGTGGCCAGCGTTCCTTGTCCGAACCGCAAATGGTGGTTCGCGCCGAGATCGGGGATATGGCATCCGCGCCACAAAATCTTACCGCGCCAGAACCACTCAGGCTGGACCTGACGCAGCTTGGTGAATCCACCTGCAAATGGCCAATCGGCGATCCGGCGACAGAAGACTTCTATTTCTGCGGACACAATTCCAAGGATAGCGGACCCTATTGCGCCTATCATGCGCGCGTTGCCTATCAGCCGGTCACGGACCGCAGGCGCGAACGTCGCGCCTGAGCGGCAAGGCAGCGCTGGGCTTCAGCGCCGAGGCAATCGGGAATTGGCGACCGGGTATTGGCGATCCGCGTCAGTTCAGGAACTTGTCATCCAATGAGTAGCCCGCACCGCGAACGGTTCGGATCGGATCCTTTTCGCGGCCGCGAATGATGGCCTTGCGAAGCCTGCCGACGTGAACATCAACCGTTCGCTCGTCGACATAAATATCGCGTCCCCAAACACCATTGAGCAGTTGCTCGCGGGAAAACACCCTGCCGGGTGACCGCATGAAGAATTCGAGGAGCCGGAACTCCGTTGGCCCAAGGCGCAATTCGCGTTCATTGCGATAGGCGCGATGCGAGGCCCGGTCCAGGGACAGATCGCCTGCCACGAGCCGGGCGGATACGGTTTCAGGGTTTGTCCGGCGCAGGATTCCCTTGACACGCGCCATCAGCTCGGGGACGGAGAACGGCTTCACCACATAGTCGTCGGCGCCCGTGGCGATGCCGCGTATCCGCTCGGATTCTTCACCGCGCGCTGTCAGCATAATGACCGGCAAGCGTTGTGTTTCCGTGCGCAAACGCAAGCGGCGGCACAACTCAATGCCGGAAAGCCCCGGCAGCATCCAGTCCAGCAACAGCAGATCGGGCACCTGCTCCTGCAAGCGCAATTCGGCATCATCTCCGCGCGTGATCACCTCGACCGCAAAACCTTCCGCTTCGAGATTGTAGCGCAGCAGAAGCGCAATTGCCTCTTCGTCCTCCACCACCATGACCGTCGGATTCATTGCCCTGCCCCGTGCTGCAAGCCCTGGATTGCGATCGTCACTCAGGCCGTGTTCCATGTTTGGAAACCTCTGATTTGCCGGTAATGATATAGCGGATCGTCTCGGCCAGATTGGTTGCGTGGTCCCCGATCCGTTCGATGTTCTTGGCGCAGAAAAGAAGCTGCGTGCAGAATGTGATGTTGCGCGGATCTTCCATCATGTAGGTGAGCAGTTCACGGAACAGGGATGTATAGACCTGGTCGATCGCATCATCGCGCGACAAAACCAGATTGGCTTTTTCCACGTCCTTGTTGACATAGGCGTCGAGGGCATCCTTGAGCTGCTCAAGGGCCAGGGCAGTCAGATGCTCCAGACCGCGCACGAGCTTCTTGGGATGGGTAAATTCGGTGATTTCCTTGGCGCGCTTGGCAATGTTCTTGCCCATGTCACCAACGCGTTCGAGATCATTGCCCATTCGCAGCGCGCCGATGATTTCGCGCAGATCGGTTGCCATTGGCTGGCGCTTGGCGATTACAATTATGATGCGCTCATCAAGTTCGTATTGCAGATTGTCGATGATGATGTCCTGGGCGATCACCGACTCAGCCAGTGCTGAATCGCCCTTGATCAGCGCCGATACGGATTCCTGGACCATGCTTTCCGCACGGCCGCCCATTTCGGTAATCTTGCGCTTGATGAATTTCAGATCATCATCATAGGCGCTCAATGTATGCCCGGTCATTGATGTATTTCCTTCTTCCCGCAAACCGTTGATATCAGCCGAAGCGACCGGTGATGTAATCTTGCGTTTTCTGGTTGCTGGGGTTGGTGAACATGATGTCGGTGTCGTTGTATTCGATCAGGTAGCCAAGGTGGAACATCGCTGTGCGCTGCGAAACGCGCGCGGCCTGCTGCATCGAATGGGTGACGATGACAATGGTGTAATTGGCGCGTAGTTCGCTGATCAGTTCTTCCACCTTTGCCGTGGCAATCGGATCAAGAGCCGAGCAGGGTTCATCCATCAGGATCACTTCGGGACTGACAGCGATGGCGCGGGCAATGCAAAGGCGCTGTTGCTGGCCACCGGAAAGGCCTGCCCGGCTCATGCAGGCGGTCCTTTACCTCCTCGAACAGGCCTGCTTTTGCAGGCTGTTGACGACGATTTCCTCAAGCGCTGCCTTGCCCTTGGCCAAGCCATGGATGCGCGGGCCATAGGCCACGTTTTCGAAGATGGACTTGGGAAACGGGTTTGGCTTCTGGAAGACCATGCCTACCCGCGCACGCAATTCGACAACATCAATCTTGGGATCGTAGACATCCTCGTTGTCGAGGGTGATCCTGCCCTTCACCGAACAGATATCAATGGTGTCGTTCATCCGGTTCAGACAGCGAAGAAAGGTCGACTTGCCGCAACCCGATGGTCCGATAAGTGCTGTGACCTCTTTTTCATTGATGTCGATGGACACACCGAAAAGAGCCTGCTTTGCGCCATAGAACACATCAACATTCTCGCCGCGCATCTTGATTGCCGGAGTGTTGCCCTTGCGGTTGGCAAGCAGCGCCTCAGTCTGCGTTTCAGACATCATGTTCATTCCCTTTTTCCCCGAACTGCGCCCTTGTGGACGTCACGAGTTTCCCTGATCTGCGCGGAGGGTTCAAGCCACGCGCCAGATATCTGTTTACCAGCGGCGCTCGAAGCGTCTGCGCAGCAAAATGGCAATGGCGTTCATGAACAGCAAGAACACCAGGAGTACGATAATGGCGCCGGAAGCGCGCTCGACAAATGCCGGATCGCCACGCTGTGTCCAGTTGTAAACCTGGACTGGCAAGGCGGATGCAGGGTCGAAAATGCCCTCGGGCGGCAGACCCGGATATTCGCGCACGAATGCGACCATGCCGATCAGCAGCAAGGGCGCAGTTTCTCCCAGCGCCTGGGCCAGACCGATGATCGTGCCGGTCAGGATGCCGGGGGCTGCCAATGGCAATACGTGGTGGAAAATCGCCTGCATCTTTGATGCACCCACTCCCAGAGCCGCATCCCGAATGGAGGGTGGAACCGCTTTCAGCGCTGCTCGCGTTGCGATGATGATGGTTGGCAGTGTCATCAATGTCAGGACCAGTCCGCCGACAATTGGCGCCGAGCGCGGCAGGCCTGCATAATTGATGAAGATTGCCAGGCCCAGAATGCCGAAAACAATCGAGGGAACAGCCGCCAGATTTGCAATATTTACCTCGATCAGGTCGGTCCATTTGTTCTGTGGGGCAAATTCCTCGAGATAGATCGAGGCAGCAACGCCGATCGGCAATGACAGGCAAAGCACCAGCAGCATCATATAGGCCGAGCCAATGATCGCGACGCCGAGTCCAGCCGCTTCGGGTCTGGTATCAGAAGCATCAGGTGCGGTGAAGAAGGAGGGATTGAACCTCGTCTCCAACACACCGGCCTTTGCCAGTTGATCTGCCAGTTGCAGCTGCTGCGGCGAGATGTTTCGGTCAAGCGCGGCCGACTCCATCGTGACCCGCCCCTTGTAATAGCCATCGATGCGGCCTGATGCGAGGAGGCGGAATTCGATCGTCTCACCAATTTTCGATGGGTCCGCGAGCACATATCGGCGCAGATCAGCAGGCGCTTCCTTCGAGATGATATCGCCGATCTTCTTGGGATTGAGACCTTCGACCACAATGCCGCGGTCCTCGACAAGCTTCCTGAGCGATGCCTCGATCAGCGGCACATAGGCAAAGGTGGTAACCTTGTTCAACGCCTCGATGTCGCGGTCGCCCTTCTTGTCGAGCTTGGCGGGATCAAGATAGATATCCAGCTTCACATAGGTTTGCTGAAAGGAAGAGACGCCGTTGAACACGATGGAAGTGAGCAGGCCAGCGACAGCCAGAATGCCAATCATCACGGCAATGAAGCCGATCATGCGAAACCGGGTTTCCGCAGTCTGACGGCGGCGCGCCTGATCGCTCCTGACATAAAGCGAACGCCCGGCGCTGGTTGTTGGCGCAGATGGGGCGAGGCTGGAAATATCGGTCATTCATATTGCTCCCGGTATTTGCGCACAATGTACAGGGCCAGGACATTGAGGCTGAGGGTAAACACGAACAAGGTAAGACCAAGCGCAAAGGCCACCAGGGTTTCCGGGCTTGCAAATTCGGTATCGCCGGTCAACTGGCTGACGATCTTCACCGTGACCGTGGTCATGGCCTCGAAGGGATTGAGGCCGAGGTTTGCTCGCAGCACCCGCGCCCATGACCACGATCATGGTTTCACCGATGGCGCGGCTGGCAGCGAGCAGAACCGCACCCACGATACCCGGCAATGCGGCAGGCAGAATGACCGGCGTATGGTTTCGGACTGGGTTGCACCCAGACCATAGGAACCGTCGCGAAGCGCTGGGGAACCGCGTTGATGATGTCATCCGACAGCGAGGAGACGAAGGGGATCAGCATGATGCCCATGACGAGACCGGCGGTCATGACGGATGACGACGATGTGCCAAGTCCCAATGGCTGGGCAATCCAGTCGCGAAGGAAAGGGCCAACCGTAATAAGCGCGAACAAGCCGTAGACGATGGTCGGAACGCCTGCGAGAATTTCAATGGCCGGCTTGGCAAGCTGCGGAGCCAGTTGCCTGCATATTCGGCGAGATAGATCGCGATCATCAGGCCAATTGGAACCGACAGCGCCAGCGAAACCAGCGAGATGTACATCGTGCCCCACAGCAGTGGCAAGATGCCAAGGTCGGAACCACCGCGGAATTGCGGATTCAGACGGTAGAAGAAGAAGTCCTTCGCATTGTACATCTGGAAGAAATGGATCGACTCGAAAGCAGCGAGGCAATGATGCCTATTGTCGTCAGAATGGCGACCATCGAGGATGCAATCAGCAGGACACGGATGAAGGTTTCGCTGATATTGCGGGCGCGCATGCTCGGCTTGATGCGGAAATAGGCCCACATGCCGAACCCGGCTGCCACGAAGCACAGCAATGTCGCGGAACAATGCGCCCTCTTTCTCGATGATGCGATATTCCTTGGCTGCCTCGAACACGACGGGGAAACATCGGAACCAAGCGCAATGCCGGCTGAGGCAAAAGTTTTCTGATGTCGGATGTGTCGGCACTCATGGTCGACAAATCCTGCTCGGTCGCCTCGCCGTTTGAAACCACGAAATCAAGGCCATCGGCAATACGACGGATATCAGCCAGAACCAGGCTGCGGGCGCCGCCTTCGGGAATGGCACTTTCAGGGATATTGGCGCTGATCCGCGTCTCGATCAGGATGGGCTGAACAAACAACCAGCAGCCGAGCAACAGGAGAGCGGGTACCGCCACGAACAGTGCGACAGACTGGCCGTAATAACTGGGCAGGGAATGAAGTTTGACCTTTTGCGTGCCGCGGCGTCCACTGCCCGCATGCGACCGAGAATGAAGCCGATTACAGCCATTCCCAAAACAATCAGCGCAAGCAAACCTGGAGTCATGACATCCCACCACCAATCTAGACGGGGCGGCGCGTGTTTCGCCGCCCCGATTTCAAAGTCCAGAGCTTAGTTCAACGGACCCATTGGTGTGCGTGCCTTGACCATTTCCTGGGTCTTGGCAAGTTCCGGATCGGAAACCAGACCATAGGCAGCCAGAGGACCGTCAGGACCGGCCATTTCGTCGGAGACGAAGAATTCGATATATTCCTGCAGGCCAGGAATGACATCGAGGTGGGCGTTCTTGACATAGAAGTAAAGCGGACGGGACACCGGATATTCACCGGAAGCAATGGTCTCGACCGAAGGCGTTACGCCACCCATGGTCGCAACCTGCAGCTTGTCGGTATTGTTCTGATAGAACGAAAGACCGAATACGCCGATGCCGTTCTTGTTGGCGTCAACGCGAGCAAGTGTCTCGGTGTAGTCGCCGTCGATGTCGGTGGAAACACCATCGGTGCGGATGGTCTTGCACTCTTTTTCAGCTGCTTTCTTGTCGCCGCCATTGGACGCCACGATCGCTTCGAAAGTACCATCTTCTTCACAACCGGCGATGATCACCTTTTCTTCGAAAACTTCGCGGGTGCCGTGCTTGGTGCCCGGGATGAATGCGAGAATTTCCTGGGCTGGCAGGTCGGCGCGAACGTCGCTCCACATCTTGTTCGGATTGTCGACCAGCTTGCCGTCCTTGACGACCTTGGCTGCAAGTGCTGCATGCCAGTCAGCTGGGGTAAATGCGAAGCTTGGGCCGTTGATGTCGGAAGCGAAGACAATGCCGTCATAACCGATGCGGACTTCCTGGATGTCCTTGACGCCGTTCTGGGCGCAATTGTCGATGTCGGACTGCTTGATGCGGGAAGAGGAATTGGCGATGTCGATGGTGTTCTCGCCAACGCCTTCGCACAATGCCTTGCGGCCTGCGCCTGAACCACCGCCATTGACGACCGGCGTTGGATATTTGGTGTTTTCACCAAATGCTTCTGCGACGATCGAGGCGTATGGAAGAACGGTCGAGGAACCAGCGATCTGGATCTCGTCGCGCGCTTCGGCCTGGCCAGCAAACGACATCATGAGGGCGCAGGCTGCTGCGCCGGCGTAAAACGAAAATTTCACGGGTCTATCTCCCTTTGGGTGACTGAAGTCAGGTGATTGGGTCATCACGCTGATTGCCCGAATTGCGGCAATCAATCCTTGGATGACTTCGGCAACCTAACGACTACGCAAAATGGTTTTATGTCGTTTTCATGTTAGTATTGTGACACCTTAAATTAGTGATTATCTTATGTTTTATGAAGCTATCCCCGCTCCACAAGTTCGATTGAGGGGAATTTTACCGAAAAGGTTGCACCCTCGCCGGGCCTGGAGCTGACATTGAGACGGGTGCCATGGCGCGCGAGGATATGCTTGACGATAGCAAGCCCAAGTCCGGTTCCCTGTTTCTGTCGGCTGTCAGCGATGTCAACGCGGTAGAAACGTTCAGTCAGGCGGGGAAGGTGCTCGGCGGCAATACCGGGTCCGTAGTCCCGCACGGCCACCTCGACACTTCCTGCACTGCCGACACCCTGGCGCCCGGATTGTCGGCGCTGATCTGCTCGTTGAGCAAACTGACGCTGATGTCAACCTTTCCCCCGCTCTGACCATATTTGCAGGCATTCTCGACCAGGTTGGAAAAGACCTGCACCAGTTCGTCGCGGTCACCGCGCACCATGGCAGGGCCGCTCGGCAGGTCGGTATTGACGACAACGCCGAGCGATTGCCCGGTTCTCGAGCGAACGCTGGACGAGATTGATCACATCGCGAATGTCCACTTCCTCGCGCGGGCGCAAATGCGCTTTCATTTCGATCCGGCTCAGTGACAACAGATCATCAATCAGGCGGGACATGCGCTCAGCCTGTTCCAGCATGATGGCGAGGAACCGTTTGGTGGCTTGCGGGTCAGCACTTGCCGGACCTTGCAGGGTCTCGACAAATCCGCGCAGGGAAACGAGTGGCGTGCGCAATTCGTGGCTCGCATTGGCAATGAAATCGGAGCGCATTTCCTCGGCACGCTTGATCTCGGACTGATCAATGAAAGTGACCATGAACCAGGACGGTTGGCCGGAGGTAACCTGTGAGAGCACGGGCGAGACAGACACCAGAAACCAGCGATCCGCCGGGACGCGTTCATGATACATGGCGACTGCACGCTCCTGATTTTTCATCGAGAGCTCCAGCAATCGGCTATCTCGGGCTGGCGAAAACTGAAATTCAGCGGATCGCCTACCCGCGCGGCGGAAAAGACCTGGGTGGAAAGCTGGTTGGCGTAGCGAACATTGCCCTGCGGATCGAGGATATAGACAGGATGCCCGAAGGCCTCCGCTACAGCCTTTGTCGCATTGTCCGGCCAGAGCGGACGTTGCGCCTGCTGTGCCACCCGTTCCTGGCGCGCGACCGTGGAAGGGATCAGGGCTGCGAAGACCGCGAAAACCACTGCCGCGATCAGCGCGGAAATGACAGCCCTTGCCGGATCATGGATCGACACGCCCGCTGCAACAGCAAGGCATGCAAGTGCCAGTCTGCCGGTTTCAGACAGCCTTGACCACATTGTGTCGGTTCCTTTCTGCTCGGCGCATGGCGATTGCCAAAATTACATGTCGTCAGCAATTGATGACAGTTTGATGGGCCATTGAGGGGTTTGTTGGCAAGATGGCTGTTTTTTATCTTGCCGCGATTCTATATTCCATCATGGTTCGATCAGCGAACGACAACCGGATGGAGCACCTGACCCAAATGGACATACCTGACGCACCTGTAGTTGAGCTCGCCATCCGCGGCAAGCAGCGGCAATTCGACCTTGATGATCCGAAATTGCCGGAATGGGTCGACAAGCACGCCTTTTCGAGCGGTGATTATCCCTATGACAAGAAGCTGAAGAGAAGCTCCTATGAGGAAGAATTGCAGGCACTGCAGCGGGAACTGGTGAAGGTTCAATACTGGCTCCAGAAAACCGGGCGGAGAATGATGATCCTGTTCGAGGGTCGCGATGCCGCAGGCAAGGGGGGAACCATTGCTGCATTCAGGGAGAACCTCAATCCGCGCTATGCCCGACCCGTCGCATTGTCCAAACCGTCCGATGTTGAACTGGGTCAGTGGTATTTCCAGCGCTATGTCCAGAACTTTCCGACAGCCGGCGAATTCGTGATGTTCGACCGTTCCTGGTACAACCGCGCCGGAGTGGAGCCCGTCATGGGATTTTGCAAGCCGGAACAGCATGAGGCATTTCTGCAGGAGGTGCCACGCTTCGAAGAGATGATCGTCAATGAGGGGATCGCCTTCTTCAAGTTCTGGCTCAATATCGGCCAGGAAATGCAGTTGAAGCGGTTCCATGATCGGCGGCATGACCCGCTGAAGGTTTGGAAACTGTCGCCCATCGACATCAAGGCCCTGCAGAAATGGGATGAATATACGGCAGCAAGAAACACGATGCTCGAACGCAGCCACACCGAAATGGCCCCCTGGACCATCATCCGGTCAAACGACAAGCGAAGGGCGCGGCTGAACGCAATGCGCAAAGTGCTTCACAGCCTTGACTATGAGTTCAAGGAGCCGGAGGCCATCGGTGCAATCGACGAGAATATCGTGAGGGATGCGAGCGCATTCCAGGATTAGAGCCCTGTTCCACCCGGTTCCAACGGTGATCAATCAGGCTCCGGGCCTATTCGTTGTCAAGGCGAAGCCGCGCATACTGGATGTCGATCACATCGCCTTGTCCCGTCAACGCAGCCGAGCCGGTGATGTCCGTGCTCAGGGAAAAATGCGCGTCATTGGTTGAACTGGCAGATGCCGGAATTGCGAGCTTGAAGATCATGACTTCGGGCTGCAAGCCAACGCGGAAACGCTTGCGACCGCACAATTCCTGTCCGTCAAAGTCACAACTGACCGAGAAGGTCGCCGGTCCGGTCCCGCCGGATTTGGCGCGGATTTCAACGGTAACATTCTTGCCGGCAATTCGTGAGAGGACCCCCGGCTGAACGGCCAACAGGATCGGCTTGGCCGTTTCCTCCTTGTTGTCGCTGGCGCGGAGCGAGGTCAGGCGCAACATTTCGGTGTTGGACTGGGTAACAATCTCCGCCGTGCCCCTGCCCTGTGTGTCGAGCGCTGCAGTGTCGGAAGCCGAGAGCAGAACCAGATAGGTTCCATCGGTAGGTTCATCCCCACCTGCTGGGTCGGATTGTTGAGCATTTCCGTTCTGCGCCTGC
Organism: Nitratireductor sp.; assembly: GCA_041397505.1. GTDB lineage: Bacteria > Pseudomonadota > Alphaproteobacteria > Rhizobiales > Rhizobiaceae > BOKV01. The sequence goes on from JAWKWN010000006.1 coordinate 73,797, forward strand.
GTGGTGGCGTCGGTCTTGTCAAAGATCGTGGTAAAGCGTGTAGCCAAGCCATCCGAAGCCCAGGATCGCAAGCAATGTGATCGCAATGCCGAGATTGCGCCGCGCTGACGAGCCGCGCCTGCGAGCATTGCCCTGCTGACATTGTCGCGGTCGTCGTCGTCCGCCCCGTAGTCGATCCTGTCGTCATATCCGTTTTCGTCGGGATATCCCGCATAGGGATCATCCACGAGGACAGGCTCTGCCCTTCCCGCCGGATCGCCAACCGGAGGAACACGAATACCGGGTTCGCGGTGCTGCGCAGGGACCGGATCGGGATCCCGCGACGGCAGGCGGGGTGGCAGTGTCTGCGGCATCGGTGGCGGGGCCGGGTCGTAACCGGCCTCGATGCGCCGGATCGAAACTTCGAGCGCATTGCGATGCGCCTGCGCTGCATCCGGGCCTCGTTCGATGCAGACGCGATCATCCGCTCCAGCGCATTGCGCGAAGACTGGTATATCTTTTCCCGGATAGCCGGATCAGAATCATCCTGCCGTACCAAGGCCTGCCGAATGAGACCCTCAAAGTCAGCCAATTTAACAACACCCTGTTTGATCTTTCACCGCGCATTTCGTCCAACCAGGGTTGAAACGCACCGGTTCAGATCATCTTACGCCCTTTGCGGCATTCCACCTTGCCCCCACTGGCCGGATCATTTGCAATTCCCGACCCCTGATATCAGAAATGCCAGCAGCTTCCGTAGCGTCATGCCAGACAAAATGCAACCGCCGTAACGGTTTCGCAGTACCCTTATCCGGCTTTACGGCCGGTTTTGCAACGCAAGCGCGACATGCTTCGCACAAGACGGTTTGCTCAGGCAAAGATTGATCTCAAAACCGGGTTTGCGTATAAGACTTACGTTTTCGTAAGCGTCAATAGTGGAGCGCCGTTTTTCATGACCCTGCCAGCAATTCTCAAGGACCGGCTTTCGGTTCCCGTCGTCGCCGCGCCCTTGTTCATCATTTCCCATCCGGAATTGACGCTGGCGCAATGCAAGGCCGGGGTCGTGGGGTCATTTCCCGCTCTCAATGCCCGCCCGGTCGAGCAGCTTGACGAGTGGCTGGCGCAATTGACCGAGGAACTGGCTGCCCACCAGGCGGCAAATCCGGGCGCGAAGACAGCGCCATTTGCCGTGAACCAGATCGTGCACAAGTCCAACAACCGGCTGCAACAGGATCTGGAACTCTGCGTCAAATACAAGGCACCCATCGTGATCACCTCGCTGGGCGCAGTTCACGAAGTCAATGAGGCCGTGCATTCTTATGGCGGTATCGTGCTTCACGACATCATCCATGATCGCCATGCGCGCAAGGCCATTGAAAAAGGTGCAGATGGCCTGATTGCTGTGGCAACGGGTGCCGGCGGCCATGCCGGAACCTTGTCGCCTTTCGCGCTGATCCAGGAGATACGGCAGTGGTTCGACGGGCCATTGCTGCTTTCAGTTCGATCGCCAATGGCGGGGCGGTGCTGGCCGCGCAGGCGATGGGGGCAGATCTTGCCTATATCGGCTCACCCTTCATCGCCACCAGGGAAGCAAGAGCCAGCGAAGCCTACAAGCAGGGCATTGTCGAGGGCCGCGCCGCCGACATCGTCTATACCAACCTGTTTACCGGGGTTCATGGCAATTACCTGCGCTCATCGATCGTCAATGCCGGGCTTGACCCCGACCACCTTCCAGAGAGTGACGCGAGCAAGATGAGCTTCGGCTCGGGCGGTGACGCCAAGGCCAAAGCCTGGAAAGACATCTGGGGATGTGGTCAGGGCATTGGCGCGGTGGACAAGATAGTTACCACGCAGGAACTCGTTGACCGGCTGAAGCGTGAATATGCTCAAGCCATGGAACGCGTCTGCGCCCTGAGCGCATTCGCCATTGCCAGCGTCAGATCGCGCCAGAAGCCTGGCGCGAACATGACGACGACACTCATGATCTCGAGGCGGCCTAGCAGCATTTCAATCGACAGCACCACCTTGTCGATGTCAGACATGCCGGCAAAATTGAAGGCTGGCCCGATCTTGCCGCCAAGTCCCGGCCCGACGTTTGCCAGTGCCGTTGCCGATCCGGAAAATGCGGTTATCAGATCATTGCCCGTCAGGGTCAGGATGACGCCGCCGATCAGGAAAGTCGCGAAATAGAGCAGCGTGAACGCAATGACGGCAATCACCACATCCTCATCGATGACATGGTCGCCATATTTCATGCTGCGCACCGAACTGGGCGAAAGAAGCCGGGATACGGCGGATTTGCACACTGCCACAAAAACCACGATCCGAAACATCTTCAGGCCGCCTGCGGTCGAACCGGAACAGGCGCCGAGGAATGTCAGCAATCCGATCAGGAACAGGGCTGATGTTGGCCAGACGCCAAAATCCTGGAACACGAAGCCCGTCGTGGTGATGATCGAAACAACGGTGAAGGTGACACTGGCAAGAAGTGTCGAGGTGACTGGCGTGCCATTTGCCTGAAGCACGATCAGCAGGAAGAAGACCGAGGCGGCAATGATGCCGATATAATAGGCGATCTGGATGTCGAAGAAGCGCCGCTTTGACGACAGCATGAACAGCATGAACATGAAGGGCATGCCGCCCAGGAACATGAAGACGGTGCCTGCCCAGAGTATTGGTACGGAATTGAACTTGGCAAATGAAATGTCCGAAGTGCCATAGCCACCGGTGGAAAGGGTTGCCATTGCGTGATTGGCAGCATCGAAGAAGCTCATGCCAAGCGCGTTATAGGTCAGGATACAGGCAAGCGTGAGGCCCACATAAAGCCACAGGATGCGCACCGCATATTCCTCGAAGCGCGAAAAGCTCTTTTCGGCGGTGTCCGATGATTCCATGGCGAACAGCGACTGGCCACCCAGTTTGAGGAAGGGGAAAAGGAACACGGACAGTACCACGATACCCACGCCGCCAATCCATTGGAGCAGGGAGCGCCACAGCAGAATGCCGGGTGGCAGGCGATCAAGCGCTGCGACATCACGGTTGAACCCGTGGTGGTGAGACCCGACACGGATCTCGAAAAAGGCATCGACCGGGGTCATTTTCACTTCCGCGAAATAGAATGGCAAAGCGCCAGCAGAGCACATCACGAGCCAGGAAAGGCTCACAAAAAGAAAGCCGTCGCGCCGGTTCCAGCCGGAATGGCGGTCCCGAAAGCCCAGATGCAGGAAGAGCCCCGCCCCTCCCGCGACAAAGGCCGAAATCAGGAAAACCTGCCAGTCGCGATTGCCCTGTGCCAGATCCACCAATGCAGGCAATGCCATTGCCAGGCCTGCAACGCACAAGAGCAGCCCCAGTGGCGAGATGATCTTTTCGATCTGCATTGCGAAAACTTCCCGTTTGCCGTGGCCTTAAAATGCGTGCGCTTATACGCCTGGCTGCGGCGGAAGCCAATCGGGATTGGTGCAATCAGTCGATAGGTCGCAAAAAAACGGCGGGCCTTGCAACCCGCCGTTCGCGTTTCTCAAACGGTGCCGGATCAGCCAGCCGCAGCTACTGCCCGCTTGGCCATTACCTTGACCAGATTGGCGCGATAGGCGCTGTCGCCATGAATGTCGGCCAGCATCATGCCTTCATCAACACTGGCATTGGCGACTGCGTCAGCGCTCCAGTTTTCAGTCAGGGCCTTTTCCATCCCCTCGTGCCGAAACACGCCGCCAGCTCCGGCACCGGTCACGCCAACGCGCGCCATGCCGTTTTTCAGCTTGGCAACGAAGACACCAGCCATGGCGTAACGCGAGGCCGGGTTGGGGAACTTGGCATATGCCGACTTGGCAGGCGCTGCGAAGCTCACCGCGGTGATGATCTCGCCATCCTCGAGCGCGGTATCGAACATGCCGGTGAAGAAATCATCGGTGTCGATGGTGCGCTTGTTGGTCAGTGATCTGCGCATTGAGCGCCATCATGGCCGCAGGATAGTCCGCTGCAGGGTCATTGTTGGCAATGGAGCCGCCAATGGTGCCCATGTGGCGAACTGCAGGATCACCAATATGACCGGCAAGATCGCATATGCCCGGGCAGATCGCACGAAGCTCCTTGCTGGATGCGACCTCGGCATGGGTGGTAGCCGCGCCGATGGTTACCTGGTTGCCATTGATCGAGATGCCCTTCATGGCAGCGATGTGACGAAGATCGATCAGATCGCTTGGCGCTGCCAGACGCTGCTTCATCGTCGGGATGAGCGTCTGACCGCCGGACACGAACTTGCCGTCTTCGGCCTTGGCCATCAAGGCAGCCGCGTCGTCCACCGAAGAGGCGCGATGATAGGAAGTATTGTGCATGGTCTTGCCTCTCTTATGCTTTCATTGCCGCCCAGACCCGTGACGGGCTGGCTGGCATTGTCAGGTTGTTGTTGCCGATGGCATCCGTGATGGCGTTGATCAGCGCAGGCGGGGATCCGATGGCTCCCGCCTCGCCGCAGCCCTTGATGCCGAGCGGATTGCCCGGGCAAAGCGTTTCATGGGTCGACAATCTGAAGCTCGGCAGATCGTCGGCGCGCGGCATGGTGTAATCCATATAGCTTGCCGTGATGAGCTGCCCGTCGGCGTTGTAGATCGCGCCTTCCAGCATTGCCTGGCCGATGCCCTGCGCGATGCCGCCATGCACCTGGCCTTCGACGATCATCGGATTGATGATCCTGCCGAAATCGTCAGCTGCAACAAACTGCACGACCTTGGTTACGCCGGTTTCCGGATCAACCTCGACCTCGCAGACATAGGTGCCTGCCGGGAAGGTGAAGTTGGTCGGATCGTAGAACGCGCCTTCCTTGAGGCCCGGCTCCATGCCGGCGGGCAGGTTGTGGCCCGTATAGGCGGCAAGGCAGACCTCATGCCATCCCAGCTTCTTGTCGGTACCGGCAACCTTGACCTCGCCATTCTCGATGACGATGTCGCCCTCGTCGGCTTCCATCAGGTGGGCGGCAATCTTCTTTGCCTTGGCTTCGACCTTGTCGAGTGCCTTGACGATTGCCGACATGCCGACAGCCCCGGAGCGCGAACCGTAGGTGCCCATGCCGAACTGCACCTTGTCGGTGTCACCATGGACGATCTGGACATTGGCGGTCGGAAGACCGAAACGATCCGAGATAAGCTGTGCGAAGGTGGTTTCGTGGCCCTGGCCATGGCTGTGCGAGCCGGTCAGGATTTCGATCGTGCCAACGGGGTTGACGCGAACTTCCGCCGATTCCCAAAGGCCAACGCCAGCGCCAAGCGAACCAACTGCCGCTGAAGGCGCAATGCCGCAAGCCTCGATATAGCAGGAAATGCCGATGCCGCGCTTCTTGCCGCGCTTTTCAGCTTCTGCACGACGCGCCGGGAAATTGGCGTAGTCGGCCGCCTTGAGCGCTGCATCCAGCGTTGCGTCGTAATCGCCCGCATCATAGGCCATGATGACCGGTGTCTGGTGCGGGAAGGAACGGATGAAGTTCTTGCGGCGCAGTTCCGCAGGATCAACGCCCAGTTCACGCGCTGCCGTTTCCATGATGCGCTCGACCACGAAGGTCGCTTCGGGGCGACCCGCGCCGCGATAGGCATCAACCGGTGCGGTATTGGTGTAGACCGTGCGCACATTGCAATGAATATTGGCAATGTTGTACTGGCCCGACAACAGCGTCGCATAGAGATAGGTCGGAACCGAGGACGAGAACAGTGACATGTAGGCGCCGATATTGGCGATGGTGTCGACCTTGAAACCGGTGATCCGGTTGTCCTTGTCGAAGCCGATCCTTGCCTTGGTCACATGGTCACGGCCGTGCGCGTCGGCCAGAAATGCCTCCGTGCGGTCCGCGGTCCACTTGACGGGAACGCCGGTGCGCTTGGAAGCCCACAGACAGACGATTTCCTCGGGATAGATGTAGATCTTCGAACCGAAGCCGCCGCCGACATCTGGCGCGATAACACGCAGCTTGTGCTCGGGTGCAACCTGATAGAAGGCCGAAAGCACGAGACGGGCAACATGCGGGTTCTGGCTGGTGGTGTAGAGGGTGAAATGATCCTCGGCCACATCATAATTTGCCAGCGCCGCGCGCGGTTCCATCGGATTGGGAACCAGGCGGTTGTTGTAGATCTCGATCTCCGTGACATGGGCCGAACCGGCAAGGGCTGCATCAGTTGCTGCGCTTTCGCCGATTTCCCAGTCATAGATCATGTTGTTCTTTGCTTCGGGGTGCAATTGCGGCGCGCCGTCCTTGAGGGCGGAGACTGCGTCAACGACATGCGGCAACACCTCGTAGTCGACAGCGACCGCTTCAGCCGCAGCGCGGGCATTGGCAAGCGAATCGGCAATGACAACGGCTGCCGCGTCACCGACATAGCGCACCCGCTCGGTGGCAAGAGCGGACCAGGCACCCATGTTCATGGGAGAGCCGTCCTTGGAGTGGATCATCCAGCCACAGATCAGATTGCCAATACCGTCGCCAGTAAGCTGCTTGCCGTCCAGAACAGCAACAACGCCGGGCATTGCCTCGGCGGCAGACTTGTCGATGCCCTTGATCTTCGCATGGGCGTGCGGGCTGCGGACAAAGGCAGCGTAATGCATGCCGGCGATCTTGAAATCATCCGTATACCGGCCCTTGCCGGTGATGAAGCGCTGGTCTTCCTTGCGAAGTACCCGTGCGCCAATTCCTTCCATACCCATCTTGTTCTCCTCCAGATTCCGTTGGCAGCATCATGCTTTGCAGTAGCGGGAAAACCGGATCACCGGCACCCGATGCAGGCAGGTCAGGCCATGGCCTGTGCTGCGGATTCGATTGCGCGAACGATGTTGTGATACCCGGTGCAGCGACAGATATTGCCTTCGAGCTGGGCACGAATAGAGCCTTCATCGAGCTTCTGGCCATCGGCCTTGGCGCGGTTGATCATGTCGACTGCCGTCATGATCATGCCCGGCGTGCAGAAGCCGCATTGCAGGCCATGATGTTCGCGGAACGCGGATTGCACCGGATGAAGGTTGGCGCCGTCTGCCAGGCCTTCAATCGTGGTAACGGTCGAACCGGATGCCTGGACCGCCAGTGTCGTGCAGGATTTGACGGCCTTGCCGTCGACATGCACCACGCAGGCACCGCATTGTGATGTGTCGCAACCGACATGGGTGCCGGTGAGATTGAGGTTCTCACGCAAGAACTGGACAAGAAGTGTGCGATCCTCGACGTCTGCGGTGACTTTCTTGCCGTTCACCGTCATGCTTACGGTTGCCATCAATTTCCTCCATGAAACAATACAAATCCCCAACCGTCATCAGGCCAGGGGAGATTTCGGGAAAGAGGGTTCTGCAGAAAACAAATCTTCTGGCGGCGGTTGTGAACCGCCTTCCTCCCTGAACGGCGACGGGTGATTTACCCGAACACAATTATCCCGTTGAAATATTGGCGCAGTAAGGGGCCACTAGCAAGTGGCAAGGCAAGATTTTTGCCCATTGAATTGCAAGCACGAAAAATGGGCGCGCCCAAAAAAGCACCAACGCGAACCTTGTGGCTATTTCAGACCGGTAACTGCGCGCTGGGAGGGAAAGCAGACCTCGTCCATGCCTTTCGACGCCTGCCACATGCCAATGGAGCGCCGGGTCTTGAAGCCGGGAAGGCCGTCAGCCCCGCCAACATCGTGACCAAGCTTTTCCAGGCTGCGCTGCATGGTCGCGATTTCCGAGCGATAAAGCTTGTCGATCGGTGTCCAGTTCGCCACGAAGGCACCGCCACCCCACTGGATGCGGTCAGCGGCATTGCCGATGAACAATGCGTAGAGATCACTCTGGTTGTAGTCCTTGATGACGTAGAAATTCGGAGTCACCAGGAAAGCCGGTCCAAGCCTGCCTGCAGGCATCAGCAGGAAGGTTTCCTTCGCCATTTCAGCAGCGGGAAACGGCTTGCCGGAAATGCGCTTGACGCCGAGCGACGTCCACTGGGCTGTCGTCTTTCCCTGATCCGGGCCTTCAAGCGTGCAGGAAACCGAAGCAGGAACCGTGACCTCGAAGCCCCAGTCGCGGCCCGCCTGCCAGCCATGATGCCTGAGATAGCCGGCTATGGAAGCAAGTGTATCAGCTTGCGAATTCCAGATATCGGCGCGACCATCGCCATCGCCATCGGCGGCATGTTCCAGATAGGAAGTCGGCAGGAATTGCGGCTGGCCCAGCGCACCTGCCAGGATGATTTCATCATGGCGCGCGTGACCAGGCGCCTTTCCAGCATGACAAGGGCTGCAACCAGTTCGCGGCGGAACATTTCCTTGCGGCTCGACATGAAGGCCTTGGTGGCGAGAACCTCGAAGGCATCATGGGGAATATTGGCACGACCAAAGCCGGACTCGCGGCCCCAGACCGCCAGCAGGAAACGACCCGGAACGCCGGTCTTGCGTTCAATTGCTGCAAGCGTGGAAGCAAGGTTTGACGCGCGACTGCGCCCCCCTGCCACAACTGCACCAATCACCTTCTCCGAAAAATAGCGCCCAGGCGAACCGAACTCCGCCTGATGCTGGTTCCTTGGTGTTTTCGGCTTCTGACCGGGCACCACCAGATCCGGCAGCTTCAGGTTAAGGCCGACCCCGGCAAATGCCTCGTTGAAGCGCGCTGCAGAAACGCCGGCACGGCTTGCCTCGGGCCACAGGTCAGATTTGAGCCAGGCCTGAAACCGGGCATCAAGGGACTGGCACCAGCAGGCGGTGCCAGACCCAGCAACAACATGAGGGCGGCAGCAAGAATGCGAAAGGATTCGGTCATGCCGAGAACGTGCCGGAAGGATGACGCCGGGGCAAGCCCCTCACTCCAATGCACTATCAACCCGGACCCTCATCACCCCATTGCGATGAAGCGCTCCAGATGGTGGTCCGTATCACCGAACAGGTGATCGGCCATGATGATCCGCTTGGCATAATGACCGACGGGATATTCCCAGGTCATGCCCATGCCGCCATGGATCTGGATTGCTTCTTCCGCGACCTGGCGACCAGCGCGACCGGCCAGTGTCTTGCAGGCGGAAACCGCCCATTCCCGGCGTTTGCGCTCCGCTTCCAGATTGCCTGCCGCATTGATCAGCGACGAGCGCATCTGCTCGATCTCGATCAGCACATCGGCCATGCGGTGTTGCAGGGCCTGGAACTTGCCGATGATGATGCCGAACTGCTTGCGGGTATGCATGTATTCCACGGTCATGTCCTTGGCGACTTCCATCGCGCCAAGCACCTCTGCGCAAAGGGCCACAATCGCCTTTGCATGGAGCTTTTCGATCAGCGGCAATGCCTTGCCAATCTGGCCAAGCGGCACTCCAGGGGCATTGTCAAAAGTGATCTCCGCAGAGGGATAACCGTCAACCGTCGCGTAGTCGCGAATGGTGACACCGCCAGCCGATGGATCAACCATGAACAGGGAAATACCGTCATCAGCAGTCACGCCACCCGAGGTGCGGGCGGAAACCACAAGATGATCTGCGGCAGCACCGCCCAGCACCACGGATTTTGTACCCGTTATATTCCAGCTTTCACCCGATTGCGCTGCGTTGGTCTCAACATGATCAAGGTCATACCGCGCAGCCTGCTCGCCATGGGCAAGGGCAATGAAGGCTTCACCTGCAATCACGGTTTCAAGCAGGGCTTTCTGCTCCGGGGAGCCCGCTGCAGCAATCGCCGACCCGGCGAGCAATGTCGGCAGGAACGGCTCGACAACCAGCGCGCGGCCGAGTGCCTCGAACACCACCATCAGGTCATCACCCGAACCGCCGAAACCGCCAGCATCCTCCTGGAAAAGTGCGCCAATTACGCCCAGATCAGCAAAGGCCTTCCACATGTCGCGGGAGAAGCCGCCTTCCGCACGGGCAAACTCATGCCTCTTGTCGATCGTGTAATTGTCCTTGAGGAAACGCTCCAGCGTTTCTGCCAGCATGCGCTGGTCATCGCCCAATCGAAAATCCATGTGTCAAAGCCCGAGTTTTGTCTTGGAAATGATGCCGCGCTGGATCTCGTTGGATCCGGCAAAAATCGACAGCTTCCGGTTGTTGAAATAATCGCTGGCAAGCGCATTGGCGTCGTCTGGCCCGATCGACGGTTCGTTGTAGCCGTCGTCCATGGCCTCGGAGACGAAAGGAAGCGCCATCGGCCCCAGCGC
>JAWKWN010000007.1:0-81823 GCA_041397505.1 Nitratireductor sp.
AGGATCCCGGCCATTTCGCGAAGTGCAATCGGTCTGCCTCGCCACAGGAATTCGATGACCACGATGATGACGGGCGGGATGGTGTAGATCAGCGTACCATTGGTGGCAGTGGTGTATTTGAGTGCGAGATAGACTGCGCCTCCGCAAATCCACATGCCCAGGAATCCGGCGGTGAATATGAGTGCGATATTGGCCCTGAATGCTGCGCGCATGACAGGCCAGTGGCGCCGCGTGGCTGCCAGCAGGATGATTGCTGTCAGGCCCCAGCGAAGGGCCGCAAGCGTGAAGGGTTCGATATCCTGGGCAGCCCTGCCGAATACGACATTGGTGGAAAAGAACAGTGGCGCGACCGCGAGGATCACATAGGCCAGAAAAGTCTCGGATCGGTTTTGCATTTCGGCCTTCAAGGTTGTCCGCATGAATTTTATGCACGGAGAAAGTTCTATTACTCGCGGGAGATCAACTCGCCCTTGAAACGGCTGGCCTTGCATTCGATGCCTTGGGGCAGGGCAATGTTGAGGCACGCGTCGGCGGCTGCTTCCTCGGTCTTGTAGGGGCCGACGAGTAGTATTGCCTCCAGTCCGGTCGAGGTCTCGACCAGGGTCGCGCGGGGCTCCAACTGGTCAAGGCCAGCCTCGGCATTCTGTGCGGCAAGCTGGGCAAAGCGTGCTGAAAGTTCGGCAAATGACAGGGCTGAGCCAAGTTCAATGGCGTAGCCATCGGCAATGTCGGGTCCTGCCGCCAGTGGCGCATCTGCGCCGGGGAGTGCAATCGCATTGGTGTCAACCTGTTTGGAAACGATGGTGACGCCGTCGGGTTCACGCGGCAAGAGCGGAAGCGGACCTTGATCTGCATTGCTGCCGGGCGTTACCGCAAGACGGGCGACGAGCACGACGATGGTTGCCGTCAAAAGAAAAGTGACAACGGCCATGCCCGCCAGCAGTAACAGCTTTGTCGGTGTCAGACGCGGTGCAGCGGGATCGGCAGGGATTGCGGATACCGGTTCATGTGCCGATTCCGTGTGACGCTGGCGAATTTTGGAGCTTATGCTGTCTTGTGTCGAATCAGGCATCGATTCAGGGTTTGACCGATTGGAGCTTGCCCGGGCAAATATCCGGGCTCTGGTTGTTGTTTACCGGCACTGTTTCCAGGCACAGTCGGAATTCACACTACGGCGCGTCACCCGGCTTGTACCTGAAGGCGGGATTCAGGATATGGAAACGGAACCGCTGTATGACGCGGTCAATCCAGTGCAGAGCGTTAAACCGGGAAGGCAGAAATGGCAAGAACATGTCTCACGATCATCCTCGCTGCAGGTGAGGGTACACGGATGCGGTCGCAGATGCCGAAAGTCCTGCATCCCATTGCCGGATTGCCCATGGTTTGCCACGTTATCCGTACAGCCGCGCTCGCGGGTGGTGACGCGTTCGCGGTTGTGACCGGCAATCGCTCGCAAGAGGTGCAGGCAGCTGTCGAGGCTGTCAGCGACAAGGTCTCTTTTTACGAACAGCGAGAGCGGCTCGGCACGGCACATGCAGTGCTGGCAGCGAGTGAGGCGCTGGCGCGTGGTTGTGACGACGTTTTGGTCCTGTTCGGCGATACACCGTTGACCCGCCCTGAAACACTGAAGCGGATGCGGCGCGGCCTCGAATTGGGGGCCGAAGTCGCCGTTCTCGGATTTCATGCCGATGATCCGACCGGTTATGGCAGGTTGATCGAGAAGGACGGGGAATTGATGGCCATTCGCGAACATCGCGAGGCAAGTGACGAGGAATTGCGGATCAATTTCTGCAATGGCGGCATCATGGCGTTTTCGGGCAGGAATGCCCTGGATATGCTGAATGCGATAGATAACAGCAATTCCAAGGGCGAATATTACCTCACTGACCTTGTTGAGGTGGCCCGTGAGCGCAAGCTCAAGGTTGTTGCGATGGAGGCCGAGGAAGACGAGATACTGGGTGTGAACAACAGGGCGGAACTGGCGCGCGCGGAAAGCATCTGGCAATCGCGTCGGCGTGGCGAACTGATGGCGGAAGGCGTGTCGATGCGCGCGCCGGCAACCGTGTTTCTTCACCAGGATACGGTTATCGGCGCTGACAGTGTGATCGAGCCGAATGTGGTTTCGGGCCCGACGTGGTGATTGGCGAGGGTGTCACGATCCGGGCTTTTTCACATCTTGAAAGGTTGCCGCATCGAAACCGGCGCAATTGTCAGGCCGTTCGCCCGCATCCGGCCCGGTACGGAACTGGGCGAAAATGTCCATGTCGGCAATTTTTGCGAGTTGAAGAATGCAAAAGTTGGCAATGGCGCCAAGGTCAACCATCTCAGCTATATTGGTGACGCTACGATTGGTGCCGAGTTCCAATATCGGCGCAGGCACGATCACCTGCAATTATGACGGTGTCGGCAAATATCTCACCGAAATCGGTGCCAATGCCTTTGTCGGCTCGAATTCCTCTCTGGTTGCACCGGTAAGGATCGGTGATGGTGCCTATGTAGCATCTGGCAGTGTCATCACGGATTCGGTTCCAGACGGTTCCATGGCTGTTGCACGCGGGCGTCAGGCCAACAAGGATGGCTATGCAAAAGTCATTCGCGATCGGGCCAAGGCTCGAAAGGAACAGGCAAAATAGCCTGTTTGCGATTTGCTAACCAAATGCGCGCACCGGAAAGTAACCAGAGTGTGGTTGGCTTGGCGTAATCTTTTGAAACACAGATTGAATTCCTGACACGGCGCGAGCGGCCTAGACAGGCGTTGTCTGCAGGCGAATCCAGCCTCAAACGGGAAATCGACGGGGACCAAAACATGTGCGGAATTATCGGTATTGTCGGAAATCAGCCTGTGGCGCCATTGCTGGTCGATGCACTCAAGCGGCTTGAATATAGGGGCTACGATTCTGCCGGTGTGGCGACCGTGGAGGGCGATCACCTGGATCGCCGTCGCGCAGAGGGCAAGCTGGTCAATCTGGAAAAGCGCCTCAAGGCTGATCCGCTGAACGGGCATATCGGTATTGGGCATACGCGCTGGGCTACCCATGGCATTCCCAACGAGACCAATGCGCATCCGCATTTTTCCGGCAATGTTGCCGTTGTACACAACGGGATCATCGAGAACTTTCGCGAATTGCGCGATGAACTGACATCGTTGGGTTATTCCTTCGTTTCGCAGACTGACACCGAAGTTGTTGCGCATCTGGTTGCAAGCGGCCTGAAAAAGGGCATGAAGTCGATCGAGGCAGCACATGCTGCCATTTCGCGGCTGCGCGGTGCGTTTGCGCTGGCAATCCTGTTTCGTGACAATGACAATCTGATCGTTGGTGCAAGAAACGGCCCGCCGCTGGCAATCGGCCATGGCGAAGACGAGATGTTCCTGGGGTCGGATGCCATTGCGCTTGCCCCCTTCACCAATTCGATCACCTATCTCGAAGACGGCGACTGGTGTGCCTTGTCGCGCAGTGGCGTGATGATTTTCAATGAGAAGGGTGAGGCGGTCGAGCGGGTTCGCCAGCAGTCTATCGGCTCCAGCCTGATGGTCGACAAGGGCAATCACCGGCATTTCATGCAAAAGGAAATCTACGAGCAGCCGGAAGTGATCTCGCACACGCTGTCGCGCTATATCGACTTCGTGAATGATCGCGCCACCGGAGCTGACAATCTGCCATTCGATTTCGCCGAACTGGATCGCGTAGCGATTTCCGCCTGCGGAACGGCATATCTGGCGGGCTGGTTGGCAAATACTGGTTCGAGCGCTATGCGCGGTTGCCGGTGGATATCGATGTTGCATCGGAATTTCGTTATCGTGAAATGCCTATGGCAAAGAACGGGTTATCGCTGTTTGTTTCACAATCAGGTGAGACTGCGGACACGCTTGCCTCTCTGCGTTATTGCAAGGCACAGGGCCAGCATATCGGCTCGATCGTCAATGTGCGTGAATCGACCATCGCGCGCGAAAGCTCGGTTGTCTTCCCGATCCTTGCAGGGCCGGAAATCGGCGTTGCATCGACCAAGGCCTTTACCTGCCAGCTATCGGTGCTGGCGGCTCTTGCCATTGCGGCAGGCAAGGCGCGTGGCACACTCAGTGCTGAAGATGAACGGCAACTGGTCCGCGACCTCAGCGAAGCGCCGCGGTTTGCGACAATGGCGCTGAAGCTGGAGCCGCAGATCGAGCGAATTGCGCAAGACCTCGCAAAGGTGAAGGACGTGCTGTATCTCGGCCGTGATACGAGCTATCCGCTGGCGATGGAAGGTGCGCTCAAGCTCAAGGAAATTTCCTATATCCATGCCGAGGGTTATGCTGCGGGTGAACTCAAGCATGGCCCAATCGCACTGATCGACGAGACGATGCCTGTGGTGGTAATCGCGCCGCATGATCACATCTTCGAAAAGACCGTTTCCAACATGCAGGAAGTCGCCGCCCGTGGTGGTCGTATCATCCTCATCACCGATGCAAGAGGGGCGGAAGAATCGAGCGTACAGTGCGAGCATGTGCTGGTCATGCCCGACATGCCATCGATCCTGACGCCACTTGTCTATGCGTTGCCGATCCAGATGCTCGCCTATCATACGGCGGTGCTGATGGGGACGGATGTGGACCAGCCAAGAAATCTTGCAAAGTCCGTAACTGTCGAGTGAAGGTCACAGCCTTTTCACAATTAGCTGGCAAATGACAGTTTGTGATTGTGCGCTGCCACACTATATAACGGCGCATACCAAACTGATCGGGGCACCATGACGCAAGATAATCCGTCCAGGCATAGTGGGCTGACGCGGCTGAGGAACTATTTCCTCACCGGATTCATCATTACCGCACCCTTGGCCATCACCGCCTATCTGATCTGGACCTTCGTGCAGTGGGTAGACAGCTGGGTCATTCCCTATATTCCCGAAGTCTATAATCCGGAAAATTACCTGCCATTCGATATTCCAGGCATCGGGCTGGTGATCGTGATGTTCATGATCACCATCGTCGGTTTCCTTACAGCGAATATCATCGGCAGATCAATTTTGTGGGATATGGCGAGAGCTGCTTGGTCGTATGCCGCTGGTTCGCAATCTTTACAATGGCTTGAAGCAGATTTTTCAGACAGTACTTTCCAGATGAGACGGCGTCCTTCAGAAGGTTGGATTGCTGGAATATCCGCCCAGGCTGTGGGCGATTGTCTTCATTGCAACCGATACCCGTGGAGAAGTCGGGCATCGCCTTGAAAATCGTGATGTGAAGTCGGTCAGCGTTTTTCTGCCCACGACGCCCAATCCGACATCGGGTTTCCTGCTTTTTCGTTCCTGAGAACGTGTCAAAGTTCTGGACATGTCGGTGGAAGAAGATGGTGCCAAACTGGTCATCTCGGCCAGTCTTGTTGCACCATCGAAAAGGCGGGCAAGGATGCCGCGTGGAGCCTTGTGATTGATGGGAAGCCTGTTTCCAATCCGGCCTCGCCCGAAAAGGGGCAGAAGGTCAAGGAAAAGGGCTGATTGCGAAATTTTCGCCAAACCTGCCCGTAAACCGTCGCCCATCTTGATTTTGGCGTGTGAAAAAACCAGTCTCGCAAAAATCATTGCGGGAGACCTTGGACATTGAAAGAATTCTGGACCGATTTCCCTCGGTCAGAACCTGGAAGTACGGGCGCAAGCGCGTGTCCACCTGGTTGGGAATACCTGGCCTCGGGAACAGGCATCGAAACCGGTTGCAGCGTAACCGTTCAGCAATCGACGATATCCTTTTCACGCCAAGGCTGATGCGCGGCAATGTCAATCCGACCATCGAAACGCAGCTTTCGGAAAGACCTATTCCGCGCCGTTTGGCATTGCGCCTGTTGGGCTGACGGCCTGATGTGGCCGGATGCCGAGTGCATCCTTGCGCGCACGGCCCGAGATTTCAATATTCCCTATTGCCTTTTCGACGGTCGCCTGCGAAACGCCGGAAACGGTCGGAAAGATTGCATCGGGCAATGGCTGGTTTCAGCTCTACACGATCAAGGACAGGCAGATCGAGGCTGATCTTGTGAAGCGTGCCGGAGATAGCGGCTTTTCCGTTTTGGTTGTCACGGTCGATGTGCCGGAAAAATTCGACGCGGGAGCGTCAGCGAGCAGGGATCAGGGGCGAGCCGCGGATGACGCCTGCGCGTATTGCGCAGATCCTGGCGAGGCCGCGCTGGGCTGGAAACACTGCGCCATGGTGCCCCCAGTCTGCGGATCCTGCAGAAATACTCGAAAGACAAGTCACTGCGGTCCTTGTCGGAATTCCTTGAACCGCAGCGGCTTGGCGAGTTGATCTCGCTCATCTGGCGCAATTGCGGGAAATGTGGAAAGAGCCGTTTGTGGTCAAGGGCATCATGCATCCCGATGACGCGGACATGGCGTTTCACTGGGCGCGGACGCAATTGTGGTTTCCAATCACGGTGCGCGCCAGATTGACGGAGACGCCAGCTTCGATTGACGTGCTTCCAGAAATTGCCGAACGGGTCAATGGCCGTGCGACGCGACAGTGCTGTTTGACAGCGGGGTGCGTACCGAAGCGATATCATGCGGGCACTGGCACTGGGCGCTGATTTTGTCCTGTGCGGGCGTGCATTCCTGTTTGGTGTCGGGGCACTGGGGCAATCAGGAGGCGATGTTGTTGCCAAGATCCTCAAGGATGACATTGTCAACAACATGCCAGATCCCGGGGCCGGTACTACCGCTTCGCTGAGCGAATATCTTCACTCGCCAAGGCCGGGTGACGCTGTCAGCGGCTCTTGGCGGACAGGGAACCAGCAACAATCCACGCAACGAGGAATGCGACGGCGAAGCCTGCAATCGCTGCATAGATCAGCGCATTTGCGTGGTTGACCCGCGCATCGACAGCGCAGGCGGCGGAACGGACAGAACCGGTGCGACCATGATATAAAAGCATTGCAAGTCGTGATTTTTTCATGGAATTCGACCTTTGTGTCTCCGCTCCTTTCCCACATGCCCGTAACGCCAGATACTGCAGGGGCTGCTTGGTGACATTGATCGGGGTCAAGCATTCCGCAAAGGTATGTTTCGCAGATTAACCGGCTCTTTAATCCTGCTATGCCATGCCATATGTATTGATGAACACGCTTCGCGGGGATCATTTTCCACCCATGAGCCTGTCTGCTGCCAATGGCGGCAGGGCAGGAAATACAGGAATATCATTGATGAGAGATCCAATCGAAAGAGCCGCCATGAACCTCGTTCCCATGGTTGTGGAGCAGACAAATCGTGGCGAACGGGCCTACGACATTTTCTCGCGGCTTCTGAAGGAACGGGTCATCTTCATTACCGGACCGATCGAGGATGGCATGGCGACGCTGGTCAGCGCGCAGCTGCTTTTCCTTGAAGCGGAAAATCCGAAGAAGGAAATCCACATGTACATCAATTCGCCAGGCGGAGTGGTGACCTCCGGCATGGCGATCTACGATACGATGCAGTTCATTCGTCCGGCTGTGTCGACACTTTGCCTCGGGCAGGCCGCATCCATGGGATCACTGCTCTTGTGCGCCGGCGAGAAGGGCATGCGCTTTGCCTTGCCCAATGCGCGGATCATGGTTCACCAGCCGTCAGGCGGTTTCCAGGGCCAGGCATCGGATATCGAGCGTCATGCGCAGGATATCATCAAGATGAAGCGCAGGCTCAACGAGGTCTATGTCAAGCATACCGGCCAGAGCTACGAAGCGGTGGAGACAACGCTTGACCGCGATCACTTCATGACTGCCGAGGAATCGCAGGCCTGGGGCCTTATCGACAAGGTGATCGAGAAGCGCGAAGCGGTATCCGAATGACTTTTGGCTGCGTATCGCAAGGAAGTCGGAACAGCTGGTTCTGATTCGGTTTTGATTGCGAAATGCCATTTTTGTGACAATCCGGTCACAATTCCGGGCTGGCGTTAAGTTTATCTATATGTTTCCTTCGTTAGAATCGGGCTTGTATCAGACGAGGCACTTGCGAAGGCGACGCTTGGGTGATTGATTTGACCAGACCGGTTTTCGGTAGTCCGAGCCACATGCGTTGCGGTGGCGGACTTTCGAGAGCAGTTTCAAACCGGTGCCATCGGCCGTTTGCCTGATGGTGCGCAAAATCTACCGGTTTACCGGTGAGGGTGGATAATGAGCAAGATATCCAACAGTGGCGACTCGAAGAACACCTTGTACTGCTCCTTCTGTGGAAAGAGCCAGCATGATAGGTGCGCAAGTTGATCGCCGGACCTACCGTTTTCATCTGCGATGAATGCGTGGAGCTATGCATGGATATCATCCGCGAGGAAAACAAATCCTCGATGGTGAAGTCCGGAAATGGCGTTCCGTCCCCACAAGAAATTCTCAAGGTCCTTGATGATTATGTGATCGGCCAGCCACATGCCAAGCGCGTGTTGTCGGTGGCGGTCCACAATCATTACAAGCGCCTGGCACATGCCTCCAAGCATAATGATGTCGAACTTGCAAAGTCGAACATCATGCTGATCGAGCCAACGGGTTGCGGCAAGACACTGCTCGCCCAGACTTTGGCCCGCATCATCGATGTGCCGTTTACAATGGCAGATGCGACCACGCTGACCGAAGCCGGTTATGTGGGCGAGGATGTCGAGAACATCATTCTCAAATTGTTGCAGGCTGCGGACTACAATGTCGAGCGGGCGCAACGCGGCATAGTCTATATCGACGAGGTCGACAAGATCACCCGCAAATCCGACAATCCGTCGATCACCCGTGACGTTTCGGGCGAGGGTGTGCAGCAGGCACTTCTGAAAATCATGGAAGGCACGGTTGCATCGGTTCCGCCGCAGGGCGGGCGCAAGCATCCGCAGCAGGAATTCCTCCAGGTTGATACGACCAATATCCTGTTCATTTGCGGTGGTGCATTTGCCGGTCTCGACAAGATCATCTCGGATCGTGGTCGCAAGACTTCCATAGGCTTTGGTGCCCATGTTGCAACACCCGAAGACCGCAAGACAGGAGCCTTGTTCCGCGAAGTAGAGCCGGAAGACCTGCTGAAATTCGGACTGATCCCGGAATTCGTCGGTCGTGTGCCGGTTCTGGCTACGCTTGAAGACCTTGACGAGGATGCGTTGCTGCAGATCCTGACCGAGCCGAAAAACGCGCTCGTGAAGCAGTATCAGCGCCTCTTCGAAATGGAGAGTGTCGAGCTTTCATTCCAGGAAGATGCATTGCGTGCCATTGCAAGGCGTGCGATCGAACGCAAGACCGGTGCCCGCGGACTTCGCTCCATCATGGAAGCGATTCTTCTCGACACCATGTTCGACCTGCCATCGCTTGACGGTGTCCAGGAAGTGGTGATTTCCGAGGAAGTGGTCAGTGGCAATGCGCGGCCGCTTTACATCTATGCGGAAAAGAAGCCGGAAAAAGAAGCCCGCGCCTGATCCTGATCAAGGTTGCAGAAGTTTGAGGGCCGCGTGCTCAGCATGTGGCCCTTTGCTTTTCGGCGCGGCGTTTGTCGGGCTTGAACATTAGTAAAAGCTAATATATATGGGCCAGAGGTAATAATCCACGGAAGGTCCGACATGCGCCCAATCCTGATCACGCTAACAGCGCTTCTCATATCAACAACGACAGCAGGGGCTGAGACCATTGTTCTCAAGGACAGCAATGTCACTGAGTGGAAGGCTGTCTATGGCCGCGTGGAGGCGCGCGACATGGTGCCTGCAAGGGCCCGGATTGGCGGTGTGGTGGTTGAACTGCTTGTCACCGAAGGCGATGAAGTCAAGGCAGGTGAAAAGATTGCCACGGTCCGTGATGACAAATTGGCGTTCCAGATTGCCATTGATGCCCAGTTGCAGGCACTGTCATCGCAATTGGATACGGCTGAAGCGGATTTGAAGCGCGGCAATGACCTGTCGGCAAGGGTGTGATGACACGCCAGCGGGTTGACCAGTTGCAGACGCAAGTGGATGTGGTGCGTGGCCAGATTACGGCGACACAGGCGCAGCGCGCGGTTCTGGTGCAGCAAGGTGCAGAGGGTGAGGTGCTTGCCCCGGCAAATGGGCGTGTGCTGAAGGTGCCGGTAACGCGGGGTGCGGTCATCATGGGCGGCGAGCCGGTGGCGACCATCGGCGGTGGCGGGGTCTTCTTGAGGCTGGCAATTCGAACGCCATGCGGCTTCACTCAAGCCAGATGTTGCCATTCGTCTCAAAGCGCAAAGGGAGAGCAGGTTGGGCGGCTGGCCAAGATCTATCCGCAGATCGAGAATGGTCGCGTCATCGCCGATGTCGAGGGTGGAAGGTCTTGATACAACTTACGTTGATGCAAGGCTGCTGGTGGAGGTGCCGGTCGGCAATCGAAGGCGCTTTTCGTTCCGCAATCCGCCGTATCCACCGTTCCGGTCTTGATTTTGTGACAGTTGAGGCGGAGGGCGGCGAAAGCGAGCAGGTCGTCATTCTTGGCGAACCTGTCGAGCTTGATGGCGCAGCCAATGTCGAAATTCTTTCCGGGCTCAATGCCGGTGACAAGGTGGTTGCCAAATGAGTTCGTCCCAGAACAATGGAAAACCCGGCACGGATGATCGCGAGGAAGGTGCGCTTGGCATAGCCGGGCGGATCACGCGCGGCTTCATTGTCTCGCCGCTGACCCCGCTTTTCCTGATTGCAGCCTTTGCCTTCGGCATCATTGCGCTCATTACCTTGCCGCGTGAGGAAGAGCCGCAAATTTCGGTGCCGATGGTTGATATCCATGTGCGGGCTGACGGCCTGAAGGCAGAAGATGCCGTCAAACTGGTCTCGGAGCCGCTCGAAACCATCGTCAAGGGCATTGACGGGGTGGAGCATGTCTATTCCCAGACCAGCGATGACAAGGTGATGGTGACAGCCCGCTTCAAGGTGGGAACATCGGCGGATTCAGCGATCCTGCGCGTGCATGACAAGGTAAGGGCCAATCTCGATCGCATTCCGGTCGGCATTCCCGAGCCGTTGATCGTCGGACGCGGAATTGACGACGTTGCCATCGTGGCCGCTGACCCTTTCCCCCCGTGACGGTGCAGCGGCGTCAATGACAGCCAATGACCTCACCCGGATCGCGCGCGAATTGCGGGCGGAGATTTCCAAGATCGATGATGTCGGCCTTACATTCCTGGTTGGAGAAAGCCAGGAACTGATCCTATTGCGCCCGATCCTCGCCGCCTGGCCTTGTTCGGCGTGACGCTGCAACAACTTGCCGGCAAGGTTCAGGGTGCCAATCGCGCCTTTCCGGCAGGCATGGTTCGCTCCAATGGGGAGCAAATCGAGCTTGCGGCTGGCGAAACCCTGCAATCGCCCGCTGACATTGGCAATCTGTTGCTGACAACGCGTGACGGGCGGCCGGTTTATGTGCGCGACGTGGCTGATGTTACGCTCGCTTCCGGTTCGGAAGACCTGCTGGTATCGACCATGCGTCGCGGTGAGGCCGGGGCGGTCGAACGGGTGCCGTCCGTCACCCTTGCCATCGCCAAGCGGGCAGGGGCCAATGCGGTTACGGTTGCGGAAGCCATCCTGCATCGTGTGCATTCGCTGGAAGGAACTGTCATTCCCGACAGCATTTCGGTTGAAGATTACCCGGATTGGCGAAACGGCCAATGAAAAGGCCAATGAACTGCTGTTCCACGGGCCTTGCAACGATTTCGATCATTGTGCTGGTGTGGCTGGCGATAGGCTGGCGGGAGGCGGCGGTTGTTGCCATCGTTATTCCTGTGACCATCCTTCTGACGCTCTTTGCGTCACGACTGATGGGTTACACGCTGAACCGCGTGTCGCTGTTTGCGCTGATCTTTTCCATCGGCATCTGGTGGATGACGCGATTGTCGTGATTGAAAACATCGCCCGGCATTGGGGCATGAACGACAAGCGCAGCCGCAAGCAGGCAGCCATCGAGGCTGTGGCCGAGGTAGGCAATCCGACGATTGTTGCAACGCTTACGGTTGTGGCGGCACTGCTGCCGATGCTCTTCGTTTCGGGCATGATGGGTCCCTATATGAGCCCGATCCCGGCCAATGCATCGGCGGCGATGATCTTCTCGTTCTTCGTTGCGGTAATGGTGACGCCCTGGCTGATGCTGAAGATTGCCGGTCGCGCACCGGTGCATGGCGATCATGGTGGCGAGGGCGAGCATGGTGGCGTTCTCGGCAAGGCCTATTCCGCTGTTGCAAGACCGATCCTGAAGAGCAAGGCGCGCAGCTGGCTGTTCCTCGTGTCGTCGGCATCATGACATTGAGCTCGCTTACGCTGTTTTACACCAAGCATGTCACCGTGAAGCTGCTGCCCTTCGACAACAAGTCGGAACTGTCCGTGGTGATCGATCTTCGTGAAGGCGCATCCGTCGAACAGCTGATGCCGTTGCCCAGAACGTGGCACGGACCGTGATGGGACTTTCCGAAGTGACTTCTGTACAGGTCCATTCCGGGACGGCAGCGCCTTTCAACTTCAACGGATTGGTGCGCCACTACTATTTGCGCGGAATGCCGAATATGGCCGATGTAGCAATCAACCTGACGGGCAAGGGTGAACGCGAACGCACCAGCCACGATATCGCGCTCGACATCAGGGCAAGGATTGCCAAGCTGGAAGTGCCGGAAGGCACCAGCCTGAGTGGTTGAACCGCCGCCAGGACCACCGGTCATGGCAACCCTGCTTGCCGAGATCTACGGTCCTGATGGCGAGACACGCCGCAAGATTGCGGGCAAGGTCGAGGATGCGTTTCGCTCTGTGCCCTTCATCGTTGATGTGGACAATTCATTTGGCGAGCAGGCAAGGCGCCAGCGCGTGACCATTTCCAGCGATGACGTCGATTTCTTCAAGGTTCAGGAAAGCGATGTGCTGGACACGATCGGCATTCTGACCGGCGGTTCGACAGTTGGTTATTCGCATCGTGGCGGGGGCAGGCATCCGATCCCCATACGGGTCGAGCGCCCCAAGGGCGAGCGGGTGCTGGATCTTGCCTTCCTGACAACGCCGATACCGGCGAATGTCCTGCCGAGGCGGCCGCGGCGTGGTCGAACTCGGCGATGTGGTCAAGGTGGGTGAAGAAAGATCCTCTTTCCCGATCTTCCGGCACAATGGCCGATATGCAGAGATGGTGACGGCGGAACTCGCTGGCGTTTCGAGGCACCGCTTTACGGAATGCTGGCAGTGCAGGAGGCGCTGGACAAGCAGGACTGGACCGGGCTCGAAAAGCCGGAACTGCTGTTGCACGGCCAGCCTGACGAGGATAGCCGCAATGCGCTGCTGTGGGATGGCGAATTGGAAGTGACCTGGGTAACATTCCGCGACATGGGAGCAGCGTTCGGCGTGGCTCTACTGGGTATCTAAATCCTGGTTGTCGCGCAGTTTGGCTCATTCCGCTTGCCGCTGGTCATTCTCACGCCAATTCCGCTGACCTTTATCGGCATTCTGGTCGGCCACTGGCTGTTTGGTGCTCCGTTTTCGGCCACTTCAATGATCGGTTTCATTGCGCTTGCCGGTATCATCGTGCGCAACTCGATCCTGCTGGTCGACTTCATCCGTCACTCCGACAGCAAGAGACCGCTGACAGAGATACTGATCGAGGCCGGTGCCATCCGCTTCAAGCCGATCCTGCTGACAGCGCTTGCTGCCATGATCGGTGCGGCTATAATCCTGACCGATCCCATCTTCCAGGGATTGGCAATTTCACTGCTGTTCGGCCTTGCCTCGTCGACCCTGTTGACGGTGCTGGTAATCCCGGCGATCTACAGGGTGCTGCGTACATAGGGTCAGGACCCATTTACCTTGCGAGCAAAGCTTGTCAGCAAAAGCCCGACTTCAGCTTTCTTGCCCTTGCATCGCTTCGATGCCGGGGCAAGTATGCCAATTGTGAACGAACTGATTCATTTCACTTTCGTTCCTTGAATTGGGTGCTGCGGGTGTCCAAATGTCCAATGAACGGAGCCGACAGGCCCGGGACACCGTAGCGCTGCCGCAAGTTGGGGCGCATTGGTGTTGCTGAAACAGGCCAATGGCCGGAAAGGACTAGGCAAATGGGTAAGGTGATAACACCTGCCGGCGAAGAAGAGGCAACGGGCGGAACCTATCCGGTTCTCCCATTGCGCGACATCGTCGTATTCCCGCACATGATTGTGCCACTTTTCGTTGGTCGCCAGAAATCGATTGCCGCTTTGGAAGAGGTGATGAATTCGGACCGGCAAATCCTGCTGTTCACGCAGCGCAATGCCGGGGATGATGACCCCGAGACCAAAGCCTTGTACCCGATCGGTACATTGGCCACGGTTCTGCAATTGCTCAAACTTCCCGATGGTACCGTAAAGGTGCTGGTCGAGGGCAATTCGCGCGCGAAGGCGAAGAAGTTCAACGACCGCAAGCAATATGTCGAGGCGGACGCCGAAATCGTAGCCGATACTGATGATGATCCTGTCGAGATCGAAGCGCTTGCGCGTTCGGTCGTCACGGAATTCGAAGGCTATGTGAAGCTGAACAAGAAGGTTTCACCCGAGGTGGTGACAGCCGTCACGCAGATCGAGGAGTATTCCAAGCTCAGCGATACTGTTGCCCAGCACCTCGCGATCAAGATTCCGGAAAAGCAGGAAATCCTTGGCATCTTTTCGGTCAAGCAGCGGCTTGAGCATGCTTGGCCTGATGGAGAGTGAAATCTCCGTGCTGCAGGTCGAAAAGCGCATCCGCAGTCGCGTCAAGCGGCAGATGGAGAAGACGCAGCGCGAGTATTATCTCAACGAGCAGATGAAGGCGATCCAGAAGGAACTGGGTGACGGCGAAGACGGTCGTGACGAGGTTGGCGAGCTGGAAGCGCGCATCGCCAAGGTCAAGCTTTCGAAGGAAGCCCGTGAAAAGGCGTTGGCCGAGGTGAAAAAGCTCAAGCAGATGAGCCCGATGTCGGCTGAAGCAACGGTCGTGCGCAATTACCTCGACTGGCTGCTTGGCATTCCATGGGGTCGCCGCTCGGCAGTCAAGACCGATATCAAGCTCGCGGAAGAAATCCTCGATACCGACCACTACGGCCTCGAAAAGGTCAAGGAGCGGATTATCGAATATCTCGCCGTGCAGACCCGGTCGAAGAAGATCAAGGGACCCATCCTTTGCCTTGTCGGACCTCCGGCGTTGGCAAGACTTCGCTTGGCAAGTCGATAGCAAAGGCCACTGGCCGCGAATTCGTTCGCATGGCGCTGGGTGGGGTGCGCGATGAAGCCGAGATTCGGGGACACCGCCGTACTTATATTGGCTCGATGCCTGGCAAGGTCATCCAGTCGATGAAGAAGGCCAAGAAGTCCAACCCGCTCTTCCTGCTCGACGAGATCGACAAGATGGGCATGGATTTCCGTGGCGATCCGTCATCGGCACTGCTGGAGGTACTGGATCCGGAACAGAACCACACCTTCAACGACCATTACCTGGAAGTCGACTATGACCTGTCCAATGTGATGTTCGTGACCACGGCCAATACGCTCAACATTCCAGCACCGCTGATGGACCGGATGGAGATCATCCGCATCGCCGGTTATACGGAGGACGAGAAGGTCGAGATTGCTAAGCGCCATCTCATCGCCAAGGCCATTCGCGACCATGCGCTGACGGCGAAGGAGTTTTCGGTCACCGATGCGGCCATCCGGATGATCATCCAGCGCTATACCCGTGAAGCGGGTGTGCGCAACCTTGAGCGGGAGATGTCCAAACTCGCACGCAAGGCGGTGACGGAACTGCTGAAAACGACCAAAAAATCCATCAAGGTGGATGCAGACAATGTCGAGCACTATCTCGGCGTTCCCAAGTTCCGGCATGGCAAGGCTGATCTCGAGGACCAGATCGGGGTTGTTACGGGTCTCGCATGGACCGAGGTGGGCGGCGAATTGCTGACCATTGAAGGTGTCTCGATGCCCGGCAAGGGGCGCATGACGGTAACGGGCAATCTGAAGGATGTGATGAAGGAGTCGATCTCGGCTGCTGCGTCCTATGTTCGGAGCAGGGCGGTTGATTTCGGTATCGAACCACCGCGCTTCGACCGGACCGACATCCATGTTCACGTTCCTGAAGGTGCAACACCCAAGGATGGTCCGTCGGCAGGCATTGCGATGGCAACCGCCATCGTCTCGATCATGACCGGCATTCCGGTTCGCGGTGACATTGCCATGACCGGTGAAGTCACATTGCAGGGCAGGGTGCTTCCGATTGGCGGATTGAAGGAGAAGCTGCTGGCGGCACTTCGCGGCGGCATCACCAAGGTGCTGATCCCCGAGGAAAATGCCAGGACCTTGCCGACATTCCAGACAATGTGAAGAACGGCATGGAAATTGTGCCTGTCTCCATGATGGATGAAGTCCTCAAGCATGCGCTCGTGCGTGTGCCGGAAGCCATAAAATGGACTGCCGAGGACGAGAAAAGGCCCGGCGCGCGCTTTCCGGCGGCAGCGGCGAGGGTGATCCGGCATTGACAGCACATTGACTGCAAATTCAGTGTGTTTGACGGAACAGTTGATCGGGGCCCCGGAGGCAATCTCGGGGCCCCTTTTCATGAATTGGGACGGTCGCAAAGGCTGCAGCGGACCGGTATTTTTCTGGGGCAATTGACCGGATTTTTGGGCAATGAAACCCTGAAACGATCCCAATTCTGACAAAACTCCCTGCAATACAGGCAAAATTCGGGGGTAACATCGTCTTGTACTTGTATTTGATGCGTTATCCGACAACGATTGGTTCCTATTTGGAGCGGGCTGGCTTGCTCCGGTTTTTTGAAAGGTTACGAGGATGAACAAGAACGAGCTTATTGCAGCAGTCGCCGAGAAGGCGGATCTGACAAAGGCGCAGGCAGGCGAAGCGATTGATGCGGCTCTGGAAGCCATCACTGCCTCATTGAAAGCGGGCGATGAAGTGCGGCTTCTGGGCTTTGGCAATTTGTTGTTGCACAGCGCAAGGCAACAACCGCGCGCAATCCACAGACGGGAGCGACGGTTGATGTTCCTGCCTCGAAGGCTCCAAAGTTCAAGCCCGGCAAAGCCCTCAAGGACGCCGTGAACAACTGACGCTGAACGCAGGAATTCCTGCCTGAAAATTACCCGCTACCATCCTTGCGATGGTGGCGGGTTTTTGTTGGAATTTTCTGTTGGCATTTCTGGACAAGGAATATATTCCTTGATCTGGACAGCGGCGCAACGGGGATGCGCCATGCAACGAAACAGGCAGAAGACAAGATCTGACGCAGCGGTGACGCTGGCGGACCTGGAGACAGCCGGCCTCAGTCTGACCGTGCATTGCCGCCAATGTGGACACTGGTCCGAAGTCCTGCCCGCAGCGCTGGCGCTTCCCATGGAGCGGGAAATACCGGGGCTGGATGGCGTGTTCCGCTGCAGCATCTGCTGCTCGCGCGATAGCTGCGCCATGCCGCTTTATCCGCGCAAGAAGCCCGGCAACGGTGTGTGACAGGAGGCGGTCTGGCGGGACGGATTTGCCGCTCCTCAAAGCTGTCGCTACAGACAAGCCAATTTAGAGCAAAGGTGAAACGATTCAATCTGATCGAAACTTGCCCTAATTCGTCATATTTCGAACGCAATTCAGGTTCGAACTATTTTCAGGGCAATCTTCTTCGGCTTCGCGCCGGCAACAGGAGGGATTGCAATGTCCATTAAAATGCGTGACTTAAACACTTCCGCCATCGCATTTGCATGTGGCGCGGGGGTATTCCTGTGCCTTTCGGGTTCAGCATTTGCCCAATCTGCAACGGATGCGATTACTTGTCCGGCGAACATTTTCCCATATTGTTCGCAGAACGGGCAGGAGACCCGGCACCTGCACCATCCCCGCCGAGCCCAAGCCAGGAAAGCTGCGATGAAGAGTGATCCATCCGAGGATCATTGCGTTGATCGTGATCGGCCAGGATGGTTCATATATCGAGCCGCCTGACATCCGCCTTTGATCCGTTGAATGCGCGGGGATAGGTTTCGCGTATCAGCGGGTCATGGCCAGGAATGATCCTGCCATTGGGGCCTGCCAGAATTTCCAGCGTGTCAAAACCCTTGAGCATGTCCTCGACATCTACGACCAGTGGGAAGGGCATTCCTTGCGCTGGTAGTTTTCATAATAATGTGATGCGTCTGACGCCAGGACGACAGGACCTTTGGCTGTATCGATCCGCACACATTGCAAGCCGCGACTGTGGCCGCCGGTCTTGTGCACGCTGATGCCGGGTGCAATTTCCGCAGTGCCGTCATGGAAAGTGACCTTGCCGGCATAGACGCGTTTCACGGTTTTCGCAGACATGGTCGGCGGTAAAGGGCATTTTCAGTGTGCCATGGCACATGCATGGCCCGGTCGCATAGACCATTTCGGCCTCCTGAAGATGGAGACGCGCTTGCGGGAACTGCGCCAGTCCGCCTGCATGGTCATAATGAAGGTGGGTGACAATGATGCTGTCGATGCTGTCGGGAGCAACGCCGATATCGGCAAGCGCTGCCGAAGGTTCAACAAGGATCGGACGATCGCGCTGCGCTGCTTCTTTCGCATCATAACCGGTATCTACGAGGATGGTGCGCTCGTCATTGCGGATCAGCCAGATGAAATAGTCCATTGGGTGGCTCGACGTGTGATCATCGGTGAAGATGAAGCTGTCGGCACGAATGCGATTGCTGCGCTCGGCATAGCGGATTGCATAAACCTCATATTTGTCATTGGCCGTCATGACCTGCTCCTGTCTCCAACTTGCGTCCCTGTTCCCATGAAAGATAGGCGTTTTCCGCAACGGCGATGACGGGAAGGTAGTCGTCAGCCTGATTTTCAAGCGGCCTGCCGTGCAACAGATGATCGATGACGTGGCGGTTCAGCGCTTCCACGCAGCCGCCGCCAAACCCCTCATCTACATAATCGAAGCGGATTTCGCTTTCCTCATTCGACCCGAATTTCCGGACAAATACCCTGCCATAACCGTCTAGCCGGATGGTGCCTGCCGAGCCCTCGATGGTCATCTCGCCCAGCGTCTTGCGGTGGTTTTCCGCAATGTGGTCCGACAGGCGATTGCCGTCGAAAATGGTCGTGACGCCATTGGCGTGATTGAGAATGACGAGGCCCGCATCTTCGCCGGCAATTGCCGGATTCAGCTTCCGGCAATCGCTGTAGACATGCGAGATCTCGCCGAACAACCAGCGGAAAAGGTCGATGAAATGGACGCCTGTTTCATGCACCAGCAAGCGTGGCATGGTCGGAAGGCGGGTTGGCGCGCCAGATAGGCGTCCTTTCCCTGACCATCGCCTGGCCTGAGACGAAAATGCGCCTGATAGACCTGGCCGATGGCGCCTGAGGTCAGGATTTCCGCGATGGCGCGATACCAGGGTTGAAAGCGAATGTTTTCATGAATGACGAGGACGGCGCCGCGCTCCTTTGCCAGCATGGCCGTTCGCCGTGCTTCCGCCAGCGAAGTGCAGAACGGCTTCTGACAGATGATGGTCAGTCCGGGTCGGGCTGCTTCCTCGATGAAAGCGGCATGGGTCGGGGTGGCGTAACGATATCGAGAATTTCGGGATCAAGTGCGGTGAGCATGTCTGTGAGCGAGGCAAAGCCGGGAACGTCGGCCTGTTGGGCGATTTCGGCAACACGTGCAGCGTCCGCATCAAAAACGCCGGTGATGCAGGTTTCGGGAATTTTCTGCCAGCTTGCCAGATGGAACTGCGAGAAATAGCCAAGCCCTGCGATGGCGACACGAAGCTGCATTTTCATTTTCCGTGGCGATCCAGTTCCAGCTTTTCGACTTTCTTGGTGCAGACCATCTGCGCTACCAAAGCATCGAAATCGGCAAAATGCGGCGTTGCCAGATGCAGATCGAAAGCGGCTGCGTCACGATAGACCTCATAAAGAAGGATACGGTCAGCGCGAGCCGGATCGCGCACTACATCGAAAACGGTGCAGCCTTCCTCGCCTTGGAGCGAATTGGCGGCCTGAACGCGTACAGCGTCGAGGAATGCCGTTTCAAAGCCTGGCTTGATGATGAATTCCACCCAGATCACCAGCATCTATTGGTCCTGTCCGCGTGTTGAGGGCTGCCTGGAGGTTTCAGCAAGCAGGGCGAGAAGTTCAGTATCCATGCTGCTTGTGCCCATGTCCCCGCCAAATTCCATCGGGCGCAGCCGATTTTGTTCAAAACCGGACAGTACAGCATCATCGATCAGTTGCGCGGCCTGGCGCAGGGCATCGCTGGCGTTCCGGTCTGCAAGATAATCCAGCATCAAGGCCGCCGAAAGGACCGCAGCCAACGGATTGGCCATGTCCTTGCCCATGATGTCGGGAGCGCTGCCATGTGCAGGCTGGAACAGGCCGTGACTGTCACCGATCTCTGCACAGGCCGCCATTCCCATGCCTCCCACAAGGCCGCCAGCAAGGTCTGAAAGAATGTCGCCAAACATGTTTTCCATCACCAGAATGTCGGCTTCCCACGGCTTGCGCACGAGATCGAGAGCCTGTGCGTCGACATAGTTGTATCCGCGTTCGATATCGGGAAATGCTTCTGCACGTTCGTCGAAAATCTTGCGAAAGAATGCCATGGAGGCAAAGACATTGGCCTTGTCGACGCAGGTAACCTTGCCGGGCAAACCGCGCGCCTTGCGCTTGCGGGCGAGGTTGAAGGCGAAGTCGTGAAGCTTTTCGGTAACGGTGCGGGTGATGCGCAGCGTGTCGCGCACCTCCTCGTCGCCAATGGCCTGTGAACGCCCGTGCACGGCGGCCGAATAGAACAGGCCTTCGGTCGATTCGCGCAGGATCACGAGATCGATGTTTGCTGCACGCGGGTCTGCCAGACGCTGTGGTGCATTGGGATATGCCTTGACGGGGCGAATGCCTGCGTAGAGGCCATAGCGGTCGCGAAGGCGCAGATGCGGCGAGATTTCGGTGCCATCGTGATTGCGGACAGAGGGAAGTCCGATTGCGCCGAGAAAGATCGCGTCGGCCTCTCCGGCGGCTTGCTCACCATGCTCCTCGATATCGCGTCCCGTTCTTTGATAGTAGCCGGCGCCGGCATCGATGTGACGCAATTCGAGTGGCGGCAGGCCAGCGATTTCAAGTGCGCGCGCGGCAACCGACATTGCGGATTGCGTTACGTCCACCCCACTGCCGTCTCCCGGTATAACTGCGATCTGGAAATGTTTGCTGGGCAATGGGTTGGGCTCCGGAAATCGATGTTTTGCAGCTGCCTACAATGCAGGCAGGCGATAGGATTCAAGGATGGAAAGCAATTCGGCAGCAGCGCGTTCCCGGTGGGCACGAAAGCTCTTGCGGGCATTTTCGACATCGCCAGCGATGATATGATCGAGGATTTCGCGATGCTCGCGGGTTGATTGTTCGGGCGGCTTGCGCAAGCGCAAGGTCGTCATGCGGGCCCGGTGGACCTGATCGAACAGCGTATTGACGAAATTCGTCATGCGATTATTGGCATGCATGGCAAGCAGTTTGCGGTGGAACCTGTCATCTGCATCTGCCCAGGCATCAAGGTCGCCACTGGCAAGGGCAGACTCCATGGCAAGTGTAATCGCTTCGAGTTCCTGCAGACAGCCAGCATCGGGTTTCTTGCGGGCAAGGCTTGCTGCCGCTTCCGGTTCAAGCGCTGTGAGGATTTCGTAAATTTCACGCATGTCATCTGCGGAGACAGGCAAGACCAGTGCAC
Organism: Nitratireductor sp.; assembly: GCA_041397505.1. Taxonomy (GTDB): domain Bacteria; phylum Pseudomonadota; class Alphaproteobacteria; order Rhizobiales; family Rhizobiaceae; genus BOKV01. Next base: position 21,608 of record JAWKWN010000007.1, read on the forward strand.
CGCGCCGCGGGATCAGGCGGACAAGGCCTTCGCTTTCCAGGCGGATCAGCGCCTCGCGCACTGGCGTGCGACTCATGCCCAGGTGAAGTGCTATTTCAGGTTCGGGTGCCTGAAAGCCCGGCGGCATCCGGTTTTGCAGGATTTCGTCCTTCAATCGCAAATAGGCATCTTCGACCCGTGTGGGCTTCAGCTCGGAAAGCACCTGATTTCTCCTTCAAACAATGTATACATTAATGCATGAATTAGGAAATTTGGAAAGCCTTCAAGGCAGTAATGCTGATTTTTTCAGCAACAAAAGGAACCGGTGACGGCTGGTCTTTTCACTTGATACGCGATCCCCCGCCGTGGCGGGGGATCGTATCGACATTGGCAGCATCAGCCCAGTAGCGTTCTGGGCAACCACAATGCCAGTTCCGGAAATGTCATGACCAGAATGACCGCAAGAATCTGGATCAGCACGAAGGGTATGATACCGCGATAGATGTGCTGGATCTTGATCTCCGGCGGTGCGACTGCCTTCATGTAGAACAGGGCGAAACCAAAGGGCGGCGTCAGAAACGAGGTTTGCAGGTTCACTGCAAGGAGGATTGCAAACCAGTAGGTAACCTCGCTCTTGGCAACGTGATCGCCAAAATCGAGCCCGGCAATGATCGGCGCAAATACCGGCAACACGATCAGTGTGATCTCGATCCAGTCTAGGAAGAAACCGAGGACGAAGACCACGCCCATCAGCATGAACAGCAGTCCCCACGGGCCAAGCCCGAGATGCTCTATGAAGGCGTCGACCTGCGCTTCACCGCCAAGGGCGCGGAACATGTATGAGAACAGGGTTGCGCCGACGAAGATGCCGAACAACATGCCGTTGGTCAGGGCGGTTCTCATGACAACGTCACTGAGAACGCCCCAGAAATGCTTCGAGTCGGCGATGAAGCCATTGCCGGTGGGATGATCGTCGAATTCGGCCTTCGCTTCCCCGTCGAAATGGAATTCAGGCACGCCAAGCGTTGGCAGCAGAACCAGATTTACAAAGGCCAGGATCACGGCTCCGGCAGCGCCCACACCAGCGGCTTCTGTCGGTGTGGCAAAGCCGCCGAGGATTGAGCCCAATACGCAGGTAATGAGGAATACCGGCGGCACAAATGACCGCGCCAGCATCAGGAAATACTGGCTTGTGGATTGCGGGCCCAGTTCGGCAGGCAGTTTCGGGGCGATCTCCGGTTTCAGGATCGAGGCGATGATGATGTAGACCACATACATGCCCGACAGCATGAAGCCCGGAATGATGGCGGCAACAAAAAGGTTGCCGACGGAGCGCGACAGCAAGTCTGCCATGATGACCAGCATGATGGAGGGCGGGATGAGGATGCCCAGTGTGCCCGATGCTGCGATGGTGCCGGTTGAAAGGGTGGGCGCATAGCCGCGCTGCATCATCACCGGAAGCGCAAGAAGGCTCATCATCACGACGGAGGCGCCGATGATGCCGGTGGTAGCGGCAAGGATGGTGCCCATCAATGTAACGGCCAGTGCGAGGCCGCCGGGAACCCGGCGCAACAGCACTTGCAGGCAGTTCAACAGATCGCGCGCAACGCCGGATTTTTCCAGCATGGTCCCCATGAAGATGAACATGGGAATGGCGGTCAGGATCAGGTTGTCGGCAATGCCGCCGAAAATGCGCCCCGGCAAGGTGCCGAACTGGGCGATATCGAACAGCCAGGGATCAACAAAATAGGCGATGAAGCCGAAGATCAGTCCCAGTCCGCCCAGAACGAAGGCGACGGGGTAACCGGAAAACAGCAGGATTGCCAGTGAGGCAAAGAGTAGTGCCGGAAGATACGGGCCAAGCCATTCCATCAGTGTTCACTCCCGATCGTGAGGGAAACAAGATGGTCGGGCAGGACGCCGCGATAACCGGCTATGGCCTTGATCAGCTGCGAAATTGCAGCAATGCCCATCAGGATGAACATGACCACAAGGGCCGATTTCAATATCCAGATATTGGACAGGCCGATGACGGATTTTGAAACCTCATGTTCCTGGAAACTTGCAAATGCGTAATGCGCCGTGAACCAGGTTCCCAGCAGGGAATAGGTCAGCAGGAAGAAAAGAATGCCGATGATTTCCAGCAGATACTTGTTTTTGGTCGAGAAGCGCTCGCGAACCAGATCGATGCGGACATGGGCCTGATTGATATAGGCATAGCCCAGCAAAAGTGAAAACAGGAAGGTATGCAGCCAGTACTCGGATTCCTGAAGCTGCGTGGAATTCATTCCGAATGGTTTTGGAACACCCAGATAACGGGTCACCACGTCATAACATACGACGATCATCAACAAGAAGCCGCACCAGGCTCCGATCCGGGCAAAGAAGCCCAGAATTCGGTCCAATAGAGCGCTTACCGCCAGTAGCGATTGCATACAAATCCTCCCCTTCAATTCACTCCCGCCGAAACCGTCCTCCCGTATTTCGGCACATCAAAAAATACCCCGGCACCGAAGTGCCGGGGGTCAGGGCAATGTTCTTCTCGCCCTATTTGAGGTAGCCGAGTTCACCCCAGCGCTTGTATTCTGCCCGGAAGGCTTGCAGAGAATCCCATGCCTGCTTGAAGGAGGCGTCAGCAGCGGCCTGCTCGGCGGCAACCTCGTTCCAGGTCGACCTCGAACACATCGAGGATTTCCTGTGGCCAGCGATGAATGGTTACACCCTTCGATTCCAGTTCTGCCAGCGCCTTGCCCTGGATCGCTTCGCCCTCGGCCATGCCCATGGCGAAGTTCGAGCGGCAAACCTGGGTTACAAGCGCCTGCTGCTGTTCGTTCATGGCGTCCCATTTTGCCTTGTTGAACATCAACTCGAAGGTGGTGGACTGCTGGTGCCAGCCGGGAAGTAATAGTGCTTGGCAACCTGGTAGAAACCGAGATTGAGGTCGATGGCTGGCTGCGAGAATTCTGTCGCATCAATCGTTCCGCGCTCGAGAGCCGGGATAGATGTCTGCGGCAGCTAGCAGCTGCGTGTCGACGCCGAGTTTCTGCATGACCTTCGCGCCGAGGCCGAAGAAGCGCATCTTCTTGCCCTTCAACTGATCGAGCGAGGTGATTTCCTCGCGGAACCAGCCCGAGGCTTCAGGAGCGATAACACCGCAGATGAGCGAGTGGATGTTATGCTTGTGGTAGATTTCCTGCATCATGGCTTCGCCGCCGCCGTAAAACAGCCATGCGGCATATTCCGGTCCTGGAGGCCCGAATGGTACGGCCGAGAACAGCGCCAGCGCCGGTTCCTTGCCCTGCCAGTAGCCTGGTGTGGACCAGCCGGCATCAAGAGCGCCGGACTTCAGCGCATCAAACACCTCAAGCGCTGGCACGAGCGCGCCGGGTTCAAAGAATTTCAGCTGAATATCGCCGCCCGAAGCAGCATTGATGTTGGTTTCCAGCGCCTTGCCCAAGGTGCCGAGCTGTGTAAGGCTTGATGGATAAGTGGAACCCATTTTCAGGCGCACCGGCTCTGCCATTGCTGTAAATGCCGTTGCAGCAAGGCAAGCCCCGGCGATTGCCGCCGTGATCAGTTTTTTCATGTTTTTCTCCTCCAACTTGACAAAATCGATTGTGGCCGGAAAACCGGACACTGGCAATGCTCTTGTCATATTTTGCATGAAATAATGTATGCATTAAAATTTTTGCTGTCAATCAAGCCTCATGCCCCGGCGGGTTTTTGTCGGCCATCGGCATTGCTGGCCAATTTGGCCAAAGTGTTGCTACGCAGTTGCAGGGCTGCGCATGATCGGCTACGCATTCATTTCAACCGATTTAATCCGGGCAAATGATGACATCTTCCAAACCATCCAATCTGCACCGACCGCAACCGCGTTCCAACAATCCCGAAGCTATTGCGGCTGAAATCATCGAACGGCTTACCTACAGGATCGGCAAGGATCCAACGGTTGCCAAGCCGCATGACTGGCTGACGGCAACGATACTTGTGATTCGTGATCGTGCGATCGACCGCTGGATGGACAGCACCCGCGACACCTATGCCAATTCGAAGAAGCGGGTCTATTATCTGTCGCTCGAATTTCTGATCGGGCGGTTGATGCGCGACACGCTCAACAATCTGCAAATTCGCCAGCCGGTCGAAGAAGCACTGAAGCTGCTGGATGTCGAACTTGACCTGATTGCGGAACTGGAGCCGGACGCTGCACTTGGCAATGGCGGGCTTGGTCGGCTCGCGGCGTGCTTCATGGAGAGCATGGCGTCAATCGATATTCCGGCCTATGGCTATGGCATTCGCTATGTCAACGGGATGTTCCGCCAGGAAATCTCGGATGGCTGGCAGGTCGAATTGCCGGAAACCTGGCTGGTCCATGGAAATCCGTGGGAATTCGAGCGGCGGGAAAAGCTCTTACGAGGTCGGGTTTGGCGGTATCGTGGAAACTGTCGGCGAGCGCGAAACCGGCGAGCCGATGCTGCGCTGGAAGCCGCAGGAGCATGTCATGGCCGTTGCCTATGACACTCCGGTTGTCGGATGGCGCGCCAAGCGGGTCAACACATTGCGGTTGTGGAAGGCGCTGCCCGTCGATCCGATCCTGCTCGATGCGTTCAATGCAGGCGATCATATCGGCGCATTGAAGGAGAGCAACAAGGCGGCGACCATTACCAGGGTGCTGTACCCGGCAGATTCGACCCCTGCAGGGCAGGAATTGCGCTTGCGCCAGGAATATTTCTTCTCTTCCGCATCCCTTCAGGACATCTTGCGCCGTCACATCCAGCAATATGGCGATCTGGCGTCACTGCCGGACAAGGTTGCCATACAGCTAGAACGATACACATCCGGCGATTTCGGTAGCCGAGCTGGTGCGCCTGTTGATGGATCAGCACGGATATGATCTTGCCAATGCGTGGGACCTGACCAAACGAACTGTAGCCTATACCAATCACCTTGCTACCGGAGGCGCTTGAGAAAGCTGGCCGGTGCCACTGATGGAGCGGTTTGCCGCGCCACATGCAGATCATCTACGCAATCAACGGCATGAACCTGAAGGCAATTCGCGCCTCGGGAGCGTCGGAAGACGCGATACGGTCAATTTCGCTGATTGACGAAAATGCCGAACGCCGTGTCCGGATGGGCAATCTGGCCTTTGCTGGTTCGCATTCGATCAATGGCGTATCGGCATTGCATACCGAATTGATGAAGCAGACTGTATTTGCCGATCTCAACCGGGCATTTCCCGGACGCATCAACAACAAGACAAATGGTGTCACCCCACGGCGCTGGTTGATGGAGTGCAATCCGGACCTGTTTTCGCTGGTGCGCGATGCTGTAGGCGACAAGGTTGCCGACGATTTCTCCGCTATTTCAGCGCTTGACGATTTCGCTACCGACAGCAACTTCGGGGAACGGTTTGCTGCAGTGAAGCGGGCCAACAAGGTGCGGCTTGCGCAACTGGTTCACGAGCGTTTGGGAATTCGCATTGATCCGTCTGCACTGTTCGATATCCACATCAAGCGCATCCACGAATACAAACGGCAATTACTGAATATTGTCGAAGCCGTGGCACTTTATGACCAGATCCGCTCCATCCGGAGAAGGACTGGGCGCCAAGGGTGAAACTGTTCGGTGGCAAGGCGGCGCCGAGCTATCACAATGCCAAGCTGATCATCAAGCTCGCCAATGATGTGGCTCGGGTCATCAATCACGATCCTGTCACGGGCGGATTGCTGAAAGTGGTTTTCCTGCCAAACTACAATGTCAGCCTTGCCGAGGTGATGATCCCGGCTGCCGATCTTTCAGAGCAGATTTCGACGGCAGGCATGGAGGCTTCGGGCACCGGCAACATGAAATTCGCGATGAATGGTGCCCTGACGGTGGGACACTTGATGGCGCGAATGTCGAAATGCAGGAGCATGTCGGGCCAGACAACATCGTGATATTCGGCCTTACTGCGGAAGAAGTGCAGGGCAGGCGCGCCAATGGCTACGATCCGCGCGAGGTGATCGAGAATTCACCGGAATTGGCCCAGGCGCTCAATGCGATTGCTTCCGGCGTGTTCTCGCCCGAGGAGCCGGGCCGCTATGCTGGTCTGATTGACGGAATTCGCAGCCATGACTGGTTCATGGTGGCGGCGGATTTCGATCCTATGCCGCTGCCCAGCGCAGGGTGGACCAAATCTGGCGCAATTCTGCCGAATGGCAGGAAATGGCAATCCACAATGTCGCGCGCATGCACTGGTTCTCCTCCGACAGGACAATTGGCGAATATGCGAATGACATTTGGGGTTTGGAAGGTTTTGGTTCATGATGCCTGACAAGCGGGGGAGAAATCGCAGGCCATGAAAAAAGCCCGGGACAATAATGGCGCGGAAGCTGCGCTCACAAGCGAAGCTGACATCCGGGCAATTGTTTCAGGCAATCATGGCGATCCGTTTTCCCTGCTTGGCGTTCATGAAAACGCAGGCAGGCTGATTGCGCGGGCATTCGTTGCCGGTGCTGAACATCTCGAAGCATTGACGTTGAAGGGCAAATCCTGCGGCACGCTTGTTCGCAGGCATGATGCCGGATTCTTCGAGGGCCAACTCACAATCCGCAAACGCCAGCCGGTTCGCTATCGCTGCAGCAATAGCGGTGGCGAATGGATGGTGGCCGACACCTATTCCTTTGCGCCGGTCCTTGGACCGATGGATGACTATTACATTGGCGAAGGCCGCCATTTGCGGTTGTTCGACAAACTGGGCGCACATCCGATACATCATGAAGGCATTGATGGTGTGCATTTTGCCGTCTGGGCACCCAATGCTTCACGGGTGTCGGTTGTTGGTGATTTCAACGACTGGGATGGTCGCCGCCATGTCATGCGGCTGCGACGCGATACGGGGATCTGGGAGATATTCGTCCCCGAAATCGGTGTTTGGCGGCACTACAAATACGAGATCATCGACCATTCGGGCAATCCGCTGCCATTGAAAGCCGATCCTTTTGCGTTCCAGTCGGAATTGCGCCCGGAAACAGCCTCCATTGTCGCGCCGCCGATGTCGCATCAATGGGGCGACCAGGCGCATCGCGATTTCTGGGCAAATGCCGATCATCGTCGCCAGCCGGTTTCAATCTATGAAGTGCATGCCGGTTCCTGGCGCAAGAACGGCAATGGCGATTTCCTGACATGGGACGAACTGGCAGACCAGTTGATCCCTTACGTCAATGACATGGGCTTTACCCATATCGAATTCCTGCCCGTCTCCGAATATCCCTATGATCCGTCATGGGGCTATCAGACAACGGGGCTCTATGCGCCAACAGCGCGTTTTGGTGATCGTGAGGGATTTGCCCGATTTGTCGATGGTGCGCATCGCGCGGGAATTGGCGTCATTCTCGACTGGGTGCCTGCGCATTTCCCGACCGATGCGCATGGCCTTGCGATGTTTGACGGCACCGCCTTGTACGAGCATGCCGATCCGCGAAAGGGATTCCATCCCGACTGGAATACCGCGATCTACAATTTCGGCCGCCGGGAAGTGAAATCCTTCCTCATCAACAATGCAATGTTCTGGGCGGAAATGTTCCATGTCGACGGGCTGCGCGTCGATGCCGTCGCCTCCATGCTCTATCTCGACTATTCGCGCAAGGAGGGCGAATGGATACCCAATGAGAAGGGCGGGCGCGAAAATCTCGAAGCGGTCGAATTCATGCAGGCGATGAACCGCGAGGTCTATGGCTCCTACAAGGGGGTGATGACGATCGCGGAGGAATCGACTTCCTGGCCGAAAGTGTCACATCCCGTGCATGAGGGCGGGCTTGGTTTCGGCTTCAAATGGAACATGGGCTTCATGCATGACACGCTGGAATATCTGGCGCGCGAACCGGTTCACCGCAAGCATCATCACAACGAGATAACCTTCGGCCTGCTATACGCCTTCAGCGGAATTTCGTGCTGCCCTTGTCGCATGACGAAGTGGTGCATGGCAAAGGTACGCTGCTGATGAAGATGGCAGGCGATGACTGGCAGAAATTCGCCAGTCTTCGGGCTTATTACGCCTTCATGTGGGGATATCCCGGCAAGAAGCTGCTGTTCATGGGGCAGGAATTCGCCCAGCGTAATGAATGGAGCGAGGCGAGGGCACTTGATTGGCATGAGCTTGATCGTGCGCCGCATGCCGGTGTGCAATCACTCGTGCGAGACCTCAACCGGATTTACCGTACCACGCCTGCGCTGCATGCGCGCGATTGTGAGGGTGAGGGCTTCGAGTGGCTGATTGCCGATGATGCGGCCAATTCGGTGTTTGCCTGGTTGCGAAAGGCTCCAGGTGAAAAGCCGGTTGCTGTTGTCAGCAATTTTACGCCCGTGGCCCGCGATTTTTACCGGGTGCCATTGCCATTGGCCGGGAGATGGCGCGAAATACTCAACAGCAATTCAGTGTCCTATGGCGGGACAGGTACCGGAAATGGCGGTGCAATTACCGCCCTGGCAAAGAGCGATGCTGCGGAAGCGGAGATGCATATTCCGCCACTCGCGACATTGATGTTTGAATTCGAGGGTAGTGACCGGGTCAAACCCGGCGGAGGAGCGCATAATGGAGAAAAGACACCAGCCACTGGCCCGTGATGCCATGGCTTATGTTCTTGCAGGCGGGCGCGGTTCTCGCCTGATGGAACTGACGGACCGTCGCGCCAAACCGGCGGTCTATTTTGGCGGCAAGAGCCGCATCATTGATTTTGCCCTTTCCAATGCGCTCAATTCCGGCATCCGGCGAATTGGAGTCGCCACGCAATACAAGGCGCATTCGCTTATCCGGCACATGCAACGCGGCTGGAACTTCTTCCGCCCGGAACGAAATGAGAGTTTTGACATTCTGCCCGCAAGCCAGCGCGTGTCGGAGACGCAATGGTATGAAGGCACGGCTGATGCCGTGTACCAGAATGTCGACATCATCCAGGATCATGGCGTGGAATATATGGTGATCCTGGCTGGCGATCACATCTACAAGATGGACTATGAATTGATGCTGCAACAGCATGTCGATTCAGGTGCGGATGTGACGGTGGGCTGCCTTGAAGTGCCGCGCATGAAGCCACCGGCTGGCGTCATGCATGTCGACGAGACAGATCGCATTGTCGATTTTGTCGAAAAGCCGAACGACCCGCCAGGCATACCGGGAAATCCGGAAATGGCGCTGGCATCCATGGGTATCTATGTCTTCACCACCAAATTCCTGATCGAGGAACTCAAGCGTGATGCCGCAGACCCCAATTCCAGCCGTGATTTCGGCAAGGACATCATTCCGCATATCGTAAAGCACGGCAAGGCGGTTGCCCATCGCTTCACCAAATCCTGCATCCGCGAATCCCCGGAAAACGAGGCATACTGGCGCGATGTGGGAACGGTGGATGCCTATTGGCAGGCCAATATCGACCTGACGGAAATCCTGCCGGAGCTTGACCTCTATGACCGTTCCTGGCCGATCTGGACCTATGCCGAAATTCGCCCGCCGGCGAAGTTCGTGCACAATGAGGATGGCAGGCGAGGAGCAGCAATTTCATCGCTTGTTTCGGGTGACTGCATCATTTCCGGTGCAACGCTCAACAAGTCGCTGATTTTCACTGGCGTGCTGGCGCGTTCCTATTCGTCACTAGACCAGGTGTGGTCTTGCCGGAATGCGTGATCGGCAGAAGCGCAAGACTGTCGAAAGTGGTGATTGATCGTGGCGTCAAAATTCCTGCCGGTCTGGTGGTGGGTGAAGATCCCGAACTCGATGCGAGCCGGTTCAGGCGGACCGAGCGGGGTATGCCTCATAACCCAGAACATGCTGGATGAGGCGGGGCTGATCTACGAATGAGGGTTTTGTCGGTTACCTCCGAAATCCACCCACTGATCAAGACAGGTGGATTGGCTGATGTTGCCGGCGCGTTGCCGCTGGCACTGGGGAGACATGGGCGTGGAGTGCCGAAGCATCATTCCGGGCTACCCCTTGGTGATGGAAAAGGTTGGCAAGGCAAAGCCTGTCGAAAGCTGGCCGGACTTGTTTGGCGGAGCGGCAAGACTGTTTTCGCTCCAGCAATCCGGACTTGATCTGCTTGTACTGGACGCGCCGCATCTCTACGCCCGCAAAGGGGGGCCATATGCCGACAGTTCGGGCACGGACTGGCCGGATAACTGGCGCCGATTTGCGGCGCTTGCACGGGCGGCAGCGGATGTGGCAGCGGGCAAGCTTGCCGGCTGGAAACCAGACCTTGTCCATGCCCATGACTGGCAGGCGGCGCTGACGCCGGCCTATCTGGCCTATGGCCCGGCTGCGGGCGTGCCGTCAGTGATGACGGTTCACAATCTCGCATTTCAGGGGCAGTTTCCGGCATCGATCTTTCCCGAACTGGGCCTTGCCGAGAATGCCTGGTCGGTTGACGGCGTCGAATATTATGGCGGTGTCGGCTATCTAAAGGCTGGTCTGCAACTGGCAAGCGCCATCACCACAGTGTCTCCCACTTATGCGCAGGAAATCCGCTCAACAGAGTTCGGCATGGGCCTTGATGGTCTGATCAATGCGCGCTCCGCAGTGGTGCATGGCATTGTCAACGGGATTGACATGGATGAATGGAATCCGGAAACGGATTCCCGTCTGGCGCAGATTTACAGCGCCAGAAAGCTGACTCAGCGCAAGCCGAACCGCAAGGCGCTTGAAGCACGATTCCAGCTGGATGGTGATGCATCGCCGATTTTCTGCGTGATATCGCGACTGACCTGGCAAAAGGGCATGGATGTTCTGGCGGCAGCGGTGGACGGGATTGTTGCCTCTGGCGCCAGGCTGGTCGTGCTGGGATCGGGGGACAATGCGCTGGAGGGCGAATTGCTGGGCGCGGCAGCGCGTCATCGTGGCCGGGTTGGCGTCATCATCGGCTATGACGAGGGCTTGTCACATCTCATTCAGGGCGGTGCTGACGCGATTGTCAGTCCCTCGCGGTTTGAACCTTGCGGCCTGACACAGCTCTATGGCCTTCGCTATGGCTGCATTCCTGTCGTTACGCGAACCGGCGGACTGGCAGACACGGTGATTGATGCAAATGACGCGGCAGTCAATGCAGGTGTTGCCACGGGAATCCAGTTTTCGCGGCTCGATGTTCCCGGTCTGCTCAATGCAATCCATCGCACGCAATCGCTGTTTGCCGATCGCAAGACCTGGTCGGCGATGCAGAAAGCCGCCATGAAAAGCGACGTGTCATGGAGCAGAAGTGCTGCGCGATATCATTCACTTTATTCCGGTCTAACAGGACAATGAGCCAGACATGATCCGAACGGTTGAAACAGTACCCCATGACGGGCAAAAGCCCGGCACATCCGGCTTGCGCAAGAAGGTGCCGGTTTTCCAGCAGCCCGGCTACAGCGAGAATTTCATCCAGGCGATTTTCGACTGCATCGACGGGCGTGAGGGTTCGACACTGGTTGTCGGCGGCGATGGCAGATACTGGAATCGCGAGACTACCGAACTGGTAATACGAATGGCTGCTGCCAATGGTTTTGTCAGGGTCATTGCGGGCAGGGACGGAATATTGTCGACACCGGCGGCAAGCAATCTTATCCGCAAGCGCAAGGCGATTGGCGGCATTATTCTGTCGGCCAGCCACAATCCGGGCGGTCCGAAGGAGGATTTTGGCATCAAATTCAATACTTCCAATGGCGGCCCCGCCCCGGAGAAGGTGACCGAAGCCATCTATTCGCGGACACAGACCATTTCGCAATACAGGATTGCCGACGGTGGCCATATTGATCTCGGCAAGATCGGGATCGCCAACCTGGGTGCCATGGAAGTCGAGGTGGTTGATCCGGTTGTTGATTACGCTGCCTTGATGGAAACGCTGTTCGACTTTGATGCGATACGCGCAATGTTCAGGTCAGGTTTCACGATGCGGTTCGACGCCATGAGCGCGGTGACCGGCCCCTATGCGCATGAAATCCTCGAGAATCGGCTGGGAGCTGCAGTGGGACAGTCGTCAATGGTACTCCATTGCCGGATTTTGGCGGTCATCATCCAGACCCCAATCTGGTTCACGCAAAGGAACTTTATGATCTGATGATGTCACCTGATGCGCCGGATTTTGGCGCTGCTTCTGATGGTGACGGCGACCGCAACCTGATCATCGGCAAGGGTATTTTTGTAACACCATCCGATTCACTGGCGCTGCTCGCCGCCAATGCCCATCTCGCGCCAGGCTATGCGAAAGGGCTCGCCGGCATTGCACGCTCAATGCCAACCAGTGCAGCTGCTGACCGTGTTGCCGAAAAGCTCGGCCTGCCTTTGTTCGAGACGCCGACGGGCTGGAAATTTTTCGGCAATCTGCTTGATGCGGGCAAGGTCACGATTTGCGGCGAGGAAAGTGCCGGCACGGGCTCGGATCATGTACGCGAGAAAGATGGTTTGTGGGCGGTATTGCTGTGGCTCAACATCCTGGCGATGCGCAAGGAACCGGTGAAGCAGATCGTTGAATCGCATTGGCGCGAATATGGCCGCAACCAGTATTCCCGTCATGATTATGAAGGCGTCGACAGCGATGCTGCCAATGCGCTGATGCGCGAATTGCGCGCTAGCCTTGGGGGTTTTGGCGGACGTATGATCGGTGATCTTTTGATCGAAAGGGCGGACGAATTCTCCTATCACGATCCTGTTGATGGCTCTGTCAGCGAAAATCAGGGCGTGCGCATTCTGTTCAAGGGCGGGTCGCGCGTCGTCTTCCGGCTTTCGGGTACAGGGACATCGGGGGCAACGCTGCGCGTCTATCTTGAGCGTTTCGATGGAAATCCGCAGACCATGTTTGGTGAAACGCAAGCAGCGCTTGCCGATATCATTGCCGCTGCGGATGAGTTGGCAGGTATTGCCAGACATACCGGGCGCAATGCACCTGATGTGATTACCTGATCCGATGAGTGTCGAATTCGTTGAAGGCGGGCTGCGCTTCACTGTCGATTCGAGTGACGCGACGGCGATCGAGCTTGCCGTGTTCGCAAGTGATGAGGTCGAGACACGCCACGCCATGCATCGCATCGATGATGCGTGTTTTGAAGTGGTCCTTCCAGGTGCGGGCGAGGGGACCCGCTACGGGTTTCGTGCACATGGTGAATATGCGCCTGATCATGGATTGTGGTTTGACCCATCCAAATTGCTCATGGATCCCCATGCCACCCAGATAGACCGTCCTTACCAATACGATGCGCGGTTGACACAATTTGGTTTTGACACTGCCAGCCTGATGCCGAAAGCGGTTGTTGTGCGAAAATCCGGCTCCAGGGTTGCAAAGCCACCGCTATTCAAGCCAGGCGGCCTTGTATACGAGGCGCAGGTCAAGGCGCTCACCTTCCTTCACCCGCAGGTGCCGGAAGCCAGACGGGGAACGATTTCAGCGCTTGGCGAACCTGCAGTGGTCGAGCATCTGGTTCGGCTCGGGGTGGATGCCATCGAGTTGATGCCGGTTACAGCCTGGATCGACGAGCGCCATTTGCCGCCCCTGGGCCTGACAAATGCCTGGGGCTACAATCCGGTTTCATTCATGGCACTGGATCCGCGCCTTGCGCCGGGGGGCATTGGCGAGTTGCGCCATGTCGTCAGCGTTCTTCGCGAGGCGGGCATTGGCGTATTGCTGGACCTCGTCTTCAACCATACCGGCGAAAGCGACCGGTTCGGCCCGACGCTCAGCCTGCGAGGGCTGGATAACCGGGTGTGGTATCGCCATGCCGAAAGTGATCCCGGTCTGCTGGTCAATGATACGGGTTGTGGCAATACCGTTGCCTGCGATCATCCGCGTGTTCGCGCGCTCATTCTCGATAGCCTCCGACATTTTGTCGAAGAGGTGGGGGTGGATGGTTTCCGCTTCGACCTCGCGCCGACCATGGCGAGAAGTGCAAGCGGGTTCAGTGTGGATGCGCCAATCTTTGCGGCGATTGCTGATGATCCGGTGCTTGGTGACCGAATCATGATTGCCGAACCCTGGGATATCGGTCCCGACGGATACCAGTTGGGAAATTTCCCCGATGGCTGGCTGGAATGGAATGACCGCTATCGTGATGACGTGCGTCGCTACTGGCAGGGAGCGGCTCTGCCGGGGGAACTGGCAACGCGGCTGGCGGGTTCATCCGACATATTTGCCCGAAATGGCAACAAGACGCGGAGTGTCAATTTCCTGGCGGCCCATGACGGCTTTTCGCTCGCGGATATTGTTGCCTATGAGCACAAGCACAATGAAGCAAATGGCGAAAACAACCGCGATGGCCACAACACCAATCATTCGTGGAACAATGGCGTTGAGGGCAAGAGCGAGGATGCTGATATCCTTGCGCGGCGGAAGGCGGATATCAAGGCGCTGCTGTCGAGCCTGTTCCTGTCGCGTGGAACGGTAATGCTGACGGCGGGCGATGAGTTCGGCAAATCGCGATCAGGCAACAACAACGCCTATTGTCAGGACAATGAGATCAATTGGCTCGACTGGGAGCATCGCGATCTCGAAATCGAGAATTATGTGGTGACATTGTCGGCAATTCGACGACAGTTGGACTGCCTGCAGGAGCAGGGGCTTTTGAGCGGCGAGGGCGATCCTCGCGATGTCGAATGGCTTCGCGCTGACGGAAACGCCATGCATCCGGGCGATTGGGAGAATCGTGACCTTGGCGGCTTTGCAATGGTTCTCGACTGCAAGAATGGCCAGTCAGCGGTCGTGATGATCAATCAAAGCGCTGAGCCGGTGCATTTCGCCATTGGAAAACCGGCAATCGAAGTCGATGCGCGAAGCGTGGCGCTCGAAATTACCAATATGTGATGATTGAAGATGGTGGGTGCTGACGGGATCGAACCGCCGACCTACTCGGTGTAAACGAGTTGCTCTCCCAGCTGAGCTAAGCACCCTCAATGCGACAGGTTTGCACCAGTTTCCAAACCATCGCAAAACAATGAAAGGGAAACTGGCGCGAGTGACGGGGCTCGAACCCGCGACCTCCGGCGTGACAGGCCGGCACTCTAACCAACTGAGCTACACCCGCGCATTTCACCGGTAGAAACCCACCGGCGAGGTTGCGCTGAATTACGTGCTTCGAATTTCGAAGTCAAGCGCGATAGGGCGTTTCCGGGTAAAAAACGCCAAGGTTTTTTCCAGTCGCCAAAATTGTTCGGCACCTGGGCCTTTCGTAATGCTGGCGGCAAGTGCATGGCGGTTGGACAATGATTGATACCGTGCAAATAATCTGGCACATCCAGCTTGCCTTGACATGGATGCTGGGCTAACCCGAAGCCCGGATGCAATGAACAAGAATCCGCGAATTGCGGCTTTTTTCGGTTATGTTGCATTGCAATAGCATGGGATTGAGGCGTATACCGCTTCGCAGAATGCAGTGGCAAACGGCGGTCTTGGCGATCATCTTCGTCAAAGCCTGATGTCGGGGAGAAAAGGGAAGAACGATGGAAGCCCTTCTGATTTCCTATATGCCGATTTTGGTATTTGTTGGATTGTGCCTGGTAATTGGCCTGGCGCTGATGGCCGCACCTTTCCTGGTTGCCTACAAGGCGCCGGATGCGGAAAAACTTTCCGCCTATGAGTGCGGCTTCAATGCCTTCGACGATGCGCGCATGAAATTCGACGTGCGTTTCTACCTGGTCGCCATCCTCTTCATCATCTTCGATCTGGAAGTTGCCTTCCTGTTTCCCTGGGCTGTCAGTTTCGGCACGCTTGGCTGGTTCGGCTACGGCTCGATGATGGCATTTCTGGGCGTTCTGACCATTGGTTTCATTTACGAGTGGAAAAAGGGCGCGCTGGAGTGGGACTAGGTTTGTCCGCTCTCACTGCAAGGCGATGAAAAAGGTCTGAATATGAGTGAAGGCTCTGCAACCCTGATTGCCCCGACACCGAAGGGCATTCTTGATCCGGCTACCGGCAAGCCCGTCGGAGCCGATGACCCGTTTTTTGGCGAGATCAACAATGAGCTCGCCGATCGCGGATTTCTGGTCACTTCCGCCGACGAACTGATCAAATGGTCGCGCACGGGATCGCTGATGTGGATGACATTCGGTCTTGCGTGCTGTGCAGTTGAAATGATGCAGATGTCGATGCCGCGTTATGATGCGGAGCGGTTCGGCTTTGCGCCGCGCGCCTCACCGCGCCAGTCTGACGTCATGATTGTCGCAGGCACACTGACCAACAAGATGGCGCCGGCGCTTCGCAAGGTCTATGACCAGATGCCGGAGCCGCGTTATGTCATTTCCATGGGCTCCTGTGCCAATGGCGGTGGATATTACCACTATTCCTATTCCGTGGTTCGTGGTTGTGACCGGATTGTGCCGGTTGATATTTACGTACCCGGCTGCCCGCCAACCGCCGAAGCGCTTCTTTACGGCGTGATGCTTCTGCAAAAGAAGATCCGGCGGACCGGAACCATTGAGCGCTAGGCTGGGGAAAAACCATGGCAGATTACGGCGAAGTCTTCGACACGCTTGGTGAAATTCGCGGAACGATCGAAGCAAAGCTCGGCGAAAAGCTGGTATCGGCGCAAGTCGTCAATCGCGAACTGACCATTGTCATCGCCCGTGATGACCTGATCTCTACGCTTCGCATGTTGCGCGATGATTCGAAGCTTGCCTTCTGGAACATCATTGATATTTGCGGTGTGGACTACCCCGAGCGCGAAGAGCGTTTCGAGGTGGTTTACCACCTGCTGTCGCCGCGCCAGAATGCCCGTATCCGCGTCAAGGTGATGACGGACGAGACCACACCCGTTCCAAGTGTCACGGGCGTCTTTCCGGGTGCTGACTGGTTCGAGCGCGAATGCTGGGACATGTATGGCATCCTTTTCACCGGGCATCCCGATCTGCGTCGTATCCTGACCGATTACGGTTTCGAGGGCCATCCGCAGCGCAAGGACTTCCCGCTGACCGGCTATGTTGAAGTACGGTATGACGATGAAGCCAAGCGCGTGATCTATGAACCGGTCGAACTGCGGCAGGAATTCCGCAATTTCGATTTCCTGTCACCCTGGGAGGGCACCGATTACGTGCTTCCGGGGGACGAAAAGGCGAAATGAGTCGATGGATGCTTACCGGTTGTGGTTTGAAGCTTGAGCAGGATGGGCGCCGACAGTTGCTGTCACGTGAAAGAGCGGTTCAATGACTGAACACAATGTCAGAAATTTCAACATCACTTCGGCCCGCAGCATCCGGCCGCGCATGGCGTTTTGCGCCTGGTGCTGGAGCTTGATGGTGAAGTGGTTGATCGCGTTGATCCGCATATCGGCTTGCTGCATCGCGGCACCGAAAAACTGATCGAATACAAGACTTATCTGCAGGCAGTGCCATATTTCGACCGGCTGGATTATGTCGCGCCGATGAACCAGGAACATGCCTTTGCCCGGGCTGTTGAAAAGCTGATGGGCATTGAAGTGCCGCGGCGCGGGCAGCTGATCCGCGTTCTGTATTCCGAAATCGGGCGCATTCTTTCGCATTTGTTGAACATCACCACTCAGGCGCTTGATGTTGGCGCTCTGACGCCGCCGCTTTGGGGCTTTGAAGAGCGCGAGCGGCTGATGGTGTTTTACGAGCGCGCCTGTGGTGCGCGTATGCATGCTGCCTATTTCCGTCCCGGCGGTGTGCATCAGGACCTGCCGCAGGATCTGATCGACGATATCGAGGCTTGGTGCGATCCGTTTCTGCAGACGGTTGAAGACCTTGATGCGCTTTTGACACCGAACCGGATTTTCAAGCAGCGCAATGTCGATATCGGCGTCATTTCACTTGAGGATGCCTGGGCATGGGGCATGTCGGGCGTCATGGTTCGCGGGTCCGGTGCGGCCTGGGACCTGCGCAAGGCGCAGCCCTATGAATGCTATGACGAGATGGAATTCGACATCCCCATCGGCAAGAATGGCGACTGCTATGACCGGTATCTCATTCGTGTCGAGGAAATGCGCCAGTCGGTCCGCATCATGCGTCAATGCATCGACAAGCTGAACGCGCCGGAAGGCAAAGGCCCTGTCTCGGCAGCGGACAACAAGATCGTTCCACCCAAGCGCGGGGAAATGAAGCGCTCGATGGAGGCGCTCATCCATCACTTCAAGCTTTATACCGAGGGCTTCAAGGTGCCTGCGGGCGAAGTCTATTGTGCAGTTGAGGCGCCCAAGGGCGAATTCGGCGTTTATCTGGTCTCCGATGGCACTAACCGTCCGTATCGCTGCAAGTTGCGCGCGCCCGGTTTTGCGCATCTTTCAGCACTGGATTTCATGGGCAAGGGGCATCTCCTTGCCGACGTTTCGGCCATTCTGGGGTCGCTTGATATCGTATTTGGTGAGGTTGACCGGTAATGTCCGTTCGTCGTCTGGCAGCAGAAAATCTCCAGCCTGCAGCTTTCGCCTTCAACAGGGCGATGAGCAGCGAGGCCAAGAAGTGGATTGGCAAATATCCCAAGGAACGCAAGCAATCTGCGGTAATCCCGCTATTGATGCTGGCGCAGGAACAGGAAGGCTGGGTTACGAAGGCCGCTATCGAGAATGTGGCAGAGATGCTTGGAATGCCGCTCATTCGCGTTCTGGAAGTCGCGACATTCTATACGCAGTTCCAGTTGCAGCCGGTGGGAACCAAAGCCCATGTCCAGGTGTGCGGCACAACGCCCTGCATGCTGCGCGGCTCGGAAGATCTGATCCGCGTCTGCAAGGAAAAGATCAATGCGGAGCCGTTCAAGACCAATGCCTCAGGCACGCTTTCCTGGGAAGAGGTCGAGTGCCAGGGTGCCTGTGTCAACGCGCCGATGGTGATGATCTTCAAGGATGCATATGAAGACCTGACGCCAGAGCGGCTCGCCGAGATCATAGACGAATTCGAGGCAGGCAAGGGCGCTGCGGTAAAGACCGGCCCGCAAATTGACCGGTTTTTTTCAGCACCTGAAGGCGGCGCGCTGACACTCAAGGCCGAAATTACCGTGAAGCCCGGCAAAGCGGCAAAGGCTGCTGCGCCAAAAGCCGCTGCAAAGGCGGAGGCTGCAAAAGTGCCGCCGGCAAAGGCTGGAAGGCCGAAGTCCGCTGCCATTGAAACCAGCAAGGCGATCAAGGGACCAAAAACGGCGACCAAGAAATCGGCCGCAAAGAATGAAGCTGCACCGGTTGCACTGGCATCGCTTGACGACAAGAACCGCCCTGCGGCCATTGCCAAGCCCGCCCAGCCGGATGACCTGAAGCTGATCTCGGGCGTTGGCCCAAAGCTTGAAGGCGTTCTCAACGGTCTCGGCATTTTCACCTTTGCCCAGGTTGCGTCGTGGAAAAAGGCGGAGCGCGACTGGGTTGACGGTTATCTGAAATTCAAGGGCCGTATCGATCGCGATGACTGGGTGAAACAGGCCAAGGCGCTGGCCAAGGGCGGACGCGATGAATATGTCCGCGTGTTCGGCAAAGAGCCAAGGTGAGGGACCAGACCATGCTAGCTGACAAGGACCGCATCTTCACCAATATCTACGGCGTCTATGACAAGTCGCTGAAGGGCGCGATGGCGCGTGGCCACTGGGATGGCACGAAAGCCATTCTGGAAAAGGGCGTTGACTGGATCATAGCTGAAATGAAGGCGTCAGGCCTCCGCGGTCGCGGGGGCGCGGGTTTCCCGACCGGGCTGAAATGGTCGTTCATGCCGAAGGAAGTCGGCGAGCGCCCGCATTATCTGGTGGTCAATGCCGATGAATCGGAGCCTGGCACCTGCAAGGATCGCGATATCATGCGCCATGATCCGCATACGCTGATCGAGGGCTGCCTGATTGCCGGTTTCGCCATGCGGGCGCATGTCTGCTACATCTATATTCGCGGCGAATACATGCGTGAGCGCGAAGCGCTGCAGGCGGCCATCGACGAATGCTATGATGCCGGGCTTCTGGGCAAGAACAACAAGAATGGCTGGGATTATGACATCCACCTGCATCACGGTGCAGGCGCTTATATCTGTGGCGAGGAAACAGCACTTCTGGAAAGCCTGGAAGGCAAAAAGGGCCAGCCGCGCCTGAAGCCGCCATTCCCTCGCCAATGTCGGGCTTTATGGTTGCCCGACGACCGTCAACAATGTCGAATCGATAGCTGTTGCACCAACCATCCTGCGCCGCGGTGCGGCCTGGTTCTCGCAATTCGGCAAGGAAAACAACAAGGGCACCAAGCTCTTCTGTGTCTCTGGCCATGTCAACAAGCCATGCACATTCGAGGAAGCGATGTCGGTGCCGTTCAAGGAACTCATCGACAAGCATTGCGGCGGCATTCGCGGCGGATGGAAGAACCTCAAGGCGGTCATCCCCGGCGGATCGTCCGTGCCGATGGTGCCAGCAGAACAGATCATCGATTGCCCAATGGATTTCGACCGCTTCGCGCATTGCAGTCAGGTCTAGGCACGGCTGCCGTCATCGTGATGGACCAGTCGACGGATGTCATCAAGGCGATTGCGCGGCTTGCGGCATTCTACAAGCATGAAAGCTGTGGTCAGTGCACGCCATGTCGCGAAGGCACCGGCTGGATGTGGCGCGTGCTGACCCGCATGGTTGAAGGCCGTGCGCAAAAGAAGGAAATCGACCTGTTGCTGGAAGTTTCCAAGCAGGTGGAAGGCCACACGATCTGTGCCCTTGGCGATGCGGCTGCATGGCCGATCCAGGGCCTGATCCGGCATTTCCGCCCGGAAATCGAAGCGCGCATCGACGCCTATAGCCGCAACGCGGAAGTCGGCGGCAAAACAGTGCTTGAAGCAGCAGAATAAGATATCGGGTAGCAAAATGGCCAAACTGATCGTTGACGGCAATGAAGTCGAAGTACCGGACCACTACACGCTGCTACAGGCGTGTGAGGAGGCCGGTGCCGAGGTGCCGCGCTTTTGCTATCACGAGCGTTTGTCGATTGCCGGCAATTGCCGCATGTGCCTTGTCGAGGTGAAGGGCGGACCGCCAAAGCCACAGGCATCGTGCGCCATGGGCGTTCGCGACCTGCGTCCCGGCCCCAATGGCGAGCCGCCCGTGGTGATGACCAAGTCACCCATGGTGAAAAAGGCACGCGAAGGCGTGATGGAGTTTCTGCTCATCAACCATCCGCTCGATTGCCCGATATGCGACCAGGGTGGCGAATGCGACCTGCAGGACCAGGCGATGGCTTACGGGATCGACAAGAACCGCTATCACGAGAACAAGCGCGCGGTTGAAGACAAGTATATCGGACCGCTGGTGCGCACGAAAATGACGCGCTGCATCCATTGCACGCGTTGTGTCCGCTTCACGACCGAAGTGGCCGGTATTTCCGAACTGGGCCTGATCGGTCGCGGCGAGGATGCCGAGATCACCACTTATCTTGAAAAGGCGATGACGTCTGAATTGCAGGGCAATGTGATTGATCTTTGCCCGGTTGGTGCGCTGACTTCGCGTCCCTATCAGGACAAGGCGCGTCCCTGGGAACTGACCAAGACTGAATCCATTGATGTGATGGACGCCGTCGGCTCGAATATCCGGATCGACACGCGCGGGCGCGCCGTGATGCGCATCATGCCGCGCCTCAATGAGGCGGTAAACGAGGAATGGATATCCGACAAGACCCGTTTTGTCTGGGACGGATTGGGAACGCAACGGCTTGACCGGCCCTATGTTCGCAAGGGCGGCAAGTTGCAACCCGCCAGTTGGGATGAAGCCTTCAGGGCGATTGCAAAGGCGGTGAAGGCTGCTGACGCCAAGAAAATTGGCGCCATTGCCGGTGATCTCGCGGCGGTCGAGGACATGTATGCCCTGCGGGACCTGATGAATTCGCTTGGTTCGGCCAATATGGATTGCCGTGAACCGGGTTCGGTGCTCGATCCGAAAAAGGGTCGGGCAAGCTATCTCTTCAACGCGACGATTGACGGCATCGAGGCGGCGGATGCGCTGTTGATCATCGGCTCCAATCCACGCTTTGAGGCGAGTGTGCTCAATGCCCGCATACGCAAGCGGGTTCGCGCTTCCGATTTCCCTGTCGGGCTTGTCGGTGAGGCCGTTGACCTGCGCTATGGCCATGAACATCTGGGTGAAACGGCAGAAACGCTCGCTGATCTCGTATCCGGCAAGAACAAGTTTGCCGCCAGGTTGAAGAAGGCGAAAAACCCGCTGATCCTGATCGGGCAGGGCGCTCTCAATAGGGCTGACAGCGAGGCAATCCTTGCGCTCGCAGCCCAGCTTGCAGTCGATGTCAAGGCAGTGAGCGCTGACTGGAACGGCTTCTCGATCCTGCACACAGCAGCAGGCCGCGTTGGCGGGCTTGATATCGGCTTTGTGCCCGGCAAGGGCGGCAAGGACAGCGCTGCCATGCCTGCTGGCATGGATGTGTTGTTCCTGCTAGGCGCCGACGAAATCGACATGGCGAATGTCATGGGTTTTACCGTCTATGTGGGAACCCATGGCGACGCCGGTGCGCATCGCGCAGATGTGATTCTGCCGGCATCCGCTTATACGGAAAAGTCCGCGACCTACGTAAATACCGAAGGTCGGGTGCAGATGACCAATCGCGCTGCGTTTGCACCAGGCGAAGCCAAGGAAGACTGGGCCATTTTCAGGGCGTTGTCGGCAGTGCTTGGAGAAAAGCTGCCCTATGACAGCCTGCAGCAGCTGCGCGCAAAGCTCCATGGTGAATTTCCGCATCTGGCAAGGCTTGATGAGGTTGCGCCGGGTGATGCTGCTGATGTAAAGGCACTGGCAAGCAAGACCGGCAAGGTAAAGACGACAGCGCTGGTGAGCCCGATCACGGATTTCTACCTGACCAATCCGATCGCGCGTTCATCAAAGGTCATGGCTGAATGTTCGCAGATGTTCAGCGGGCAATTGAGCGAAGCTGCGGAATAGGGGCGACATGGACACTTTCTTTTCCAGCTATGTGATCCCGGGCGCCATCATGGTTGCGCAGAGCCTGCTGCTGCTTGTCGCCCTGCTGATTTTCATTGCCTATGTGCTCTATGCCGACCGCAAGATCTGGGCGGCGGTGCAATTGCGCCGCGGTCCCAATGTGGTTGGTCCATGGGGACTTTTCCAGTCCTTTGCCGATCTGTTGAAATTCGTTTTCAAGGAACCGGTGATTCCGGCCACGGCATCCAAGACCGTGTTCCTGCTGGCGCCGCTGGTTTCGGTAACGCTGGCGCTGGCAACCTGGGCTGTCATTCCGTTCGACGAGAACTGGGTCGTTGCCAATATCAATATCGGTATCCTCTACATTTTCGCGATTTCCTCTCTCGAAGTGTACGGGATCATCATGGGTGGCTGGGCCTCGAACTCGAAATATGCGTTCCTGGGTGCTCTTCGCTCGGCAGCGCAGATGGTGTCCTATGAGGTATCCATCGGTTTCGTCATCATCACCGTTCTTCTCTGCGTTGGTTCGCTCAACCTGACCGATATCGTGATGAGCCAGCAGGATGGCGTTGGCACCATGATGGGGCTGCCGGGCTCGTTCCTCGACTGGCACTGGCTGGCGCTGTTCCCGATGTTTGTTATCTTCTTCATTTCGGCGCTCGCCGAGACCAACCGCCCGCCATTCGATCTGCCCGAGGCAGAATCCGAACTCGTTGCCGGCTTCATGGTCGAATACGGCTCGACGCCCTACATGATGTTCATGCTGGGTGAATATGCAGCCATCTGCCTGATGTGCGCGCTGACCACGATCCTGTTTCTTGGCGGCTGGCTTCCACCCTTTGCCTTTGCGCCCTTTACCTGGGTGCCGGGCGTCGTCTGGTTCATTCTCAAGGCCTGCATGGTTTTCTTCATGTTCTCCATGGTGAAGGCATTTGTGCCGCGCTACCGGTATGACCAGCTGATGCGCCTGGGCTGGAAGGTCTTCCTTCCAATATCGCTTGCGATGGTGGTGATTGTTGCCACCGTTCTCCAGATCACGGGATGGGCAGCATGAGCACGATTGCCAAAACAGCCAAATCCTTCCTGCTGACGGAATTCGTTTCGGCATTCATGTTGTCGATGCGCTATTTCTTCAAGCCCAAGGCAACCATCAATTATCCCTTTGAAAAGGGGCCAGTTTCACCGCGTTTCCGTGGCGAACATGCATTACGGCGCTATCCCAATGGCGAGGAACGCTGCATTGCCTGCAAATTGTGCGAGGCGATCTGCCCGGCACAGGCCATCACCATCGAGGCGGGACCACGGCGCAATGACGGCACACGCCGCACGGTGCGTTACGACATCGACATGGTGAAATGCATCTATTGCGGATTCTGCCAGGAAGCGTGTCCGGTGGACGCGATTGTCGAGGGGCCAAATTTCGAATTCGCGACGGAAACGCGCGAGGAACTGTATTACGACAAGGACAAGCTGCTGGCGAATGGCGATCGCTGGGAGCGCGAAATCGCGCGCAACATCGCCATCGATTCGCCATGGCGCTGATGCGCCGGCGGGAACCAGAAAACGGGATGAATTGAAATGGGCTCGACAGGGGTATTACCGGCGATCTTTTTCTACGTGTTCGCCACGATCACGGTCGCTTCTGCCTTCATGGTGATTGCATCGCGCAATCCTGTGCATTCGGTGTTGTTCCTGATCCTCGCCTTCGTCAATGCAGCGGGTCTGTTCATGCTGGCAGGTGCCGAATTCCTGGCGATGCTGCTGATCGTCGTCTATGTCGGCGCGGTTGCGGTGTTGTTCCTGTTCGTCGTCATGATGCTCGACGTCGATTTTGCCGAACTGCGCGAAGGCTTCCTGCAATATCTGCCGGTCGGCGGGCTGATCGGCATCATCGTGCTGATCGAGCTGCTCGCGGTTGCGGGCGGCTGGGTGCTGGCACCCGGCGCTGCGGGTGATGCTGTTCAGGCAATGCCTGACATGGCCGAGACATCGAATATCAGGGCGTTGGGCGATATCCTGTACACAAAGTATGTCGTCTTCTTCCAGATTTCCGGGCTGATACTGCTGGTGGCGATGATCGGCGCAATCGTGCTGACGCTGCGCCACAAGCCGAATGTGCGACGCCAGAATATTGGCGCGCAGGTGGCTCGGACGCCTGAAACGGCAATCGAAATCGTAAAGGTTGAAAGCGGCAAGGGTATTTGAACCGGAACTCATGTCCGGCTCGAGCCCGGTCCGAAAGGCAAAGCAAGAACCATGGAAATCGGAATTTCCCATTATCTGTCCGTCAGCGCGATGCTCTTCACCATCGGCATGCTGGGCATTTTCCTCAACAAGAAGAACATCATCATCATCCTGATGTCGGTGGAACTGATCCTGTTGTCGGTGAACCTGAATTTCGTCGCCTTCAGCCAAGCGCTGGGAGACATGATGGGCCAGGTCTTTGCGTTGTTCGTGTTGACGGTTGCAGCAGCGGAAGCGGCAATCGGACTGGCAATCCTGGTTGTGTTCTTCCGCAATCGCGGCTCCATCGCGGTTGAAGACGTCAATGTGATGAAGGGCTGAGGCAGGCAACATGTATCAAGCTATCGTATTCCTGCCGCTGCTGGGTTTCCTGCTAGCAGGCCTGTTCCCCAAGTCGCTTGGGGTCAAGGGCTGCGAATATGTGACGACCGGCTTTCTGATCATCGCGGCTGTCCGTCGTGGATCGCCTTCCCGACCTTGCCTATAGCGACGCGGAACCATTTACCTCTTGCCGGTGTTGCAGCGGGTCGATGTCGGTTCGCTGTCGGTCAACTGGGCCTTCAGGATCGACACGTTGACGGTGGTGATGCTCGTCGTCGTCAACACGGTTTCGAGCCTCGTGTACGTCTATTCGATCGGATACATGCATCATGATCCGCATCGCCCACGCTTCTTGCCTATCTGTCGCTGTTCACCTTTGCGATGCTGATGCTGCGGTGACATCCGACAACCTGTTGCAGATGTTCTTGGCTGGGAAGGGTTGGACTTGCTTCCTATCTGCTGATCGGTTTCTGGTTCAAGAAGCCGTCCGCCAATGCAGCTGCTACGAAGGCCTTCATCGTCAACCGCGTTGGCGATTTCGGCTTTGCGCTGGGCATCTTCGGCGTGTTCATGCTGTTCAACTCCATCGAGTTCTCAACGATCTTTGCCATCGGCAGCGGGCTTCGTGCATGTCGAAGGCGCGGAACATGTCGAACCGGTGATGAATTTCTCGGCTATGAGTTGTCAAAGCCGGATGCGCTGACTGTTGTTTGCGTGCTGCTGTTCATGGGGGCTATGGGCAAGTCGGCGCAAATTCCTGCTGCACACCGCTGCCGGATGCAATGGAAGGTCCGACACCTGTTTCGGCGCTGATCCATGCTGCAACGCAGGTACGGGCCGGCGGCCCTTGTGGCGCGCATGTCGCCGATCTTCGAACATTCGCATACGGCGCTACCCTCGTCAGCCTATCGTTAGTGCAACGACGGCGTTCTTTGCGGCAACCGTTGGCCTGGTCCAGAACGACATCAAGCGCGTGATTGCCTATTCAACCTGCTCGCAACTTGGCTACATGTTTGCCGCATTGGGGGTAGGTGCCTATGGCGCGGCAGTGTTCCACCTTCTTCACGCCGCCTTTTTCAAGGCATTGCTGTTCCTGGGGTGTGGTCGGTCATTCACGCAGTGTCCGATGAACAGGACATGCGCCGCATGGGCGGTTTGCGCGGACATATTCCGGCTACCTACTGATGATGATCATCGGAACCGTGGCACTGGACAGGGCTTGGAATTCCAGGTACGATCCTCGGCACGGCCGGGTTCTTTTCCAAGGACGCGATCATCGAGAGTGTCTATGCAGGGCACAATTCAGCTGCAGGTTACGCTTTCACGCTGCTGGTTGTCGCTGCACTCTTCACGAGCTTTTATTCCTGGCGGCTGATCTTCATGACATTCCACGGTAAGCCGCGCGCATCGGCCGAGGTGATGGATCATATCCATGAATCGCCGCGGGTCATGCTGATACCACTTACATTCTTGCGGCTGGTGCGCTGCTGGCGGGTGCTGTCTTCCATGGCTCGTTCACCGGTCATGCGTGGCGAGCGTACAATGAGTTCCGTATAACGGCTTCTGGCGCGAGGCGCTGTTTGCCGGACCGGAAAACCAGATACTGAGCATTCCCACCATGTTCCCCTGATGGTGAAACTGTCGCCCTTCATCATGATGGTGATCGGTTTTGTCCCGCATGGTTCCTTTATATCCGCCGCCCGATCTGCCCAAGGAGATCGCCAAGTCGCAGCCGGCGCTTTACGCGTTCCTGCTCAACAAGTGGTATTTCGACGAGATCTACGACTTCCTGTTCGTGCGTCCGGCAAAGGCACTTGGCCGCTTTCTTTGGAAGAAGGGTGATGGCTGGCTGATCGACGGCTTCGGTCCCGACGGTGTGTCGGCGCGCGTGCTTGACGTGACAAGCCGTGTTGTCCGCTTGCAGAGCGGCTTATCTTTATCACTATGCATTTGCCATGCTCATCGGCATTGCCGCGCTCATTACCTGGGCGATGTTCGGAGGAGTTCAGTGATGAGCAACTGGCCAATTCTCCTTTCGGTTGTCACTTTTCTTCCTGCCTTTGGCGCGCTGGTAATCCTGCTGATCAAGGACGAGGGTGAGATTGCCAAGCGCAATATCCGCAATGTTGCGTTCTTCGCGACGATAGCAACGCTGGTGGTGTCGCTCTTCATCTGGGGCGGTTTCGACACCAGCAATCCCGGCTTCCAGTTCGTTGAAAAACGGACATGGATCGGCAATTTCATGAGCTATCACATGGGGTGGACGGCATTTCAATGCTGTTCGTCATCCTCACGACATTCCTGATGCCGTTCTGCATTCGTGCCAGTTGGGGCGTGGACAAGCGCGTCAAGGAATACATGATTGCCTTCCTCCTGCTGGAAACTCATGATCGGCGTGTTCTGCGCGCTTGACCTGATGCTTTTTCTACATCTTCTTCGAGGTGGGCCTCATTCCGATGTTCATCAATAATGGTGCATGGGGTGGCAAGCGCCGTGTTTATGCCAGCTTCAAGTTCTTCCTGTACACGCTGCTCGGCTCGGTGCTGATGCTGCTCGCGATGATGGCAATGTACTGGCAGGCTGATACGACCGACATTCCCACGCTTCTTGCGCATTCGTTCCCGGCGCAGATGCAGACATGGCTGTGGCTGGCCTTCTTCGCATCCTTCGCGGTGAAGATGCCGATGTGGCCGGTGGCCACCTGGCTTCCCGATGCCCATGTCGAAGCGCCAACAGCCGGTTCGGTCATTCTGGCAGCAGTTCTGCTGAAAATGGGCGGCTACGGTTTCCTGCGGTTTTCATTGCCCATGTTCCCGCTGGCAAAGATTTTGCTCCACTGGTCTTTTGCGCTTTCGATTGTGGCAATCATCTATACATCGCTGGTCGCGCTGATGCAGGAAGACATCAAGAAGTTGATTGCATATTCGTCCGTCGCGCATATGGGCTATGTGACGATGGGGATTTTCACCGCCAATGTTTACGGCGTGCAGGGTGCGATCTACCAAATGCTCTCGCACGGTCTGGTGTCGGGCGCATTGTTCCTGTGCGTCGGGGTGATCTATGACCGGATGCATACCCGCGAGATTGCTGCCTATGGCGGTCTGGTGAACCGGATGCCCAAATACGCAACTGTGTTCCTGATCTTCACCATGGCCAATGTCGGGCTTCCGGGCACATCCGGTTTCGTCGGTGAATTCATGATCCTGCTTGGTGCGTTCGAGGCCAATACCTGGTGCAGCTGCGCTGGCGACCACCGGGGTCGTACTTTCTGCAGCCTATGCCTTGTGGCTCTAGACCGCAGGGTCGTTTTCGGTGCGCTCGACAAGGAAGCACTGAAGTCCATTCTCGATCTTTCACGTCGCGAGCGTGAAATCCTGTTCCCGCTGGTGGTGCTGGTGATTTTCTTCGGTGTGTATCCAACGCCTGCTTTCAATGTGACATCTGCGTCTGTCGACGCATTGCTGGAAGAACTACCACGCCGCCCTTGAAGCTGCAGGCCAGGGCCTCGGCCGTAACGAATTAGAGACCGGATCATGAACAAGGCATTGAATTTTCCTCGATCACACCGACTCCGCGCTGATGGCCCCAGAACTGGTGCTGTACATTGGCGCCATGTTCCTGTTGATGCTCGGCGTGTTTCGCGGTCGGGGCGCAAGCTCTTCGGTCACCGGATTGGCGCTCGCAGTGCTGATCATCGCCGGTCTGTGGCTGGTCTGGTTCACTGGCGAAGGAACAGCCTTCAATGGCGCATTCGTTGTCGATCCTGTTCTGCCCGGCTGATGAAGGTGCTGGCGCTTACCGGATCTGCGTGGCAGCAATCGCCATGTCGGTAACTTTCATGCGCCGCGAGAATTTCGACCTCTTCGAGTATCCGGTCCTGATCGTGCTTGCGACGACAGGCATGATGCTGATGATCTCGGCCAATAACCTGCTTTCGCTCTATCTCGGTCTCGAATTGCAGTCGCTGGCGCTTTACGTGGTTGCAGCGATCAATCGCGACATTCCATTCGTCCCACCGAAGCTGGCCTGAAATATTTCGTGCTTGGTGCCTTGTCTTCGGGCATGCTGCTTTACGGCATCACATTGGTATACGGCTTTACCGGACATCTTGATTTCCTGCATTGCCTTCGACAATCGCCGGCAATCCACGCTCGGTCGGTCTGGTATTTGGCCTAGTGTTCATACTCGCGGGCCTGGCCTTCAAGATTTCCGCAGTGCCATTCCACATGTGGACGCCGGATGTTTATGAGGGCGCGCCAACACCGGTAACCGCTTTCTTTGCGGCAGCGCCCAAGATTGCCGCAATGGCGCTGCTGGTGCGTGTCACCATGGATGCATTCGAGCCAATCACGCATGACTGGCAGCAGGTAATAGCCTTCATTTCCATCGCCTCCATGGTACTGGGTGCCTTTGCAGCAATCGGCCAGACCAATATCAAGCGGCTGATGGCCCATTCCTCGATTGGCCATATGGGATATGCCCTAGTTGGTCTGTCGGCAGGAACAGCCGCCGGTATCAATGGCGTGATCCTTTACATGCTGGTCTATATGGTGATGACGCTTGGTACGTTTGCCTGCATTCTGGCCATGCGCCGCAAGGACGGAATGGTGGAAGAGACTGCAGATCTGGCTGGACCTCAGCCAGCAGCCCGGTGCTTGCGCTGTTGCTGACGGCGCTGATGTTCTCGCTGGCCGGCATCCCGCCGCTTGGCCGGCTTCTTTGCCAAATATTTCGTCTTCGTTGCAGCCATAGAAGCCAAGCTTTATGCGCTGGCGATCATCGGCGTGCTGGCCAGCGTCGTTGGCGCGTTCTATTATCTGCGTATCGTCAAGGTCATCTGGTTTGACAGCAGCGATGAGCGGCCTCGCCAATGCCGGGTGAACTGAAGATCGTGCTTGGCCTGTCTGGCGTTTTCGTCATCTTCTTCTATGTTTTCGCAGGATACCTATTCGGGATAACAACCACTGCCGCAGCAACATTCTTCTGACAACGGAGGGCATCCTCGACGGCTACCGCCTGAGTTTCGTGGAGGAGACAGCTTCCACAAACTCGGATTGCCTTGTTGCTGCCTACAGGAGATCCAGGCAAGCTCTGGATCAGGCAAGTCGCCAGACTGCGGGCAAGGGAAGCCGTGGGCGTGATTGGGTATCGGTGGATGGCAATCTCTATGCCTCGCTTCTGCTGATTGATCCCGGGCCCAGGGAAAAGCTTGCCGGACTAACCTTGTTACAGCGCTTGCGGTGCGTGAAGCGCTTGCTGAACTTGCAAGAGACCCCGAATGCATTGCGGGACATATCGCTTAAATGGCCCAATGATGTTCTGGTTTCGGGGAAGAAGGTCAGCGGCATTTTGCTGAGTGCCATGAAATTGACGGCAAGACGGTGGTAATTGCCGGAATTGGCGTCACCATAAACCACCTGCCGGAACGCTGCACGCGACTGACCTGGTATCAGAAGGCCTGGCAGTGTCACCTGATGCATTGTTCGAGCGGGTCGCCCGTCATTTCGATGAATTGCTGGTCCAGTGGGATGGCGGGGATGGTTTTTCCGTTATTCGCGAAAAATGGCTGGCAGAGGCTTCCGGGCTTGGCGTGAACGAATTTATGTGAAGATGCCGGGCAGGAAGTTTCCGGTATTTTTGAAACCATCGACCCGGACGGGTATATGGAACTCGAGCTTGACGACGGCAGTATGGTCAAGATTTCGGTTGGAGTATATCTTCTTCAACCAGGCAAAACCACACAGGGAATTGAGAACACATGGCTGAATCCGAACTGCTTTTCGTCCCGCTTGGCGGTGTGGGCGAAATCGGCATGAACCTTGCGCTTTACGGCTATGGTGAGGGAAAGAAGAAATCTCGATCATGGTCGATTGCGGGGTGACATTCCTGGTCCCGATTTGCCAGGGTTGATTCGTTCTGCCGGATATCCGTTTTGCGATGGAACTGGGAGATCAGTTGAAAGGCATCGTGATCACCCATGCCCATGAGGACCATTACGGCGCCATCCTTTCGCTTTGGCCAATGCTCAACAAGCCGGTCTGGTGCACACCTTTCACCGCAGGCATGCTTGAATCCAAGGCAAATTCGGAGCCCGGCGCGCCGAAAGTGCCGCTGAATGTCTATCGTGCCGGACAAAAGTTCAATGTAGGTCCGTTCGAAATCGCGGCGGCATGTCACGTGCATTCGATCCCCGAGCCGGGTATCGCTCGCCATCAAGACGCCGCTCGGCAAGGTCATCCATACCGGTGACTGGAAACTCGACAGTGAGCCCTCGCTGGGGGCAGACACGGATGAGGCCGCCTTCACCCGGCTTGGCGATGAGGGCATTCTCGCGCTGATCTGCGATCTGACCAATGCCATGCGCGGCGGCAAGTCTCCGACAGAGCAATCCGTATCCGACAGCCTTGCCGAGATCATCACCCAGGCAAAGGGCAGGGTGGCAATCACCACCTTTTCCTCCAATGTCGGGCGCATCTGCTCCATTGCCCATGCGGCGCAAAAGGCGGGCTGCAAGGTAATGGTGATGGGCCGTTCGATGCGCAGGGTTTGCGATGTGGCAGAAGAACTCGGCTATCTCGAAGGTCTGGACGAGTTCATCAGTGAAGATGAATTCCAGGCGCTGGACCGCTCGAAAGTCGTGATTATCCTGACAGGCAGCCAGGGCGAGGACCGCGCGGCGCTTGCCAAATTGTCCCGCGATGACCATCCCCGGGTTCATCTGACGGCAGGTGATCTGGTGGTCTATTCCTCACGTACGATCCCTGGCAATGAAAAGCCGATCAACGAAACGAAGAACCGGCTGATCGACATGGGCGTGGAAATCATCACTGATGATATTGCGCTGGTTCATGTGTCGGGTCATCCGCGTCAGGAAGAGATGGAACGGATGTATTCCTGGGTCCGGCCGCAGATTTCCGTGCCGGTGCATGGCGAGGCTGCGCATTTATCGGCGCATGCTGCACTTGCTGCCGGTTTCGGGGTTCCGCAGGTGGCGCCTGTGCGCAATGGCAACATTCTCAGGCTGGCGCCCGGATCTGCCGAAATTGTTGGGGACGCGCCGCATGGCCGTATCTACAAGGATGGCAATGTCATCGGCACCGACGAGGATATTGGCGTCGCGATGCGCAGAAAGCTTTCCTTTGCCGGTATCGTGGCCTGCTCGATCGTACTGGATCAGAAAGGGCGGTTGGCGGATGACATAGACATCTCGCTGCACGGGTTGCCGGAATTCACCCCTGCGGGCGAGCCATTTGACGACATCCTGTTTGATGCCGCTTCTAACGCAGTGGAGGCGCTGCCAATTGGCCGCCGCAAGGATGATGAGCTGATCATGAATGCGGTCGAGAAATCAGTCAGGGCCGTGGCCCGTGACCAATGGGGCAAGAAACCCGTCGTTACGGTTTTTGTCGCGAGGATCTGAGCCATGATCGGCAGGTTGAACCATGTGGCGATTGCGGTGCCGAGCCTTGAGGCAGCGACAAGCCTTTATGCCAATACGCTGGGCGCGAGAACCAGCGCGCCGCAGGCGCTGCCGGAACACGGCGTAACGGTGGTTTTTGTGGAACTTCCCAACACCAAGATCGAGCTTCTGGAGCCATTGGGAGAGGGATCGCCGATTGCAGCCTTTCTGGAGCGCAATGCGTCAGGCGGCATACACCATATCTGCTATGAGGTTGATGACATCCTTGCGGCGCGTGACCGACTGAAATCGGAAGGTGCGCGGGTGTTGGGCGATGGCATTCCCAGGATCGGTGCGCATGGAAATCCGGTCCTGTTTCTGCATCCCAAGGACTTCAACGGCACACTGGTCGAACTCGAACAGGTCTGAAACACATGAGTCTCTTTACGGCGTTCGCAGTCTATTTCATCATCTGGTGGCTGACACTCTTCATCGTGCTGCCATTCGGGATACAGAGCCAGGCGGAGGCTGGCGAGCGCTTGCAGGGAACGGATCCGGGCGCGCCGGTCAATCCACGCTTGTGGCGCAAGCTGCTGATCAACACGCTGGTTGCCGGTCTGGTTTTTGCTATCTGGTATTTTGTGACCCGGGTGCTTGGCTACGGCATCGAATCCTTGCCGAGCATCTTCCCCGAGGATCGCTAGAAAAACAAAAGCAGGGCACGAGGGCCCTGCGAAAGTTTGTGTGTCCTGGATCGCTTTGCGTATTCATCTTTCGACAGCAACGCCGGCTGCAGTTTCCCGCGCCAAAGACCCATATCCTCCCAAGACTTGAGACCGCTATACAGGCTGGTTAGCCAGCTTCTCTTTGCGTTGATGTTAAATCACAATGTCACGTGATTGTCATGTCCAAACTGGCAATCCATGCACAGTTTTTACGCTTTTGGGCAAAGTTTCAGCGTTTTGGCGGATTTGGTCCTGCCATAGCCCCCCATCGTCCGCGTGATATGGCGTGGCGGGCTTGTGCAAGATCAGGGTGCAGCTTAATAGGGAAGCACAAATTTTGCCGGAATCGGCAATGATGAAGAGCCTGTTCAACCTGGTATCCAGTTTCGGCCCCGGAAATGTTCGATTGAGCGACCGACTGGGCCGGATTGTTCCGAAAACCCATTGCTGCGGATTTCCCATGCGTTTGTCCCGTTATTTCCTGCCGCTTCTCAAGGAAACTCCCAAGGAGGCCGAGATCATTTCCCACCGCCTGATGCTGCGGGCCGGAAATGATACGCCAGCAGTCGGCGGGAATTTATTCGATGTTGCCGCTGGGCCTTAAGGTACTGAACAAGGTCAACCAGATCATCAGGGAAGAACAGAACCGGTCAGGTGCTGTTGAAATCCTGATGCCAACGATCCAGTCTGCGGATTTGTGGCGCGAAAGCGGTCGCTATGATGATTACGGCAAGGAAATGCTGCGCATCGAGGATCGCCATGGGCGCGACATGCTGTTCGGTCCGACCAATGAGGAAATGGTCACCGACATTTTCCGCTCCTATGTCCGCTCCTACCGGGATTTGCCGCTCAACCTGTATCATATCCAGTGGAAGTTCCGCGACGAGGTGCGTCCACGTTTCGGCGTAATGCGCGGCCGCGAATTCCTCATGAAGGATGCCTATTCCTTTGACCTTGACGAGGCTGGCGCGCGCTGCCTACAACCGCATGTTTGTTGCCTATCTGCGAACTTTCGCGCGGCTTGGCCTCAAGGCCATTCCAATGCGGGCTGATACCGGTCCGATTGGTGGCGACATGAGCCATGAATTCATCATTCTGGCTGACACCGGTGAAAGCCAGGTGTTCTGTCACAGGATTATGTCGACATGGCGGTTCCAGGTGCCGATGTCGATTTCCGCAATGATGGCGAACTCGCAGAGATCGTAACGCGGTGGACAACACCCTATGCAGCCACGGAAGAAATGCATGACGAAGCGCAATGGGCGCAAATCGGCGAAGGCAATGGCCTGTCGGCGCGTGGTATCGAGGTCGGGCACATCTTCTATTTTGGTACCAAATATTCTGAACCGATGAATGCCAAGGTGATGGGTCCCGACGGCAAGGAACATTCTGTTCACATGGGTTCATACGGCATAGGCCCAACAAGGTTGCTGGCTGCAATCATCGAGGCTTTCCACGATGATGCCGGAATTGTGTGGCCAAAGGCCGTTGCACCGTTTGACGCCGGGATCATCAAC
Organism: Nitratireductor sp.; assembly: GCA_041397505.1. Lineage (GTDB taxonomy): Bacteria > Pseudomonadota > Alphaproteobacteria > Rhizobiales > Rhizobiaceae > BOKV01. The sequence continues at coordinate 56,619 of JAWKWN010000007.1, forward strand.
ATGAAGGTCGGAGACAGTGCGGTCGATCGGGTATGCGACGAACTTTATGCCCAGCTTACCGCAAGAGGGCTTGATGTGCTGTATGATGACACTGACAACCGTGCCGGAGCCAAGTTCGCTGCGCTTGATCTGATCGGCTTGCCCTGGCAGGTGATTGCGGGTCCGCGCGGCGTTGGTGAAGGGACGGTTGAACTCAAGCGGCGTTCGGACGGAGAGCGCGTGGTTTTGGGCGTTGAAGAAGCAATCAACCGTCTGGCAGGAGAATATGCGGCTTGACCATGTTGCATGAACCGGCATCAGGGGCGGGGCTGGTTCCTGCGGATGAGAGACATGCGGTGCGGGCGCCTGGTCCGTTTTCGGCATTCGAATGGCTGCTTGCCGGTCGCTATCTCAGGGCGCGGCGCAAGGAAGCCTTCATTTCGGTGATTGCCGGCTTCTCCTTCATCGGCATCATGCTCGGCGTTGCGACGCTGATCATTGTCATGGCTGTCATGAACGGCTTCAGGGCGGAGCTTCTCAACCGCATTCTGGGCATGAACGGCCACATGATCGTGCAGCCGGTTGATTATGATCTCAACGATTATGAAGCGGTTGCCAAGCGGATTTCCGGAGTTGACGGTGTGCGTCTCGCCGTGCCGCTGGTTGAAGGCCAGGCGCTGGTCTCGGGCCAGCGTGCACTGCGGGAACGGGCGCACTCATTCGTGGCGTTCGCGAGGCTGATCTGCAGCAGATCAAGGGCATTTCCGGCAATATCAAGGAAGGAACTCTGGAAGGATTCGATTCCAGCGAGGGAATTGCCGTCGGGATAAGGCTGGCGCAGAATCTGGGATTGCATGCCGGTGACATGATGACGGTGATATCTCCGGAAGGGGATGTGACGCCATTTGGCACCACGCCGCGCGTCAAGGCCTATCCGGTCACGGCGATCTTCGAGATCGGCATGAGCGAGTATGATTCCTCCATTGCCTATCTGCCGCTATCCGAAGCGCAATTGTTCTTCAATTCAGAGGACAAGGTGACGGCAAAGAGATTTACGTGGACAATCCGGATGATGTGGGGAGCATGCGCGAGGCGGTGAGCCAGGCAATCGAGCGACCGCATTTTCTTGTGGATTGGCGACAGAGGAACCAGAGCTTCTTCACCGCGCTTCAGGTGGAGCGCAATGTGATGTTCATGATCCTGACGCTGATAATCCTGGTGGCTGCGCTCAACATCATTTCCGGCCTGACCATGCTGGTAAAGGACAAGGGCAGGGATATTGCCATCCTGCGTACCATGGGCGCGACGCGCTGGTCGATCATGCGGGTCTTCATGATGACTGGGTCAGCCATCGGCATTTCCGGCACGATTGTCGGGGTCATTCTGGGTGTGGTCGTGTGCCGCAATATCAAGGCTATCCAGAATTTCGTCGACTGGATTGTTGGCGGCCATGTCTGGGACCCGACGGTGCGCTTCCTGTCCGATATCCCGGCGCGCATGGATATGGGCGAAACTGTCGCCATTGTTGCGATGGCGCTGATCCTGTCATTTCTGGCCACGATCTTTCCGGCATGGCGCGCCGCAAGGCTCGATCCGGTGGAGGCGCTTCGCTATGAGTGAGCCGGTACTTGCCATCCGCGATGTGCGGCGCGCCTATCGCGAAGGGCCGCGGGAACTCGTGGTGCTTGAAAATGCCAGCCTTGATCTTCATGCGGGCGAACTAGTTGCACTGGTAGCACCTTCTGGTACCGGCAAGTCGACGCTGCTGCATCTCGCCGGATTGCTGGAACGGCCCGATGGCGGCGATGTTCATATTGCAGGCAAGGCAACGCGTGCAATGGCAGATCGCGAGCGTACGCTGATACGGCGCAACGAGCTTGGATTTGTCTACCAGTTCCACCATTTGCTGCCGGAATTTTCGGCGATTGAAAATCTGATGGTGCCGCAGATGATACGTGGCGTTTCACGCGACGTGGCAAGCCAGCGCGCGGCCGAATTGCTGGATTACATGCGGATCGGTGAAAGGGCAGCCCATCGCCCGGCCGAGCTGTCGGGCGGTGAACAGCAGCGTGTTGCGATTGCCCGTGCTGTTGCCAATGCGCCAAGGCTGTTGCTGGCCGACGAACCGACGGGGAATCTTGACCCGGAGACATCCAGCCATGTTTTCTCCATGCTGGAGACGCTGGTGCGCTCGACCGGCCTTGCGGCGCTGGTGGCAACTCACAATCACGAGCTTGCCCGGCGGATGGACCGCTGCGTTACCCTGGATCACGGGCAGATAGTTTCGTATCAACCGTGAACAGAAAAAGAACAAAAAGGCATTGACAGCGAGAACAAAAGAGAACATACAGTGAAGCACTGACGCAACACGCCGCTATTGCGGCCCTATGGAGGGACCCGTCATGTATGTTTCACTTCGCGATATCGCCTCGCTTGCCACCATCAGCCTTTTTCTCACGGCCATCTTCACCTGGGCCGACATTCTCAAGGCCGTAGCCTGAGCCAAGATAGTGGGGGAAATGGTCGCCCTGCTTTTGTGGCGGCGACCAATTTGCTTGCCGTGATCCTTGTGTGGCCTATGATCGGGGACGATTCCCGAAATGGTCATGACAGGGTTGGTCCGGCAAGATGGTTACAGAACGCGGTGCGAGAGAGACTGCGGATTCGGGCGCTGGTCGTGCGGCAGTAAAGGGTTCCGGAAAAAGCCCGGCAAAAGGCCCGGGATTTGTTCACCTGCATGTGCATTCGGCCTTCTCGCTGCTCGAAGGTGCGATGCAACTGGCCAGGGTTGTCGAGCTTGCCGTTGCTGATCGCCAGCCTGCGATTGCGATAACGGATCGCAACAATCTGTTCGGGGCGCTGGAGTTTTCCGAGAAGGCGGTCGGCAAGGGTTTGCAGCCCTTGATGGGTGTCAAACTGGCAGTCGATTTCGCCGACGGCATGGATAACCGGCCGAGATCGGGTTTCCTGCCTTCTCGCTACCTGGTCCTTCTGGCGATGAATGAAGAGGGCTTCGCCAACATCACCAGGCTGGTGTCGAAAGCGCATCTCGATAGTGACGATGCTGGCGAAGACGAGCAAAGGGTCGCGCAGCAAGGGCCGCATGTGGGTTTTGGCGATCTGGAGCGGCTCAGTGCCGGGATTATTGTTCTGACGGGTGGTCCGGACGGTCCGCTTGATTGCCTGCTTGATGATGAGCATGGCGAAGCTGCCAGGGCCAGGCTTTTGCGGCTGAAATCCGTCTTCGGCGACCGACTTTACCTCGAATTGCAGCGCCATAGCCAGGACATGCGGGAACGCAGGATCGAGGCGCAGTTGCTGGCGCTGGCCTATGCGACAGATGTTCCGCTTGTTGCAACCAACCAGTGCTATTTTGCGCGGCGGGAGGATTTCGAGGCACATGACGCTCTGATCGCCATAGCGGAAGGCAGTGTTGTGGCATCCGAAGATCGGCGCAGGCTCAGCCCCGAGCATTATTTCAAGAGCCGGGCGGAAATGATGATGCTCTTTGCCGACTTGCCCGAGGCACTTGAAAACACCGTCGAAATTGCCCAGCGATGCGCTTTTCGGGCGCGCAAGCATGATCCCATCCTGCCACGCTTTACCGGCGAGAGCGATGATCCGGCTGCAGCAGTTGCTGCGGAATCGGAAGAGTTGAAATCGCAGGCGCGCGAAGGTCTGCACCAACGCATGCAGATGTTCGAACCGGCTCCCGGTTTCTCGCGCGAGGATTATGACAAGCGACTGGAATTCGAGCTTGGCATTATCGAGCAGATGGGCTTTCCGGGCTATTTCCTGATCGTTGCCGATTTCATCAAATGGGCCAAGGCGCAGAATATCCCTGTAGGTCCGGGGCGTGGTTCGGGTGCCGGGTCGCTGGTCGCCTGGGCGCTGACGATCACGGATATAGATCCGATGCGGTTTTCCCTGCTGTTCGAGCGCTTTCTCAATCCTGAACGCGTTTCAATGCCGGATTTCGATATCGACTTCTGCCAGGAACGACGCGAGGAAGTGATCCGCTATGTTCAGGAAAAATACGGGCGCGGGCAGGTGGCGCAGATCATCACCTTCGGCTCGCTGCAGGCTCGTGCCGTATTGCGTGATGTCGGTCGGGTGCTGCAAATGCCTTATGGGCAGGTAGACAGGCTTTGCAAACTGGTGCCGTCCAATCCGGCCAATCCCGTTTCACTGAAAGATGCAATTATCGGTGAGCCGCGCTTGCGCGAAGCCCAGCGGGAAGAAGAGATAGTCGGAACATTGTTCGATATCTCGACGCGTCTCGAAGGGCTTTACCGCCATGCTTCGACCCACGCGGCGGGTATTGTGATTGGTGACAGGCCGCTTGAAGAACTTGTGCCGCTTTATCGTGATCCGCGATCCGACATGCCGGTGACGCAATATTCGATGAAATGGGCGGAGGCTGCCGGTCTCGTCAAATTCGACTTTCGGTCTCAAGACGCTGACCGTCATTCGCAAGGCCATCGAATATATCGCTCAGCGCGGGGAGGTGATCGACATAGCAGCGATCCCATCGACGATACCAAGACCTATGAAATGCTTGCTCGTGGCGAAACGGTTGGCGTGTTCCAGCTGGAATCGATGGGGATGCGCAAGGCACTGATCGGTATGAGGCCCGACCGCTTCGAGGACATCATCGCACTTGTCGCGCTGTATCGGCCGGGCCCCATGGATAATATTCCGGTCTATAACGACCGCAAGAACGGGCTGAAAAAGGCGAGCTATATCCATGAAAAGATAGAGCCGGTGCTGAAGGAGACGCATGGCGTCATCATCTATCAGGAACAGGTGATGCAGATTGCGCAGATCCTTTCCGGCTATTCACTTGGCGAAGCGGATTTGCTGCGCCGCGCGATGGGCAAGAAAATCCGCGAGGAAATGGACCAGCAGCGCACCCGGTTTGTGGATGGTGCCGTAGAAGGCGGGCTGACCAAATCCAAGGCCAACGAGATTTTCGACCTTCTGGCAAAATTCGCCGATTACGGTTTCAACAAGTCACATGCCGCTGCGTATGCACTGGTTTCCTACCAGACGGCATGGCTGAAGGCGGGCTATCCGGTCGAGTTTCTGGCAGCGTCCATGCAGCTCGATATCAACAACACCGACAAGCTCGCGATCTTCCACCAGGAGGCAGGAGATCGCGATATCGTTATTGTCCCGCCCTCGGTGCAGACATCAGAGGCCGGATTTTCGGTTGGCGAGGGCAAGATCTTCTATGCGCTTGCCGCAATCAAGGGCGTGGGTGAGGCAGCGGTGCGCCAGATTGTCGAAGAGCGCAAGGCCAATGGCACCTTTCGTGACATTACCGATTTCTTCTCGCGGATTGATATCCGCCAGGTCAACCGGCGAACGCTTGAGAGTCTGATTTCCGCCGGGGCGCTCGATTGCTTCGGGCATATGCGCGAACAATTGATGGCCGGGCTGGAGCGGCTGGTCGGCCATGCCAGCCGCACGGCGCAGGACAGGGATAGTGGTCAGAATGACATGTTTGCCGGAGCCGGGGCTTCGCAGGTCGAGGCGATAACGCTTCCTGCGGCAACGCCCTGGATGCCCGCGGAAAAACTCTATCGCGAGTTCCAGGCAATCGGTTTCTACCTGTCATCGCATCCGCTCGATGAATATCGCCAATTGCTGCAAAAGATGCGCGTCCAGCTCTATGCGGAGTTCGAGGTCTCGGTGCGCGCGGGCGCGGTTGCCGGGCGCCTGGCGGGAACGGTGACTGGCCGCCAGGAACGCAAGACCAAGACCGGCAAGCGAATGGGCATTGTCTCATTATCCGACCCTTCCGGTCAGTATGAGGCGGTGATCTTCGAGGAAGGGCTGGCGCGGTACCGCGATTTGCTGGAAGCGGGGCGCTCGGTTATTTTGCTAGCTGGAGCCGATGTGCGGCCGGAGGGCGTTTCGGTGCGCATTCAATCGGTCGAATCGCTGGAAGAACAGGCAACGAAGGAGGCTTCCAACTTGCGGATATTCCTCAGGGATGACAAGCCGGTCCAACATCTGACGCCGTTGTTGAAGCCGCTGGGGCGCGAACGTGGCGAAGGTCGCGTCAGTTTCATTGTCGTCGAAAGTGACGGCGAACGCGAGATAGAGGTGGAATTGCGGGACCGGTTCCAGGTCTCTCCGCAAATTGCCCGCGCCATCAAGGGTATACCGGGCATTGTCGATGTAGAATTGGTGTAATCGCGCCGCACCCTTGCGCAGCGCAGCAAAACACTGTATGTACCCGGCCATTCCACACGCGGGATTTGCGTTTTCGCCCCAGCCCCTGACGGACTGAGAGGTCCTTGGCATTGCGAAAAACGTTCCGGTGGCTGTCAAGCGACAGTTCATTGCCCGCGGAGGTTCAACCGGTAAAGGATACAATCAATGGCGCTGCCAGAATTCACGCTGCGCCAGCTTCTCGAAGCTGGCTGTCACTTTGGTCACCAGACCCATCGCTGGAACCCGAAAATGGAACGTTACATTTTCGGCGCCTGCAACAATATCCACATCATCGATCTTGCCCAGACCGTGCCGCTTCTGCATCAGGCACTGAAGACAGTTTCAGACGTTGTTGCCAATGGCGGTCGCGTACTGTTTGTCGGCACCAAGCGTCAGGCGTCCGATATCGTTGCTGATGCTGCAAAGCGTTCGGCCCAGTACTATGTCAATTCGCGCTGGCTCGGCGGCATGCTGACCAACTGGTCGACAATCTCCAACTCGATCAAGCGCCTTCGCCAGGTTGATGAAATGCTTTCGAGCGCGGATTCAGGCCACCTGACCAAGAAGGAACGCCTGATGATGACCCGCGAGCGCGACAAGCTCGAGCGCGCACTGGGCGGCATCAAGGACATGGGCGGCACACCCGACCTGCTGTTCATTGTTGATACGAACAAGGAATCAATTGCCGTTACCGAAGCGCGTCGCCTGAAGATCCCGGTTGTCGCAATTCTCGACACCAATTGTGATCCGGACATGATCGACCATCCGATCCCGGGCAATGATGACGCATCGCGTGCTATTGCACTGTATTGCGAACTGATCGCCCGCGCCGCAGTCGACGGTATTGCACGCCAGCAGGGAATGCGCGGCGTGGATATGGGCGCATCCCCGGAAGTGATGGCTGAGCCAGCACTCGAGGAATCAGCGGTGGCGGAAATTGCCGCATCTGAAGATCCTGCTCCCGTTGCACTCTTTGCGACACCGGAAGGTGCTGCTGATGATCTGAAGAAGATTTCCGGTGTTGGTCCGGTGCTTGAGGAAAAACTCAATGCACTCGGCATCACCAAATTCGCGCAGATCGCGGCATTCTCGGAAGACGAGGTCGCCAAGGTCGACGAAGTCCTCAACTTCAAGGGTCGTATTGCCCGCGAAGACTGGATTTCCCAGGCACGTGAGCTTGCAGCACAGGCATAACGCCAATTGCCAAAAAGACGGTTTTGCCTATTGCGGAACCGTCGCCGGGGCAAGATTTCCGGGAATTGGCAGCTGTTGAACTGGTATGAAGCAATGGCCGGGGGCCATTGCTTCTCAAATCTGTTACATTTCGGGATCATTACCCTTGCTCCGATCCGGGGTGCCGGGTGATCCCGCCCGCCGGTGGCATGACCATCGAAGAAGGACGAAGAGGCTGACATGACGATTACCGCTGGAATGGTCAAGGAATTGCGCGAGATGACCGGCGCAGGCATGATGGACTGTAAGAACGCGCTGAACGAGAACAATGGCGACATTGAAGCCGCTGTTGACTGGCTGCGCGCCAAGGGAATTTCCAAGGCCGAGAAGAAGTCGGGCCGCGTGGCGGCAGAAGGTCTGGTCGGCATTGCGTCACAGGGCAAGAAGGCCGCTGTGGTGGAAGTCAATTCCGAGACTGACTTCGTTGCGCGCAACGACCAGTTCCAGGACGTGGTCAAGCGTGTGGCTGCGACTGCCCTTGATACCAATGGTTCGACCGAAGCGGTTGCGGCGGCAAAAATCAGCGGTGGCGAAAAGAATGTTGCTGACACGCTGACCGATGCGATTGCCACCATTGGCGAGAACATGAACCTGCGTCGCGCTGCGGTGATGGAAGTCGCCAATGGCGTCGTCGCCAGCTACATGCACAATTCGGTTTCGGACGGTCTTGGCAAGATCGGCGTCCTGGTGGCGCTGGAATCAACCGGTGATGCAGGCGCACTTGCTGCCATCGGCAAGCAGGTTGCGATGCATGTCGCAGCAACGAACCCTCTGGCAGCAACGCGCGATGAAGTGCCTGCCGAAGTGGCTGCGCGCGAAAAGGCGATCTTTGCAGAGCAGGCCCGCGAATCCGGCAAGCCGGAAGCGGTTGTCGAAAAGATGATCGAAGGCCGCATGCGCAAGTTCTACGAGGAAAGCGTTCTGCTTTCCCAGGTATTCGTCATTGATGGCGAAAACACCGTCGAGCAGGCGCTGAAGAATGCCGAAAAGGATGTTGGCGCAAGCATTGCCCTCAAGGGTTTTGTGCGCATGGCGCTCGGCGAAGGCATCGAGAAGGAAGAAGGCGACTTTGCTGCCGAAGTTGCAGCAATGAGCAAGAAATAACCTTCGGCATCAAACCTCACGGGTTTTTTGCACATTTCAATTCGACAAAAGAGACAAACGGGCAGGGGCGCTTCGTGACAACGCGGCGCCCTTGCTGTATCGAAACCCTGTTTTGGCGAATAACGCCGGTTTCAATTTTTTCGGGAATGCATCCATGACAGCCAGCGTTTCGCAAAACGGCAATGACAGTGAGCCGACCTATCGGCGGGTGCTGCTCAAGGTTTCGGGCGAAGCCCTGATGGCAGAATCGGGATTTGGTATTGATCCAACAGTCACTTCACGCATTGCGAGAGATATCAAGCGCGCCGTCTCGATGGGCGTTGTCGTTGGAGTGGTAATCGGCGGAGGCAATATCTTTCGCGGTGTTTCGCTGGCAGCCAAGGGCGCTGACCGGGTAATGGCAGACCATATGGGAATGCTTGCGACGGTGATGAATGCGCTTGCCATGCGCATGGCGCTTGAAGCCATTGACGTGCCGTCGGTCGTGCTCAACGCACTGACCATGCCGCAGATTTCCGAAAGTTTTTCGCAGCGTCGCCTGGAGGACCATTTATCCGAGGGCAAGGTGGTGATCTTTGCCGGTGGCACCGGCAATCCGTTCTTCACGACCGATACGGCGGCAGCCTTGCGCGCCAGCGAAATGAAATGCGATGCCCTGTTCAAGGGAACGCAGGTGGACGGAATATATTCCGCCGACCCGCGGTCCAATCCCGATGCAGAGCGCTATGATCGCATCAGCCATACCGAGGTTCTCAATCGGGGCCTGTCGGTAATGGATGCCGCCGCTGTCAGCCTCGCGCGCGATGCGCAGATACCGATTGTTGTTTTTTCCATCCATGAAGAAGGTGGTTTTGGCGAAATATTGCAAGGTCGGGGCCGCTGCACTACGGTCAGTGACTGAACACTGGCGCTGATTCCACAACACGATAACCAGGAGTAGGGCGATGTCAGCAGATGCCACAAATCTTGACGATTTGAAGAAACGCATGGATGGAGCGATCAGCTCGCTCAAACATGACTTGTCGGGATTGCGCACGGGACGCGCGTCAGCAAACCTGCTGGATGCAATCGTGGTCGAGGCCTATGGCCAATCGATGCCGATCAACCAGGTCGGCACGGTCAACGTGCCCGAACCGCGCATGGTTTCGGTTCAGGTTTGGGACAAGGGAATGGTTGGCGCGGTGGAGCGCGCCATTCGCGAATCCAGCCTAGGCCTCAATCCAATCACCGACGGTACCAATCTGCGTATTCCATTGCCTGAATTAAATGAGCAGCGGCGCAAGGAATTGGTAAAGGTTGCGCATCAATATGCGGAACAGGCCAAGGTCGCCATTCGTCATGTGCGTCGTGATGGAATGGACAATCTTAAAAAGGCCGAAAAGGACGGTGATATCGGGCAGGACGAAGCCCGGGCGCTATCCGACAAGGTGCAGAAGCTTACCGATGACAATATCGCGAATGTCGATCTGATCATTGGTCAGAAGGAAGCAGAAATCATGCAGGTTCGACCTGCACAGCGCATATGCGCTGCTCCCGAGGTGTCCGGAAGGGGCATGATGACAAACGAGACAGGCTGCAATCCGCCACGGCATGTTGCCATCATCATGGATGGCAATGGCCGTTGGGCATTGGCGCGGGTTGCAAAGGTTTCGTGGTCATCACCAGGGTGTCGAGGCCGTGCGCAGAGTGGCAAGGGCCGCCCGTGAGATGGGCATCGAATATCTCACACTATACTCGTTTTCGACCGAAAACTGGTCGCGGCCCAAAGCCGAGGTAAGCGAGCTTTTTTCACTGTTGAAGATGTTCATTCGGCGTGATCTTGCGGATCTGCATCGCGACAATGTACGCGTCATCATTATTGGCGAACGCGAGGGCCTGCCTACCGATATCCTGCCGCTGCTTGTCGAAGCCGAGCGTCTTACCGCCAAGAATACCGGGCAGACACTGGTAATTGCCTTCAATTATGGCGGTCGCCACGAGATCGTTTCGGCAACAAGGCGTATTGCGGCAATGGCAGTGCGCGGCGAGATATCCGTCGATGACATTGATGCCGGTCTGTTTGAAAACATGCTTGATACGAGAGGCATTCCCGATCCCGATATGGTGATCCGCACCAGCGGTGAAAAGCGGCTTTCGAATTTCCTCTTGTGGCAACTCGCTTATTCGGAATTTGTCTTTGTTGACCGGCTTTGGCCGGATTTTGATGGCGAAGACCTGAAGCTTGCCGTCAGCGAATTTCAGGGACGCTCCCGCCGATATGGCGGTGTTGTCAGCGAAAGCGGCTCAAGGGGAACCGGGTCGTGAATGCAGCAGTCCCGGCAAAATCGGGTTCAGACCTGCCTTTGAGGGCTGCTTCAGCGGTTGTAATGGTAGCGATAGTGCTTTGGGTCACCTGGCAAGGTGGTCCTGTATTCAATGGCTTGTGGGCCATCATATCCTTCCTGATCTATTTTGAATATCAGCGCATGATCGGCGCATCCGTACCGCGCAAGCTGGTGCTTGCCAGTGCCATCATGCTTGCCTTGTCAGTCGGCCTGCTGCTCGTGCTGAACAGTCTTGGCGGCCTGATCGCAATCCTTGCTGCTGCCGCGATCGCAGCTGTCCTTGAATTCTCGATGCGACGCAGCGTCTGGATCGCAGGCGGGTTGCTCTATGCATTTCTGCCATTTATGGCCCTGTCGGAATTGCGGGGCGACAGTGCCATCGGGTTCGTCGCAATCTGCTTGGTGTTTGCATGCGTATGGGGGGCAGACACATTTGCCTATTTCAGCGGTCGCCTTATAGGCGGGCCGAAACTTGCGCCAAATATCTCGCCGAACAAGACCTGGTCGGGTTTTTGTGGCGGACTTGCCGGGTCTGTCCTTCTCGCTGCTCTCGTGGTGCTTCTGGCAGGATACACGCCAGGACCATGGCTGGTACCCGCAGCAATCGTGCTGAGCCTGACTTCGCAATTCGGCGATCTTTTCGAATCCTGGATCAAGCGGCGTTTCAAGGTCAAGGATTCGGGGCATATCATTCCCGGCCATGGCGGGATACTCGACCGTATTGATGGTCTGATATTTGCCAGCTTTGCAGCATTTGTAATCGGATATGGCCTGGCGCAGATCAATGCAGGCTTGAATGACAGGGTTCCGGAGGATTTCTGGACCCGCAATTTCGTTTCCGCCTTCACAAAGCCATGATCACGACCTTTGTCTGCAGGGTAATCGCGGGTTGAAGTGCGCCTGTGAAACTGGCATCACGCGTTCTGGCGCATGCAATTGATCCGTATCCACCACGTAGGTGGTGATTCAGCCGGATGAATGGCTCGAGAGAGGTTTGATTTCAATGGATTCGATCGCACAGCTTCCCGGTGCAGGGCCCGTTACCATGATACTGGCGTTTCTGGTGGTCCTGACCATCGTCGTGTTTTTCCATGAATTGGGTCATTTTCTGGTGGCGCGCTGGAATGGTGTGAAAATCGATGCCTTTTCCGTGGGGTTCGGCCCGGAGTTGTTCGGTTTCAATGACAAGCACGGGACGCGCTGGAAACTGGCAATGATACCGCTCGGCGGTTACGTGAAGTTCCACGGCGACATGAACGGCGCATCCATGCCTGACAACGAAGTCATCAACGCGATGACGGATGCCGAACGTGCCGAAAGCTTCGCGCACAAGAAAGTTTGGCAGAGAGCCTCGATCGTTGCGGCGGGGCCGATTGCCAATTTCATTCTTGCCATTGTGATTTTCACCTTCAGCCTGATGTTTATCGGTCGCGTTATATCGGATCCGCTGGTCTCAGCCGTCCAGCCGGGAAGCGCGGCTGAGGCTGCAGGCTTTCAGGCCGGGGATATCGTGAAACTCGTGGATGGCGAGAAAATCACTGCCTTTACCGATATTCCGCGACTTGTTGCACCAAATCCCGGACGCCAGCTCGTATTTACCGTCGAGCGTGATGGCAAGGTGGAATTGCCGGTGACGCCAAGACTGGAAGTGCGCAAGGACCGTTTCGGCAATCGCGAGGAAGTCGGACTGATCGGGATCACGAATGATGGCCAGGCTGCCAATGCGCGGGTCGAGAAATACGGTCCGGTGGATGCGTTTGGTCGTGCGATTTACGAGACCTGGTTCATTATAACGCGGTCTCTTTCCGGCTTGTGGGACATGATCACGGAGCCATCTCTGTCAAGCAGTTGAGCGGTCGGATCGGGATTGCCAAGACGTCAGGCGATGTTGCTACGCTTGGCATTGGCGCATTGGTGAATTGGGTGGCGCTGATTTCGGTCAGCATCGGTTTGCTGAACCTGTTTCCGATACCGATTCTGGATGGCGGGCATCTGGTGTTTTATGCCTATGAAGCAATCAGGGGTAAGCCGCTTAGCGACAATGCGCAGGAATACAGTTTCCGGGTCGGGCTTGCCCTTCTGTTGACATTGATGGTGGTGGCAACGTGGAATGACATATCGACGCGCATATTCAACTTTGGATAGCAGATTTTGCCATTGATTCGCCTTTTCCGGCTGGCAGAACCCGGTTGAAAGCGGTGTCATGGCGGCAGAATCGACGATGCGTTAACTATTGCACTGAATTGGCATGACCTTTGTGCAACACGTTGACGGAATGATAAAATTCTTGAGCGAGCAATGGTTGCGCGGGACATAAAACCTAGTAAAAGGTTTGTTAACGACGTGGGATTCTGTCTTCAGGGACGGAATTGCGCGCAAGAAGCATGATGGGGCGGTAGCAGGGATTTCCTGCAATCACGTCATGTTTGTGGAAAATGGCGGGCAATCCCTGCCGATATCCGGGAAACCGGGCAGAAACTGGCGAAATTTGGAATGATTCCTGTGATCAGAAGAATGTTCAAAGCGGCTACAGTTGCGATAATGCTGGCCTGCATGTCAGCAGTCGGCGGTGCCGGAGTGCTTGTTGCATCCACGAATGTCGCCAGCGCCGCCGTTGTTTCGCGGATCGATGTGCGTGGCAATTCGCGCATGGATGCGCAGACGGTTGCCTCCTATCTCACCATCAAGCCCGGCCAACAGTTCAACAATCAGGACATTGACGATTCCATCAAGGCGCTGTTCGGCACCGGCCTGTTCACGGATGTATCCATCTACCAGTCAGGCAATACGCTCGTTGTGGAAGTGGATGAGAGCGGTATCGTCAATCAGGTATTCTTCGAGGGCAACAAGCGCCTCAAGGATGAGGCACTTTCCTCGATTGTCCAGACTTCATCACGCTCCACCTATTCGGAAGACAAGGTTGCTTCCGATGTGGACCGCATCATGGAGGCCTATTCGCGGGTTTTCGGCCGCAAGGATGCGACTGTCAGCTATGAAGTGGTTCCGCTGAACAACAAGCGCGGTCAACGTGATCTCCTATCAATGAAGGCGACAAGACCAGATCCGGCCGACTTCCTTGTCGGAAATCAGGCCTTTGGCGAAAGGCGGCTTCGTACTGCTGAGACAAAGCCGAGCAACTGGTTCAGCTGGCTCAAGAATGATGATATCTATGATGCTGACAAGCTTCGTACCGAGGAGCGCCTGCGCTTCTACTACAATAACGGCTATGCGGATTTTCAGGTCCTGTCGTCGGATGTGAATTTTGATCGACGTAGCAAACCAGTACACGATCACCTTCAATGTCGACGAGGGTCCGTGTTACAGTTTCGGCAATGTATCCATCGACAACACGATTGCCGAGATTGATACCGACCGCTGTACTCGTTGATCGAGACCAAGGCCGGAAATCACTACAGCGCCAAGAAGGTCGAAGACACGATCATCGCTTTGACCGAGGCGATTGCGGAGCGCGGTTATGCATTTGTTCAGGTGCAGCCACGCGCGGCAACCGCAATTTCGATACGAACACCATTGATGTCACCTATCTGATCGATCAGGGACCGCGCGTTTACATTCAGCAGATCAACATTGTCGGCAATGACCGTACCCGTGAGTACGTCATTCGCCGCGAATTCGATATCTCGGAAGGCGATGCGCTGAACCAGGTGATGATCCAGAAGACGAAGCGTCGTCTGGAAGCGCTTGGTTTCTTCGAGCGCGTGGATATTTCGACCCGGCCTGGCGATCTGCCTGATCGGGTGATCGTGGTTGCTCGTGTCGAGGACAAGGCGACGGGTGAATTCTCGATCGGGGGTGGCTATTCGACCGCGTCGGGCGCGCTGGGTGAAATTTCCTTCTCCGGAGAAAAACTTCCTCGGTCGCGGCCAGTATCTCAAGATTGCGGGCAGCTTTGGTACGTCCGGAGCGTAATTACTCGCTGAGCTTTACCGAGCCGTATTTCCTTGGCTACCGGATTTCTGCTGGCTTTGATCTGCAGTCATCGACATCTGATCCAACGTCAAACCGGCAATATGGCGTTGACACTGTAAGCGGGGCACTGCGCTTTGGCATTCCGTTGACGGAAAACTGTCGTCGCAAGTGTTCTACACTTATAGCAGTGAAGATCTGCGGATTGATGCGAGCCGTCTTGAGCCAACCAGTACAATTGATGGCGACGCTACTCAGGGGAACGCTGCTGGCGAACTCTCGGCAGCACTTGCTCCGCCGGTTTCGCCGACGACCTGGGTAAAGTCCGGTATTGGCTACTCGCTCAGCTATTCGGACGTGGACAATTTCCGTGATCCGCGTCAAGGCGTGCTGTTGAACCTGCGCCAGGACTTCTTTGGTGCCGGTGGGGATGCGACTCCATATCCGTACTGAGGCAAAGGCTGCGGTCTTCGTGCCCTTGCTTGAAGAAGCTGATATTGTCGGGATGTTGCGTGCGCGTGGTGGTATCAATACGCCATTGGGTAGTTCCAATGGTTACCGTGCCCGCGATAATTTCTATCAGGGTTCAAAAGACATTCGTGGCTTTGAAAGCTATGGCTTTGGTCCTCGGGATCCTGTGACGGGCGACGCTTTGGGCGGTATGTATTACTGGAATGCGACGGCGGAAATAACGTTCCCAATGCCGCCCTTGCCTGAATCCCATGGGCATTCGTGGCGGCTTCTTTGCCGATGCCGGCCAGTTGTGGGGTGTTGATGATCGCAGCAGGGCTGCAATCCTGGCCCACTGGCACGCTGGCACAGGTTGACGACAATCCGTTGCGGTTTCGGTGGGTGCATCTATCCTTTGGGCATCACCCTTCGGTCCGTTGCGTTTCGATTATGCCTTCCCGCTTGCCAAGGCCGATTGGGGACAAGACCCGCGAATTCAATTTCGGCATCAGCACCAATTTCGACCTGAAAGGTCCGGAAATGAAACTGGGGCCAATCGGCTCCCTGTTTTTTTGTCAAACGTCATTTGGCTTGTGGTTGAGCTGAAAATTCCTGGATGCGAAGCCATTTTGATTTGGAAAGCCGCGTTATCCCGTTTCCATGGAAAGACGAAACACTCTAGGATGAACAAGCTGCAAATAGGCAACGAAGTCAGGCGGAAATCATGACCCAGCCAGGTTTTTTCACTGTGCATCCAAGGCGATTGTCCGAGATCGCGTTGCGTACCAGGTCGGTATTGCGCGAGGGCAGTTCGGATGACGTGGTCATCGAAACCGCCGGCCCAATCGAATCGGCTCCGATCGGGGCAATATCGTTCATCGACAATCCGAAATATGTAAAGCATGTCGAAACCACGCAGGCTTCGGCTGTGTTTTGCAGCCCGAAATATGCAGACAGACTGCCGTCACATGTTCAGGTTCTGGTCAATGACCAGCCCTACAAGGCCTATGCCACAGCGCTTGAAATGCTGTATCCATCAGCAGCTGTTCCCCAGCCGGTTACCGGCGAGACCGGGATATCCCCCAAGGCGCATATTTGCGATGGCGTCTTGCTGGAAGACAATGTGATTGTCGAAGCCGGTGCCGTGATCGGCAAGGGTGCTGCCATCGGCCGGGGCAGCCGGGTTCTTGCCAATGCAGTGATTGGTGAAAATGTACAGATCGGGCGTGGATGCACGATCGGGATCAACGCTTCAGTCACCCATGCCTTTGTCGGCGACAATGTGATCATTCATCCAGGTGTGCGCATTGGCCAGGACGGATCTGGCTTTGCGATGGGGCCCGGCGGTCACCAGAAGATTGCGCAGATCGGGCGTGTACTATTCAGGATCGCGTCGAAATCGGAGCCAATTCGACCATTGATCGTGGGTCCAATCGTGACACCGTTATCGGGAGGGAACCAAGATCGACAATCTTGTGCAGATCGGCCATAACGTGGTGATTGGTCGCCATTGCGTGATTGTCGGCCTTGCCGGTGTTGCCGGTAGTGCGACGCTTGAGACTATGTTGTGGTCGCGGGTCAAACCGGCGTTGTTGGCCATATCAAGTGCTGGTGACGCGCCGCGCAGATCGTGGTGGTGGTTCCGGTGTGAACATGAACCTTGCACCCGGATCTAAAGTCATCGGATATCCTGCACAGCCCGTGCGGGACTGGGTCAAGATGAACATGATGCTCAAGGACATGGTCGAGAATTCGAAGGCAGGGGGCAAGAGAGAAGAATGAGTGATACGACAGCGCTGGGGCGCCTTGAAGTCACGGAGCTTTTCAAGCTTCTGCCACACCGATATCCATTTTTGCTGATCGACAGGATTGTCGACATACAGGACGATGTGTCCGCCACCGGCATCAAGAATGTCACCTTCAACGAACCGCATTTCACCGGTCATTTCCCTGGCGAGCCGATCATGCCGGGTGTGTTGATCGTTGAAGCCATGGCACAGACTTGCGGGGCGATCGTGGCCCACAAACACCGCGATGGCGTTCGCAAGCTGGTCTATTTCATGACCATAGATGGTGCGAAATTCCGCAAGCCGGTGGTTCCCGGTGACGTGCTCCATTTGAAGGTTGAAAAGCTCAAGCAACGTGGAAGCATTTTCAAATTCGCCTGTAATGCCTTCGTGGATGAGCACAAGGTAGCGGAAGCCACGATCAGCGCGATGATGGTAATTCCTGAGGAAGATTCCTGATGACAAGCAGCATTCACCCGTCGTCAATCGTGGAAGACGGGGCGCAGTTGGGCGAAGGCGTTCGCATTGGCCCCTTTTGTCATGTCGGTCCGCGAGTTGTGCTGGGAGATGGGGTCGAGCTCATTTCCCATGTCAGCCTTGCCGGCAATACGAGTATCGGGCCGCGCACCCGCATATGGCCTTTTGCCTCGATCGGGCATGAGCCGCAGGACCTCAAATATCGTGGTGAGGAAAATTCGCTGCGCATTGGCGCGGATTGCATGATCCGCGAGAATGTGACGATGAACCCGGGAACAGCGGGCGACGAAGGTGTAACAATCGTCGGTGACCGCTGCGTGTTCCTGACCAGTTCGCATGTTGGTCATGATTGCGTCCTCGGCAACGGCGTGGTGTTTTCCAACAATGTCATGCTTGCGGGACACTGCAAGGTTGGCGACCATGTGATCATTGGCGGTGGTGCGGGAATCCACCAGTTCTGCCGGATCGGCAATAATGCATTTGTCGGCGGCCTGGCCGGGGTCGAAAACGACGTCATCCCGTTCGGAATGGCGCTCGGCAACCGGGCCTATCTTGGTGGACTGAACCTGATCGGCATGAAGCGCGCGGGGATCTCGCGCGAAAGCATTCACAACACCCGCCGCGCGTTCAAGGAAATGTTTTCCGGAGAGAAGCCGCTGCAGGAACTGGTTGGCGGACTTGATACGGAGCTTGCTGCCGACCCGGTCGTTGCCATGATCCGCGATTTCATCCTCAAGGGCGGTGACAGGGCATTCTGCACTCCGCGGAATGGCCGCGAAGGCTGACGATGGAAGGCCTGGCGCAACATCCCGCGAGCGGGCCGTGCATGATCTGCCCCTGGATCTGCGGCTATGGGGGCTTGCCGGGTGAAATCCTGAATGGTGCATTGGCAGCCGGGCGTTCTCCGTATCTTTCGGATAAAGGGCGAGGCGGAGCCGGCTATTGCCGGCCACTCTGCGGGAAACCTTTCATGGGGCCAATTCGGCCATTTGCTGATCGCCTGGGCAGAGTTGGGCATCCGCGAAGTTGTTTTTGCAGGTGGCATCCACAAGCGCCCGGAAATGATGGAGCTCAAGCTCGACTGGGGCGCCATCAAGGCACTTCCCAAGATTCCCGGTCATGGTCGGTGGCGACAATACTGTTCTGTCAGGCCTGATGAAACTGTTCGAGGGACATGGCATCTCGATTGTTGGCGCGCATCAGATTGCGCCCGGTTTGCTGGCTGGTGCCGGTGCCATTGCGGGCAAGCGCCCGGCTTCCCGGCAAATGGAGAACATCCGGCTCGGTTTCGAAGTCTGCAAGGCGGTCGGCCAGTTCGACATTGGCCGCTGCAATTGCTGAAGCGGGCAGGGTGATCGCGATCGAGGGGGTTGAGGGAACCGATGAGATGCTGTCCCGCATTAACTGGATGCGAAATAGGCAGGATGCCGGTTGGAAGGAAAACATGGCGTATTGGTCAAGACCATGAAGCCCGGTCAGGATATTCGCGCTGATCTGCCAGCCATTGGCCCCAGGACCGTGGAGGGTGTGTTGCGCGCCGGCTTGAGAGGTATTGCCATCGAGGCAGGCCATTCGATCATCCTGGAAAAGGAAGCAACGCTCGATCTGGCACGAAAATCGGGGATCTTCATTTTCGGCGCGTCCGCCAGCGATCTGGGCAAGGCAAACGGCAATGGCTGACGCCCGGCAAGATCTGAGCGTCTATTTCGTTCTCGGTGAGGAATCGGGAGATGCTCTGGGTGCCAGGATCATGGAAGCGCTGGCGAGAAGGGTTCCCTCGGTGCGATTTCATGGTCTTGGCGGCCATCGAATGCAGGCGCTCGGACTTTCAAGCCTTTTTGATGTTTCAACGATTTCCGTGATGGGGATCTCCGCCGTCGTTGCCCGGCTACCGCAGATCCTGAAGCGCATTGGACAAACTGCCGATGATATTGCGCGCGTCAAACCGGATATCGTGGTTCTGGTGGATAGCCCCGATTTCACCCATCGCGTCGCAAAACGGGTCAGGGATCGCGTACCGGATGCGAAGATCATCAAGGTCGTTTGTCCCAGCGTTTGGGCATGGCGTCCGGGCCGCGCGAAAAAGATGCGCGCATATATCGATCATGTCCTGGCCTTGTTGCCGTTTGAACCCAGGGTGCTCGCGGACCTTGGTGGCCCACCGGCGACATATATCGGCCATCCGATGGTGAGCCGTTTCGAGGCGGTGGCGATACCTCGCCATGATACGGTGTCGAAGGAGAGGCGGTTATTGCTGCTGCCAGGCTCGCGGCGCACCGAATTGCGGCTGCTCTTGCCGGATTTCCGCAATACGCTGGAATTGCTGGCGGACAGGGGCGTGCGGTTCGAAGCGGTACTGCCAGCCGTTCCCCATCTCGAAGCCGATATCCGGGCAGAAATCGCGCAATGGCGGGTAAAGCCGGAAATTGTCAGTGGTGAAGATGCCAAGATCGAGGCATTCATGCGCGCGGATGCTGCACTTGCGACATCGGGTACGGTCTTGCTGGAATTGGCGATTTTTCGCATACCGGTCATTTCCATCTATCGCCTCGACCGGCTGATGCACATGGTTCGCTTCCTGATTTACGGATGGACGGCAGCCTTGCCCAATCTGATTGCTGATGAAGCGATCGTGCCTGAAAGGGTTGGCGACATGGTGCGGCCGGGCTGGCTGGCGCGGGCGCTGGAAGCGCTTTTGCGGGACGGGCCGGAGCGCAGGGCGCAACTGGAAGGCTATGACCGGGTCGCGGAAATTCTCGGGCGCAGCGAACCTGCCGAGGAGATCGCCGCAAGGACAATCCTGGAAGTCAGCGGACGATAGCAGGTCAGCTCCGACACGGTTTCCTTGAATTGATCATCGCAACAAAAAACCGCCGGCTCTATTAGCCGGCGGTCTCATTTCGATTGGGCCACTGCCTACCGTTTCGCAATATCCACATAGTCGCGCTGCCTGGGGCCTGTATAGAGCTGGCGCGGACGGCCAATACGCTGCTTGGGGTCCTCGATCATCTCTTTCCACTGCGCAATCCAGCCGACCGTGCGGGCAAGTGCGAAGAGCACGGTGAACATGGTGGTTGGGAAACCGAGAGCCTTCAACGTGATGCCGGAATAGAAGTCGATATTCGGATAGAGCTTCTTCTCGACAAAATACGGATCGTTGAGTGCGATCTTTTCCAGTTCCATCGCGACTGAGCAATGGATCATCCTTTATCTGCAAGGGCGCCCAGAACTTCATGCGTGGTCTTCTGCATGATACGTGCGCGCGGATCGTAATTCTTGTAGACGCGATGGCCGAAGCCCATCGGCCGGAACGGATCGTTCTTGTCCTTACAGCGCGGGTGAATATATTCAGGATCAGTCCAACCGTGCCGATTTCCGCGAGCATGTTGAGTGCCGCCTCATTGGCACCACCATGGGCAGGACCCCACAAGCAGGCAATGCCAGCCGCGATGCAGGCGAACGGGTTTGCTCCAGATGAACCTGCCAGACGAACCGTCGAGGTTGAGGCGTTCTGCTCGTGATCGGCATGAAGGATGAAAATGCGGTCCATGGCGCGAGCCGAATCGGGTTTACTTCATATTCCTCGCACGGAACAACAAAGCACATGCGCAGGAAGTTCGAGGCATAATCGAGATCATTCTTGGGATAAACAGAAAGGCTGGCCGACCGAGTATTTATAGGCCATGGCGGCAATGGTCGGCATTTTCGCGATCCATTGCGCAGGCTGGCGACCATGCGCTGATGCGGGTCCGATATGTCGGTCGAGTCGTGATAGAATGCGGAAAGCGCACCAACAACGCCGCACTTGACGGCCATTGGATGGGCGTCGCGACGAAAGCCGCGGAACGAACTGCATCTGCTCGTGCACCATGGTGTGATGCGTGACGCGGTGGTGGAAATCGTCAGCTCGGCCTGGTTAAGGCAATTCGCCATATAGCAGCGGGTAGCAGGTTTCGAGGAAGTCGCCATGTTCGGCCAGTTTAACTCGATCGGGTAACCGCGATGCAGCAGAATGCCCTTGTCGCCATCAATGAAGGTGATGTCGGATTCGCAAGCTGCGGTGGAGGTAAATCCGGGGTCGAAGGTAAAATGGTCGGTCTGGCTGTAAAGTGATGATATATCAACAATATCCGGTCCCAATGCCAGAGCGGACAGGAAATCCCAACTTTCATTTCCAATTGTCAATTTGGCTGTTTTATCCGTCATATCCCGTATCCCTTCGCAATCATTGGCTGACCCAATGCCTGAAAAAGCAAAAAGCCGCATCGAGTTTCTTGAAATTCTGCATCTCGGGATCCGGCCTGGAGGCGGCGGATGGTGCAACGCAACAGACGCAGTGCAAGTGCGAAATAGCTATCGCATTTGATTATTTTAGACAAGTCAGACCAAGGTAATAGCATCACAATGCAAAATTGGTCACAGATCTGCTGGTCAGCGCCCTTTCGGGGCCCTAGCCAGCCAGGAACAGAGACCTTTACGCCATCGGCGACAAATTACTGACCGCGGCCAGCAGCAGGCCCAGGAACTGGTCAATATGGTTCGGCCCGTCACGCCCAGATAGCGATCAATTCAGTCTGCGAGAACAAATGCGCCAAGCACCAGCAGCATGACCGCACAAAGAATGCCTGCAGAACCAGTTTGCCGGTCAGTCCTGACCAAGCTGGGTGGAAAGCAGGATGGTCGCTGAAGTACCGGACCCGCGATGAGTGGCACAGCCAACGGGAAAAGCTGCGATATTGGCAATGTGATCGCGGGTTATGGCGCGTTCGGTGGTTTTCTCGTGGCGCTCGTGGCGCTTTTCGAAAATCATCTCGAAGGCAATATAAAAAGAGCAGCAAACCGCCTGCGACGCGGAAGGCGTGGATGGTGATGCCAAGCGTGGAAAGCACGCTGACGCCGGTGAGGAGGAATGCCAGAAGTACGGCGATCCCGATCGAACAGCGCGGGTGGCAGTTGCAAGCCGTTGCTGGCGAGGTCATGCCGACGGTCAATGCCAAGATCGGCGCAAGCCCTGGCGGGTCAAGCGTGACGAGCAGCGTCACAAAAGCGTTCAGCAGGGCATCATATGTTGGCAATTGAAACGACTCCTGCCAATGAATGGCGGTGATGGGTGAAAAAACCGCAAAGCCTGAAGCTGGAAATTCTGGACCACATTAGCGATCCGGGCCATCGAACAAGGCGAGCTGACGACGCTTTGTGCTTCAATGACCACATGGCAGCAGTGCTTGATGGCGCCACGGGCCTGGGTGATCAGCCAATTTTTGACGAGGCGGAAAGTGATGCAGCCTGGCTGTCGCGGTTTGCGGCACCCATGCTGGCAGACGCCCGACGGCCCGATCTTCCGGAAATCGTTCGAGCGGTAAATCTTGCTGCTTGTCGCGAAGTTGCAAAGCGTGTCGATATTTCGAAATTGCCTGCCTTTATGGCCGACATGCGGCTTCGAGATGGTGCGCCTTTGCGGCGACCGGCTGGAAGTCGGCGGTCTGGGTGACTGTGTTGCCTATGTTTTCCTGCAGGGCAGGAAGAAATTGTCAGGCACAGCGCGCTTCCGCATCGCAGTCTGGCGAAACGAGCGCTGCCCGCCATCTGCTGGATGCCGCTGGCGGGCTTGGAAGCGAAAGCATTGTGCATTCAGGCGAGGCACTGGAAAGATTGCGTCAGGTCGGAGCTTGTCGAACACGCCCAAAAGCGGCGTTTGGACCTTGGGATTAGTCCGAAGAAGCGGCAGAGCATGTGAAAACCATGCAGGTGGCAGTAGAGCCGGGTGATGTTTTCCTGCTGATGAGTGACGGCTTTTCTGCGTTGTCGGAAGCCTATGGCTGCCATACGCCAAAGGGGTTGGTTGACGCTGCAACCGGGCGTGGACTGGCGGTGCTGATGGAGGAATTGCGCGCGGTCGAACATGTCCTTGATCCTGATGGCAAGCGCTTTGCACGCTTCAAACGCAGCGATGACGCAACGGCGATACTCGGCCGGATTCGCGATTGATCGGTGATTGGTTCCGATTGTTGGCAGGTTTTCCCACATGTCTGTTGAGTGGCATTTCAACCTGTTGAAAATAAACGTGAATTAGGTGCGTTTTGCGGAAGGTAAATTTGGCTCGGAAGGCAGAATCGGATAGGATTGCGGCTTAACGTCAAAACCTTCCGAAAGAACTGATTCTTGTCTGACCAGACCAATAACCCAGGCCAGCCCGGCGGCGGAAAGCCCGGGCTGCCATCCAATACCCAGCCCATTTCCATAATCGAGGAAATGAGCCGTTCCTATCTCGATTATGCGATGAGCGTGATCGTGAGCCGGGCGCTGCCGGATGCGCGCGACGGCTTGAAGCCTGTGCATCGGCGCATCCTGTATTCGATGCATGAAAACGGCTTCGACTGGAACAAGCCCTACCGCAAGTCCGCACGTATCGTGGGTGATGTTATCGGTAAATATCACCCGCATGGCGACAGCGCGGTTTATGACGCTCTGGTGCGCATGGCGCAGGACTTTTCGCTTCGGGTGCCGCTGATTGATGGCCAAGGCAATTTTGGTTCGATCGATGGCGACCCGCCCGCGGCGATGCGCTATACGGAATCCCGCCTCGCCAAGCCTGCGCATGAGTTGCTGTCCGACATTGACAAGGACACGGTCAATTTCCAGGACAACTATGACAATTCCGAGCGCGAGCCGACCGTTCTACCTGCACGATTTCCGAATCTGCTGGTCAATGGCGCAGGCGGCATTGCCGTTGGCATGGCGACCAATATACCGCCGCACAATCTGGGCGAGGTGATCGACGGCACGATTGCGATGATTGAAAACCCGTCGCTGCCCTTGACGGAACTGATGCAGATCATTCCAGGGCCTGATTTCCCGACCGGTGGCATCATCCTGGGGCGTTCGGGCATCCGTTCCGCCTATGAAACCGGGCGCGGTTCGGTGCTGATGCGCGGCAAGGTGCATTTCGAACAGGTGCGTGACCGCGAGGCGATCATTGTCAGCGAAGTTCCCTATCAGGTGAACAAGGCGTCGATGATCGAGAAGATTGCCGAACTGGTCCGCGACAAGCGGATCGAGGGGATTGCCGATATTCGCGACGAATCCGACCGTGACGGATATCGCGTCGTCATCGAGATCAAGCGCGATGCGGTTGGCGATGTCGTGCTCAACCAGCTCTATCGTTACACACCACTGCAATCATCCTTCGGCTGCAACATGGTGGCGCTCAATGGTGGCAAGCCGGAGCAGCTCAATCTGCAGGACCTGTTGCGCGCCTTCATCTCGTTCCGCGAGGAAGTGGTGACGCGGCGCACGAAATTCCTGCTCAACAAGGCGCGCATACGGGCGCATGTGTTGGTGGGTCTGGCGATTGCGGTTGCCAATATCGACGAAGTGATCAAGCTGATCCGCCAGGCTCCCGATCCGGCGACTGCGCGAGAGCAGTTGATGTCGCGGCGTTGGGAAGCCAAGGATGTAGCGCCGCTGGTGGAACTGATCGATGATCCCAAGCACAAGCTCAACGACGACAACACTTATTATCTGTCCGAGGAACAGGCGCGCGCCATTCTTGACCTGCGCCTGCAACGGCTAACTGCGCTTGGCCGCGACGAGATTTCCGATGAATTGCACAAGCTGGGTGCTGAAATCCGGGATTACCTGGAAATCCTGGCGTCGCGCCTGCGAGTGATGACGATCATCAAGGAAGAACTCATTGCAGTGC
>JAWKWN010000008.1:0-76437 GCA_041397505.1 Nitratireductor sp.
CTACAAGCTGATGGCAGATACCAACCAGCCATTCGACCAGAAGGCATTCCTGCCAGCGGTTGTCGGCTACTATACCGACACCGACGGCAACATGCTTTCCATGCCGTTCAACTCGTCAACACCGATCCTGTATTACAACAAGAACGTGTTCGAAAAGGCAGGTCTCGACAAGAACCAGCCACCAAAGACATGGGAAGAAGTTGAAGCCTTCTCCAAGAAGATCATGGAAACGGGCGCAGCCAAATGCGGCTTCACCACTGGTTGGGTGTCATGGGTACAGCTCGAGAACTTCTCGGCCTGGCACAACTTGCAGATCGGCACCAAGGAAAACGGCTTTGGCGGCATTGACAGCGAACTGACTGTGAACGGTCCGGTTCAGTTCAAGCACTGGGACAACATGAAGAAGTGGCAGGACGCCGGTATTTTCCAGTATGGTGGTCCGGTTGGCGGCAGCGATGCCCCGCCAAAATTCTACTCGCAGGAATGCGCGATCTACATGAACTCGTCCGCCTCGCGCGCCGGTGTGGTTGCCAATGCCAAGGACTTTGAAGTCGGTTTCGGCATGCTGCCATACTACAGCGACGTTCAGGGCGCACCGCAGAACTCCATCATCGGTGGCGCAACATTGTGGACCCTGCAGGGCCGTCCGGCTGATGAATACAAGGCCGTTGGCGCGTTCTTCACCTATCTGTCGTCGGCTGAAGTCCAGGCTGACTGGCATCGTTCACCGGCTATTGCCAATCACGCAGGCAGCTTACGAACTCGGCCAGACGCAGGGCTATTATGAAAAGAACCCGGCACCGATGTTGCGTGATCAAGCAGATCACGCTGAATGCTCCAACGCCGAATTCCGAGGGTCTGCGCTTTGGCAATTATGTCCAGATCCGCACAACATCGACGAGGAATTCGAACAGCTTCGGGCAAGAAGACAGCACAGGATCGTGGACAGCGTCGTTGCCCGTGGCAACGCACTGCTTCGCGAATTTGAAGCAGCCAACAAGGCATCCAACTGATTCATGACTCAAACCGGGGGCCTGCCATTCGTGGCAGGTCCCTTCTTTCGACCGACAAGGCTGTCATGTCCACCAAGCGAACCACCTTCCCGAACAGAGTACTGCCCTACCTGCTGTTGACGCCACAACTGGCGATCACACTGGTCTTTTTCATCTGGCCGGCAAGCCAGGCGATATGGCAATCATTCCTGCGCGAAGACGCTCTGGATCAATAATCGACGTTTGTCTGGTTCACCAATTACCGCAAGCTGTTTGACGATCCGTTCTATCTCAATTGGCTGCAGGTGACGTTTATCTTTGCACTGGCGACCACTGCATTGTCGATCGGTCTCGCGCTTTTGCTTGCTGCTGCTGTTGACCGGCTGGTTCGCGCCTCGAGCCTCTATACCACGCTGATGGTCTGGCCCTATGCAGTTGCACCTGCAATTGCCGGCGTGCTGTGGTGGTTCCTGTTCAACCTGACCATAGGCATCCTGCCCTATATGCTGTCTTTTGCCGGGATTGACTGGAACCACACCGTCAACCCTGATCACGCGATGATCCTCGTGGTGGTTGCAGCAAGCTGGAAGCAGGTTTCCTACAATTTCCTGCTCTTCTTGCCGGGCTGCAATCCATTCCACGCTCGATGATGGAAGCCGCAGCGATTGACGGCGCTGGTCCTCTCAAGCGGTTCTTCACGATTTCGCTGCCACTGCTTTCGCCGACAACGTTCTTCCTGCTTGTCGTCAACATTGTCTATGCGATGTTCGACACTCTTTGCGATCATAGACGCGACCACAGCAGGCGGCCCGGCACAGGCACGAACATCCTTGTCTACAAGGTGTTTGTCGACGGTTTCATCGGCCTGAACCTGGATCGTCCGCCGCCCAATCCGTGGTGCTGATGGCAATCGTAATCCTTTTGACCTTCATCCAGTTCCGCTTCATCGAGCGGCGCGTACATTATTGAGGCGGTGATGGTCGAGAACAGACCCTTTCTTGATTTTCTGGCGCATGCGGTGCTCATCGCAGGCGTGCTGGTGGTAGCATTTCCGCTCTATCTGGCGTTCATTGCCTCAACCCATGGACAGACCGACTTTTCCTCCTCGATCATTCCGGTATCAGCCGCCTGAACATGGTTGAAAACTATTCAATCATGTTCAATTCCGGATTTCACCTCGGGCGCACCGCCCCTTGGGCTGATGCTGTGGAACTCGATGGTGATGGCGCTGACAATCGCCATCGGCAAAATCGTGATCTCGGTGCTTTCAGCCTATGCGATTGTGTATTTCCGGTTTCCGTTCCGGATGGTGGCGTTCTGGATCATTTTCGTGACGCTGATGCTGCCGGTGGAAGTGCGCATTATTCCGACGTTCAAGGTAGTGGCAGATCTCGGCATGCTCAACAGTTATGCGGGATTGTCGATTCCGCTGATTGCTTCGGCAACCGCCACCTTCCTGTTCAGGCAGTTCTTCCTGACGGTGCCGGAGGAGTTGATGGAGGCAGCGCGTGTCGATGGCGCAGGGCCGCTACGGTTCTTCCGCGACATCTGCTGCCGCTGAGCCGTACCAATATCGCAGCGCTGTTCGTCATCCTCTTCATCTATGGCTGGAACCAGTATATCTGGCTGCTGCTCGCATCACCCGGCTGGAGTTCTACACGGTTGTCATGGGCATCAAGCGCATGGCGGCGGTCTCCGATGCCGAGCCGCAATGGCACCTCGTCATGGCAGCCGTTGTCATGGCAGCACTGCCGCCGGTGCTGGTCGTCGTGTTCATGCAGCGGCTGTTCATCAAGGGTCTTACCGAGACGGAGAAATAGCATCATGGCAGCCATCGATCTCGAGGGCGTATCCAAGACCTATCCTGGCGGCATGACGGCAGTCAGCAATGTCAGCCTGCTGGTGGCCGATGGCGAATTCACTGTGCTTGTCGGGCCTTCCGGCTGTGGCAAGTCAACGCTGCGCGCATGATAGCAGGGCTCGAAACCATTACGTGAAGGAACCATCAGGATTGGTGGGCGCGTGGTCAACCGGGTCGAACCGGCAGACCGCGACATTGCCATGGTGTTCCAGAACTACGCGCTTTATCCGCATATGAGCGTACGCCAGAACATTTGTCCTACGGCTTGAAAACCGTGGCGTCAAACGCGAGGAAATCAATCGCCGGGTCAATGAAACCGCCGCAATCCTGCAACTGGAGCACCGTTTGAGCGCAGGCCGCGCCAACTGTCGGGCGGCCAGCGTCAGCGCGTGGCGATGGGCGTGCAATCGTACGCGAGCCGGCCGCATTCCTGTTTGAGAACGCCGTCAAACCTCGACGCCAAGCTGCGTGTCGAGATGCGGCCGAGATCAAGCAGTTGCAAAGACGGCTGGCACGACATCGGTCTATGTAACGCATGACCAGCTGGAAGCCATGACACTTGGTGACCGGCTTGTGGTGATCAATGGCGGGAAGATTGAACAGACGGGAACACCGCTCGAAATCTTCCGCAAACCGCAAACTGTCTTTGTCGCGGGATTTGTCGGTTCGCCAGCGATGAACCTGATGGACTGCCAATGCGATGGCGGCAAGGTGATGATTGGCGGTACGGCTTTCGACGCACAGGGCGTGCCGGATGGTCCGGTGACACTGGGCATTCGTGCGCATGAATTGCGCCGCACACCTGCTACTGGCAAAACCAAGGCCAGGTCAGGAGCCCAATCCCTGTCCATGAAAGTTCAGCATGTCGAGGAACTCGGTGCCGAACGCCTGATCCATGGCGAGATCAATGGCCAGAAATTGCTGGCCATGGTTGCGTCCAGCGAAGAAGTCGGCGAAGTCTTTGCGGTCATTCCGGAGAAAGAGGCACTGCATTTCTTCGATCACCGCAATGGCAACCGGATTGATCCCATGCACTGACATGCCCAATTGAATTCGGCAGGGTCACAATTCGTGAACAATCTGTCTGCATGCCCCTGGCTGCGCCGGGCGGGTTATTCCCTATATGAGTGGTCCAGTGTAACGGGACCAAGGGGAGATACCATGTCCAACACCCATATTCTGCTTGCGGCGCGCATCCTGCTCGCCATCATTTTCATTCTTGCCGGCGCCATGAAGTTCGGCGGCATTGAAGGCACAGCTGGTTACATTGCCTCTGTCAGGCTTCCGGCTGCGACATTGCTCGCCTGGCTTGCCGCAATCTTTCGAACTGGTGGCAGGCATTGCTATCCTCGTCGGTTTCCAGACCCCGCAACGTTCTACCTTCTGGCGGCATTCTGCGTGTTCACCGGCTTCGTGTTCCACTTCCAGCCAGCCGACCAGATTCAGTTCACGATGTTCCTGAAGAATCTCGCGATTGCCGGCGGTTTCCTTGCCCTCGCCGTGGCAGGTGCAGGCAGCCTTTCGGTGGACAGCCGTCGCAGCTGACGCTTCGGATTGATGACGCGAACTGCGCCGCTCCCGATGACAATATCGGGGGCGGCGTTTTCATTTCAGCGATGCTGATATGCGCCCGATAATCGAGGCAATCGCGGCCTCGCCCGCAGTGTCGGCCGATGCCGTTCTGGAGCGGATCAGATTGGCCTGCGAACGCAGGATAACGCCATCGCCGGGTACCTTGAGGTTGTTGGCGCGTAGCGTCGAACCCGACGAGGTGATGTCAACGATCACATCCGCCGTGCCTGCAGCGGGAGCGCCTTCGGTGGCGCCGAGGCTCTCAACGATGCGATAGACAGCGATGCCGTGACCGGCGAAGAAATTCTGCGTCAACTGCCAGTATTTGGTGGCGATGCGCAGACGGCGGCCATGGCGCTGGCGGAACTCGGCGGCGACATCGTCGAGGTCGGACATGGTGTCGACATCAATCCAGGCGTCGGGGATGGCGACCACAACATCGGCATGGCCGAACTGCAATGGCAACGGAAACTCCAGCACAGCGTCGGCATCGGCTATCGCCTCGCGCGCGAGATCCTCGCCGGTAATGCCGAGATGGACATTGCCAGCAATCAGTTCACGGGCGATTTCCGAAGCCGAAAGGAATGCGATCTCGACGCCGGGCAAGGCAGGCAGCGAGCCGAAATAGCTGCGCGCGTCCTCGGGCAAGGAAACCGGCAGGCCCGCCTCGGCAAAGATCTCAAGCGAGCGTTCCTTGAGGCGTCCTTGGATGGAATGGCAACGGTGATACCTATCAGCCCTCGCCAATGCGTTTGCGACACGGTCGAGCCAGATCGAAAAGCCGACCGCGGGTACCTCACGCGCTGAACCCAGCAGGCTGAGCAGACGATCATAGCGCCCGCCACCGGCAAGCGGCTTTGCTGCATCGGGTGCCAGAACCTCGAACACCAGGCCGGTGTAATAATCGAGTCGGCGGCCAGCTGGCGCAGTGGCGGATTGCGCCGACCTTGTGGGCGAACGGGGCCAGACCCTCCACCCGGCTTGCCAACGTCGTGATGCTGGCACCAAGCTCAAGATCATGCGTGCCCGCCAGTTCGCGCAACCGGCTGGCGCTTCGCCATTGGGCAGTCAATCGCCAGGAAGGTTTCGAGTGCGGCGCGATGCGCATCATCAAGGCGGGCAGCCGAAAGCCGGCCTTACGCGACGCGCGATCTCATCGGGGCTGCGGCCTGCGGAAACGGAAATGCCGGAAACGCCGCATGCGATCCGCAACCCATTGCCCGACTTCCATGGCGTTGCCTGCGAGAACCGCTGCTTCAAGCTCGGCTGGAAGGTTTGAGGTCTCGCCAACCCCCTCGCCTGCAAGTCTTGCGACATCCGCCTTCAACCGGGCGGTGTCGCCAAAGGCGCGGCCAAGGCGCTTTTGCCATGCAAGCGGCAGGTTCAGTCCCTTGAGCATGGCTTCGAAAACCGACTGATCCCCAAGCACCAGAGTGAGGCCGGACAAGCCGGTTTCAGCCATGGCGTCGAGGCAGTCGGAGATGGCGGCAATATCAGCGACGATGCGGTTGTCATTGCCGAGGTCTTCAATGCCAGCCTGGCGGAACTCGTGAGGTTCGTCCTGGCGCTGGCGAAAACGCGTGCCGGCATAGCCGTAGCGGGAAACCTGCCTGCCGCTCTCCAGATGGTGCAGGCAGACAGGAATGGTGAATTCCGGGCGCAGGCAAAGATTGGCCCCGGTCTGGTCCGCGGTGATGAAGATGCGGCGGCGCAAATCCTCGCCCGCCGTATCCAGAAACGGATCAGCAGGTTGCAGCAGACCAATCTGCGGCAATTCGCAACCACGCTCTGCAAAGAGGAAAGCAGGGATCAGATTTCAAATCACGATTCCAGTTTGTTCAGTTTCCATCCTGCTCCAAAGAACTGCTAGCCTTCGGCCTGTGCGGCCAGCAATTTGCGGACTTCGGCGACAAGGTCGGCCTCGGCGATTTCAAACTGACCGGGGCGGGTTTCGCGCCATTCCTCGTTGGAGGCAATTGCTGCTGCCTGCTTCTTGCCCTCGATCAGGTCCTTGATCCAATTTGCCGCTGGCGCGCTCGTCCGAGCCCTGAATGATGGCAATCGGGCAGCCGCGGCGGTCGGCATATTTCAGCTGATTGAAATCTTCGGATTGCCCTGATACATCTCGGCGCGAATGCCGGCATTGCGCAGCGCCTGTGTCAGTTGCTGGTACTTGCCGAGCGCTTCAGTATCGCGGTCCATGACGGTGACAAGAACGGGCGCGGCAACGGCAGAGCCGTCGAGCTTGTCGAGGTTCTTCAGCGCTGTCATCAGGCGCGAGACACCAATGGAAAAGCCGGTCGCGGGAACATCCTGCCCGGTGAAGCGCTTGACAAGGCCATCATAGCGCCCGCCACCGGCAACCGAACCGAAGCGGACAATCTCGCCCTTTTCGTTTGGCACTTCGAACAGGAGTTCACATTCGAAAACGGTGCCGGTGTAATATTCGAGGCCACGGACGACGGAGGGGTCGATCTTGATGCGATCGGCGCCGTAGCCGGCAGCGTTGACCAGCACGCCAATGGAATCCAGTTCACGCTGACCATCATTGTCAAACTTGCGGCCACCTACGTAAGAAATAATGCTTTCAATCTGCCCCTCATCCAAACCAGCGCCCTTGGTGAAGTCGCCGCTTTCATCCTTGCGGCCTTCGCCGAGCAGCAGGCGCACGCCTTCGACGCCGAACTTGTCGAGCTTGTCGATGGCGCGCAGGACTGAAAGTTTCTGGCCCTCGTCGGTAACACCGATTGCCTCCATCACCCCGTCGAGCACCTTGCGGTTGTTGACGCGAACCACATAGTCGCCACGCTTGATGCCAAGCGCTTCCATGGCGTCGGCCATCATCATGCACATTTCAGCGTCCGCCTGAACGCCCGGCGCGCCAACCGTATCGGCATCCAGCTGCATGAACTGGGCGAACCTGCCCGGACCAGGCTTTTCATTGCGGAACACCCAACCAGCGCGCCAGGTGCGGTAAGGCAGATTGATGTCGTTGAAGTTTTCCGCGACATGACGGGCGAGCGGCGCAGTCAGGTCATAGCGCAGGCTCATCCACTGGTCGTCATCATCGGTGAGCGAGAACACGCCCTCATTCGGGCGGTCACTGTCGGGCAGGAACTTTCCAAGCGCATCGGTATATTCGAACATCGGGGTCTCTACCGCGTCGAAGCCGTACAGCTTATAGACGGCGCGGATTTTCGCAATCATTTCGTCGGTGGCGCGAATGTCCGAAGGCGAGCGATCCACAAAGCCGCGCGGCAGGCGGGCACGGGGCGCGGCGATTTCTTTTTCTTGTCGGACATGACGGCTAAGTTCCTTTTTCCAGCGCGTTGTTGATCACATTCGCGCGCGCACTTTCTAGCGGATGCAAAACATTGCGGCAAGCTTCGCCATGACCACAAATCCGCCGCGATGGCTCCAACGGTAGCAATCATTATTCTTGCAACAAACAACCGCATCAAATGGAGAACTCGATGACTTCCGCCACGTCGGCCTCTTTCCGCGTGCTTGCCCCCTCGTATTGGCCAGCTTGTTGATGGCTCCGTTGGCAGCCTGCAGCGACGAGCCCGGCACACTCAAGGCGCCACCAGTGGCTGAAAACGCCACAAATGACCACAGCAAGATGGACCATTCCAGCATGGACATGAGCCAGCCAAAAGGTGACCAGAGCCCGTCAAGTGTCGCCTTTGCGAAAGCCAATGCCGACATGCATACCGGGATGGATATTGAATTCAGCGGAAATGCTGACCGGGATTTTGTGCGTGGCATGATCCCACACCATCAAGGGGCCATCGAAATGGCCAGGATCGTGCTGCAATATGGCAGCGATCCCGAATTGCGAAAGCTCGCGGAGGAAATCATCGCGGCGCAGGACAGCGAAATCGCCTTCATGAAACGCTAGCTGGAGAAAAACGGCAAGTAGGCCGGCAATCCTGCATTTGCGACATTGTGAAGTCGCATGGTGGTCTGTATGCGTTGGTCGCCAGTCATCATAGTCGGCGATACAATCAGGGCGCAGATCAGGGCCACAAAATGAGCGAAGCAACCGCCGACAGCAAGCCTGCCACCAGTGGCGAAACCGGGTCGCTTGGCGCATGGCTCGTCTTTGCCTCAGCGGTCAGTTGGAGCACGGGCGGCATCATTTCGCGGCTCGCGGATGTCGACAATCCATGGAACACGGTGTTCTGGCGCTCGGGCAGTGCGATGCTGCTGTTGCTCGCATTCATGCTGCTGCGTGACGGGCGGCGCGGGACAATCGACCTGTTTCGCGGCATGGGACCGGCGGGCATGGCTGTCGGGATGTGCTTTGCCATTGCGTCGACAAGCTTCATTGCCGCGCTGCAATTCACCACCGTTGCCAATATCCTGCTGATGCAGGCAGGGCGTCGCTGATAGCAGCGCTGATTTCGCGCATCGTTTTCCGCGAGCCGCTCAGGCCCTCGACATGGATCGCAATCGGGGCGGTGATCTTTGGCGTTGCGGTGATGGTGTCGGATCTGTTCAACGGTCAGGTCTCCCCTATCGGCGACGGTCTGGCGCTGGTGATCTCGTTTGCCTTTGCGCTCGCCACGGTAATCACTCGGCGCTACTCGCATATCCGCATGACACCAGCTGTGACTACCGGAGTTGGCATCGCCTGGGTCGTTTCCATATTCATGAGCCTGGCAACGGTCGGCGGCGTGATGGTCGAGGTCTGGCAGATACCGATCCTGTTTGTGTTTGGCGCAACGCTGGCGCTCGGCCTTGCGCTGTTCACTTCTGGCGCCAGGCGCATTCCCTCTGCGCTCGCGGCATTGATTGGCACGGCCGAACCGATCCTGGGGCCAATATGGGTCTGGGTTTTCCTCAATGAAATCCCGTCGACGCGGACAATAGTCGGGGGCACAATCGTGCTGGTCTCGCTGATCGCCTATCTGATGTGGCAGATCATCGAGCAAAGGCAGATGAAGCGGCCTGCACCGCCAGTGCATTGAGCCAGACCATCAAGCCGGACGGACCAGAGCTTCGCGTTCGGCCTCAACCTTTTCCCGGCAATGGCAGCCGTCCACATGGTCGTTGACAAGACCCATGGCCTGCATGAAGGCGTAAATGGTTGTCGGGCCGACAAAACTCCATCCGCGCTTTTTCAGGTCTTTCGAAATGGCGGTTGAAACCGGTGATACCGGATTTGCACGCATCCATTCCCAGGTGACCTTTTCGGGGCGTGACGCCTGATCGGGCTCGAAAGACCAGAAATATTTCGCCAGCGAACCTTTTTCGTTAGCCAGCGAAATAGCCTGTCTGGCATTGTTGATGGTGGAGTTGATCTTCCCGCGATGGCGGATAATGCCGGCATTGTGTACGAGCCGTTCGATATCCGCCTCACCCATGGCGGCGACCTTTCGATGTCAAAGCCGTGAAATGCCCGCGGAAATTGTCGCGCTTGCGCAGGATGGTCAGCCAGGAAAGACCGGACTGGAAACCTTCGAGACAGATTTTCTCGAACAGACGGGTATCGCCTGTGACTGGCCTGCCCTCCTGGTCATGATAGACAAGGTAGTCCGGCAGATTGCCATGCCACGCAACGCGATGCACCGTCTTCGCCCTGCAACAACCCGCTTACCGCATTTTCCTGCATGCGCTTGCCCCCATTCATTGAAGTAAATGCAGGATAGCTTGATTCCGGGGAAACAGGGCAGAAGATGGTGGCTCTTCGAGGCATTGCGCAAGCGTTGCCGGAAGCATTGCCGCACCCCTTTCCAAACTGCCCGTAAAGCCGGTATGCTGAAATTCTTGTGGGTACCTCCCGCAACAAATGTCGTGGGAAATGCACAATGCGGAATTTGTTGAAACTTTCAGCCGCAATGATGGTGTTGCTGAATTTGCAGGCCGGACCTGCGAATGCTGCCAGCGACAGCGAGGTTATAAATGGTTTCAACCTCACGGTTTTCGGTGCCGAATATTCTCCCTTTGGCTATCAGTCCAACTATATCCGCAAATTCAACGGCACCGTGCGCTTTTATATCCACAATCTGGCCAGCAGGAACAGGGCTGGCGAGGTCAAGGCGTTCATCCTGGCGCTGAACCGCGCGATTCACGGACTTTCCACGACCATTGTATCGTCACCGGGCCAGGCGAATTTCAACGTCTATATCGTGGACCGGAAGGATTACGTTTCGACGGTCAAGGACAAGATCTACCGCAATCCCAGCGCAAGCACCCGGGCCGCTGCCTGGTGCGGACGGTGTTTTCCCGCTCCGGCATTCGCCGCTCTGACGCGGTGATTGTTGCCGATGAAGGCGAAGCGCTGTTTGACCGTTGCAAGGCAGAGGAAATCCTCCAAGGCCTTGGCCCGCTCAACGAACATCCCTCGCTGCGCGAATCCATGTTCAATGATCGCACCCGCCACACCAAGTTCACGCGCTTCGACCGGTTGATCCTCAACATGCTATACGACCCGCGCCTGAAGAATGGCGCGCTGAAGGAAAATGTGCAGGCGCTGCTGCCCGACCTGCTTCGCGACGCGAAGCGCCGTTAGGACTTTGTTAACCAGCCTTGAAAAGCCGCTGGTTACCATGAATGCGAACATTTTTACGCATTTCGGTTTTGTTCACCATTCGAAACAGGTTCGCCTGCATGATGAGGCATCACGCATGGGGCAGATGACTGATCAGCCCTGCGAATGAGTTTGACGAAAAGTAGGGTGTACGTCATGAAAACCGGAATTCTAGCTGCCACCGCAGCCATGTTTCTTGCCGCGCTGCCAGTAACCGGGCAAGCGCAATCGCGATATGCCTCGCCACCCGCGGCAAAACTCAGCGGCGATCTCGCATCGCCCTGGATCTTGCAATTGCGGCGCAAGCCAACGGCGGATGGACGCTATGCGGTCGAAGTCTCGCGCCCGACAGTAGTTGATGCTCCGCAAAGATCGAGGATGCTGCGCAGGGCGGAGCAGGCTACACCGAAGCCGGTTCGTGTGTCTGCACCTGCAACCCAGCCCGAAAAGAAGGTCCGGCGCGAGCCGGAATTCGATCCGGCATTCGAACCCCAGATCGTTTCCTATGACGCCGGTCAGTCTCCAGGCACCATCATCATTGATACCGATGCGCGCTTTCTGTACCTGGTGCAGGATGGTGGCAAGGCACGGCGCTATGGCATCGGCGTTGGACGACCCGGCTTCGAATGGGCGGGTGAACACAAGGTAACCCGAAAGGCAGAGTGGCCAAGCTGGACACCTCCCGAGGAAATGCGTGACCGTGAGGCTGCCCGCGGCAAGATCCTTCCGGTGACCATGGAAGGCGGTCCGAACAATCCGCTTGGTGCTCGCGCCATGTATCTGGGTGACACGCTGTATCGCATTCACGGCACCAATCAGCCCTGGTCCATCGGCAAGGCGGTATCGTCAGGCTGCATCAGGATGCGCAACGAGGATGTCATCGACCTCTATGAACGGGTGCGCGTCGGCACGAAAGTGATCGTCAGCTAGGGCACGAATCAATATTTCGTCGGCGAAATTGACGAAACGTAAGACTGATGCATGCGACAACAGGCAAAAGCTGCAGAAAAACGGCTTTGCCTGTTGTTGATTTTCAACATGTGGCAATAAAAGGCCGATGGAGTTTTTGTGATCACCCGACGCCTTGCGGATCGGCAACAGTAAAAATAGTCTGGCGACATTGATGCCATGGGTACGCCTTGCCCGTGGCGAAACCAATTTCGAGGACAAGTTGATGATCACAAGACGATCTTTCCTAACCTCCTGGCAGCAGCAAGTGCAGTGGGCACTGGCGTTGTTTCCGTTCCCGGACTTGCGAAAGCCGAAATGGTGTACAACACGGCAGAGCGCCGCTGGGAAGAGGTTGACCTGCGTAGGCGCCAGGGAATGCGTGGCATTCCGGCAAAGTTCAAGCGCCGTTCGGTGATGATCAGCACCAAGGAAGCGCCGGGCACCATCATCATCGATAGCGACAACAAGTTCCTGTATCATATCACCGGAAAGAATTCGGCAACGCGCTATGGCATTGGCGTGGGGCGCGAAGGCTTCGGTTGGGGCGGTCTCGTTTCCATCGGCGTGAAGAAGGAATGGCCAACATGGACGCCGCCCGCAGAAATGCGTGCACGCGAACGTGCCAATGGACGTATCCTGCCAGCATCCATGCCGGGCGGACCGGAAAACCCGCTCGGCGCGCGCGCGATGTATCTGTACAAGGGCGGCCGTGACACTATCTACCGTATCCACGGCACCAACCAGCCTTGGTCAATCGGCCTCAACCTGTCGTCTGGCTGTTTCCGCATGATGAACAAGGATGTCGAGCATCTTTATTCCAAGGTGGATATCGGCACCAAGGTCATTGTTGTGGGACCGGGCGAGAAGAGTGCGCGTTACCTGAGCGAAGGCGGTCTGGGAGCACTGACTGCCATTTTCGGCGGCTGACGCCAACCGGTTCAACAGACAAACAAAACCCGCCTTGTGAATGCAAGGCGGGTTTTTTTGCGCAGGTGGCAGTATTCCTATTCGGCTGCAACAGGCACGGGGGCCTGTTTCACCGGAAGATTGTCCGGCTTCCGGCCGCCATGCGCCCAGTTCAGCAGTTCCACCGTATGAATGACTGGCACACCGGCGTCTGCGCCGATCTGTGTCATGCAGCCGATATTGCCGGCAGCAACAAGGTCCGGTCTTGTGCGGACAATATTGGCGATCTTTCGCGCCTTGAGTTTGCCAGCAATTTCCGGCTGCAGGATGTTGTAGGTTCCAGCAGAACCGCAGCACAGATGGCCTTCGGGCACGTCCACAACTTCAAACCCCGCTTGCCGCAACAGGGCCTTGGGCTGGTTGGTGATTTTCTGGCCATGCTGCATCGAACAGGCAGAGTGATAGGCAAGGCGAAACCCGTTTCCGGCCTGCGACTGAGGCAATTCAAGCGTGACGAGGTACTCTGTGATATCCTTGGCCAGTGCCGAGACCGTTGCGGCCTTTTGGGCATAGTCGGGATCGAGCCGCAGCATGTGACCATAATCCTTGATGGTCGTACCACATCCCGAGGTCGTGATGACAATTGCATCAAGACCGCCGTGGTCGATCTCCCTTGTCCAGGCATCAATATTGGTGCGCGCCGCAGCAAGGGCATCGTCTTCACGGCCCATATGGTGAACGAGTGCGCCGCAACAGCCCTCGCCTTTCGGTACCACGACCTCGACGCCAATGCGGGTCAGCAATTCGACCGTTGCCTCATTGATGCGCGGATTGAGAACCGGCTGCGCGCAGCCGGAAAGGATTGCCACCCTGCCCCGTTTTGACGTTTCTGCATTATGCGTTCCGGTTGCCGCACTGCCGGTTGGCTTTGGCATGGAGGTAGGCGCAAGTGCCAGCATGGCTGCCAATGGCGCTGCGCCGGGAACCGCCTTGAACATACCTGCAAATGGCTTGCCCAGTCTTGCTGCAATCAGGGCGAACCGGAAACGGCCTGGATAGGGCAGCACCATTGCCAGAATGCGGCGAATGAGCTTGTCCATCACCGGGCGTTTGTAGGTCTTCTCGATATGGGCACGGGCATGGTCAACCAGATGCATGTAATTGACGCCGGATGGACAGGTGGTCATGCAGGCCAGGCATGACAGACAGCGGTCTATATGCTTCACGAAGCGGCTGTCGGCCGGCTTGTTGTTTTCCAGTGTGTCCTTGATGAGGTAGATGCGCCCGCGAGGGCTGTCCAATTCATCACCCAGGGTCAGATAGGTTGGGCACGTCGCAGTGCAAAAACCGCAATGCACGCATTTGCGCAGAATGGTTTCTGCATGTGCGACGCCCGGGTCACGCAATTGATCTTCGCTAAACCTTGTCTGCATCGTCAGCCTGCCTTGCGCATGGCGTTTGTTGGAACGGACATCCGCCCCGGATTGAGAATGCCTGCCGGATCGAACTTCGCCCGCAATGCGGTGGAGATCACAGTGACTGCTGCTGCCTCGGGCTGGAAGCCCCGATTGCCGCCCGCATCGCATCGCTGGCGCGTACCAGTGTGGCATCCGCCCGTGCCGGCGACGGTGCGCGAATGGCACCTGCCCGCAATCACCTTCTTCGGCAACCAAAGCCAGACCAAACCGCCACCCCAATCATAGATGGCTTCGAGTGGCATTTTCGTGCGGAGATCGGCAACAGTTTCAGGCCGTCGGATGGTTTAAGCGAAATGCGCCATACGGCTCGAACGCCCGCAAATTCCGTGCAATCACGCACGGATTGCCAAGTGCTGGTTGACCGCCGGGTCATCGTTGATTTCAGCCGGGCCAAGGGCGCCAGCAATCTGGTCAATTCATTGCAACGGTAGGCGACTGAATCGGCAAATCCTTCGATCCGAATGATCGTGTCTCCCGACTGCGCAAAATGGGCAGCGCCCGTAATGTCGAAGGGAGAGCCTAGTGCCATTGACAGCGCTTCAACTGCCCGCTTGTCATCAAGCCCATTGAGGGTAAGCGTCGCCGTCTTGCGCGGCATCGGCAGCACCTTGAACGACATTTCCGTCAAGATGCCGAGCGTGCCATGGGACCCGCACATCAATTTCACGAGATCGTAGCCGGTCACATTTTTCATGACGCGACCACCATTCTTGGTGATCGCGCCTGTGCCATCGACAAAACGGACACCGATCAGGCTGTCACGCACTGCACCAGCCTGAATGCGCCTCCGGGCCGGAAATACCGGTTGCCACCGTTCCGCCAATGGTCGGTCGGGTCTTGTTGGCGAGCAGTTGGGACAGTCGGCTGGTTCGAATGGCAAATGCTGCCCTTCAGCGGCAAGCGCTTCGCGAATTTCGTCGAGCGGCGTTCCGCTCTTGCGACTATCGTCAAGGCCGCCGGTTCATACAATGTGATGCCGGACATGGCTCGGGTGGAAACCTGGCTGGTTGCGGCAACCGGATTGCCATAGCCATTTCTCGACCCCGCACCGACGATTTCCAGCGGGGTCTGCTTGCGCATAGCCGTGGCAACCAGTTCAGCCGAAGCTCCTCCTCGCCTTGTGGTGACAGTATTTTCCTCGCCAACCATCATGCCGCCTCCCCCTGGCTGTTGCGCATACGGCGCGAATGGCTGACTGCCATCGGGAATACTTGGCCGGGTTGAAGCCATGCGGATCGAACACATCTTGCCCGCATTTGCGCTTCGAGGTCGGCCTCATTGTGTTGGACAGTCATGAGATCGCTTTCGATGCCAACACCATGCTCACCCGTGAGGCAGCCGCCGACCATCGACACAGAGCTTGAGAATGTCAGGCCGAAGGTATCGCATTTTTCCTGATCACCCGGCTTGTTGGCATTATAGAGAATGAGCGGGTGCAGGTTGCCATCGCCCGCATGTGAAAAGGCATTTAACTTCGAGCCCGTATTCCTTCGACATTTCCTGCATCCGCTTCAACACGAACGGCAATTGCGATGTCGGGACACCATCCATGCACATATAGTCGGCCATCTGGCTTCCATTGCGCCAAACGCCGCCTTGCGGCCTTCCAGATCAGGTCGGACTGCGGGGCGGATTCACTTTCCGCATGACCTTGGGGCTGTGGCACATGTGCCACTTCGCGGTTGCGCCAGTTGCTCTGCGATTTCGGCTGACGAGCCTTCGACCTCGACGATCAGAAGCGCCTCGACATCGGTCGGATAGCCGGCATGGGCAAAATTCTCGCAGGCTATGATCGCCGGCTTGTCCATGAATTCCATCGCCACGGGCAAGACGCCTGCCTTGATGATGTCGGCGACACATTCGCCAGCGACCTCGTTTGAATCGAACCCCATCAGGATCGGCCGGGCACCTTCGGGCTTGCGAAGGATACGCAAAACTGCCTCCGTGACGATGCCAGACTGGCGCTGAGAGCCGCATATGACGCCGAGCAGGTCGTAGCCTGCGGGATCTGTGCGCGCCGCCGATCTCCACAATCTCGCCATCCATCGTCACCAGCGTAACACCCATAAGGTTGTTGGTGGTGACGCCATATTTGAGGCAATGCGCGCCTCGGAATTCATCGCGATATTGCCGGCAATGGCGCAGGCAAGCTGGCTTGAAGGGTCTGGCGCG
Source organism: Nitratireductor sp. (assembly GCA_041397505.1). GTDB lineage: Bacteria > Pseudomonadota > Alphaproteobacteria > Rhizobiales > Rhizobiaceae > BOKV01. The sequence continues at coordinate 16,468 of JAWKWN010000008.1, forward strand.
TAGAAGAAACCTTCGGCCTCGACAGACTGGCTGACCGACAAGATTGGTCATTCCCGACTGGACCCTGATGAAGCGGTTGGGAAAGTCGGTCTCAAGCACCTTGTTGAGCCGGAGGGCATGATCACGATACTGTCTGCCGTTTGGCAATGCGCCGCCAGCGAGCGATGTGCCGGAACCGCGTGGCACGACAGGTACGCCAAAGGCGCAGACAGGTTTCAGGACGTCCGCGACTTCCTGCGTCGAGCGTGGCAACACGACTGCCAAAGGCGGGCGGTGATAGGCGGACAAGGCATCGCATTCATAGGCGATCGTCTCCGCAGGATCGCTGATTACATTGCCGGGACCCGCAACAGCTTCGAGTGCTGCAATGATTTCGGTGCGGCGACCAAGAATTCGCCCGTCGGTTCAGGCATCAGACATGCGCCATTGCTCATTTCCTCCCTGCAGCGTTTCACGTTTCGTCTGCCAGGCAAACCGTTACTCGCTTGTGTCTGTTCACGCATTCCGGTTTTTGCCATTACAGCAAAACCTGGCAAAAGGCATCATAACTGGTAAAAACTATTTCCTCTTTTGCAAGGGTGCAACCAGCATGAGGAATGTCAGGAATTGGGCAAGGCGGTCATTCCGCCTTGTGATGCCTGCGAATCCGCCGCACCAGAAGCCAGACAGACAGAACGATGACCGGCACGAAAAATCCTGTTGCCGCCTTTGACGTCATTCCGAAAGTGTTCCGCCGCCTGCACGAGATAATAGACAATCCGGCTATAGTAGGAAACGGCGGCCCGACCGAGAGGCCTTCGACGGTTTGCTGCAGGCGCAATGCAGCCGGGCGCGCTTGTCCATCGATTCCGGCAGGTTCCGGTTCTGGTGTTCGATATCAACCTCGACACGGGTGCAGAAGCAGGTTGGCGGCCCGTGAAAGCTTGCGTGACAGGTTTGCCTGCCGGTCCTCGACCGATCGGCACGTGCGCAAGGCTGGCCCGAGGCGCAATTCGAGGAATGACCCCGATATTCTTGTATTCGGATGGGGCGGCCGTCCCAAGAACACCGAGGCGCTCGGTGACAATATCACCATAGGCGCGGGTCGCGCCAAACCGGAACAGGCTTGCGGCGGCATCTGCCCTCCAGTTCGCCTGCAAGATCGGTCATGGTATCAAGCAGCGGACGGACCAGATCTGAATCAATGGCGCGCATCTGCGAGGTCAGCCGGGCAAGTTCTGCCCTCAAAACCGGTCAGAAAGCGCGCCGAAAAGCGACTGCGCCAGCGGCAGGCCCAGCAGTGCAAGGGTTCGATAGGTTTCCCACATCGATGGCCGTCTTGGCAAAATAGCCAATGCGCGAGGGCGGCATTGATTTTCCAGCAGCAGGAAGACGGTCATGCCATTGCCGTCCTGGCGAAAATCGGTTGCCAGAAGCGAAACGCCATCCTCCAGCAGGGTCACGCAAAGGCTTTCGGGATCAAAGTTCTTCAGCAGCTTCAGATTGGCTGGCGTAAGAGGACGTTTCCACCGGGTGGCCGAAATCAGCATTCCAGGCTGGCTGAAACTGCCGCCAAAGGGCGTGTTGGCCACGGGGTCGAGAAACCCGGCAGGGGCCCTTCCCAGAGGAATGTGGTGAATTCGGAATGGCGCTCCCACCTGAGCCTGCCATTGGCCCAATTGATCTCGTGATAGCGCGCACCACTGGCAGGAACGGTTTCGCCGCGGCTGCGACAAAGTTCGGCCAGAACCGCTTGTGAAACCTGGGCGCCCCCCTCGCTGGTAAAGGCGAAGTGCATGATGACACGATTGCTGGAAATGACGGGAAAGGGCCGTGAATGAATTTCGCCGAGTGCGGCTGGACGATCATGATGCGGCAGAAAGCGCAAGGAGGACAATGGTTCGACACCGTCCTTGGCTTGCTGCTTCGGCCCGGCTTTCGTCGCCACAGGTTGCTTGGTCATCAATGTTCTTCCTGATCACAATTCGTGAAAGTATAGCGTGCTTTGTCAGCGCTGCAAAAATCATACGCGGCATATATACAGATGGATCAATTTCTTCGCTACGACCGCTTTGCGCAGCGATGCCTTTGCAAGTGGTCAAAATGATTGACCAATGATGACGCTCTGGCTAATCTGGCGGAATGCAGGTTTTCAAGCCCATCCAGCACGCACGCACCGCTGACGAAGTAGCCCACCAGATCGAGGCGCTGATCCTCGAGGGTGTTCTGCGGGTCGGAGAACGCCTGCCGGGCGAGCGTGAACTGGCAAATGAAACAGGGGTTTCGCGACCCATTGTGCGTGAGGCGCTGAAATCACTGGAAGTCAGGGGCATTATCGAAAGTCGGCATGGCGAGGGCACTTTCGTGGCTGACATCATCGGCACCGTGTTCACGCCGCAAATAAGCGGGCTTCTTGCCTCCCATCGCAAAGCGACTTCGACTATCTCGAATACCGGCGGGAAGTGGAGGGTGTGACCGCCTGACTGGCTGCAATGCGGGCAACGCCAGGGACCGCGAATTGCTGTCCGAACTCATAGGGCGAATGGCCGCCGCCTTTGAAAATGATGATTTCGAGGCCGAGGCACTCATCGACGTGGAGTTTCATTCGCTGATCGGCGAGATTGCGCATAACCTTGTCCTGCTGCACACCTTGCGTTCATGTTATCGGCTCTTGTCGGAGGGTGTTTTCCAGAACCGGCACAGGCTGTACCAGGCACCAGGTGGGCGTGATTTTCTTATCGCCAGCACTGCGCCATTGCGGACGCGATACTGGCAGGGGATGGTGAAAAGGCGATGGAGGCGTCACGCAAGCACATGGATTTCGTGATGGAAGCAACACGTGAACTGGAACAGCGCGAGGAACGCGAGCGGATATCATCGCGGCTCGCGCAACGCGAAGAAATGCCGAACAGAGGCAAAGCCCGCAAGCAGGCTTGACCACAAGAACTTGAACGACAAGCGTGAGACGCTACCAGGGAAGGATCAGAAACCGAGATGACTGGAAAAGTGCAAACAGGGTTGTTTGTGACCTGCCTGCTGACCTGTTCCGGCCCAGCGTCGGCTTTGCGGCTGTCAAGCTGCTGGAGGATGCCGGTTGCGAAGTGCATGTGCCGGTAAGCCAGACCTGTTGTGGCCAGCCGGCCTATAACAGTGGCGACAAGGCGGATACGAGGGAAATCGCCGAACAGGTGATCTCGGCTTTCGAGGGCTTTGAATATGTCGTTGCGCCGTCTGGATCATGTGCCGGAATGCTGAAAAGCACTATCCCGAACTCTTCAAGGGCGACGCCAAATGGGAAGCAAGGGCAAAGGCATTTTCAGAGAAGGTGCATGAACTGGTCAGTTTTCTCACTGATGTGATGCAGGTGGAAAAGGTCGAGGCAAAGCTCGATGCGATAAGCAACCTATCATGACTCGTGCTCTGGCTTGCGCGAATTGAAGATCAGGGATCAGCCGCGCAAATTGCTTGCCAGCGTCGAAGGATTGCAGTTGCGGGAAATGACAGGCTCGGATGTATGCTGCGGATTTGGCGGGACATTTGCCGTGAAATACTCTGAAATCTCCAATTCCATCGTCAGTGAAAAGGCGGGAAATATCGAAGCGGCAAAACCCGACCTGCTATTGGCAGGTGATCTTGGCTGCCTGATGAACATGGCCGGAAAGCTGAAGCGACAAGGCAGCGGCATCGAGGTGCGCCATGTTGCGGAAGTTCTCGCGGGAATGACCGACCTTCCAGCCATCGGGGAGAAACGCTGATGGTTGAGATCACGTCACCCGACTTCAAGCACAATGTCGATGAAGCGCTTGCCGACCAGCAATTGCAGAAGGCCATGCGCCATGTACGCGTCAATTTCATCGAGAAGCGTGCCAAGGCTGCTGCCGATCTTCCCGAGTTCGAAACGCTTCGCAACAATGCACGCGACATCAAGAACCATGTGCTGGAAAATCTCGACCAGTATCTGGCGGCCTATGAAAAGCGTGTTACCGCGCAAGGCGGACATGTGCACTGGGCTGCGGACGCCTTCGAAGCGCGGGGCATTGTCCTGGACATCTGCCGCAAGGTGAATGCCAAGACAGTCACCAAGGGAAAGTCCATGATCTCGGAAGAGATCGGCCTGAACGAATTTCTGGAGCAGAACGGGGTTACGCCGGTCGAAACCGATCTGGGCGAATACATCATCCAGCTTCGTGGGGAACATCCAAGCCATATCATCGCGCCAGCCGTGCATCTCAACATGGACCAGGTCCGCGAGGATTTCCGGCGCGTGCACACGCATCTGCCTGCGGACCGGCCCATGGAAGAACCGCAGAGCCTGTTGAGCGAGGCGCGCGGGATCTTGCGCGACAAGTTCCTCTCGGCAGATATCGGGATTACGGGTGCGAATTTTCTGGTGGCAGAGACCGGAACCTCGATCATCGTGACCAATGAGGGCAATGGCGACCTGACGCAAATATTGCCGAAGGTTCATGTGGTCATCGCCTCGATCGAGAAGATCGTCCCGACACTGGAAGACATGAGCCAGATCGTTCGGGTGTTGGCGCGCTCGGCCACTGGCCAGGAGATGAGCGTCTACACCACCTTGTCCACCGGTCCGAAGCGAAAGGGCGATCCCGACGGTCCCGAGCAATATCACGTCATCCTGCTCGACAATGGCCGCTCCAACATGCTCGGCACCGAATTCCAGGAAATGCTGCGCTGCATTCGTTGCGGGGCGTGCATGAACCATTGTCCGGTCTATCAGTCGGTTGGCGGGCATGCCTATGGCTGGGTTTATCCCGGCCCCATGGGTGCCGTGCTGACACCAACGCTGATCGGTGTCGACAAGGCGGGACACCTGCCCAATGCCTCGACCTTTTGCGGGCGTTGCGAGTCCGTCTGCCCGATGCATATTGCCCTGCCGAAAATGATGCGGCACTGGCGCGAACGCGAATTTGAAAAAACACCTGACACCCGGCCATCAACGCAGAAATCTCAAACTCTGGGCCTGGTTTGCTAAGCGGCCCGGCCTTTACCGAATGGCGGGAAAGACTGCTGTCATGGGAATGCGCATCCTGGGCATGGGAAGAGGCCGATTGTCGTGGTTGCCAATGGCTGGCGGCTGGACCCGGCATCGCGACTTGCCGACACCGCAAGGCGGCAGTTTCGTCTCGCAATGGGCAAGCGGAAAGCGGAGGGCCACGCGATGAACACCTCAAGCCGGGATGCAATCCTTCAGCGCATAGCCGCCAATCTGGGCACCAGTGAAAAGACCCGAAAGGCGGCGGTGGCCAACCGCATCAAGCTGCACTCACGCGGTACGCTGCCCGATTTGGGCCAGACGCAGGACCCGAAATCCGACAAGCGCAAACTGGTGGAACGCTTTTGCGAAAAGGCGCAAGCTGCATCAGCCAGTGTCGATCGGGTGAAGCGCTCCGACATCGCAAAGGCGGTCAGCAGTTTCCTCCGCGAGCACAATCTTCCGCAGGCAATACGCCTTGGAACCGACAAGCGACTGAAGCAGATTGCCTGGCCAAAACGCGGCGGACCGGAATTGCGGCTTGGTGCCAGCGACGGCAATGACCTTGCGGGGCTGAGCCATGCCTTTGGCGGTGCAGCTGAAACCGGAACCCTGGTGATGGTTTCAGGCGCTGACAATCCGACAACGATCAACTTCCTGCCGGAAAACCACATCGTCATTGTCAATGAAAGCGACATTGAAGCCCATTACGAAAACCTTTGGACGCGGCTGCGCAAGAAATACGGAACCGGGGAAATGCCGCGAACCGTCAACATGATCACCGGGCCTTCACGCTCTGCCGACATCGAGCAGACACTGATTCTGGGAGCGCATGGTCCTGTCAGACTGCACATCATCGTTGCGAGGGACTGAATTGGCGTTGCAAAACCGGGTAGCGCCGGATGGCAGCCTGCATTCAGATCCGGCGCGCGGAATGTTCACCGGCAATCGCGGCATTGTCCATGACCCTGATACGAAGACCTTGAGCGGGCGGCGCTGGAGCACACCAGCCTGGATTTGCTGCAGCCTCGAATTCGGCCGGCGCAAACGCGAAGTCTGGGGCCGCAATCATCTCGGCCGCAACGGTCCGGCTGCGGGCTGGAGCGAGTTGTTCTTCTGTGACGAGGTCACTGCGCTTGCTGCCGGCCACCGACCCTGCTTCTTCTGCCGACGGGAGGATGCAAGGCGGTTCATTGCGGCCAGCGCCCACGAAAATGCACGCTCATGCGACAAGGCATTGCACCAGGAACGCTGGCTGTCATCGAGCGTTTCGCCACAGCGACTCTCAGCCATTGACCTACCAGGTTTGCCGGATGGAACAATCATCAAGGCGGGTCAACAGTATTTTGCCCTGAAGGACCGCAAGGCACTTGAATGGGACTTTTCGGGCTATGGTCGGGGTGTCGGATTGGGCGAATTGCTGCGCCAATCGCTGTTGCTTGTATCCCCCAGAACGATAGTAGGCGCCTTGCGCTCTGGCTACAAGCCAGTATGGCACGCAACTGCCTTGACTTGATCTTGGTGCGGGCAAGACGTATCGCAGCAGAATGGAACGCTATGATTTCACCACGCAAAGGCTGTATGTGGCCGCAGGGCTCGCCAAGGGCCTGAGGATTGCTCTCGACAAGGGGCAATCGAACTATCTCCTGAACGTATTGCGGATGAAAAGCGGCGCCAGGGTTCTCGCCTTCAACGGGCAGGATGGCGAGTGGCTTTGCGAACTCGTTGCGGAAAGCCGAAAGTCCGCCTGCCTCTTGGCGCTCGAGCAGACCCGCCCACAACCACAACCCGGCCGCCTGCGTTACCTTTTCGCCCCGCTGAAACATGCGCGGCTCGATTACATGGTGCAAAAGGCGGTTGAAATGGGAGCGGCGGTTCTGCAGCCGGTTCTCACAAAACACACGCAAGCCAGCCGCGTGAATGTCGAGCGCATGCAGGCCAATGCGCTGGAAGCTGCCGAGCAATGCGGCATTCTGGCTGTCCCGCAAATTCTGGAGCCGGAGAAGCTGGAAACCTTGCTGGGCAAGTGGACAACCGAAAACGAAGCTGATCGACGTTTGGTATTCTGTGACGAAAGTGCGAACGAGGCCAATACGCTTGACCTCATCGCACCCCTGCGCGGAAAGCCGCTTTCTGTGCTGATCGGACCGGAAGGCGGCTTTTCCCTGCAAGAGCGGGAAATGTTGCGTGCACTTCCCTTCGTCACAGCGATTCCGCTCGGCCCCAGGATTTTGCGGGCTGATACCGCAGCTGTTGCCGCACTCGCCGTGGTACAGGCTGCGGCGGGCGACTGGCTGAAATAGCAGACTGCCGGACTCATGACAGCGACACCGGTGAACACCTGTCCACAAAGTTTCACTTGCCTGATCTGACGCTCGCCCATATCAGGTGAGCCATTGAACAGCAGAGAAGAGACCAGCATGGCGCGCGACACGACAGATGCGACACCGATGGAAAACCGGGCCCAGCTCATCGAGTGGATGGAGCACGGCAACAAGCCCAGTGAAAAATGGCGCATTGGCACCGAGCACGAGAAATTCGGTTTCCGCACTTCCGATTACTCGCCAATCGAATATGAGGGCGAAGACGGCATTCGCGCACTTCTGGAGGGCATGCAGGAAAAGCTTGGATGGGACCCCATTGTGGATGATGGGAGGATAATCGGGCTTGCAGAACCGAATGGAAATGGTGCCATTTCGCTTGAGCCGGGCGGCCAGTTCGAATTGTCGGGCGCTCCGCTGGTCTCCATCCATGAGACCTGCCGTGAATCGAACCGGCACCTCGCCACCGTAAAGGCCGTTGCCGATCCGCTTGGCATTTCCTTTCTCGGCGTGGGCGGCAGCCCGTTGTGGTCGCTCGCCGAAACACCGCGAATGCCCAAGAGCCGCTATGCGATCATGAGCCGCTACATGCCGAAGGTCGGCAGTCAGGGCCTCGACGCGGTGTATCGCACCGGCGACGATACAGATGAATCTGGACTTTTCCAGCAGTGACAGCCGTCGCAAGCTGCAGGTCAGTCTGAAATTGCAGTCCATGGCGTCTGCGCTTTTCGCCCATCACCCCGCTTCACCGAGAGAACTGAAGCCGAACCGGACTGCTGTCATGGCGCAGCGATATCTGGCGCGACACCGATAATCAGCGAGCCGGGTTCCACGCGTTCATGCTGGAGCCGGACTTTTCGTTCGAGCGCTATGCCGACTGGGCGATGGGGAAAAGCACCGATGTATTTCGTCATTCGCGACGGTCGCTACCATGACTGCACTGACATCGTTCCGGCAGTTCATAGATGGTGCGTTGAAGGGCCGTGTCAGCGATCCAACCCCCAATGCAGGTGACTGGAACAATCACCTCACGACGCTATTCCCCGATGTCAGGCTGAAGCGATATCTGGAAATGCGTGGTGCTGATGGCGGCCCATGGCGCGACATCTGCGCTTAATAAACTTTAGGTGGGTCATAACTGTTCACAACCACTCTGGATGGCGCAGAGAACGCGTAGCTGGAACGCTGTTATGGTCCAAGCAATTGCGCGAAGAAGTGCCGGCAAAGGGTCTCAATGCCATGATTGGAGGAAGGCGAGAAGCTGGTCGAATATACTCCGAGAAATCATTGAAGCTTTCTGCCGTGGGGCTGGATGAGCGTGCCATGCTCAATTCCGAGGGAAACAGCGGGGCCCTGTTCCTTTCGCCGCTCAACGAGACGGTTGCTCTTGGCCAGACGCCTGCTGAACGGCTGCTATCGCGCTATGAGGGGCCATGGCGGGGGTGATATTCGTCGATTGTTTGATGAATATGCCTATTGAGACAGGTCAGATGCGCCGTCCGAATACGGGGCGTTGTGCTGAGGGCTTGCGGTCGCACGCACAATATCAGGTCGCTGCGCCAGGATCTGAGAGTTTCTCGCACGCATCTGAATTTCGCGCATGGTTCGTTCGCTAAGGGCGTTTTTCCGAACTTTCGACGATCTGGGTCTTGCGAATGCGCGTCTCCTGCTTCTGACCAATAAGCGGACGCCGCATTCCCTTGCCCTTCCTGCCAGACCCTTTCGCATTGTACCTTGTAGCCATCAGCTCTACAAACAGCATAGACACGCGCGGCACCAGTCCGACATTGTCAAAGACCAGTTTCGCGCCAGTATCACTGACATTGCGCATCAGGCAGGGTATCGCGCTGAACTGATCATTGAACGCAGCAATAGCGGCAGTCTTCAGGACTACGCGCTGACGCGGAGCATATCAGTGATTGCTTTCTTCTTGGCTCTCCATCGCGACATCCCACAGGCACTTACCTCAAAAGGCAGTTTCAACCTGCGGGTGAAAATAGGTCGTCAAGAATTAACCAATTCTGAATTTCAAGCCATTTGGGCAAGATTTCTTACAAAATTTGTTTCCTGTTCAAAAATTCGCAAACAGGGTTAAGCACTTGCAAGACATGAGAAACCGGAAATGATCGACCCTGAAGCGCGGTCGCCTTTCCTGGCGGCTGTTGCTGGTCGAAACCCTGATTGTGTTTCCCTTCATGGAAACCAGGTTGCAATCCAGACACAGGCCATCGGGTTCTACAAACAGGCTGAATGTGCAGAATTTTCAAGCCAGCCGCCCATTATGGCACTGCATGGTCTGCGGCAAGCTCGCGTATGGTGCAAAGGCACGGCGGTCGTTTGCCCCGCTGCCAGCAGAATATCCAACTCGCGGCTGGAATTTCGCTGACAGGCTCTGCCAATGGCTGCAAAGTCGCCCTCCGTGCTCGCCGCAACCCGGGCTGTCAATGACTTTTTCTGTGGATGTCGAATGCTCATGAATGTGCAAGAATTTGTCCCAGCCAAATGTTTTCTCTAGCCCGATCATGCTAGATTGGGCATGGTTAACATTGGCTTAAGTGAGCCGGGTCAAATGGAATGGCTTCCCCTATCGACATGACAAACACGCTGGAGAAACTGAAATGCTGCCTCTGATGGAAATGCTGACCCAAGGTACCAATGGTCAGTTGGTCGAACAGATTGCCCGCCAGTACCAGTTGTCGAATGCGCAGGCGCAGCAGGCAATGGAGGCGCTGGTGCCAGCCTTTTCGCAGGGATTGAAGCGCAATGCGGCGGATCCCGCAGGAATGCTCAAATTCATGGCGGCACTTTCCGGTGGAAATCACGGACAGTTTCACGACAATCCTGCCCAGGCCTTTACCCCGCAAGGACTTAGCGAGGGAAATGCCATCCTTGGCGAATTGTTCGGAAGCAAGGATCTCAGCCGTGCTGTTGCTGCCAATGCGGCGCAGGCCACGGGCTTGTCACAATCCATCTTGAAGTCATTGCTCTCCGCGCTTGCACCCATGATCATGGGAGGGCTGGTCAAGCAGATGACGGGAACCCTGTCACCCAATCAGGCGAAGCCGACGCAATCGCCGTCGGCTGGCGCAAATCCGTTTGGTCGGATCGTAGAGGAAATGCTGAAAGGCGGGCTTGGTACAGGCATGGGCACGGGCGCTGGACAAGGTCAGGCATCTGCCAATCCATGGGGAAAGATATTGGAGGAAATGATGGGCGGAGGGCAGGCTTCCACGCGCCAGCAAGCCCCTTCTCCGCAACAAAAGCCGGACAATTCCAATCCATGGGGGCGGATTCTCGAGGAAATGATGGGAGGCGGCAGGACGAGCGCTCCAGGAAATCCTCGGGAACCCAGAGCGACAGTCCGCTTGGAAAGATTTTCGAGGAGATGATGCGCGGTGGCGGAATGGCGCAGCAGCCTACACAACAGTCCAAACCGCAAGCGAGGCAGCAGCCGGAAGAACGCTACCAGCCCGAGGTGGCGCCGGGGCAGGCCCGGCAGCGAAAGGGCGGGCTTGAAGACATTTTCGGTGACATGTTCGAAACTGGCAAGTCCGTTCAGAAAGACTATCAACGCAATGTTGAATCGATCTTCGACGATTTTCTGGGCGGCATGCAAAAGCGCTGACTGGCTCGTTTCACGACACTCGCGCGAAAGCTTCAATGTGAGTCATCGGGTTTACGGCCTTTAAACCTGGACAGGCGATGGTCTCGCCAACAGCCGGGTGGGGGCAAGGCACCGCGCTGTTTCAGTGGCGGACCAGCATTTGGCTGCCTTGGATCAATACGGGGAGTCCGCCAGATGCAAGTCAATGCACTTGAAATCCGCGATCTTTGCAAGAAGTTCGACCGTCCAGCCGTTGACCACTTGAACCTGACCGTAAGGGCGGGCGAGTTTTATGCGCTGCTTGGTCCCAATGGTGCTGGAAAGACCACATCACTGCGAATGGTAGCGGGCCTTTTGCGCCCCGATGCGGGGTCGATATCAGTCTTCGGGCGCGATGTCCTTGCCAATCCGGTGGAAGCCAAGAAAACCGTTGCCTGGGTTCCTGACGAGCCGATGATCTATGACCGGCTGACACCGATGGAATATCTCGAATTTGTTGCCGGGCTCTGGGGCGTTCAACCCGCCGCCGCCGAAAAGCGGGCAACGGAGTTGCTGGAATGGCTGAAACTTGCGCCGCATGCCCATGAGCGCTGCGAAGGCTTCTCGAAGGGAATGCGCCAGAAGGTGGCGCTTGCCGGGGCGCTGGTGCATGATCCGGAACTCATCATTCTCGACGAACCGCTGACAGGTCTTGATGCCGCCTCCGCGCGCCTGGTCAAGGATGTGCTGCTGCAGCGGGTATCCCAGGGTGCAACGGTAATCATGACCACGCATATTCTTGAGGTTGCCGAGCGCATGGCACAGCGGATTGGCGTGATTTCTCAGGGCAGGCTTGTGGCAGAGGGCACCTTGGGCGAACTTCGCAAACTTGCCGGCAAGGGCGAAGGCACTCTGGAAGAAGTCTTCCTCGATATCGTATCGGGTCCGGAGGGCGAAGCCCGGGAGCTTGACGCTGCATGATGGCCCCATCCGGAATTTTCTGGCTGGCGCGTCACGAGATGCGTCTGTCCTGGCGCGATGTCATGGCGATGATGACAGCCGGACGTCGGAGCCGCGAAATCGGTGTCCTGATTTTCGTTCTGGTGGCCGCCATCTTCCTGCATTTTCTGGCATGGACCCTTGCAGGTCCATCGGGAGCGGAACCGCGCAGCCGCATCGACCTTCTGGTATTCATCACTGCATTGATGGTGCTGCCATTCTCGCTGATGACATCGCAGGCGATGGAATCGGTGACGCGGATTTTCTACTCGCGATCCGATCTTGATCTGGTTCTTTCTTCACCCGCTTCCGCGCGAAAGCTGTTTGCGGTGCGCATGGGCGCGATCGCGCTTTCAACCACATTGCTGTCGCTGTTGCTGGCAGCTCCGCTGATCAATGTCCTGGTGGTGACGCAGTCAGCCACATGGCTCGCCGCCTACCCGGTGCTGATATCGCTGGGGACCGTTGCAACTGCCATCTCGCTGACGCTGACCATGGTGCTTTTTGCCGTTATCGGCGCAAGGCGCACGCGGCTGATTGCCCAGATCACGGCAGCCCTCGTGGGTGCCAGCTTCATCATCGGCATACAGCTTGCCGCGATCAGCTCGATGGGCACACTCTCACGCATGGCCTATCTCACTTCGGACAACCTGAAGGGAAGCCTGCCAGAATCGATTCCGTGTTCTGGCTGCCCGCCCGCGCAATGACCGGCGAATTGATGCCGCTGATTGCAGTGGTGGGATCAGCAATGCTGGTCTTTGCCATCGTGATTGTTGCCTTTTCCGGCAGCTTTGCAGAACGGGTCATTGCCGCATCCGGAATTGCCGCCAGCAATACGCCATCCAGGGGCAAGTCCGCAAGTTTCTGGCGCATTCCGTGCGTTCCGCCTTGCGCCAGAAGGAATGGAAATTGCTGCGGCGTGACCATTGGCTGATCTCGCAAACGCTGATGCGGAGTCCATCTGGTGCCCCGCCTTCATGCTGTGGCATGGCTATGGCACCAATGGCGCGGTACCGACCGTGGTGGTTCCGGTGCTGGTAATGGCGGCAGGGCAATTGTCCGGCGGTCTCGCCTGGCTTGCAATTTCGGGAGAGGACGCACCGCAACTGGTCGCAACCGCGCCGGTCACGCGGATGATCCTGCGCGCCAAGATCGAGGCCAGTCTTCGGAGCCTTGGCGATGACCGTTGGCCCAGTGATTGCCGTGATGGCGCTTGTCAATTCTGGCCAGCCTTTGTTGCCCTTGTTTCCACGCTATGCGCTGCTACCGGCGCAACCATGATCCAGCGTGGTTCCGCAGTCAGGCAAAGCACAGCAATTTCCGCCGCAGACAAACCTCGTCCCGTGTTGCCACATTCGCGGAGGCATTTTCCTCGATCCTGTGGGCGGGAACTGCGGCCCTGTGGGCGGCAGGCTCGTGGATAGCGCTTGCATGTGTGGTGCTTGCCCTGCTTACCCTCGTCATTGCCCGCGCGCTGCGCCCGGCGGAGAGCAGCGAATTTGCAGGTTGACTGCATGGCTGCTTGCCAGACCGCATTGCGAATCTGCTAAGGTTCCTTGTCGATCAGTTCCGGTGGATCAACAAAGGGCCCGTTGAATGGAAAGCGAAGCGGCTGATACAGCCAAAAGCAATGTGACCGAATTTTCGGTCAGTGAGATTTCCAACCTGCTCAAGCGCACCGTCGAGGAGACATTTTCGCTTGTGGCGCGCGCGGCGAGATTTCAGGCTTTCGTGGCGCTCATTCCTCCGGCCATTGCTATTTTGCACTCAAGGATGACCGGTCCCGACTGGAAGCTGTGATCTGGCGCGGCGTTGCGTCGAAGCTCCGGCATTTTCCCGAAGAGGGTATGGAGGTGATTGCCACCGGCAAGCTCACAACCTATCCCGGCTCGTCGAAATACCAGATCGTGATCAGAGCCTGGAACCCGCTGGCGCAGGCGCTGATGGCCTTGCTGGAACAGCGCAAGAAGAAACTCGCCGCCGAAGGCCTGTTTGCGCCCGAGCGCAAGCAATTGCTGCCCTATCTTCCCATGGTGATCGGGGTTGTGACCTCGCCCACCGGCTCGGTAATTCGCGACGTTTTGCACAGGATAACAGACCGCTTTCCACTGCATGTGATCGTATGGCCGGTGCGGGTACAAGGCGAGACCAGCGGCACCGAAGTCGCAAATGCCATTCAGGGCTTCAACAATCTTGACGCTGCGGGCCCGATCAGGCGACCGGATATCATTATCGTTGCGCGCGGCGGCGGCTCCATCGAGGATCTTTGGGGCTTCAACGACGAAGCTGTAGCGCGAGCGGCAGCAGATTCGGAAATACCGTTGATTTCAGCCGTTGGGCACGAGACAGACTGGACGCTGATTGACCTTGCAGCCGATCTTCGCGCACCGACCCCAACGGGTGCTGCTGAACTCGCGGTTCCCGTCAAGGCAGAGCTTGAGGCGCTGACCGCAACGCTTGCATCCCGACTCAAATCAGCCTCCAACCGCAAACTGGATCAGGCACGGACCGAATTGCGCGCTGCCATGCGTGGTCTTGGCAGCGCAGAGCGAATTGTCGAAGGCCCTCGCCAGAGGCTTGATGCTGCGGCTGCCGGCCTGGTGCGCGGCCTGATGATGGCCGCCCGCACAAAGCGCGACAGGCTGGTGCGTGTTGAAAGCAGGCTGTCGTGGCGCGGCATCAAGGCAGGGATCGAACGCAGTCGCGACAAGGTGGCGACGCTTGATATACGCATGCAGGCAAGTCGACGGCAGCGGATTGAGCGCCAGAGCGAACGGCTGGAGGTATTGCAAAGGCGCAGCGAGCGGGCATTCATCGCGCGGGTTGAGCGAGCAGTGCACGGTTTGACCAGGGCTGGCGACTGATTGCCAGCCTGTCGCATGAGCGGGTATTGGAGCGTGGCTTTGCGCTGGTACGTGATGCCGGCGGCAATCCGGTCACCCATGCAGCAGCGATCAGAAGCGGCGATGCATTTTCGGTGCAGTTGCGCGATGGTTCGGTTTCTGCCGTCGCCGTATCGGGTGATGCACCAGCGCCCAAGGCAAAACCGGCAAAACGCCAGGATGGTCCGGAAAATCAGGGCACGCTTTTCTGAGTATAGTCAGCTTCCATGTTGACCGGGATCAATGTCCGCCGATCACTACTGGGCCACATTCATCGTGACAATGCGGGTTGAACCGTTCCGTGCTTCCAAAAGCCGAATGACGGTATGACCTGCGAACTTGTTTGCGCATCCACGTTCGGCCGATCTTGACTGAAGGTGCAATGCCGGAACCAGATGGAGGTTGTGATGGATCCCAAGACCGTAGTTGCAGTTATCAGGGGCGAAGAAGATTTGCAGCGCGTGGTCCGCGCTGCTGCCGGTGTTGCCGGTATCGACAAGGGTCATGTCATTGGCACGCATTCCGAACCGTCGCCAGCAGCCTATGTGCCGGCAATCGGCATGGAAGGCATTCCCTATGACACCGGCATAGCTGAAGCCAATCGCAAGCGCATGGCCGAGCTCGGCGAGAGCTTTGAAAAGGCGTGCGAAGGCGAACTGGTTTCGGGCGAATGGCGCGGCTTCGAAAGCTTTTCGGGAGACAGCGCCATCAGTGCGATCACCAGTGCTTTCAGCGCCGATATCGTGGTCGCACAACAAGCTGATCCCGATCATCCCGAATCAGGCGAAATCAATCTGGAAGCGCTGCTCTTCGAGACCGGGCGTCCGGTGTTGATGATCCCCTATACCTGGACACCACCGCTGAAGATGGACCGCATCATCATTGGCTGGAATGGCAAGAAGGAAGCTGCGCGGGCAGTGTTTGATGCACTTCCATTTCTGAAAAAGGCAAAGAGTGTTGAAATCCTGTTGATCGATCCGCAGGAAAACGATGAGCATTCGGCGGCCATGGCGGGTGCCGATATTGCGGTATCGCTGGAACGTCATGGCATCAAGGCGGAGGTTGTGAACCAGCCTTCAGGCGGAATTCCAGTGGGCGAGGCAATCGAGAACCGGATTTCCGAGACTGGTGCGGACATGCTGGTCATGGGTGCCTATAGCAGGTCGCGCGTCAGCGAGATGCTGTTTGGCGGAGCGACCCGGACAATGCTGAGCTCGATGATGGTGCCCGTGCTGATGTCACGCTGAGTGAAGTGTCGGCTCAGCGCTATCGCGCAATGACCAGTCGATAGCCGCAATCGAGCGATTCGCGTTCAAGCAGATCTGCATGGCGGAGCGCCCAGCTTCCGTCATCCAGGTCTGCTTTGAGTTGGGCCAATATTTCACGGATATCTCCCAACGCCCAAAAGGAGGAAATGGCGGCCCTGACCCGATCATCCAGATAGGCTGAGGGGCGACGCCAATAGGCAGCCAGGAAACCGTCCGTGCAATCATGGGGAACGGGAACCGGCTCGATAACCACATCGCCCAACCACTCGCCGAAATCCGCAAGCGGCGGCATCTTGCCGTCGTCGATTGCGATCAATTGCGGGAGGTATTCGGTCAGCCAGAAACCGCGAAAGGCCGGATCATGGGTAAGAAAGACCATTGGGCCACGCGTCACGCGACGCATCTCCCTGACACCCATTTCCTTGTCTTGCCAGTGATGGATGGTCAGCACTGCCATTGATGCGTCGAAGGTGTCATCCTCGAAAGGAAGCTCCTCGGCAAATGCCTGAACAACTGCAGCAGCGGGAGCGATGCGTTGTGCCATCATCTTTGCCGAGGGCTCAACAGCCGTGACCACCCGTGCAACTGGTTCGTAAGAGCCCGCACCCGCACCAACATTGAGCACGCTGCGGGCATTGCCCAAAGCGCGGTCAATCTGGTTGGCGATGCGGATGTCCGGTCGCCTCAACTGCGCATAATTGAGACCAATGGTGTCGTAAAGGGCTGTCATTTCCCGGTTCCCCTGTCAGTCCAGCGTGGTGCGGAAGCGCAGCAAGGCAAGCGTTGCATAGGCAGCAACAAAAGCAATCAGCATCCACATTTCAAAGGCTACAGCGTTCCATTCTGCACCCTTGAGCATGACAGCACGAATAACGCGAAGGAAATGGGTAAGCGGAAACAGTTCGCCCAGTGTCTGCGCCCAATCAGGCATGCCGCGAAACGGAAACATGAAACCCGACAGCAGCAGGGATGGCAGGAAGAAGAAGAACGTCAATTGCATCGCCTGCATCTGGGTCCTGGCAGCCGTGGATATCGCGTAGCCAAGCAACACCAAAGCGAGGACGAATATCAGTATCCCCGACAGCAACAGCGGCAAGCCGCCGAAGAAGGGAACGGAAAACAGCGTCTTGGCGGCGAACAGCACCACTGTCACCTGCACTGCGCCAATGACCAGATAGGGCAATATCTTTCCGATCATGATTTCCGTCGGGCTGGCGGGCATGGCCAGCAGATTTTCCATGGTTCCGCGCTCTGTTTCACGGGTCAGCGCCATCGAGGTCATCATCACCATGGTCATTTGCAGGATGACGCCAAGAAGGCCCGGCACGATATTGTATTGCGAGATGCCTTCAGGATTGTAGCGGCGATGGACAATGACATTCAGGCTACCGGGCTTCGGCTTGGCATGGAGGGCATCCATGCCCTTCTCGCGCTGCAATGCTTCCTGGGCGACCGTGCCCAGCGTGCTGATGGCACCGCTTGCAGAGGCGGGATCAGTGGCATCAGCTTCCACGAGAATGGTCGGCTTGTCGTTTCGATCGACACGGGCACCGAAATCAGACGGAATGGTAACAAGAAACGCCACAGCTCCGCTTGCCAGCAACTGCTCGCCCTCGGCGGCACTGGTGACGACATGGTTGAAGCGGTAATATCCGGTGAGTTCCAGCGCGGTGACGATGGCGCGCGTATAATGGTCGGCACTGGTGGTAACGAGCGCTGCTGGCAGGCCCTTCGGGTCATTGTTGATGGCAAAGCCGAACAGGACCAGCTGCATCAGCGGCACACCCAGCATCATGCCGAATGTGAGCCGGTCGCGGCGCATCTGGATGAATTCCTTGGCAAGCACGGCGCCCAGTCTGACGAGGGAAAAACGAAACAGGTTCATGCCCCTGCTCCCATCCCTGATTCAGTCCCTGATTTCGTCCTTGGCCCGCTTGCCGTTTCCTCGCCATTCTGGGCCATGTTGTCGGTGGAATCGGACATGAACTTGATGAACACATCCTCGAGGCTGGTTTCGCCACGGGTGATGGTGACACCATGCTTGTCAGCCACGGGCGCAAGCGATTTTTCGAGAAGGGCAAGGTCGCTTCCCA
The DNA here is from genome assembly GCA_041397505.1 of Nitratireductor sp. Lineage (GTDB taxonomy): Bacteria > Pseudomonadota > Alphaproteobacteria > Rhizobiales > Rhizobiaceae > BOKV01. Next base: position 34,589 of record JAWKWN010000008.1, read on the forward strand.
CGACATGAAGTGACGTGCCGAAAGGCGCAACCTGCTCGACACCGGGAAGGGCTGAAAGTACCGGCGCGAGGCGCTCGAGCCGGGGGCCGCTGATGACGAAAGTCACCAGACCGGAATTGCGGACAACGTCATCCACCGTGCCTTCGGCTATCATCTTGCCGTAGGAGATGTAACTTATGCGATGGCAACGCTCGGCCTCATCCATGTAGTGGGTAGAGACCAGCACCGTCAGGCCATTGGCAGCAAGGGCGTGGATCTCGTCCCAGAATTCGCGCCTTGCCTTCGGGTCGACACCCGCGGTCGGCTCGTCCAGCAACAACAACTTTGGTGAGTGCATGATGCAGGCGGCCAGTGCCAGCCGCTGTTTCCAGCCGCCGGACAGGGTGCCTGCCAACTGATTGCGGCGGGAAGTGAGGCCGAGTGCTTCCAGGGTTTCATCGACATGCCGCCCGGGCGGTTTCAACTGGTAAAGCCGGGCAACAAAGGTAAGGTTTTCGGCGATGGAAAGATCTTCGTAGAAGGAGAATTTCTGCGTCATGTAGCCGACCAGGTTCTTGATCCTGAGGCTATCCTCGATGACATCAAAACCCAGCACCGTGCCGCTACCCTCATCGGCTGTCAGAAGGCCGCAGATCATGCGAATGGTGGTCGTCTTGCCCGAACCATTGGGTCCGAGGAAGCCGACAATTTCACCCTGGCGAACCTGCAAGGTAACATTGTCGACAACGGTCTTCTGACCGAAGCGCTTGGTCATGCCCCTGACATCAATCGCCAGTGGTGCGTCCCCTTCGATGCCGGATGCCAGGGCTGCGCTCATTGCACTTCACCGTTTTCGAGATTGACATCGACGATCTGTCCTGGGCGCAGGCGAATTGCCCCGGCGTCAGGCTTTGCCTCAATTAGGTAAACCAGCTTCTGGCGGTTGTTGATGGAATAGATTACAGGCGGCGTGAATTCCGGTTCGCTGGATACGAAGGAAATCGTTGCGAGGGTTCCGGGCTCGCATCCATCACAACTGACCTGCAATTTCCGGCCGATCGCCATCGCCGACAAGGCGCGCTCGGGCACGTATAGTTTCAGCTTGATCGCACCTTGCGGAAGGAAGGAAATGATGGGGGATTGCGGGCCGGCAAGCTCGCCATTGCGCAAGATGACATCGGCCACCTCACCGTCAGCTGGCGCAAGGACAGTGCGCTGCGACAAGCGCCACTGGGCGTTTTCGAGATTAGCGCTGGCGCGTTTCAGCGAGCTTTCCGCCGCATCGATTTCGGCTGCGCGCGCGGGCAATCGCGCGACAGCAAGATTGGCTTTCAGTTCGGCTACCTTTGCCGCCGTCAGTTCAACCTGGGTCTGGGCCGCATCAATATTGGCCTGCGAGGCAAAGCCACCCTTGGAGAGGCCTTGTTGGCGCTCAAAGGCACGCACTGCCTCCTTGGCCTGGGCATTGGCGGAATTGAGCGATGCCTCGATAACGGCAATTTCCTCGGGGCGCTTGCCGCTCTTGAGATTGTCCAGAACAGCCGCAGCATTGCGCATGGCGGCATCGGCTTCTGCCACGGCGATCTCTGCATCGCGTCGCTCCAGCGTAGCCACAACCGCACCTGCCCTGATCCTGTCTCCCTTGCGCAATTCCACGGAAACAAGACGGGCAGTCTCGATCGGCGCGAGGAGAACATATTCGCCCTCGGCATAGCCGACAGCCAGCGGGTCGGTTGTACCGCAGGCGGAAAACAGGCCTGCCAATACCGGCAACATGCAAATCCAGTCCATCATGGTCTTTCCTTCCCGGTTTTCGCGGTCTTGTGCATTTTAAGGGAGGCGCGCAAATTGGCGCACACGGTATCGGCGATCTGATCCGCCTCGCTGGCCGTATACTTCGACCACCCCATGCGGCGGGTCACGATCTGCGCACCGATACGGAAATAGATGATCTGTCCAACCATGGCGAAAACCGCCAACCTGACAGCCTCACTTTCGGGTTCGGCGCCTATTGCTGCACCCCAAAGCGCACATAACCGACGATGGGTAGGCTCCATCACATCGCGATAGAGCGTGTCGAGAACGGGCGAGTGGTCATTGATTTCACGCAAAACGAAAGGCACGAACCGCGCCGCATCCGGCGATATCAGCACCGCCCGCACGACATGCCCCATGATCGCCTCAAGCATGTTTGCCGCGATATCCGGACTGGCCGGCTGCGCGATGGCCGCACTGGAACGGGCAAAGGCTGAAGCCATGATGGCGTCAATCTGGCTGCGGACGGATTGCGCACAGGCCTGGCGCAAACCTTCCTTGCCGCCAAAGTGGTAGGCTATGGAGGCGATGTTGGCCCCTGCCCGACTGGCGATCTCTCGCGTCGAAGTCGCATCGAATCCGTTCGCGCCGAACAGATCAAGTGCTGCTGCAATCAGCGCTTCGCGTGTCGCCTCGGGTCCTGTAGTCGAGCCGAGTACGGTTTTCTGCTGCTTTTGCTGCTTTTCGACAGATGTTTCCGGCAAGGCGATGTCCGATAAAGAATTCAATCAAACGATTGATTAAATCATTTCGGAGCGCTTTGCAAGTGGGCGGCTGTGGTGTTTTAGGAAGCGGTGCCTGTGCCGGAACCTGTCTTGCAGGATTGGGAAGCGGTGTCTGACCTGGCCGTTTGGGCTGGCGGACAGACTGGCTGCTGAAGAACTCCAACACCTTGCATGACCGCACCAGACAGGTGGCTGCGAGAACCGCCCCAAGTGCGCCGCGGAAACACCGTCTCAGCCACGAGATGCCAAAACAGCTCTGCCAAGCCACGGAAATCACGGAGTTATCTGGCGCAGGCCAGGACAGACGAAAACAGGGGAGACTGAGTGGTACGGTTGGGTGGGTTCGAACCACCGACCTCTGGAGCCACAATCCAACGCTCTAACCAACTGAGCTACAACCGCATACCATGCGCATGTTTGCGCATCAGGTGGGTGAAATACGGTGATGATGGCAAATTTGCAAGCCTGACGGAGGGCTTGGGCAAGAAAAATGCCGATGGTTCACCCAAAAGGAAACAGGCCGGAGGCGATGTGCCCCCGGCCCTCTTGTCTCATCGAATGTCAGACTTGCTTCATGCAGCCTTTGGCGCGAGCTTGGCAGCTGCGTCAACGATTGGCGCTGTTGCCTTTTCGACGGCCGCCTTGGCTGGCGCGGTGGTCTTTTCGCTGACCTTCATGGAAAGTTCCTGAACTTCCTTTGCTCTGGCTGGCAATGGTTTCGAAGGAAGCGCGGAAAAACTCGCCCTGCAATTCGAGAACTTCTGCGAAGGTCTTTGCGCCGGAAACCTTTTCGAAGAAGGCAACGCCGGCATCTGCATTGGCCTTGGTGTTTGCCATGGTCTTTGCGGAAATTTCGGTCATGCCTTCACGAAATGCGTCAAAGGACTTCTGTGCGGAAGCTGTGGCTTCCTCGGCAGCTGCCTTCAGCTTGTCATAGGCTTCAGTGCCCTGCGCAACGGCCTTTTCGGCCATTTCACGATAGGTTTCGTTGAGGTTCGAGAAATCGAACTGGGACATCTGGAAAGCGTCGGTTGCTGGTTTCTTCGCGGCCATGTCACATGCTCCTTGTGTGATTTGAAGGTTCTTGGCGTCTCGATTTCGGCCGGTTGCGACCTGTCGAACACCATTGACCTCCATATAACACCGATTATTGTGCATTGCAACAAAATATTGCACTGCAGCATTTCTGATGCCGCTCCCACCGTCTCGCTGGGCATGCTCCAGCATTAACCGTGCCAAGCGATAGAAGCGCTGGATTGCCCGAAAATCTGGACCCATGGCGCAAGGCGGGGTATTAACATATCGTTAACCGGACCAATAAAGTGAGGTTCGGCCTTTCCGTATGGAGGCATTGCGGGAGGAAACCGAGTGAAGCACCGCGTATAAGGGGCAATCGAATATGCCGGAAACGAGCTATTCCTATCTGGATCTGACAGTCTTGCCGGCGCTGCGACGCAAGGTCCTTTCCGGCGATGCGGCAATTCTCTTCACATCGGACATGTTGGGCCTGCTATGGGCCAATGCAGCAGGAGCATTGCTGTTTGGCGGTGCGGGCATTGCCGAAATGATAGCAAGCCCCCTCAATGCCAACCAACCTTTCGTACAGCAATTATCCGCCGCAGCTCGCCAGATCGAGGGCGACGAGCCGATTGTACGGGGTTTCCGCATTGCGCGCGGACTTCGCACGGAATTGATCCAGTGCGAACTGGCAAGGCTGGTGCTGCCGGCAGGCGATGAAGCGATATTGCTGACCTGCCGGGATGAAAAACTGTCGAAGCCGATGCGTGAGCATGAACTGGCCGAAAACGCGGTCGGGTCGCTCACCGGCTTTGCTGATGCGGCAGCGATCCTCGACGATTACGGTTTGCCACTGGCTGCGACCAGCAGCTTTGCCGAGCTGGAAATAGACCCTGGCGAACTCGCCGAACTGGTCAGCGAAGCCAGCCATGAAAGCGACAGGCTGATCAAGCGCGCACAAGCCATGGCTGACGGCTCGATGCTCGGGATCGGCATTGCCCGTATCTCCGACAGGCCGGGGCGCTATCTGGTAGTATGCGCATCCGGTAGCAGTTCAAGTGACCAGGGTAGCGACAAGGCGGGCGAGGAGAATGGCGATGCGCCGTCATATTCCACCACGACGCTTGAAGACGATGCCGCAAGAGATTTCGATGACGCTGACCTGGAAACGCCGGAGGATCATCAGCAATCGCTTTTCGATGATCGCACAAGCGAGGCTGATGGCGCAGCTGATGCAGGGATTGGTGACACAGGGGATTATGTGCCGGAAACGGCTGCCGAAGACATTCCCGAAGACTATCAGGAAGAGCAGCAGTTTCATGGCCTGGTAGCAGAAGCCGCAGAAATGGCAGGCCAGACCGGGCAGGACGACAACTATCGTGAGCATGACCTCGATGTCTATTACGACGAGGACACGCTGGTCGACGCGGCTGACCTTGCAGATCTTGGCAAGCTGGATGGCAACCCCTCACACGACGCTGGCGACGATGATGAAACGCAAGCCGCAGACCCGAAGCCGAGCGAGCCGAAAACGGCTGGTCGCAGTGATGCGGATCCGGATACCCTTTCCAGGTCGATCCTGGAGCGCTGGTATTTCGGTACGTCGCTCGAAGCAAGACCGCATCCAAGACCGCAGCGAAAACCGTTGCCGCGCAGTCTTCCGATGACAAGGACAGGGATGGAACCGGCAGCGCCGGCGATGTTGTCGAATCCGACCAAATCGCCGCCAAGGCAAGCCGGTCAGCGGATGAGGGCACGGCAGCCGTCAACAACGTATCCAATTCCGCTGAAGACAGGCGGAGCGAAGATCGCCCGTTCGTCTATCGTGGCGATGGTCAACCGGTGCGCTTTGCATGGATCATCGACAGCGATCAGGTTTTCCGTTCGGTTTCTCCCGAGCTCGCACAGACGGTCGGCCCCAATGCTTCCGACATTATCGGCAGGCGCTGGGCCGATGTCGCCAGGGTTTTCGGTTTTGACCGCAGCGGCGAGATAGGCCGGCTTCTGGAAAAGCGCGACACCTGGTCCGGCAAGAGTGTGTTCTGGCCGGTGCAGGGAACCGATCTTGCGGTTCCGATAGACCTTGCCGCCCTCCCCGCCTTTGACAGCAACCGGCGGTTTGACGGGTTTCGCGGTTTCGGCATTATCCGCACTGCGGATGCAATAGTCGATCCGGAGGAAACCGGTCGCTCGCTGGACGTGACACGCAATGTTGTTGCCTTCGCGCGGGATGAAGACAAGGACATCGAGGCGCGAAACTGGTCGGCACCTGCGGGCGAGGAAGCCTATTTCGATTGGGATGATGACGCCAAGGTCGCGCTGCATCGCGATGACGACAGCAGGGCCCGTGGACATGATGACGAACAGCAGGAGAATGCGCCCGTTGCTGCAAAAGCCGCATCGAATGTTGTTGAGCTGACAAGCCGCCTTCGGACCGAAACAAGCGAGCCGCTCAACCGGCGCGAAAGCCAGGCGTTTTCAGAGATAGGCCAGAAGCTGCGGGAAGACGAGCACGGCCCCGAGGAACAGGGCGCGGGATCACGCGAAGCATCGGAAACAGCGTCGGGCGTTGAAGACAGCGATTTTGCTGCTCCCGATGCCGCCAATGATCTTGTCGGCGATACCGCGACTGACGCGGATATGGTGGTCGAGGATCTCGTCAATGATCAGGATGACCTTCGGCAAACCACCGATGATATTGGTTCGGGTGGCCAGCCGGAGATCGAGAACGATACTTTGCCGAGCACGCCTGCATCCGGCGAGGATGATCTCGCGGATGAGCATGGATATCGAGCAGAACTTGATGATCTGGATGAAACCGCATCGCATGTGGATACCTCGATCCTTGAACAACTGCCTGCGCCGGTTCTGGTCTATCGCAATGGAGCGACGCTTTTCGTCAATTCCGAATTGCTGAAACTGACCGGCTATTCAAACCGTGATGAGTTTGCCCGAGCAGGCGGTGTGGATGCCATCCTTTCCGGCACCGATGATGATGGCGATGAGAATGCCAACGGGCGCACGACACTGATCTGCAAGGATGGTTCGTCACTGCCGATCAATCCGCTGTTGCAGACCGTTCCGTGGGATGGCGGCAAGGCCTTGTTGCTGACATTCAGGCCTTCCTCGCAGGATCGCCCAGAGGTCAATGTCGAACGCGCAGCACTTGATATTGCCCGCGTGAGCGAATTGCAGAACATCCTCGATACCGCGACGGACGGTATCATCGTCATGGATCGTGATGGCATTGTGGAATCAGTCAATGCCTCGGCGGAAGCGCTGTTCGGCACCGATTTCGACAAGGCGAAGGGGCGCAACCTGACGGAATTCTTTGCGCAGGAAAGCCACAAGACCATTCACGACTATATCAGTGAAATTACCCAGCCAGGCGTTGCTGGCATTCTCAATGACGGGCGCGAAGTGATTGGCAAGGAAGCCAATGGCGGTCTCATTCCGCTGTTCATCACGATCGGCCGGATGGGTAGCGACGACAAGTTGTGCCTTGTTCTGCGCGACATGACCCAGTGGAAGAAGGCCGAGGAGGAACTGGTTGGAGCGCGGCGTTCGGCAGAATTGGCGAGCGAACAGAAGTCTGACTTCCTAGCCCGCGTCAGCCATGAAATCCGCACGCCGCTCAATGCCATTATCGGTTTTTCCGATATCATGATCGAGGAGCGTTTTGGCCCGGTTGGCAATGAGCGCTATCGTGAATATCTGCGCGACATCAACCGATCAGGCGTGCATGTGCTTGATCTCATCAACGACCTGCTCGACATATCAAAGATCGAGGCAGGCAAGATGGAACTGACCTATGAGGCGGTGGATCTCAACCAGATTGCCTCGGAGACAGTTGCCTTGCTGCAGCCGCAGGCAAATCGCGAGCGCATCATCATTCGCACCTCGCTTTCCAGGGCTGTTCCCCGCGTGGTCGCGGATGCGCGCTCCATTCGCCAGATCATTCTCAACCTCGTATCCAATGCGATCAAGTTCACGCCAATGAATGGCCAGGTGATCGTATCCACTGTCTATGAGGGCAATGGCGAGGTGGCACTTAGGGTACGTGATACCGGTCGCGGCATGAGCGAGAAGGAAATCGAAAGCGCCATGAAGCCGTTCCAGCAGATCGGGGCCGTGGAGGAAAAGCGTGGCCAGGGAACCGGATTGGGCCTGCCCTGACCAAGGCTCTGGTGGAAGCAAATCGCGCCTATTTCGATATCGAGCAAGCCGGGCGAAGGGACCATTGCGCATGTCCATTTCCCGATCCAGCGCGTCCTGGCAGACTGATCATTGGCAATTCCCAGCATGATGACAGCAGCGACATGATTTTCCGCTTGCGCTCGGTGGGTGACAAGCGACATCAGAGGCTGACCCAAATCTGCAAAGGAGCCTGTTGAGCGTGTTGTCTGAAGCCGCCCGGCCAATCCGGCGCCTGACCTTGCTGGGAGCGGGCGTTGTCGCTACCGCAGCGCTTGCCGCCCTTCCCTGATTTCGGTTGGCGTTCTGGCATTGGGCGACAGCGGCGGCACATGGCAGCATCTCATTGCAAATGTGCTTCCAGCCTCGATGCTGACAACCCTCATTCTGGTCTTCGGCATCGGGCTCACGAGCGCAATCATCGGAATGTCCTGCGCCTGGCTCGTCAGCCGCTACTCGTTTGCCGGGCGCGATGCGCTGCACTGGATTTTGGTCCTGCCGCTTGCCATTCCTACTTATGTCGCTGCCTATTGCTATGTTGAACTGCTCGACTATACCGGCTCCGTGCAGTCGGCGATCCGCAGCATTGGCAGCTTCCAGTCACGCAACGAGTATTTCTTTCCGGAGATCCGCTCGCTTCCAGGTGCCATCTTCATCATGAGCCTGGTCCTGTACCCTTATGTCTATCTGACCACGCGCCTGATGTTCTCGATGCAGGGCGCAACGGTGATCGAAACAGCACGGGTATTGGGTGCCAATGGCATGCGCCTGTTTTTCTCGGTTGCCGTGCCGCTGGCGCGCCCTGCCATGATTGCCGGCGCGACACTTGCCATGATGGAGGCACTCAATGACATCGGAGCGGTTGAAATTCTCGGTGTGCGAACACTCACTTTCTCCATCTTCGATACCTGGCTGAACCGTTCGAGCCTTGCGGGTGCTGCCCAGATAGCCTGTATTCTGCTGATAATGGTTGCCCTGTTGCTGGTGATCGAGCGGCGATCGCGTGGCACAAGGCAATATCATACCAAGGGCGGTGTCACGCTACAGCCGCTACGCATCAGGCTGAGCGGCTGGAAGTCCCTCGCCGCGGCAATATTTTGTGCCCTGCCGCCTGCTGCCGGATTTGTGGCCCCGGTCATCCTGCTATGCAACTATGCGGGAAGGCGTCTCGAGCAGATTGCAGACCCGGCATTGTGGTCAGCGCTTGCAAACAGCCTTGCCGTATCATTGTCGACGGCATTGATCACCGTGCTGATATCGCTGTTCCTGATCTCCGCTCACCGAATGGAAAAATCTCGGGTGACAGGAATTGGCTCGCGTGTTGCAGCACTCGGCTATGCAGCACCGGGTTCGGTGCTTGCACTAGGCGCGCTCTATGCCTTCAGTGGTTTTGACAACAGCCTCGACGCCTTGATGCGTGAATATTTTTCGGTTTCGACCGGATTGCTGATCAGCGGCAGCATGGCGATCATCATCCTTGCATGCAGCATCCGGTTCATCGCGATTGCCCAGGGAGCGATCAGATCGGGATATGCGCGGCTCTCCCACATCTGCCGATGGCGGCAAGAACCCTGGGCCGAAGCAGACTGGGCGCTGCAGTCGCGGTGGAATTGCCATTGCTCAAATCAACATTGGCAACTGCAGGGCTGCTTGTCTTCGTCGACACGATGAAGGAATTGTCGGCGACAATCCTGCTGCGCCCGTTCAATTTCCAGACGCTTGCCACATTCGTCTATGAACGGGCATCGCGCGCGCTGTTCGAGGATGCAGCACTGGCTGCGCTGATGATCGTGATTGTCGGGATTTTGCCCGTTGTGCTTCTGAGCCGAACCTCACCCATCACGCATGCCAATATTCAGCGCGAATAAGGCCTGCGCCATCTGCAACCACGCCTTCGCGTTAATTCAGGTCAAAAAAATACGGGCACAAGGCCCGTATCAAGAAGAAGTTTTGCACACACTCTAACCAACTCAGTATTCGGTAGTCTCCAACATTGCCGCTACACACCAATTGGAAGTCCGGTGTCATGCGACCAATTTCGCGTTGAAGGCAATTTGCGGCATTCCGCTTTCCACAACCTTGCCAATTTCGTTACAATTTTAAAAAAACACTGCCCTGTTGATTTGACGGTTAATTTCCTTTTAGGACTTTGTTAACCACGGCAGGCCGTCACCGTGAAAATCGGGAATGACCAGCATTCCTACAGGCCTTGAACGCGCCGCACATCGCAAGGGATGCTGCTGTGCAGGTATAAACCTCCCTGTTTCACAGAAAGCTGTTGCCGAGGCAGCAGCGATTTGCCTAAGACAGTGGATGAACCTATTGTGGGAATTCGAACACGGTCAAAGGATGGCATTCATTGCGTAGATCCTTTCGTTTATCGGTGTTGGCGGTGGTTGCAATCCTGGCAGCGACCATGGCCGCGCTGCCATTGATGGTGTCAACCGAGCGGGTGCGCATCGGTGTAATTCAGAAGGCCATGGAACTGACTGGCAGGCAGGTTTCGATTGCAGGCAAGCCGCGCATCAGTTTCAAGCCGTTTCTTGGCATCGAAGTCAGCAATATCATTGTGCAGGGTTCGGGCACCGACAAGCAGCCATTTGCCGAGATCGAGAAATTGCGCGCCAGAATCGAAATTCTGCCGCTGCTGACGGGCCGGATAAAGCTTGCCGATTTCACCTTTCTGAGGCCGGTCATTCGCATCCTGAAAGACCGCAATGGTGCAGCAAACTGGACTTTCCCCGATGCGCCTTTCAGTCGGCTGGTGTCCGAGGCGCAACAGATACGCAAGGATGCGGGCGCTGGATCAAAACCAGACTTCTCACGGCTCCAGACCCTGCAACCGGGGCGTTTCAGGATTGTTGACGGCGTCATCAATCTGGAGAATGCACAAAGCGGTCTGGTTGAAAAGCTGACCAATGTGAATGCCGCTCTGGATTGGCCGGATACGGTTTCCTCCGCGAGCCTTCTCGGCGATACGGTATGGCGGGGCGAGGTATTCAAGTTTGACCTTTCTGCGGCCAATCCCTTGCAGATGCTGGCAGGCAGTGCGTCCCGGACAGCCATCAAGGTCAGTTCCGCAGCGCTCAGTTTCAGCTTTTCAGGTGATGCCAATACGCTGGCAGGTCTGCATCTGAGTGGACCGGCAAAGTTTTCGACACCGTCGATCAACCGGCTGGCAGCGCTTTCCGACCAGATACAGGGAACCGGGTCCAATCTGGGCGCCTTTTCGGCGGAAGGTGTACTCAACGCCACATCAACGCAGATACAGATGACGGATGCAGCGATCCAGATCGACAGCAATCGCTGCAAGGGTATCTTCCAGATCGCCCGCAACGAGAATGAACGGTTCCAGACCAGTGCCACGCTGGCATTTTCAGATCTGGACCTGACGCCCTATCTCGGTATTGCCGAACAGCATGAGCGTGCAGGCGAAAACGCCCTTTCCGTATTCGGACTGCTGAACCGTTTCGATGCCGATCTGCGGATTTCGGCTGCCCGGGCCATTCTTGGACCATTCTCGGCAACCGACCTTGCAGGCGCCTTGTCGGTCCGGAATTCGGAACTGGTATTCGATGTCGGAAATTCCACGGTGATGGGTGGCAGCCTTACCGGCAAGATCTCGGTTTCGGCCAAGGATGGCAAAACCGTCATTGCAAGCGAGGGGGCATTGAGCGGCGTTTCGCTGCCGGATGCGAGCCGTTATCTCGCCATTCCCGGGTTCTCCTTCACCGGCAAGGCAAATGCCAAATTCCAGGCTTCGTCAACCGGACGCGAATTGGCGAAGCTCAAGACAAATACAGTCGCGACCATAGACATCTCCGGAGAAGAGGGGAGCGTGGATGGCATCGACTTCAGTTCATTGCGCAAGGTGCTAGCCAGCAAGGCGGCGAATGGCGGCGATCCGGTGTTGGCAGGAAAGAGCGCCTATTCGCAAATGAGCGGGCGCATCGCAATCAGCGGCGAAACCGCGTGGATTCGCGATCTTACCTTCAAGGGCAACGATACGCTTGCGGGAATGTATGGGCGCGCGGAACTGGGGAGCGGCGGACTTGCGATCAGGGCCCGGCTTTCGCCGAGCGAGGGAGCCAGCGACCGCGACGCCTATGCACTGGCTTTCATAGGCGGCACCATCAATGCGCCGCTTGTCATGCGCGATCCGGCCACTCCCAAGCCCGAACCGCAGCAAAATTAGAGCAAGTTTCGATCTGATCGAAACTTGATCCAGGGTATCCGTTTTGGTCAAGCCGTTTTTGAGGCCAAATCATTCCGGGTGCGGTCTGATTGGAATTTGAGTATTCTGTACAAATGACTATATTGGCATCCACAGGTTTTGTGGGCAGACCCATGGCAGACACCTTTTTGCATCACGGAGGCTAGGGCGTAGCCATGTTTCGCCTATTTTCAACGTTGGTGAAGATCGGAATTGCCTCGCTGGTTACAGGCGTTGTCCTGGCCAAACTGAACCTGTCTGCCGAACAGATTCTGAACGAGCTGGGCCTAACACCCGAGCAGGTGATGGACTGGCTGACCAAGGGCGTGGTCTGGGCGATACCCAACATCGTTCTTGGGTCCATGGTAATCGTGCCGGTATGGCTCGTGGTTTTCCTGTTCCGCCCGCCGCGCGGCTGATTCCTACTGGAAATCGAAGGCGCTGAGACCCGTAACCATTTCATCCAGCCCAAGCGGACGGGTAATGGGCGGCTCGGCGCGTGCCAGGCAGCCCTGGCGTTCGCATACGCGGCATGCCGGTCCAATCGGAGTAGCGGGCAACCCCCCCGTATCCACTGCCTTGCCATAGACGGTTTCAGCAGCAAAGCCCGCATCACAGCCGAGCAGGATTGCCGTGCGGCGCACCCTTTCGTTGAAGGCCGCCTGTGGCCCTTCGAGGGTGCGCGCGACAAGAAGAAACTGGGCTCCGTCAGGCATTTCCACCCGCTCGACAAACAATTGTCCAGGCACAGTGAAGGATGCATGGATCGGCAGTTTTGGGCACGCACCGCCAAAGCGCGCTTGCGGGAAGCCTTGCGCCCCGGCGCGGCGAAACCGGTTTCCGGCCTGATCCACCTCGAGCATGAAAAACGGGATTCCAGCCTTGCCTGGCGCGACAACATTGTGAGACGGTTCGCGGCCTGCTCGAAGGAAACGCCAAAGCGTGAGGCCAGAACATCAATGTCGTATCTGGCGCGGATCGCTGCCTGCAGAAACGCCTCATAGGGCATGATCAGGGCATGGGCTGCGTAGCGTGCCAGTTCGAACCGGGCAAGACGATGGGCTTCATCTCCCTTGAGACCCAATCCGGCAATGCCCGCCGCAATGGCATCGCGCATTTCGAGCAGGCAGGCTTCCATGGCGATTTCACGAAGCTGGTCAAACGGGGAGAGCCGCTCGGATACCAGCAATCGCATCGAATGGCGGTCGAAACGACGGCGCCATAACGGCATGGCATGCACGGGCATCAGGCGAACGGAGATATCATGGCGGTCGCGCAGCCGCCGCTTCAGCAGTTGGGCAAGATCGCCGGTCGAGCCGGACCCCGATCCCAGTTCGCCATGCAGCGCTTCGGCCGCGGTTTCGATTTCGGCAAAGTGATTGGGGCGGCGTTCAAAGGCATCGTGAACCTCGTCAATCGGCAACCGGGCGGACGATGTTGTGGTTGCATGTCCCTCGCGTGCAAGCATGTCGGACAGATCGCTCAATCGATCGAGTGACTCGCGATAGGCGCGGTACAGTTTGACGATGCCGCTGGCTGCATTTGGCGCAGCTTCGGAAATCTCGACAAGTTCCTGCGGTGATGGCAATTCGCCAGCCAGAAGCGGATCGGCGAATACCTCCTTGAGTGCTGGAGCAATGCCGCTGCCCTCGCCGCGCAATTCTTCCAGATCAAGCTTGTAGACGGTAGCCAGTTTGAGGAGCAACTGCACGGTGAGCGGACGCTGATTGCGCTCGATCAGGTTCAGGTAGGAAGGCGAGATGCCCAGTTCCTCCGCCATTGCGGTCTGGGTAAGCTCCAGCGAATGACGGATGCGGCGAATTCTGGGTCCGGCAAATATCTTCTGTTCGGCCATGGGTGGGATCCAAGCGGGATTTACAATTTTTACAAAATTACAGCGAGACGCTGTGAAGCTCAAGACAGGATTACCTCTTTGGTGCCATGATCCGCGCCAATCGAATGGCATTTGTTGCGACGCAATGTAAAACTGTGAAAGATGTAATGGTGACGAACCAAGTTCGACACCAACGCTGTCAACCCGGGTTTGCAGATGTGAAGGCTTGCAGTTTTGCCGGAATTGCAGCAAACCTTGGCGAAATGATCCATACAGGCAACCCTGCCTGAAACACCATCAAGGAGTGTCACGATGAACGCCAAGCCGCCCGTCAAGGAACGCACTGAAGAAATGGGTTCCGCCATGAACCCCGACGAGCAGGCAGCCATTCGCATGGTGGCCAACGACCTGCACCGCCTCAATCAGTCTGTCATGAAGGCCGTGGAAGCCGGTGTATCAGTGGAACTCATCCGCTCGGCCAGGCATCATTGCGGCAATGGCAACTGGGGTGATCTGCTCACTCCGATCATCGTGAAGAACAAGTAATCAAAACCTGATCGTTGAAACAGGATATTGCGCCCTGCCCGAATTATCGGGCGGGGCTTTTTTCGTTTTGCAGCATGGAGGTTCTTTCGAGATGCCGCGCTCGGTGCTGCTTTTCCTTGCATGCCTGCCAAATTCGGGTTTGGATAGATGCCTGGGAAGAACGCGAGTGGAATCGCATTGGGACAAACCAACACTAACAGGGGAATATTCATGAAATTGATCAAATTGCCGCTCATCGCGGCTGCACTTGCAATGCTGGCAACTCCCGCACTTGCCGGAGCAACACTCGACAGGGTGATGGCCAACAAGAAACTGGTTATGTCGAGCGATCCGGAATATCCGCCGCAATCCTTTCTCAATGACAAGAACGAGATGGACGGTTTCGATGTCGCGGTAGGGCGTGAAATCGCCAAGCGCATGGGCGCGGAACTCGAGATCATCACGCCTTCATGGGACATCATCACTGCGGGCAACTGGAACGGTCGCTGGGACATTTCCGTGGGCTCGATGACACCTACCAAGGAGCGGGCACAGGTCCTGAGTTTCCCGGCCATCTATTATTATGTGCCGGCTGCCTTTGCTGTTCACAATGATTCAAAGATCATGACCATGGACGAGCTCAACGGCAAGACCATCGGCGTTTGCGGCGGCTGCACCTATGACAATTACCTCGACGGGAACCTCGTGATTGATGCTGTCGGTGCTCCAGCTTTCGAATACAAGGTCAAGGCCGGAACCAAGAAGACCTATGACACGGATACCAGTGCGTTTGACGATTTGCGGATCGGTGACGGAAAGCGCCTTGATGCGGTCATGTCAGCGATGCCGACCATCGTCGAGGCGATCAAGAACGGCTATCCGATGAAGATCGTCGGTGATCCTGCGTTCTTTGAGCCGCTTGCCGTTGCGACCGACAAGGGTGATGCGGAATTCGACGCCAAGATCAAGGAAATCGTTGATGCGATGCATGCTGATGGCACGATGACCGCCTTGTCCGAAAAATGGTATGGTGTCGACTACACCACGGTGAGCAAGTAATGCTGGAAATCGGGGCCGGAACTCTGTTGCGGCCCCGGCCTGAAGGTCACACGTGGTGATCCGCGATTTGAATCTTTCCAGTCCATGGTTCCGGGTCGGACTACCGTCCATGATTCTGGTTGCGTTTTTGCATGGCTTGATTTGCGCAAGAGCCTGTTGGGTGAATTGTTGCGCCCTGCAATCGGGAACCCGTCGACTCAGGCCTGCATGGCCGCATTGCCATTGCCATCGTTATCGTCGCGATACTGGCGGTCAATGTCATGGTGGTCAATCGCCTGCCCAAGGCAATGCGAATTCCACTGGTATGGGTCGAGCTGCTGTTGTTGTTCCTCTACTTCTTCTGGACTTTCGATCTCGACTACGCATTCATCCGCAAGAAAATCGGTTTC
Source organism: Nitratireductor sp. (assembly GCA_041397505.1). Lineage (GTDB taxonomy): Bacteria > Pseudomonadota > Alphaproteobacteria > Rhizobiales > Rhizobiaceae > BOKV01. Next base: position 50,339 of record JAWKWN010000008.1, read on the forward strand.
CTGATCGCCCAGGGGCTTTCACAACCATCTATATCTCGATGATATCCATCGCCATTGCCTCGGTGATCGCGCTTGCGGCGGCCTTGGGAAAATTGTCGAAGAACCCGGTCTTCTACGGGATTTCCAGTTTCTATATTTCGTTTTTCCGCGGCTTGCCGCTGCTGATGCAGAATATATCTGATCTATCTGGGGCTGCCACAGATCGGCTTTGTCATTGATCCGGTACCAGCGGGAATTACCGCCCTTGCGGTCTGCTATGGCGCGTATATGGCGGAGATTTTCCGGGCGGAATCCTGGGTGTCCCCAAGGGCCAGCAGGAGGCTGCATATGCGTTGGGGCTCACACCCAATGTGACTTTCTTCAAGGTGGTATTTCCACAGGCGATGCGGTTGATCATACCGCCAACCGGAAACCAGTTCATCGCCATGTTGAAGGATTCCTCGCTCGTATCCGTGGTTGGTGTATGGGAACTCACCTTCCTCGCACGCACACAGGGCAAGTCGGAATTCAAACATATCGAGATGCTGATCACGGCAGCGCTGGTCTATTGGGTGATGTCGATCTGTTTCGAACTGGTGCAGGCGCGGATCGAACGCCATTATGGCAAGGGAATTGATCGCGCCCATTGATGGCTGGCTGATACTGCTTTCGTCATGCTGGGGCAAAGGCCAGGTTGCCAAAGGGTTGCAACAGGAGTTGCTGGTATCGGGACGCGGAAGCCGGCGCCAAGCCCTTGAGCATCAAGGCGTCCCTGTCGGCTTTTTCCAATTGCGAAATTGCTTTTGCGACTGCCTCCCGAACGGTTTCGCCGTGGCGAGCGTTTTCGTTGGAGCAGATCAGGGGCAATCCGGGTGCGGGCCTGGAACGGCCGAGTATGGCAATCCTCGTCACATTGGGGTCATGTCGTTTCAGGAATTCCCAGGTCACGGCATCAATGGCTGCCAGATGCGCCTCGCCGGAAGCCACCATGCGCAATGAGGAGCGATGGCCGCCGCTGTCGATATATCTCTTGCGGTGAAGTTTCACCGGAGCAGATGCCAGCTCTCCCAATACCCGGTAACCGCTTTGCGAATGCAGGCTGTTGACGGCAATCCTGACGTCCGGATCGGCCAGCAATTGTGCTGCTGTCCGGTCAGCCAGTTCAGGCGAGACCACAAATACCGAATGGTATTCGCCTGCTACAGGGGTATTCAGGCCAAAATCGAAAACGCCCAGCAATGTGTTGCTCCGGCCGACTTCACTGACATAGGGCCAGCCACAGGTCTGCCCGAGGATCAGTGCTGCATCGGACCAGGGCTCGTGATAATCGAGCGGGCGGCGCAGTTCGGGTTCGCAACGTATGCCTTTGGCGAGCAATGCATCATGAACAGCATTCCACAGCCTGTCCCATGATGGCGAGAGCTCGGGCAGGTCATACATCTGCAAGGCGGCAAACAAGCCCAAACAACACCCTTTCCTGTTTCCGGCAGGTGACTGGTCTACACGATGTGCGGGTGTGCCACCGGCTCCTTGGCCTTCAGGAAAAAGAGCCGGAAAATCCGCGCATAGGAAGGGTAAACATAACCATTGTTGCGGCGAATGAAACCAGCCCTGTGACGGCGGTAAAACCCGGGAAGGCGATACCAGGCGAGTCCAGGGCGCGTATGATGCACGACGTGGAGGTTGTTGTAGAGGAACAGGAAGGCCAAGGGACCACGATCCTCGATGATAACGGTCCGCTCACCCTGTGTCTCCGCCGCCTGATGCTCCAGAAATGTGCGGATCAACAGAATTGAAATGCCGAAATAGGCAGCCAGGGCGAATTGCCATGCCGGAACCTGCGAATAGGTCTGCAGCAGCCAAGCCAGCAGAACCAGGCCAGGAATGTGGATGAGCCATGCCTTCGCAACGCTCTTCCCGACCTCGCCGCCTCTGGCAACCTGCATCGCATCACCCGCAATCATGCGCCAAAGGGTTATCAGTGGTCCAATGACCATGCGCCCGGCAAGCGTGTTGTTGACAGTCAACAATGAACGCGAAAAGGGAGACAGCGAATTCCAGTCACGCTGGGCAAGATACCAGCTTTCCGGATCATCAAAGGGATCGGTCAGATCGCCCGTCGCATGGTGCTGTAGGTGGCCATCACCAAAACGGCCAAGCGCATATACCCAGCCAAGCGGCAGATAGACCAGGGCGTAATTGACAATCGGCTGGCGCGTGGGGTGATTGTGGACCACCTCATGTACGATTGACCAATAAAGTGTTGTCAAAATCGCCATGAGTGAAATCCAGAGAAACGGATTCAATGCCTGGCCCCAAAAGGCCAGGGATAGCCATGCCGCATACACAAAGCCGATCAGCAATACGGTCGGCCATTCGATGGAACTGAAAAGCCCTTTTTCATCAATGTCTCATTCCGGTTGGTAACGCGAATGTGACTGAAAGGTGTCATTGCATTCAATGAAACAATGCGCACGAAAGCGCTGGATTTGATGTGAATTCACAAATCATGTTATAATTCACACAAAATGCCTGAGAGGAGTGTGAATCGTGGGGAATGGTCGGGACAAGCGCGAGGTAAGCGCCGAATTCCAGCAACGGCTCAGAAGCCTGATAGACCGTCGCGGCGAAACGCTGACAGCCTTTGCAAGGCGTTGCGGACTTGACCGCTCTGCGCTGTCGCAATTCCTGGATGCAGGCACGACCCGCCTGCCCCGCGCCGAGGCGCTGGTCATGCTCGCCGCCAGCGAATCGGTCAGCATCGACTGGCTATTGGGCCTGTCGCAGAGCGAGAATGCGGTTGCCGAGGTAGCAGGCGTTACCGGTATTGAAGCGGCAGAGGGAAGTCGCGGCGAAACCCGACTTGCCGAATGGCATCGCGAGGCTATCGGCTACAAGATCCGCTATGTGCCGTCCACGCTTCCCGACCTGCTGCGAACGCGGGCTGTGATCGAGTATGAATTCAAGGCCGAGGTGCCGGTCATGATCGACGCGAAAAGCGATCAGGCAGAGGCACAACTGACCTATTCGCGATTGCCGGAAACAGAAATGGAAGTGGTGATGCCCTGGCAGACCCTGTACAGCCTCGCATCGGGATCCGGTATCTGGTCCGGGTTGCAGCGCGGCGTGCGCCAGGCGCAACTGGAGCACATGGCCAGGCTGCTCGACGAATTGTATCCGACGTTCAGGCTCTTCCTTTTTGACGGTGTGAAGGCCTATTCCGCGCCCTATACGGTGTTCGGCCCGAAGCGGGCTGCCGTGTATCTGGGCGGCATGTATCTCGTCATCAATTCAGTGGAACAGATCAGGCAGCTTTCGGTCCGCTTCGACCAGCTGATCAGGCTTTCAGCCGTCGGTCCTGATCGCGCATCAGCCTTTGTCAGCCAGTTGAAAGTGACGTGAACCCGATCACACCGCAGCAAGCGCCTGCTCGAGATCGCCTATCAGGTCTTCGACATGCTCAATGCCAATGGACAGGCGCAGCAGCGATGGCGGAATACCGGTCGCGTCACCTTCTATCGTATGGCGATGTTCGACGAGGCTTTCGACGCCACCAAGCGAGGTTGCCCGATGGAAGAGTTGCAAACCGCCACAAAATCGCAAGGCGGTGGAGGCATCGCCACGTATCAGGAAAGACAGTAGCGAGCCGAACCCTCCCTGCATTTGCCTTGCTGCAATTGCATGGCCCTCATGGCTTGGCAGGCCGGGATAGAATACGCCCACCACCTTCTCATGTCGGTCCAGCCATTGCGCAATTGCCATGGCATTTTGTGCCATTCGCTCGACCCGAAGCGGCAATGTGCGCATGCCGCGCAGTAATAGCCAGGCCTCGAAATTTCCAATGATGGCACCGGCATCGTGCCGGTCGGTGCGGATTGCCTGCCAGACCGGATGGCTTGCATCCCTGACAGACAACATACCGGCAAGGACGTCCGAGTGACCGTTGATTGCCTTGGTTGCAGCATGCACTACGATGTCGGCGCCATGGTCCAACGGCCGGGACAAGACGGGAGTGGCTGCGGTGGCATCGACAGCCAGAATTGCGCCGACGGATTTGCAGGCAGAGGCGGCGGCGGCAATATCAACCGTCTTGAGCCATGGGTTGGACGGCGTCTCGACAAAAACCAGGGCAGGCTTTTCGGCGCTGATACTGGCTGCCAGCAAGTCCGGCTGCGACGCATCAATCTCTACAAGGCGGATCGAGCGGCGGGCGCAGAATTCGCGGATCCATTTTGTCGTTCCCCAATATATGCCCGACTGCAGGACAATCGTGGCGCCATTTGCCGTTGTCCGCATCAAGGCAGCAGTTGCAGCCATTCCTGACGGAAACAACAGTGAGGCTTCCGCGTTTTCGAGCCGCGCCATGACTGCTTCAACATCGCGGGCAATCGCGCTATCATCACGACCATACAAATTGGCCGGGTTCACCAGCTTGTAATCCTGGTCCCTTATGAAGGTTGTCGAGGGCTGGATTGCCGGAACAATGCCGCCGGTTGCGGGATCGGTCACCCCTGCGGCTTGTGCGGCAATGGTTTCAGGCTTCAGGTCGTTTTTCATTACCGGCATCCATTGTGGGAGAAAACTGGACTGCATCCGCGAAGCAGGGATGCGTCCCGCGGACCATATTGGAAGTTTCGGCACTGGCAAGGTGGCGGGGATCAATGCCGTGTTTTTCATCGCTGCCAAAATGCAGGGCTTGATGATTTAAATCGATTTAAATATAAGCGTCCCGTATTCCTGCTGCCGACCGTCCCGGGTGAAAGTGATCACCCGGCCCAATGCAGAAAGCCGATGGAACCGCGACCATGACAAGCCAGTTCATTCCCGTTGACCCGTTCGACTATGTCGTGTTTGGCGGCACGGGCGACCTTTCGGAGCGCAAGCTCATACCTGCCCTTTATCATCGTGCCTGTGACGGCCAGATCATAGGCGGATCGCGCATCATCGGTGCGGCGCGTGCCGAGATGAGCAGCGAGGAATTTCGTGAATTTGCCCGCAATGCACTCAAGGAGCATGTCCGTCCCGAAGAATTGAAGGAGGAAACCGTCAATGGCTTCATCGAGCGGTTCCATTATGTGGCCGTGGATGCAAAATCGGATCGCGGCTGGGAAGAACTCAAAGCGCTACTGGGCGACGAGGATCGCGTAAGGGCATTCTATCTGGCTGTCGGGCCGTCGCTGTTTGGTGACATTGCCAGCAAACTTCACGCGCATGACATGGTGCGCGAGCGTTCACGCCTGGTGATTGAAAAGCCGATCGGCAAGGATCTGGCCAGCGCGATGGAACTCAATGAAAGCATCGGCCAGCATTTCCGCGAAGACCAGATTTATCGAATTGACCACTATCTGGGCAAGGAAACCGTGCAGAACCACATGGCATTGCGGTTTGCCAATGCACTGTATGAGCCGCTCTGGAACTCCGCCCATATCGACCATGTGCAGATCACGGTAGCAGAGACGCTCGGCGTTGAAGGTCGTGGCGGCTATTATGACAAGTCCGGCGCCATTCGCGACATGGTGCAGAACCATCTGCTGCAATTGCTGTGTCTGGTGGCGATGGAACCGCCGGCCAGCATCGATGCCGATGCGGTGCGCGACGAGAAGCTGAAAGTGTTGCGCGCACTGGACCCGATTGATGTCTCCAATGTCGGCACCCGCACGGTACGTGGCCAGTATGGCGCCGGTGCTGCCAATGGCGGTGCCGTGCCCGGCTATCTCGAGGAGATCGAAGGCGGGGTATCGGATACGGAAACCTTTGTTGCCATCAAGGCGACCATAGGCAATTGGCGCTGGGCGGGTGTTCCCTTCTACCTGCGTACCGGAAAGCGGCTGGCCGAGCGGGTTTCGGAGATCGTCATCCAGTTCAAGCCGACGCCGCACAATATCTTTCCCGATGACGCTGGCAAATCCATTGCCAATCGACTGGTGCTGCGGCTTCAGCCAGGTGAGGCCGTGAGCCAGATGATCATGATCAAGGATCCGGGGCCGGGTGGCATGCGCCTACGTGAAGTGGCGCTCGACATGAGTTTTGCCGACAGCTTCGAAAACCGTTCGCCGGATGCCTATGAGCGCCTGCTGCTTGATGTCATTCGCGGCAACGCCACATTGTTCATGCGGCGCGATGAAGTGGTGGCGGCATGGAAATGGGTCGATCCGATCATCTCCGCATGGGCCGAAACAGGGCAGAAATGCAAGAAATACACATCCGGCACATGGGGGCCATCCGCAGCAATCGCACTGGTGGAGCGGGATGGCAGAACCTGGCATGAGGAAGAAACCCAGGCATGAGCGCCATGCACGAATATGAAAATCGCGACCAGTTGGCGGACGCTCTGGCATCTGGCGTTGCTGCGGTTCTTGCCGGTGCGATTGCCATGCGCGGCGAGGCGCGCCTTGCGGTATCGGGTGGCTCCACACCAATGCGATTTTTCAGGAAACTTTCGCAGGCCGCCATCGACTGGGAAAAGGTGACGATAACGCTGGTTGATGAGCGGTTCGTTGATCCGGACCATGAACGCTCGAACCTGCGCCTGGTGCGCGAGGCGCTGTTGCAGGACAAGGCAGCGAAGGCGAAACTGGTTCCGCTGGCTGATGGGAGTTCCGACTCGGTCGAGAAGGCGGCTGCCAGGGCTGATCATGCTATTGCCATGCTTGGGCGATTGGATGCTGCAATCCTCGGGATGGGAAATGACGGGCATACGGCGTCATTCTTTCCCGAGGGTGACAGGCTGGAAGATGCGCTGGACCCCAATTGCCAGCACCATGTGATTGCAATCTCGGCGCCGGGAGCCGGCGAGCCACGGCTGACCCTGACACTGCATTATCTGCTGGAGGCGCATTTCCTCGCTCTGCATATCGAGGGTGAGGAAAAATTGCAGACCCTCGATCGCGCCAGGAAAGATGGATCGGAGCTTGCCATGCCGGTTCGCGCCGTATTTCGACGTGCTGCTGATCGGCTGCAAATATTCTGGGCTCCCTGAACCAAGGACAAGACCATGAAACCCGACAAGCGAATTGATGCCGTTACCAAGCGGCTTATCGAGCGAAGCAAGCCCGGCCGGGAAGCCTATCTTGAACGGATAGCGGCTGCAGCGGGAAAAGGTCCGCATCGCACGGTGTTGTCATGCGCCAATCTTGCGCATGGGTTTGCTGCCTGTGGTGTATCCGACAAGGCCGCCCTCGCTGGTGACATTGTGCCCAATATCGGCATCATCACTGCTATAATGACATGCTGTCAGCGCATCAGCCTTATGAGGCATTTCCGGCGCTCATCAAGATGGCTGCCAAGGAAGCTGGTGGCGTGGCGCAGGTTGCAGGCGGTGTCCCGGCCATGTGTGATGGCGTTACCCAGGCGAACCGGGAATGGAATTGTCGCTGTTTTCGCGCGACGCCATTGCGATGGCAGCGGGTATCGGCCTTTCACACAACATGTTCGACGCAGCCATGTTTCTGGGCGTGTGCGACAAGATCGTGCCGGGGCTCGTGATCGCTGCATTGGCTTTCGGGCACCTGCCTGCCGTGTTCGTGCCGGCAGGACCCATGCCATCCGGTCTTCCCAATGACGAGAAGGCCAAGACCCGCCAGCTTTTTGCCGAGGGCAAGGTCGGGCGTGGAACTGCTGGAATCGGAATCGAAATCCTATCATTCGCCGGGCACCTGCACCTTTTACGGCACGGCGAATTCGAACCAGATGCTGATGGAGATCATGGGCCTGCACCTGCCGGGTTCGAGCTTCGTAAATCCCAATACGCCGCTTCGTGATGCGCTGACATCCGAAGCAACACGCCGGGCACTGGCAATAACCGCCTTGGGCAATGAATATACGCCTGCTGGCCGGGTGATTGACGAAAAGGCCGTGATCAACGGCATTGTCGGGCTGAATGCGACCGGCGGATCGACCAATCACACCATCCATCTTGTGGCGATGGCCCGCATGGCAGGGATACACCTGACATGGAAATATTGCCGAAGTATCAGACGCCGTGCCGCTGATTGCCCGGTCTATCCCAATGGACTTGCCGATGTGAACCACTTTCATGCAGCGGGCGGGATGGGATATCTGATCGGGCAGTTGCTCGATGCCGGTTTGCTGCATGACGATGTCCTGACCGTCTGGGGTCAGGGCCCGTCAAATTACCGACAGGAGCCAAAGCTTGCCGCAGATGGCACGATACGCTGGGAAAAAGGCCGCCACCGGTTCCGGCAATGACAAGGTGCTTTCGGACCGTTGCCAAACCATTCCAGGCCAATGGCGGCCTGAAAATGCTGCGAGGCAATCTCGGCAAGGCGGTATCCAAGATATCGGCGGTCAAGGCCGACCGCCATGTCATCGAGGCACCGGCAATCACCTTCATGACCAGAGCGAGGTGGTGGCTGCGTTCAAAGCCGGAAAACTGGAACGCGATTTCATTGCCGTGCTTCGCTACCAGGGACCAAAGGCCAATGGAATGCCGGAACTGCACAGGCTGACCCCGGTACTGGGCGTGTTGCAGGATCGCGGCTTCAAGGTAGCATTGGTCACTGACGGGCGAATGTCAGGGGCATCGGGCAAGGTGCCCAGCGCCATCCACCTGACGCCGGAAGCCCTTGACGGCGGGCCGATTGCGCGGATTCGCGACGGCGACATGATAAGGCTTGATGCCGTGACAGGAAGGCTGGACTTTCTGGGCGATGCAGGTGAATTTGAGGGGCGCGTAATTGTCCATCCCGACCTGACCGGAAACCAGACCGGAATGGGAAGGGAGCTGTTTTCAGCGTTTCGTGCCAATGCGGGTGCTGCCGGCGACGGGGCTTCGCTGTTTTGAAGCGGGAGGGTTGCTCCCGGAAAGGGAGATTTCATGACCCGAGCGATTGCAATGACCATGCTGGTGGTTGCCGGCCTTGCTGGACAAACCGGAACCAGCGCCGCACAGGAAGAGAATTCCGGGCGGCATGAGGGCTATTACTATCCTGTGCCGCAAAGCGAGGAGACCTATACCAGCAGCGTACCGGAACTGGAGGGCGTCAATCGCAAGTCTCGCGTGGGTCTGGTTGCAGGCCTGATCAAACGTCAGCTTGAACGCCAATATGATCCGGGTTTCATTATCCTCGCGAAGGGGCTGGAGGCCGAAAAGATGATCATCATCGCAACACAGGATGGTCGCTATGACACGCTCTACAGGCTTCGGGCGCTGATTGCAGCGCTCACTTCAAGCCCGTTTTTCACCGCTGCTGCGAAAATTCCGGCGCGCCGGAAAACTTGCCCCCTTTCTCGACCTGTTGAAGCTTGGCGGTTTCAAGGAACTGACCTTGTCGAATGGCAAGGACGTCGCGCATCGCATCATCGTGAAATAATCGCGCTATCCAATGGATCAGTAGGCGGGCGGCTCGACCCCCGCAGCGCGGCATGCCCCGGTCAGCGTGTTTGCCATCAGCATGGCTATGGTCATGGGTCCGACGCCGCGTGGCACCGGCGTGATCGAGCCTGCAACAGCCGCACATTCGCCATAGGCAACATCGCCCACAAGTCGGGTCTTGCCTTCGCCCAGTTCCGGCGCGTCGATGCGATTGATACCCACGTCGATCACGCAAGCACCGGGCTTTATCCAATCGGCCTTGATCATTTCGGGCCGACCGACGGCAGCCACCAGAATGTCTGCGGTCCTGGCAAGTGCCGGCAGGTCTCGCGTACGGGAATGGGCAATGGTCACGGTCGCATTTGCTGCCAGCAACAGGTTTGCCATCGGCTTGCCGACAATGTTGGAACGACCGACCACGACTGCGTTCAAACCTGAAGATCGCTCTTTCCAAGCGTGCGGCGGATCAGCACCATCGACCGCAGGTGTGCAGGGCACATAGGCGGTTTCCAGTTCACCGGTTCCCAGTTTGCCGACATTGATGAAGTGAAAACCGTCCACATCCTTTTCCGGCGCGATTTCCTGAATGACCTTGCCTTCGTCAATCTGTTTGGGCAGTGGCAATTGCACGAGGATGCCATGGAATTGACGGATCGGCATTCAACTCGGCAATCAGCGCAAGCAGAATCGGCCTCGGAAGTGGAGGCATCAAGGCGGTGCGTGACCGACTTGAAGCCGCATTCCTCGGCGCGCTTTCCTTGGAGCGGACATAGACCTGGCTGGCCGGATCCTCGCCGACAATCACGACGGCAATACCGGGAATGACACCGGTATCCTTTATCAGTTTCGCGGTTTCGCGCTTGACCGTTTCCACCACATCAGCGGCAACCTGCGTGCCATCAATCACTGTTGCCGCCATATGACTTCTCCGTCTTCAATTGGACTGCATTGCTGGGCGCACCATAGGCAAAGCACTTCTGGCCTGTCGCCCGAAAAGCGACCGGCAACAGGCGTAATTGCGCCGGATTATTTTGCGGGCTGCTGCCAAAGCCTGCGCAAGGACATCGGGATCGCCAACATGATTGGCAACACGAGAGCAGCCTTGCATTATAGGCGTCGCTCTCGTCTCGCGTGGGCGTTTCGTGTTCCGCCAGAAGTGCCGCGTAAAAATCATCCGCCCGGGAGAGATTGGGTTTCAATACAAGCTTGCTCATCCTTGTCCTCCCTTCATGCCACGTCACCGTGCAAGTCTTTTCCCAAAGCGCGGCGCAAGGCCCGGCGGATGGCCTTCTGCTGAATTCGCGCCAGCGGCGACAACATGCTGGTCAGGCCGGATCAGGTAAATCGCCGTCTTCTCATTCCCAGATAGCGCTCGCCAATTGCACCAGCACCGGCCGATTTGAGTTCAAGAACGCGAACATGGAACCCTGCCTCTTCAACAGGCTCGGCGTTATTGACGTTGATCGCCAGCAAGTGAAAGCCGCCGTCGAGTGTGTCCAGCAACCAGCCGCCGGGAATTGGCGCGTCCACGGCAGGCGATCCTGGCCGGGTACGCGATGGAAAATCGCCTTCGTCGGCCCGTTCAACGGTGATCCATGATAGACAGATGGAACGGAAAGCCGACCGGAATTGACCAGGGGCCGGGCGAATTCGTGCTTCTCGGCAAGGTCAAGAACCGCGTTGCGCAAGATGCGCGACATTTCCGATTTTGGCGTGATGAAATCGGTGGAGCGGGTGGAATTGAGAATGTTCTCGTCTGCGCCGTAAACCCGTTCCCAATCATAAGTATCCAGTAGTGCGGCATCGGCCAGGCCGTCGATTACCGCCTTCAGTTTCCAGCCCAGATTGTCGACATCCTGCAGACCGGAATTCGCTCCGCGCGCGCCAAAGGGCGAGACCTGATGAGCGCTGTCGCCAGCGAAGATCACATGGTCATAGCGGAACTTTTCCATTCGGCGGCACTGGAACGTGTAAATCGAAACCCATTCGAGCTCGAATTTGACATCGTCGCCCAGCATGGCCTTGAGGCGCGGAATGACGTTTTCCGGCAGCTTTTCCCTCTCGCGGTCAATGTCCCAGCCGAAGCTGGAGATCGATGCGCCAGACCCGTCAGGGCTGCTTGTGCAAGAGCGCAGACTGACCACGGTTGAAGGGCGGATCAAACCAGAACCAGCGTTCCGTAGGAAAAATCGGCTTCCATCACCACGTCGGCGATCAGGAAATTGTCCTCGAAGACGCGCCCGACAAATCCAGTCCCATCATGCGGCGAATGGAGCGAATTGGCACCATCGCATGCCAGCAGCCAGTCTGCCTCGAAGCGTGTACGGACCTTCGGGGTCTCGACATCAACGGAAACGAAACCTCCCTGCTGGCGAATGTCGGCAACTCTTGAATTGCCGCGGATTTCCAGCGGCTTGCCTTGTGACTGCAATTGCCTGCAGCGATCAACCAGGAATTTCTCGAAATGGTATTGCTGGAGGTTGATGAAAGCGGGGCGCTTGTGACCTGTCTCGGGAAGCAGGTTGAAATTGTAACCCGCGCTTGTCAAAGAAGACGCGACCGGCATTCCAGGTCACGCCCATTTCAGTCAGCGCGGGATCAACGCCGAGACGGTCGAGAATTTCCAGCGTACGCATGGAAAAGCAGATTGCTCGCGAACCGAACGACACCTTGTCGTTTTCGTCGATCACCACCACCGGCACCATCGCGCTGCGCAAGATCGATGGCGGCTGCCAGCCCAACCGGACCCGCACCAACAATAATGACCGGATGGCGCACGGGATCAGCAGCGTCCTGATCCGGCAGAGCGCTGATACGGGTAGAGCAGGTGTTTCGAAGATTCGCGAGCATGGCCATCACGCTCCGCTGTTTGCGATGAAAATCGAGGTGACGAAAAGCAGGACGCCAAGTGCCGCGACAAGGGTAAGCGTTTTGCCGGTCTGGTCCCAGACTTCGCGCCAGGTGTGGATACGAAGCAGCCGCCGCCGGTCTGCCTTGGTCAGTTGGTCATAATTCGGCGGATATAGGCGCGGATCCCTGTTCATCACCATGTCCCTGCCTGCCAGATGCTTTCGCCACAATTGGGCGAAATAGGCGAGAAAGAACATGCCAAGCCCGCTCAACATCAGCCATTGGAAAAGCCAAGTTCCTTCATCGCTGCCATTTCCTCCACAAGGGTGCCCGTGTTCTCACATGCCAAATCTTCTGACGCCATGACGGCAATGCCACCTCGCGGAACCAGCATTGCGGCCAGGACTGTTGCCAGCAACCTGCGCAGCGTTTGCCGCAATCGCTGCAAATCCTGCGGTTCCGATCGCTGCCGCCGAATGCGCTGGCAAGCAGATTGGTATATTGCGGCAGGCCCCAGCGCGATTTCACACCGCGCATTTGTTCGATCCGGTAACTGATGACAATGGCCCGGATGAAGATTGCCAGGGTCACCAATCCCCACAGTCCGTAAAACCCGACAAACCAGGCCATGGCTCAGCCTTGCAATTCCTGCCACATCTTCATGTCGCGTTCTGCGGTCCAGATGCGTGGCGTATCAATGCCCAGTGCCTCGTCATAGGCGCGCGACATTGAATGGCGGGCAATGTTCGTAAATCGCATGGTCGGAAAATTTCGGATCGCAAACTGCGCGGCATGCATCCAGGCTTCCTTCAAGGACCCTCCGCCCTGGGCGATACGGGCAATCGGGCGATAGGTGGAATTGACGAAATCAGCGGTATTTGACAGCGCTGCATCCACCATCTGCTTGCCGACCAGTGCATCTCCCTGCCCGGCGCTATTGCATCGACGTCGAAGGATCTGATGTTTTCCAGCGTATCTTCCCAATCGTTGAAATGCCCGTCGCCGCAATAGCAGGCGGGAATGATATTCCACGATATCGCCGGTAAACATGACATTGGCGTCCGGCACATGGGCAACGATATCGCCAGCCGTATGGGCACGGCCCAGATGCATCAGATCGACCCGGCGCTTGCCGAGATAAACTGTCATCGAACCGTCGAAGGTTGTGGTGGGCCAGGTCAGGCCAGGGATCGATTCGTGCCCCTGGAACAGGCGCGGGAAGCGCTGGAATTCGCTGTCCCAGTCCTCCTGCCGCGCTCGACCACCATCGAGCGCGCCATGTCGCTCATGATGACGGTCGGTGCCTTGTAGGCAGATGCGCCAAGCACCCGGACAGCATGATAGTGGGTCAGCACCAGATGGCTGATCGCCTTGTCGGTGACGGAGCGCACACGCTCTATCACCTTTTCCGCAAGGCGCGGCGTTGCCTGCGCCTCGATGACTCATGACGCTTTCGTCACCAATGATGACACCTGAATTGGGGTCCCCTCAGCGGTGAACGCCCAGATGTCACGACCGATCTCACTGAATGAAATCTGCTTCTCTGCCATGCCTGGCCTGCGGATGCGAATTTCTTGGTCATACTGCTTTCACTTCCTGTTCAATCGCGCCGAAGATCGAATGCCCGGCGCCATCCTTCATCTCGATGCGTACCGTGTCGCCGAACGCCATGAACGGCGTTGTCGGCTTGCCATCGGCGATGGTTTCGATCATGCGGATTTCGGCTATGCAGGAATAGCCGTTTCCGCCTTGTGCGACCGGTTTGCCGGGTGAGCCGTCCGCACCCTTGTTGGAGACCGTGCCGGAGCCAATGATCGCCCCTGCCCCCAAAGGCCTCGTCTTGGCGGCATGGGCGATGAGCTGGCCGAAATCGAACGTCATGTCGATGCCGGCATCCGCCGTTCCGAACGGCTTTCCATTGAGATCGACGAGCAATGGCAGGAAAGCCTTGCACCATCCCAGGCTTCGCCCAGTTCGTCCGGTGTCACTGCGACCGGCGAAAAGGCGGTTGGGCCTTTTGACTGGCAAAGCCGAAACCCTTGGCAAGTTCGCCGGGTATCAGGTTACGAAACGAAATATCGTTCAGGATCACCACGAGCTTGATATGGCTGCGGGCAGCTTCCGCTGTCACTCCCATTGGCACATCATCGGTGATGACGGCAACCTCGCCTTCCATGTCGATACCCAGGCCTCACTCAGCGCATGTATGGAATCGCGCGCACCCCAGCAGGGCGTCCGGCGCACCGATATACATCAGCGGATCGGTCCAGAAACTTTCCGGCAGTTCGGCACCACGCGCCTTGCGTACCAGTTCGACGTGATTGACATAGGCTGATCCGTCCGCCCACAGATGCGCCCGCGGCACAGGCGCCATGGCGTCATGCTCGTGAAAGCGCTGTGCCGGTTGCGCGCCGGTTTCGAGGCCCTCAGCGACCTCCATCAGCCGGGGTGCCACATGCGCCCAGTCATCCAGTGCATCCTGCATGGTACGGGCGATATGGCCGACCTCGGTAAAGCGGGTGAGGTCCCTTGATACTACCACCAGCCTGCCGTCCACGGTGCGGTCTTTCAATGTCGCTAGTTTCATGAGCTTGAGCGCGCCTCCCTGCGCGAATTGACATGCTGGAACAATGGACAGGTGCAGGGCTCAAGCGCAAGCCCCAGCAGGGATTGTTCACTTGGTGCCGGGGGTACCGTCGAATTTCTTGTCGAGATCGTTCCAGCAATCAATGTAATCATCCGCAGCGGCGCCTCATTGGCTGCAAAGGATGTGAGATGCTGCGGAAGCGGGTCTCGAACATGAAGCTCATGGTGTTGTCGAGCTTGTGCGGAACCAGTTCGGCGTTCGAAGCGCCCTCGAAGGCGGTTCTTGTCAGTCATGGCAGCAGCTCATGTTGTGCAGGCTCATGCCGCCGGGAACAAAGCCCTGTGGCTTGGCATCATATTGCCCGTAGATATTGCCCATCAATTCGCTCATCACGTTCTTGTGGTAGCAGCGGCGGACGGAAGGTGCTTTCCATCACCATCCAGCGCTCGCGGAACAGGACGAAATCGATATTGGCCGTACCCGGCACACCTGACGGGGCTGTCAGGACGGTGAAGATGGATGGGTCAGGGTGGTCAAACAGGATGGAGCCGACCGGACAATAGGTACGAAGGTCATATTTCACCGGCGCATAGTTTCCGTGCCATGCAACTACATCCAGCGGCGACTGACCGATCTTCGTCTCGTGAAACTGGCCGCACCATTTGATGGCAAGGGTCGAGGGAACCTCGCGGTCCTCGAAAGCTGCGACCGGCGTCTTGAAGTCGCGGCGATTGGCCATGCAATTTGCGCCGATGGGCCCACGACCGGGCAGTTCGAACTTCTGCCCGTAATTCTCGCAGACGAAACCGCGGCATGGACCTTCAAGAACTTCCACCCGGTAGACCAGACCACGCGGCAGGATGGCGATTTCCTTCGGTTCAAGATCAATGATGCCCAGTTCGGTCGCGAAGCGGAGCCGACCCTCCTGCGGAACAACCAGCAATTCACTGTCAGCTGAGAAAAAGTATTCGTCGACCATGCTCCGGGTGACCAGATAGACATGGCTCGCCATGCCGACCTGCGTGTTGACATCACCGGCAGTGGTCATGGTGCGCATACCGGTAAGCCAGGTCAGCTTCTCTTCCGAATGCGGCACGGGGTCCCATCGATATTGCCCAAGCGAAATGACATCGGGATCAATATGCGGTGCGGACTTCCAGTAGGGCAGGTCAATCTTCGTGTAACGCCCCGAATGCTTCACCGAGGGGCGGATACGGTAGCACCAGGTTCGCTCGTTCTGGTGGCTCGGGGCGGTGAATGCTGTTCCCGACAATTGCTCGCCATAGAGGCCGTAATTGCATTTCTGCGGACTGTTCATGCCCTGTGGCAAGGCACCCGGCAGAGCCTCGGTTTCAAAGTCATTTCCGAAACCCGGCATATATTGCAGCGTCATGGTTGCCTCCCGAACACAGCAGAAAAGACGATCTTCCGTTCTGGCGAGCAAGACCTTCTTGCCCACGCCATTCCCATGCGGCTAGATTTAGGCTAAATCGAAATTAGTTGCAAGTGAAACCAATTGTGTTGCCGGATCCCATGACCATGCAGTTTGACCTGTTGCAGTTCCTGCCTTTTCGCCTCAACCGACTGGCGGCGGAAATGTCGAAGCGGCTGCATGAAATCTATGGCGAACGCTACGGGATCGATGTTCCGGAATGGCGGGTACTTGCGACGTTGGGAGCCCGCAACCATGCCACGGCGCAGGAAATTGTCCTGTCGACCCGCACACACAAGTCGACGATCAGTCGTGCCGTCTCGCGCCTGATCGATATGGGTTGGGTGGAGCGTGCAAACGGATCCGACCGGCGAAATCTCGAACTGCAACTGACCACTGTCGGTCGCAAAATGCATGACGAGATTGTTCCGCTTGTTCTTTCAGCGGAGCAGCAGATCATCTCCAGACTGGGCAGCGATCTGGCCAATGTCCAGCAATCACTGGCGCAATTGGAATCCGCTCTCGATATCGGGCAGAGCGGCTGACAATAAATCACGGAGATGAGTTACTTAACCAGCGGTTAGGGATTAGGTGGTTAATTGATCGTATCACCGGACATCGCCGGATTGTGGGGTCAGGCGACGGCTTGTCCGACTCCGTGTGTGAGGAAGGTGCGAGGGCATCTTTCGTGACATCTCACCATGTCGCGAAAGACATATGTGAGGGCATGCCCTCGCACCTTGCCTTAACACATCACCAGCTCAGGCTTTCCCGCTTCCCGGATTTCAATCGCCTTCAAAAATGCCGGACGCGCACGAACGCGTTCGAAATAGTCCGTGACCTTTCCTTCCGGCCACGGAAACTTGCAGGATTTTGCCCAACCCGCAGTGTGGGCAATCAGCAGATCGGGCACGGTGAATTCGTCACCCATGACAAATTGGCGATCGCCAAGGCGCTTCGAAAGCCGACATTGCCCTGGCAAAGTCATGTGCAAAGGCGGGCTTTGCCTCGGGAACCCTCAGCGCTTCCGGCAGGATGAAACTGTGCTTTGCATAGTTCCAGCAGGCACCATCCATGTCATCGCAGGCAAATTGCGTGAAGCTGTCCTGCTGGGCGCGCTTGATGCTACCGGCAGAAACGTGAACCTGCCATGCCTGTCGGCGAGGAACTGGATGATCGCCACGCTGTCGATAATGGCCTCGCCATCGGCCAGCAGGGCTGGAACCTTGCCTGCCGGATTGACGGCAAGAATGGCTTCGGAGCGCGGGCCGACGCGTTCCAGTTCATAGGCAACGCCCAGTTCTTCCAGCATCCACGGGACCCGGAAAGCGCGGGTGGTCGGAGAGCCGATCAGTTTGTACATCTTTGCACCTGTTCAGGATTTCGTTCAGCCAGCGATGATCTTCCGCGCCAACAACTCGTCGAAGATCATGCTTGCGGCATCTTCTGCGGCCATGTCTGCCGTGTGAACATGAATTTCCGGTGTCTCCGGCGGCTCATAAGGGATCGATGCCGGTGAAATTCCTGATCTCGCCTGCCCTGCCTTCTTGTACAACCCTTGACGTCGCGCTGTTCAGCGAGTTCCAGAGGCGTATCGACGAATACCTCGATGAATTCGCCGTCCGGCATCAGTTCCGTGCCATCCGCCGTTCGGAACGGAAAGGCGAAATGAACGAGACCAGGGTAATGAGGCCCGCATCCGCCATCAGTTTTGATACCTCGGCCACACGCCGGATGTTCTCGACCCGATCCGCATCGGTAAAGCCAAGGTCCTTGTTGAGACCATGGCGGACATTGTCTCCATCGAGCAGATAGGTGTGGTGCCCAGTGCCGCCAGCTTCTTCTCCAGAAGGTTCGCAATGGTGGACTTGCCGGAACCTGACAGACCTGTGAACCACAACACGGCCGGTTTCTGGTTCTTCAGTTCGGCGCGGCGTGAACGGTCAACTTCCAATGCCTGCCAGTGGATGTTTGCCGAGCGGCGCAAGGCGAAGTGGATCAGCCCCATGCCGACTGTGGCATTGGTCAGGCGATCTATCAGGATGAACCCGCCGGTCTCGCGATTGGTCTCGTAGGGATCAAAGGCGATCAGGCGATCCGTCGCAATGTTGCAAACGCCGATCTCGTTGAGGTCGAGTTTCGTCGCGGCGATATGCTCGAATGTATTGACATTGACCTGGTATTTCGGCGCCGTGATGGTCGCAAGAATGGTCTTGGGACCGATCTTGAGAAGATACGGCCTGCCGGGAAGCATGGGTTCATCAGCCATCCACAAAATGGTGGTTTCGAACTGGTCGGCCACCTCGGCTGGCGAAAGTGCGGGTGAAATCAGGTCGCCACGAGAAATGTCGATCTCGTCATTCAGCGTCAGCGTGATGGACTGACCGGCCATCGCGCGGTCGAGATCACCATCCTGGGTCACGATCCTTGCCACCGTGCTTTCGCGACCGGAAGGCTGGACACGAATGCGCTCGCCCGGACTGATAACACCGCTTGCAATCTGTCCGGCAAAACCGCGGAACGAAACTGTCGGGCCGATTGACCCATTGCACGGGAAGACGGAATGGCTGGCTTTCGGCGCGGTCATCCACCTTCACGGTCTCGAGATGCGAAAGCAGGACCGGACCGCGATACCAGTCCATGTTGGAACTGGGCTCGACAATGTTGTCGCCCTTCAGGGCAGAGACCGGTATGGATACGATATCAAAAGGCGGTTTGCCGTCCTTGCCCAGGCCAGAAGCGAATTTGGTATAGTCACGGGTGATGGCCTCATAGACCTCGCGGGAATATTCCACCGCATCCATCTTGTTGACCGCGAGCACAACATGGCGAATACCAAGCAGCGACACGATATAGGAGTGGCGGCGGGTCTGGGTCAGTATGCCCTGCGCGCATCGATTAGAATGATGGCAAGATCGGCGGTGGATGCGCCTGTGGCCATGTTCCTGGTATATTGCTCATGGCCGGGAGTGTCGGCCACGATGAACTTGCGACGATCGGTCGAGAAGAAACGATAGGCGACATCAATGGTGATGCCCTGTTCGCGTTCAGATGCAAGGCCATCGACCAGCAGGGCGAAATCAATTCCTTCGCCCTGCGTGCCAAAGCGGGCGGAATCGGATTGCAGTGCCGTGAGCTGGTCCTCGAAGATCATCTTCGATTCGAACAGCATTCGCCCGATCAGTGTCGACTTGCCATCATCAACACTGCCGCAGGTGATGAAGCGCAGAAGCGATTTTTCCTCGTGGCTCTTCAGATAGGCGAGAATATCCTCGGCAATCAGGTCGGACTGGTGGGCCATCAGAAATATCCTTCCTGCTTCTTCTTTTCCATCGACGCCGATTGATCGTGGTCGATGACCCGACCCTGACGCTCCGAGGTCGTCGTCAAGAGCATTTCCTGAATGATGGCGGTCAGGGTATCGGCTTCGCTTTCCACAGCACCTGTCAGCGGATAGCAACCAAGCGTGCGGAAACGCACCTTTCGCATTTGCGGCTGCTCCCGGGCTTCAACGGCATGCGATCGTCATCGACCATGATCAATGTGCCGTCCCGCTCGACAACCGGGCGCTCGGCTGAAAAATACAGCGGCACGAGCGGGATGTTTTCCAGATAGATGTATTGCCAGATGTCCAGTTCGGTCCAGTTGGACAACGGAAAGGCGCGGATCGATTCTCCGGGTGCCTTGCGGGCATTGTAGGTCTTCCACAGTTCGGGACGCTGGTTCTTGGGATCCCAGCGATGATCCTTGGAGCGGAACGAGAATATCCGTTCCTTCGCTCGTGACTTTTCCTCGTCGCGGCGTGCACCGCCAAAGGCAGCATCAAAACCGTATTTGTCCAGCGCCTGCTTGAGTGCCTGCGTCTTCATCACGTCGGTATGAATTGCAGAACCATGGGTGAAGGGGCCAATGCCCTGGGCGATACCCTCCTGATTGGTATGAACGAAGAGCTTGAGACCGAGCTTTGCCACGATGTTGTCGCGAAACGAAATCATTTCCCGGAACTTCCATGTCGTATCAACATGGAGCAGGGGAAATGGCGGCAGCGCGGGATAGAATGCCTTCATGGCAATATGCAGCATCACCGCGCTGTCCTTGCCGATGGAATACAGCATCACCGGGTTTTCCGCCTCGGCAGCGACTTCCCGCATGATATGAATGCTCTCGGCTTCCAGCCTTTGCAAATGTGTCAGCATATCTCGCTTCCGCTTGTTCGAACGACCTGTTTCACGGCCCTGCGGCCTGTCACGCCTGCCGGAATATTGTGCCCGGTGTATAGGCTATGAAGAATGGATTGCGATAGTTGGGTTTGCCATAATCCAGCGGTTCCCCGGAAATTCGTTCCACTGATCCTCCAACCGCTGACAAAACCGCGTGACCTGCGGCGGTGTCCCATTCCATGGTTGGCCCGAAACGGGGATAAAGGTCAGCCTCTCCACTTGCCAGCAGGCAGAACTTGAGTGACGAACCGGCATTGGCAAGATCGGCAACGTGATTTGCGTCGATGAATGCCTGTGTCTCGGCTGTCAGATGGGAGCGGCTGGCAACGACGACAAGTGCGTCATTGTCGACAGGCTTTGCCTTGAGTACGCGCCTCTCGCCACCTGCAGATGGTTCTTCGAATGCACCATGTCCTGCGGCGCCAGCAAACAGGCGACCGACAGCAGGTGCGCAAACCGCACCGGCAACAGCCAGACCATTTTCGACCAGACCGATATTGACCGTGAATTCGCCACGGCTCTGGACAAATTCCTTGGTGCCATCGATGGGATCGACCAGAAAGAACCGGCTGCCGGCAAAACCTGCCGCATGGGTAGCCGCACGTTCTTCTGTCACCACCGGAATGTCAGGGAAAAACCGCGCCAGTTCCTCGCAGAGGAAGGCATCGACGGCAAGATCGGCAGCAGTCAGCGGCGAATTGTCGGCCTTGTGCTCCACCGATGACAAGCGGCCATGGTGAAGCATGGCAATTTCACCACCCTTGCGAACCAGCGCTGCAAGGGTTTCCAACATCTCTTTCATGGCGGGTTTCCACTCCGGTAACGACATGCCGATTGGCGAATTTTGACCAGTCGATAGATTGGGCCGATCATGAATGTCAAATGCCTTTGCAAGGAAACGGCCTTTGCGCCAATTCTGCCACAATTCCAGCGCTTGACGAAAATGGGTGAACTCGCACCCCGGACCCTTTTCCATGCCCCACATACGCAATGCCGAAATGGCTGACATTCCTGCTCTCGAAACCATCGTGAGCGCAAGTTTTCCGTATGGTCGGCTGTCCGGTCGGTCCTTTTCGAAGGCCATACGCCTAGCCAGCCAATTGCTGATGGTTTCGGTGTCTGACGATGGCAGCATTGGCGGCTATGCCCTCACCCATTTTCGCAAGGATGTTGCGAGAGCCCGACTTCACTCGATTGCAGTAGCGCCGGAAATGCGCGGTCACGGGATCGGACGCGACCTGCTCGCGGCCTGCGAGGCGGAAGCGGCAAGGCGTGGTTGCGCCAGCATTCGCCTTGATGTGCCGATCAACAATATTGCCGCGCAAGAGTTCCACCAACGCCAGGGCTATGCGACACGCAAGATCGTCAGGCCGAGAGGCAATGCGAGTGGCGATCATGTGCAAATGGAAAAGGTACTGCACAATGCGGATGGCAGTCCGGTGCTTGCACTGCGCCAGCCCTCGATCCTGATCGTTGTGGGAAGGCAGCAGGACCGCAAGCCATTGGAAGAGGCCGTGGCACAGCTCAACATCCGAATGGCCACGGCATCGGAATATTTGTCGAAGCCGGAAATCGCCATCGGCGTCCGGCAGGTTATCAATCTGTGCCCGGTCGATGACTATCTCAGCCAGGGCTACTATGTCTCGCTGCTTGCGAAAGCACGGGCGCAGCGCGCCATGCCGAATATCGACACCGTGACCGGGCTGATCTGGAAGAAGCTGTACAAGGACTATCTTGGCGAATTGACGGCGCTGGTGAAGGACCGGATCCCGGCCGAACTCGCCAATTCGAAGCTCGACAAGCATGCCATCGAAATTCATTTCGGCAGTTCGGGAGAGGAATGGTCGCGACCGATGGCAGCGCGCGCCTGGCGCCTGTTTCCGGCACCGGTGCTCGAAGTGCTGCTGGCACGGCACAAGGATGGGTGGAGCGTCGACTACATCTGGCCCCTGTCGATCGCATCGGTGCAACAGTCCGATATCGCTCGCTTTGTGGCAGGCCTTGCGGAGTTCTGCCAGAACCGGCGCAACCCATCACTTCGGCGAAAGCGCACCAGTTTTGACCTGGCGATCCTGTTTGATGCGAAGGAGGAGTTTCCCCCTTCAACAGAACAGGCAATCCGGCATTTCATGCGCGCGGCCGACAAATTGAACATCCAGGCCGAAGTCATCGGCGCCAGGGACATTGAGCGGCTGTCGAGCTTTGATGCGCTGTTCATTCGCGAGACCACCAATATCGACAACCACACCTTCACCTTCGCAAAGGCTGCCGAAGCGCAGGGAATGCCGGTGATCGATGATCCCGTCTCGATCCTTCGCTGTTCGAACAAGGTCTATCTGCATGAAGCCATGGCGAGGGCGAGAATTGCCACGCCAAGGACCCTGCTGATCACCAAGGCGAACATGAAGGAGATGCTGGCGCAACTCTCGTTTCCGCTGGTTCTGAAAATACCGGATGGATCCTTTTCGCGCGGCGTCATCAAGGTCCGCGATGCGGGCGAATACCAGCAGAAGGCATCACAGATGCTGGAGGATTCGTTCATCATCCTGGCGCAGGAATTCCTGCCAACATCCTTTGACTGGCGCATCGGCGTGCTGGATGGCAAGCCGCTGTTTGCCTGCAAGTACCACATGGCACGCGGTCACTGGCAGATCTACAACCACAAGGCCAAGGGCAAGACCGACATGGGTGGCTTTGAAACCATGCGCGTTGAAGACGCGCCCCAGAATATCGTCAAGACAGCCGTGCGCGCATCGCTGCAAATGGGGCGCAGCCTGTATGGTGTGGACCTCAAGGAGGTTGACGGAACGCCCTTCGTGATCGAGGTCAACGACAATCCGAATGTTGATACGGGCGTAGAGGACAAGGCGACCGGAGAAGAGGTCTACAACACCATCATCTCGGTGTTTCGCGAACGCATCCTCGCGTCAAAGGGCCTTGCCAGACCCTGAAACAGAAAAGAAAAGGGGCGGTTGCCCGCCCTTCCGTTGTCCATCGACGCTGTGATTATTTCATTGCGTCGGTGATTTCGAAGTCCAGGCACCGGAAGGTTCCTTGGTAATGATCTTCTGGTCAAGAAGCGCCTTTGCGGTGCGCTCGTAGGCGGCGGGGATCAGCTTGGCATCGGGTTCACCGATCAGCTGGCAACTTCGCCCATCATCCGCTTCTGGTGGTTTTCGTCCTGCCACCATTGTCCATGACAATGCCTGCGGCTTCGTCAGGATTGGCAATCGCGTATTCCCAGCCCTTCATCGAGGCTGTGACGAAGCGGACCATCTTGTCCTTGAAGGCCGGATCGGCAAGCTGTCTTCCATGGCATACAAGCCATCTTCCAGCAGGTCATTGCCCATCGCTGAATAGTTGAAGACGATCAGGTCTTCCGGCTTGTAGCCGGCATCGATCAGCTGCCAGTATTCATTGTAGGTCATGACCGAGATGCAGTCTGCCTGTTTCTGGATCAGCGGCTGAACGTCAAAGGACTGCTTGAGGACAGTTACGCCGTCAGCGCCGCCTTCGGTGGAAAGGCCAAGCTTGTTCATCCAGGCAAAGAACGGATATTCGTTGCCATAGAACCAGACGCCGAGGGTATGACCCTTGAAATCGGCTTCGGTCTGAACCGGGCCATCCTTGGGGCAGACAAGTTCCATGCCGGCCTTCTTGTATGGCTGGGCTATGTTGACGAGGCCAACGCCCTTTTCACGTGCGGCGAGTGCGCCACCCATCCAGTCGACGATAACGTCAGCGCCACCGCCGGCAATGACCTGCTCGGGTGCAATATCAGGGCCGCCCGGCTTGATCTCGACATCAAGGCCAGCTTCTTCATAGAAGCCCTTGTCCTTGGCAACAAAATAGCCGGCGAACTGGGCCTGCGCCACCCACTTCAATTGCAGTGTAACCTTGTCGGCTGCGGAAGCAGTGCCGGCCATCAGTGCCATGGCAAGCGCCACGGTAATTCCCAATGCTTTTCTCATGTTCCCTACTCCTTGGTGTTGGGGCTCCATCCTTATTTCCTGTAGGACGGATGCCAGAAAGTTAGTGGTGCGCTCGAGAAGTGCAAGCAGACCGTAGAACAGTGACCCGGCAAGGGCTGCAACGGCAATTTCCGCCCAGACCATGTCGAGATCATCCGACCCACTTCGGTCGAGATCCTGAAGCCCATGCCAACGATGGGCGTGCCGAAAAACTCCGCGACAATTGCCCCGATAAGGGCAAGCGTCGAATTGATCTTGAGCGCATTGAAGACAAAAGGCATGGCGGCAGGAAGCCGCAGGCTGAACAGCGTTTGCCAATGGCTCGAGGCATAGGTCCGCATCAGGTCGCGTTCCATCTGGCTGCTGGCGCCCAATCCGGCTAGCGTATTTACCAGCATTGGAAAGAACGTCATGACAATAACGACTGCTGCCTTGGAATGCCAGTCGAAACCGAACCAGATGACCATGATCGGGGCAATGCCGATGATGGGAAGTGCCGAAACCATGTTGCCGATCGGCAGCAGGCCGCGTGCGAGGAAACCGTAGCGATCAGCCAATACTGCCACAAGAAATCCGGCAAATGACCCAACGCAGAAGCCAAAGAGCACCGCCTTGAGGACGGTCTGGTTGAAGTCTGCCGCCAGGATCGGGAGCGAGGCCATGATCCTTGCACCAATCGCTGACGGCGGTGGCAGCAGGATGAAGGGTATCTTGTAGACCGCTACCACCACTTCCCACAGGAACAGGATGAAGACGCCGAAAATCGCCGCAACCAGCAGATCCCGCAGGCGCGAAAGCCGGGGATCGACAATGGTGACGGCAGAAAGACGGATGTTGAGCCAGCAAGCGGCAAGCCATGAAAGAAGGGCTACCGGCATGACGCCACTGCCGGGGCGCCCAGCTGATAAATCACCCAGGTCATGGCGATCAGAGAAGCAAGCGCAATCAGCGCGGTCGTGACAAATCCCGATTGGTTTGACGTTGCACTCACGGGCGCGCTCCCATCAAGCGTGCGGTGGCACTTTGCAGGAGACCGACAGCTGACACCAGCATGACTGCTATCACCGACCCTGCAATGAGTGCTGCCCAGATGTCGATGGTCTGGCTGTAATAGGAACCGGCAAGAAGCCGCGAACCGATGCCGGCAACGGCACCGGTGGGCAATTCGCCAACAATGGCGCCGACAAGGCTTGCTGCGACGGCCACCTTGATCGAGGTGAAGAAGAACGGTACGGATGCCGGCACCCGCAATTTCCAGAAGGTTTGGGCCTTGCTCGAATGGTATGTGCGCATCAGGTCAAGATGCATGGCATCGGGCGAGCGCAGGCCCTTGACCATGCCAACGGCGACCGGGAAAAACGACAGATAGGTGGAGATCAATGCCTTGGGCAGAAGCCCGGTGACGTTGATCGAGGCAAGGATGACGATGATCATCGGGGCTACTGCCAGCATCGGTATCATCTGGCTGGCAATGATCCACGGCAGGAAGCTTTTTTCCAGTACCGGCACATAGACAATACTGACTGCAATCACCACGCCCAGCAGGGTACCCATGGCAAAGCCCAGAAGGGTCGAGGAAAGTGTCACGGCGGAATGATAGACGAGGCTGCGCTTTGAAGTCGGCTTGACGCCGAATGTCGATTTCCACAAGTTCTGCGCGACCTGGTGCGGTGCAGGCATGGTTGGCTTCGGCTGCGCCATTGTCTTGGCGACCAGTTCGGAAAAG
>JAWKWN010000009.1:0-71706 GCA_041397505.1 Nitratireductor sp.
CCGCGGCATTACCGGCCAAACAGGCGTTCAATATCCTTGAGTTTCAATTCGATGAAGGTTGGCCGTCCATGGTTGCACTGGCCCGAATTGGGCGTCGTTTCCATCTGGCGCAACAGTGCATTCATTTCATCGGGCTTCAGAATGCGGCCTGAGCGAACCGAGCCGTGGCAGGCCATGGTGGAAGCAACGGCATCCAGCCGCGTTTTCAATCCGCTCGCATCATCCCATTCGGCAATCTCATCTGCCAGATCGCGGATCAGGGCTGCTGCATCAATCTCTCCCAGCATGGCCGGTGTTTCGCGCACAGCAACTGCACCCGGGCCAAACTGTTCGAGCGCCAGGCCCAGTTTCATGAATTCATCTGCATGGCGCACAAGCCGCGAGACATCTTCTTCGGGAAGGTCGACAATCTCGGGGATCAACAGCAACTGGCTTGCAACGCCTGCTTCAATGTTCTTCTTGAAAGCCTCATAGACCAGCCGCTCATGCGCTGCATGCTGGTCCACGATGATCAGCCCGTCTTCGGTTTGCGCAATGATGTAGTTGGCGTGGACCTGTGCCCGTGCAGCCCCCAGGCGATGCGTGGCATCGGGTTGCGCCTGCGAAGCGGTTTCCGCCGCAGCGTGGGGTGCGGCTGACGGTGCCGAGGTTCCGCTGAAGCCCGCCTGTTCTGCTTCTCCAAATCCGGTTGTTCTTGCAGGCGCATATGGCGAACTGCGCCAGTCATGGTTCTGCGGACGGGCAAAGCCTGCCTGCGGTGCCGGCCATCCACCCTGGTTGAAGGCGGAGCGAAGGGCATCGCCGCGTTCACCTGATGCCTGCGGACCATTGGCTGCAATGGCTTGCCTGATCGATCCGACGACCAGCCCGCGAATCATTGCCGGATCACGAAACCTGATATCGGCCTTTGCCGGATGCACATTGACATCAACCTGATGCGGATCGAGTTCGATGAACAGCGCAAGAACCGGATGCCGATCGCGCGCAAGGAAATCCATATAGGCGCCACGAACAGCACCGAGCAATTGCTTGTCGCGGACGGGTCGACCATTGACGAAGAAGAATTGTTGCTGTCCATTTCCGCGATGATGCTCAACACTGGGCAAGCCCGGTCATGGCACCTTCGCGTTCAGCGTCAATTTCCAGCGCGTTGTCCGTGAATTCGCGGCCGAGCACTTGCGCTGCCGACCGGCGCGGTCACTGGGCGCATAGTCTAGCGGGAAAGCGGTCGCCCGACAGCAGTAAATCGCACTCTGCGGAAAGGCAATCGCCATGCGCTTGATGATGTCGGTAATCGCATTGGCTTCAGCCTGGTCGCTGCGAAGGAATTTCAACCGCGCTGGCGTGGCGTAGAAGAGATCGCGAACCTCGACCATGGTGCCACGTGAAAGGGCGGCCGGTTTTGGACCCTCGACCTTGCCCCCCGTAACGGTGATGGCCCAGGCATTTTCTGCAAGGCTTGTCTGATCACTCTGCTCGCTGGTGAGCATCAGGCGGGAGACAGCTCCACCGAGGGTGGTGGCTCGGCATGAAAACCCAGCGCGGATATCGAGAAGATCACTGAGCTTGAGGTGCAAATGACGCTGAACGGCAAGCTCCAGATCGGAACTATCCATGCCTTTTCCGTCATCGGTAACGCGGATCAGTGTCTTGCCGCCATTGGCGGTCACGATTTCGACCCGCTTGGCGCCGGCGTCAATCGCGTTTTCCACCAGTTCCTTGACAACACTGGCCGGGCGCTCGACGACTTCGCCAGCGGCAATGCGATTGATGACTGATCCATAAGCCGGACGACTGGCACGTTGCGGATCTTGTTGAGCCATTGTGGGCATCGGCATTCGACAGTCAAACCGCATTCGCTCGATTTGCGAGCGATGTGGTCTTGTTCCCAACTTCCTTCAATCGTATGGCTGTTCAAGACAACTCTTATTCCCGTCTTTGCAGATCAACCTTTCCTATCGCTTTCCTCCCTGCGCGATGCCGACAGCCAATCAGGGCATCATCTTGATGATGAAGTACATGAAACGGATTTGGGTAATATCACCGTCGCAAGATTGCATTTCTGTTTTCCGCCATGCGCCATTTTGCCGATACCTCGAGACAGGCCGGTTTTACGGTCCGTTATGTCGCTTTTCGATGACCCGGAAAACACAGGCTCCTTCGATGGAGAAATTTCCCGCGCCCTGGACGAATTGCAGATCGACGAGATCGTGGTTTGCCAACCGGGCGAATGGCGGGTGGAGCAAATGGTCAGGCAGTGGCAGGGCAGGTTCTCACTGCCGGTGACGGTGACGCAAGACGACCGCTTCGTTTGCTCCCGCGAGGAGTTTGCCAACTGGGCTTCTGGACGCAAACACTTGCGGATGGAGTGGTTCTATCGTGAAATGCGTCGAAAGACCTCTTTCCTGATGGACAGCGGGAAACCTGTTGGCGGGCAATGGAATTTCGATCAGGAGAACCGCAAGCCCGCAAAACCCGATCTCTTCATGCCTTCGGTGCCTTCGTTTTCGCCGGATGCGATTACCCTGGAGGTGGTCGAGCTTGTCCGCTCCCGCTTTCCCGAAAGGTTCGGAAGCCTTGATGGCTTCAACATGGCAGTGACACGGGAGCAGGCGCTGAAGGCCGCGCGCAGTTTCATGCAGGAACGTTTGCCGCTCTTCGGGGACTATCAGGACGCGATGCTGGAAGGTGAGGATGTGCTGTGGCATTCGCTCCTGTCTCCAGCGCTCAATGCCGGGCTTCTGGACCCGCTGGAATTGTGCGAAATGGCCGTCGCGGAACATGCTGCAGGCCGCGCGCCATTGAACTCGGTCGAAGGCTATGTTCGCCAGATTATCGGCTGGCGCGAATATGTTCGCGGCATCTACTGGTTGCAAATGCCGGACTATGCGCAGGCGAATGGCCTGGATGTGCATCGCCGCCTGCCGGATTTCTACTGGAGCGGCGAAACGAAAATGCGTTGCGTGGCCACGGTCGTCGATCAGACCCGCCGCACTGCCCATGCGCATCATATTCAACGCCTGATGGTCACCGGGAATTTTGCCCTGCTTGCCGGAATTGATCCGCATGAAGTGCATGAATGGTATCTGGCCGTGTATGCAGATGCCTTTGAATGGGTGGAAATGCCCAACACAATCGGCATGAGCCAATATGCCGATGGTGGCCTGATGGCATCAAAGCCCTATGCGGCAAGTGGCAAATATATCAACCGGATGTCTGACCATTGCCGACAGTGTGACTTTGATCCAGACAAAAGGACTGGCCCGGATGCTTGCCCATTCACACTGTTGTATTGGGATTTTCTGGCACGCAATCGCGAGGCCCTTTCAGGTAACCAGCGCATGGCAATGATGATGCGAAACCTCGACCGCATCGATACCGGCGAACTGCAGCAAATTCGCGAACAGTCCGCCCGGCTTCTGGATGATCGCACCACCAAAACCCTGCTTCCCGGCGCATGCCGTCCTTGTAACTTGCCGCAGTTTGCGCCAAATTGCCGCCCATCGAAAAATCATGCAAAACGGGAGACTTGAATGCTCGCCAATTCCGACGCCTTCAAACGTGAACTCAACCTCTATTGGCGGCGAATGGGTCGCAGCCGATTCAGGCGAAACGCTGAATGTCGACAATCCCGCGACCGGTGAAATCATTGGAACGGTCCCCAAATCCGGCAAGGCCGAGACCCAGCGCGCCATCGAGGCAGCGCAAGCGGCATTCGAAACCTTCCGCAAGACGTCAGCGCTGGAGCGTTCGAAGATGCTGCGTCGGCTTCATGACGTGATCTTGGAAAACCAGGAGGCGCTTGCCCGCCTGCTCTCGATGGAACAGGGCAAGTCGCTGTTCGAAGCGCGCGGCGAAGTTGGCATGTCGGCGGCCTATGTCTTGTGGTTTGCCGAGGAAGCGCGGCGCACCTATGGCGATGTGGTGCCATCGCCCTGGGCGGATCGGCGCATCCTCGTCACCAAGGAGCCGGTTGGCGTCATCGCGGCAATCACGCCGTGGAACTTTCCGTCCTCGATGCTTGCCCGCAAGATCGGCCCGGCCATTGCTGCAGGTTGTACTGCCGTTGTGAAGCCCGCTTCGCAAACCCCGTATTCAGGACTTGCCTGGGGCGTCCTGTGCGAAATGGCTGGCATTCCCGCCGGTGTAGTCAACATCGTCACCGGTTCTGCTTCCGAGATTGGTGGCGAAATCACCCGCAACCCGCTCGTGCGCAAGATCACCTTCACCGGCTCTACTCCGGTCGGCAAGATGCTGCTCAAGCAGGCAGCCAACACCGTCAAGAAGGTGTCGATGGAGCTGGGCGGCAATGCGCCATTCATTGTGTTCGACGACGCCGACATCGAGCGCGCGTGGCTGGCGCCATGGTTGCCAAATACCGCAATTCCGGCCAGACCTGTGTTTGCACCAACCGCTTCCCGTTCAGTCCAAGGTCTACAACAAGTTTGTCGAGCTGACTGGCGGATGAGACCGAAAAGCTCAAGGTCGGCAACGGCATGGAAGACGGCACCCAGCAGGGACCGCTGATCGACGCCAAGGCTGTCAAGTTCGTCGAGGAGATGATCGAGGATGCCGTGAAGAAGGGTGGCAAGATCGCTGCCGGCGGCAAGCGTCACAAGCTTGGCGGCAATTTCTTCGAGCCAACAGTCATTGCCAATGCGAAGTCGCGCATGCGCTTCACCAGGGAAGAGATTTTCGGACCCGTTTCGCCAGTCTACAAGTTCAAGACCGAGGAAGAAGCCATCGCCATGGCCAATGACACAACATTCGGCCTTGCCTGCTACTTCTACACACAGGATCTGGGTCGCGCATACCGGGTCATGGAAGGCCTGAAATACGGTCTCGTGGGTGTCAATGAAGGGCTTATCACTACA
This sequence comes from Nitratireductor sp., assembly GCA_041397505.1. Classification (GTDB taxonomy): domain Bacteria; phylum Pseudomonadota; class Alphaproteobacteria; order Rhizobiales; family Rhizobiaceae; genus BOKV01. The sequence goes on from JAWKWN010000009.1 coordinate 4,875, forward strand.
GTTGAAGCACCCTTTGGCGGCATGAAGGAATCAGGCCTTGGCAAGGAAGGCGGCCATCAGGGCATCGAGGACTATCTCGACAGCAAATATGTCTGCTTCGGCGGATTGGGACTGTAGCGGTAGCCTGACTGTAACGCTTGATTGGCGGCGGAATGCAGGGATTTCTTGTTCCTTTACGCTTCCGCCGCTATATTGAGAGCTGGAAACCGGAGCAAGGATGAACGTTCAAGCCAAGGACATCGCGGAAATCATGGGCGGCAAGCGGGTGCTTGGCCGCGACGTGCGCGACTTTGCCGATCTGGACGCCGTGGTTGAAGCCGGATTGCCGGTAGCCGTTGTCGAAACCCTGCGCCAGCATTTGGGCTCGGCTTTGGGCAGCAGTTCAAAACGCATCTTGTCGGCGAGGATGCCAAGCCGCAACCGCAGCCGTGTCATTGAACGCATTGCCCGGATGTTTGCCGCCAGTGAACGCACCTTTGGCAGCGAGGACGGCGCGCGAGAATTTCTGCTGGCACCGCATGCCCGACTTGGCGGCAAGCGTCCGATTGACTGTGTCGAAACCGAACTCGCTTTCAAGCAGGTCGAACAGATATTGGAATCCATCACTTTCGGTCTGCCTGCTTGAAAATGATAGTGTCTTAACATATTTGTTAACCGTTTGGTAATAAAGGTTAAGGACCTATTACAAGCAATGATTGATGGTCCTTACAATGAAGCTCTACCGGATTGCCTCCAACCTTTATCCCGTCTTCGACGGCATGGGTGCATTCCTGAATGGCGCACGCTGGAACAGTTCTGGCAGCCGGGTCATCTATTGCGCTGAAAACCTGTCTTGCGCCCGTCTTGAGCAACTCGTTCACATAGGCCGGATCAGTGCGCGACCATCCAATCATGCCTTTGTCGAGATTAGTGTTCCCGATGATGTTTCGACAACGCGACTGGATGAAAATGAGCTTCCCGTTGGCTGGGATCATCCCACAGACCTGACGATAGCCCAGCAGATTGGTGACAGTTGGCTTGCAGATGGAAAGACCCTGCTGCTCAATGTGCCTTCAGTCGCTTCGCGGGGTGACAGGGTGGTCGTCATAAACCAGTCTCACCCCGGATTCCGGCTGTTGACGGCAACCAATCCGGAGCCGTTGGACTGGGACGTCCGTCTCTTCAATCCTGAAAAAATGCCAACCGATCCGACCCGATAAGGCAACGAAAAACCCGGCAGGATCACCTGCCGGGTTCTTTTGTTCAGCAATAAGGTTTCGCGGTCGACGTATCACGCTGCAGCGTGAAACAGCCGCTGATTGACCATCGGGCTGTTCGAACCCTTCGAGATGAACTTGGCAATCGCCAGCACGGCGAGATCAACCAGTGGCTCGATCAGGATCACTGCCATGTAGGCACCGCCGAACAGGCTGATGGCACTGATGTTTTCCACCGCAAATCCCTGGCCATAAAGCGCCCAGAAGGCAACCCAGGCCACGACACCGCCCTGATAGGATGTCGAAAGCGCCAGCGCCTGCCAGTAATTGACATCAACATATCTGGTCTTCTCGCCAATGACCTTTTTGGCCAGCAGGCTGAGGGCAAACAGCGGTACGATAAGCGTGGTTACATTCATGCCGTATTGCGGCAGATCGAACGGGGCAAAGAACAATCCCTGCAAGAGAAGTCCCGAGACAAGCCCGATGGCTGCGGGGCCAGCGCCGAAAATCAGGAACAGTGTCGAAGCAAGGATCAAATGGACCTCGGATACACCAACCGGATAATGCGGGAGTACCTGGAAGAAGCTCAATACAAGCCCGGTTGTTGCAAGGCTTCTTGCTGCCAGTGCTGTAGCGCCACCGTCCTTGCGGATCGTGTCGACAGCCATCTTGCCTGTCAGCGCCAGCGCGCCAATTCCGGTTGCGTAGCTCAGGATGATTTTTGCGCCATCAACGACGCCTGGTTCGATATGCATGGTCTTTTCCTCTCCGCACCCACCGTGCGTGTTTTGGTTTTGCGCCTTGGCGCTGTTGTTTGATGGCAGGTCTCCTGGCTCGCGGATCTGTGCGTTCCCCGCCTTCCCGGCATGTCACCAGTGGCATATTGGGGTTGCAATCCGCCCACAGTTGCGGGGGCAGCCACGGACTTGGTCCCTGATGGGTACATCGCACCGTGTTCTCTATTGCGTTCGCCAGAATTTCCATCCCGGCAAAACCATCAACAACAGGATTACAATGGCGATAGCCGCAATACAAGTGGGCTTTGTCGTGCTGCTCACGCGTAGCTGATGACGATGATGCCGGCAACAATCATGGCCGTTCCGATGAAAAACGGCACTGACAGCGTTTCGCGGAGCAGGAAAAAGCCCAGCAGTGGCACAATGATGAAGCCCGAGGCCATGAAGGGATAGGCTTTTGAGATATCGGTTTTCGACAGGGCAATCACCCACAGGAATGACGCAAACCCGTACAGTGCCATCGCCAATGAAATGCGGATTGAAGGCGATCCCGATCAGGTCCTTGCCAATATTGCCGGTAAGGTTCTTCCCTGCCATCTTGAACAGGAACTGGCCGAAAGAGATCATCACCGGAACGATGATGATGAGTGCAAGATCAATGCGCATCTGTTTTCCAGCCGGCTTCAGGTCAGGTCATAGAACATGCGTTGATCTCCGCGCGCATTCTGCGGATGGAATCAAGCACCACCGCAGCAGTCATCGACAACATTGACACAATCATGACGCCGGTTGCGGGATTGCGGAAGCATAGGCTCGACGCGCCCGGTTGCGCAAATTGGACAAACACGGGGATTGCGATCAGCACGGACAACAGCATGCACCAGTCCGGATTGCTCCAAAGAAATACAGCGGCTTGTATTCTTCAACAAGACGATGATCGTTTTCGTGGATGCGTGCCCCGTCGCGGAAAGTCGACAACTTGCTTTCCGATCCCTCGGGCCTGTCCTGATAAGGCAGGTCAATTTCAGCCACCGGAAGGCGCAACTGCGAGGCGTGCACGGAGAGTTCGGTTTCAATTTCAAAACCGGCGGAGACCGCCGGGAAACTCTTGACGAAGCGGCGAGAAAGCCCGGTAACCCGAAAAGATGTCGGAGAAATCCTGGCGAACAGGCGTGAATACAAGACATTGAATATGCGGTTGCCAAAGGCATGGCCGGCACGCTGGTGCTTTTCGGCGGCTCCGATCCGCGCGCCGACGGCCATGTCTATGCCCTCACCGATCACCTTGTTGATCAGCAGGTCAACCTGGCTCGCATCATAGGTATTGTCGCCATCGACCATGACATAGACATCGGCATCGATTTCCGGAAACATGCGGCGTACCACATTGCCCTTGCCAGCGCGCGTTTCGCGGCCCAACCACAGCGCCTGCCGCGCGGGCGATGTTGGCAGTGTCATCGGTGGAATTGTTGTCATAGACATAGACCGTGCAACCAGGCACTGCGCGGCGGAATCCTTCGACCACGTCGCGGATGGTCACCGCTTCGTTCTTGCAAGGTACGAGGATTGCGATCTGCTTGTCGCGTGCCATGGCATGGATCTTCTCTCCGACTGTCCGTTAACCCAGTCATACGGCCTGAGACGTAAAAACTAAATTAATGTTTAGAGCAGAACCTTGCAGCGCAGGCCGGTGCTGTCCGGCAATCTCTATTCAGCGGAAACCGAACATGGCCGAATCCGGCAAATCCGTATCAGCGGAAGCAGCAGGCTGGCAGCGCCTCGCCGTTTGGACAGTGCTGTTCCAATTGGCCTGGTACTGGCGCAAGATTCCGGAACTGCTGTTTCAGGGAGCCATGCCCGACACGGACGACTATGTCAGACTGCAGCAGGTTCGCGACTGGCTGGGCGGGCAGGGCTGGTATGATCTCGTGCAGCGTCGCATGGATCCGCCAGTGGGCGCCGACATCCACTGGTCGCGCCTCGTGGACTTGCCGATTGCCGGGCTGATCAAATTCTTCTCGATTTTCTGTGGTGAGCAACTTGCCGAACGTCTGGCAGCCCTTGCCGGCCGACGATACTTCTGGTTCTCACAGTTCTGGTGATCGTACGCGTCTGTCGCTCCATCTCGTCCGATTTCAATCCGCCCTGGCGCTGTTGTTCACGGTAACCTGCATCACCGCGCTGAGCGAATACATGCCGGGCAGGATCGACCACCATTCGGTCCAGATCCTGTTTTTCACCCTGACGCTTCTGGGCCTCGTCAACCCGGACAAGCGCTGGAGCGGCTGGCTGATTGGCGCAGCCATGGCAGCTTCCATCTCCGTGGGTCTCGATTCGGTCCTGCTGTTTGCCCTGATGCTGGCATGGCTTGGGCTGGAATGGTCACTCGGCATCGACCGACATGGCCAGCGCATCAGTCGTGTTGCCGCCGGTCTTTCAATCAGCGCCCTGTCCTGTTCATCTTCAACTTCCCCCACAACGCTGGTTTGAAGCGCGTTGCGATGCCAATTCCCTCGTCTATTTGAGCGCACTTCTGGGCATTGCTGCCGGCTTTGGCGGTCTCGCCCTGATGTCGAGGCGACTGGTTTCCGCACGCAAATGCAAACCGCAATCGTCCGCCTTGGCACTGGCGCTGTTGTCGGCAGCGCCTTGTTGCTCGTCTTGTGGCATGCATTTCCGCAATGCGCATCCGGACCCTATGGTGCGATCAGCGACGAGTTGAAAACCCGGTGGCTGGTCAATGTCGCAGAGGCCATGGGCCTGTTCACGATTGTCGGAAATACCCCGAACTCTGGTTTTCCGGCATCGCCTTCTCCTTGTTTCTGGTGCTGATCGGCGGGCTGGTTGTCTGGAAATCTCACAGCTGGCACCGCAAGTCGTGGCCATCTACGCAATGGTCGTGCTTTCAGTTGCAGCAACCTTCATCCAGTATCGTGCCATGCGGATCGGCATTTTCGCATCGATCCCGCTCTGCGTGATCTTTGCACGAAGAGTTGGACTGGCTTCGGGAAAGCTTCAATTCCGGTCGCCAGCACCAGCACTCGCGCAGATATTGGTCATCCTGGCAATGCTGTCGCCAAGCTGGTTCGTCCTTGGCACCATCGTCTTTCCCAAAACTGGCGCCGAACAGGTGGCTACATCCGCCATTGGCGATGCAATTGCGGCAAATGCAGAAACCGCCTTGCCTCACAGGCGCAATGGCGCAAGGAGCGAGATACACCCGATGTGCAACCGGGCGGAACAATATGAGCGCCTTGCGGCATTGCCGACCGGCTATGTGATGAGTGACATCAATTCGGGTCCGGTCATCATTGTCGATACCGCCCATTCCGTGGTTGGCGGGCCATACCATCGCAATGAGCGGGCAATTCTCGACATGGTGGATTTCTTCGAGACTGATCTCGAAAAGCCGCGGGAAATCGCTTTGCGCAGGGAAGTCGACTATGTTGCCTGGTGCGATCCCGGCAAACCGGTGACGCCGGAACTGGAAAACAATCCTGCCCTTGCCATCCACCTTCTCAAGGGTTCGGGCCCGACTGGCTGGGCGCATTTCCGGTCCCGAAGAGCGGTTGCTGGTGTTCAAGGTCCGTCGCGACCTGCTGCACTGAGGGCCAAAAGCACAAAAACCGCTGGATGCAGGAACGATTGCTTTGCATCAAGAGTTATCATGGTAACGCCACTTGCCATTCCACATGAGGGATTGCCGCCATAAAGGCCGCTCCCGAAATCAGGCAGGATTGGCAATGGCCCGTATCATCGAAACCGCGACAGGCGAATTGGCGCTTACCTTTGACGACGCTGCTGCAGCCGGGTCATTCGCTTGTCATGCCGGGGCAAGTCGATATCTCAACGCGAATTTCCCGCGATATTGACCTCAATCTTCCCATAATTTCTGCCGCCATGGACACCGTAACCGAAACTCGGCTCGCCATTGCCATGGCACAGGCAGGAGGCATGGGCGTCATTCACCGCAACCTGACCCTGACCGAACAGGCAGAAGAGGTGCGCCAGGGTGAAGAAATTCGAATCAGGCATGGTGGTCAATCCGGTGACCATCGGTCCCGATGCGACCTTGGCAGATGCGCTGAACTCATGAGCAGCAACCGGATTTCCGGCATTCCTGTTGTTGAACATCGCAATGGCAAGCGCCAGGGCAGGCTGGTAGGTATCCTGACCAACCGCGATGTGCGCTTTGCTCAATCCGGAACAGAAAGTTTCGGAACTGATGACGCATGAAAACCTCGTCACGGTTCGTGAAAATGTCACGCAGGAGGAGGCGCGTCGCCTGCTCCACCAGCATCGCATCGAGAAACTGCTCGTTGTTGACGATGAACGCCGCTGCATTGGCCTGATCACCGTCAAGGATATCGAGAAATCACAGCTCAATCCCAATGCCGCGAAGGGATCTGCAGGGTCGCCTTCGCTGCTGCGGCCACTTCCGTGGGCGACGACGGGATCGAGCGCGCCGAGAGATTGATTGATGCAGGCGTTGACGTGGTCGTTGTGGATACGGCGCATGGCCATTCTCAGCGCGTGCTTGACGCCGTCGCCCGTATCAAGACGCTGTCCAACTCCGTCCGCATCATTGCAGGCAATGTGGCGACGGCCGAAGGCACCCAGGCACTGATCGATTCAGGCGCTGATGCCGTCAAGGTGGGGATCGGACCCGGCTCGATCTGCACGACACGCGTCGTTGCCGGCGTTGGCGTGCCGCAGCTCTCGGCTATCATGTCCTGCGCCACGCAGGCATCGAAATCCGGTATACCGGTCATTGCCGATGGGGGTATCAAGTTCTCCGGCGACATCGCCAAGGCAATTGCCGCTGGTGCATCTGCAGTGATGATCGGCTCGCTGCTCGCCGGAACCGACGAAAGCCCGGGCGAAGTCTATCTGCATCAGGGCCGCTCCTACAAATCCTATCGCGGCATGGGGTCTGTCGGCGCCATGGCACGCGGCTCGGCTGACCGCTATTTCCAGGCCGAAGTGCGTGACACGCTGAAGCTGGTTCCCGAGGGCATCGAGGGGCAGGTGCCCTACAAGGGGCCGGTCGGAGCAGTGGTGCACCAACTTGCCGGCGGGTTGAAGGCGGCCATGGGCTATGTTGGTGGCGCAACCCTTGCCGACTTCCAGTCTCGCGCCACATTCGTTCGAATTACCAATGCCGGGCTTGCCGAAAGCCATGCCCATGATGTGACCATTACGCGCGAAAGCCCGAATTACCATCGCAATGCCTGAGCCGGAACACCGGCAGGAACGGAAACAATATCATGAACCCCACCTTGATCCTCTGGCCCATGGTCATCCATGCGCTGGTGACGATGTATCTTTACATTCCCATGAGTCGAGCCCGGGTGCGAACCGTCAAGGAAGGTGCCGTCAAGGGCTCAGTATACAAGCTCAACCAGGGTGAGCCGGAGGAAAGCCTTCGCTTCACCAATGCGATCCGCAACCAGAATGAAACCGGCGTGCATTTCTATGCAGGCGTGCTCGCGGCCTTTGCCACCGGTCACGCGACGCTTGTCCTGACAGTGCTGGCCTGGGCTTTCGTCATTGCCAAGCTGGCGCATGTCTGGGTGCATGTTTCCACCAACAATCTGCGCCACCGTCGCCCGGTGTTCATGGTCGCTTTCTTCATTCTGATCGCCTACTGGCTGGTCTTCGCGATCCATCTTGCCGGCTTGGTGAACTGAATGCGGCTCGGGGGCAGGATACAGGCGGCCATCGAGGTTCTTGACGACATCGAGGCCCGCAGCCGCCCGGCATCTATGACGCTCAAGGATTGGGGCTTGTCGCATCGCTTTGCCGGAGGTGGCGACCGTTCGGCCATCGGCAATCTGGTCTATGACAGCCTGCGTCGCAAGGCTTCGCAGACATGGCGCATGGATGATGCGTCCTCGCATTCGCTGGTCTATGCCACGCTCGCTGCCCAGTGGGGTATGACGCCGGACGAGATTGCAAACGCGCTCGATGGCGACAAGTTTGCGCCGGCACTGCCCGCGCCAGAGCGCTGGCACGCATGGGAGACGCGGGATCTGGCTGACGCGCCGGACCATGTTCGCGCTGACGTCCCGCAGTGGTGTGCCGCTGAATTCGAGGCACTGCTGGGCGATGAATGGGTAGCGGAAGCCGCAGCCCTTGGGCAGCGCCCGCCGCTTGATCTACGGGTCAACACATTGAAGGCAGACCGCAACAAGGTCCTCAAACAGCTTGCAAATACCGGTGCTGTGGTAAGTGATCATGCACCTTGCGGCATCCGTATTGCAGCGGGCAAGCGCGATCTGCGCCTACCCAATGTCCAGGCAGAAGCCGGATACCAGAAGGGCTGGTTCGAGATACAGGATGAGGAAGTCAACTCGCCGCACTCCTGTCGCAGGCAAAACCGGGCGAGCAGGTGATGGACTATTGTGCTGGCGGCGGCGGCAAGACGCTTGCGATGGCTGCCATGATGGACAATCGCGGCCAGATCCATGCCCATGACACGGACCGCAACCGCCTGGCGCCCATTCACGAGCGCATCAAGCGCGCTGGCGTTCGCAATGCCCAGGTACTGGTTCCGTGCGCAGACCATTCGGCACTCGAAGGCAGGATGGATTGCGTTCTCGTTGATGCTCCCTGCACGGGGTCGGGAACCTGGCGGCGCAGACCGGATGCGAAGTGGCGATTGAGCGCAGATAATCTGGCCGAGCGGGTAGCCGAACAGGATCAGGTTCTTGCACAGGCAGCGCGCTTCGTCCGTCCAGTGCGGGCGGCTGGTCTATGTCACCTGCTCGATGTTTGCGACCGAGAACACGCTTCGTGCCGAGGCGTTTCGCGAAAGCAACCCCGAATTTCAACCCCTGCCGCTTGCCGCTTCTTAGGGGAAATGTGCGAAAATGCACATTTCACGACGATTGCAAACACTATGGTGGCGCTTTCACCGTTGAAAACCGGCACTGACGGTTTCTTCATTGCAGGGTTTCAACGCTCCAACCCGTAACGCCAACAACAGGTGGTTCAATGCAGGCATTTTTTGATGCCTTTTTTGACCCGGCTAACATACCGGGCCACATTTCCTATATCCTGCTGATCGGCTCGATGTTGATGCGCAGGATGCATTGGCTGCGCCTGTTGGCCATTTCGGCTGGTGTGTTTTCGGCAATCTATTACGTCACCCTGGGTGACTCGGTCAGCTTCTTTCTGGGAATGCCTGTTTACCCTCGTCAACCTGGTCCAGCTTGTCATCCTGTTTGTCGAAAACCGCCTCGGCAAGTTTTCCAAGGATGAGCATATGTTCATCGAGACTGTGCTGCATGGCCTGGAGCGCGCCCACATTCGCAAACTGATGAAACTGGGAGCTTGGACCGAGGTCGCCGACGGCATGGTGCTGATCCATCAGGATACGGTGCCAGCGGGACTGTATTTCGTCGTCAATGGCAGCGCGCGCGTGGAGCGCGATGGCCGCGTAGTCGGCATGGTTGGGCCAAACGACTTTCTGGGCGAAATGAGTTATCTGACCGGCAAGGAAGCTACTGCAACCGTCACAACGGTCACGCCCATGCGGTATCTGTGCTTTGATCGGGAGATGCTTCGCAACCATCTGGCACGCAATATCGAAGTGCGCCAGGCGCTGGAATCGGGCTTCAACCGCAATCTCGTTCAAAAACTGGTCAACACCAGTATCGGCAAGCATGCCGAAACAGAACAGGCCTGAAAAGCCGCGACGCTGAATCAGTTGAAATCGAGAATTTCGACGCGCCAGCCGCTGGTTGCGCAACCCGACTTGCGCGAGGGTGCCTGACCTACGAGATGGATCGGGTCGCCACCCCTGTTGCCGGTATAATACCCCTCGACGGGGAATTCTGCCGGCTGGCAACCGCGTTTGAATACCCGCGCCGTCCCGGCAATCAACTCTGTCTGGCCATCGCTGGAAATGAAGCCGTTGAAAAACAGCGTCCCAGGCAGAACACCCTGCTTGGCAATGCCTGACCGCGGCTGTTCGTAATAAATACTGAGTTCCGGCCCGCAGCGCTCCGCCCGCATCTGCGAGCCGTTGTGATTGTAGAACTGGGTTTCACATGCCGCCGATGCAATATCCGTTCCGACAAACAGGCAGAAAACTGCTAGCGCGGCCATTCTTCCCGTTGCCATCATCGTCTCCATGGTTGATTGCTTGGCATGTGGCAACATAAACACAAAACCGGCAAGGTGCACGAGAATTGACCATTCAGGGGAAGTGCTTTGAAACTCGTTGAAACGCCATGGGGCCCGATCTTTTCTTGATGGCAGCCAGGGCCGAATATGGCCCGCAATTGCAATCCCGCTTTGATCCGCTATTCACCGGCGTCGGACCGGTCGAGGCAGGTATTGTTGCAGCCGGATGCATGGCTGAACTGAAATCCGCCGGTTCCCTGCCATCCCTGGTGGTATGCCTTGGCTCTGCCGGATCACGCGGCCTCGAACAGACCACGGTCTATCAGGCGGTTTCTGTCGGCTATCGCGACATGGATGCCTCAGCGCTCGGTTTTGAAAAGGGCTGACGCCGTTTCTCGATTTGCCTGCTACCCTGCCATTGCCGTTTCGGATCTTGATGTCCCGCAGGCAACGCTCTCAACCGGTGCCAATATTGTTTCTGGTGCCGGATATGATGGCATTGATGCGGACATGGTAGACATGGAAACCTTTGCAGTCCTGCGCGCCTGCATGATGTTTGATGTCCCGCTTGTCGGCCTGCGCGGAATTTCGGATGGTGCCAGCGAACTGCACCACATCGACAACTGGACGCAATATCTCCACGTCATTGACGAGAACCTGGCAATTGCGGTGGACCGCTTGATGGATGCACTTGCCAGCGGCGCGATCAACCTTAAGGGCTTCGCATGACAACCCATCCAGAATCCATCCTCATCATCGACTTCGGGTCACCAGGTAACCCAGCTCATCGCGCGCCGGGTTCGCGAAACCGGCGTGTATTGCGAGATCGTTCCGTTCCAGTCAGCGGAAGAGGCATTCCTCCGCATGAAGCCGAAGGCAGTTATTTTCTCGGGCGGCCCTGCATCGGTTCCGGAACCCGGAAGCCCACGTGCGCCGCAGGCGATTATTGATTCTGGTCTCCCGATCCTTGCCATCTGCTACGGGCAACAGACGCTTTGCCACCAGTTGGGCGGCAAGGTTGAAGGCGGCCATCACCGCGAATTCGGCCGCGCCGATGTCGAGGTCCTGAAATCCAGTCTGCTGTTTGACGGCATGTGGGATGTCGGCCGCAAATACCCCGTCTGGATGAGCCATGGCGACCGGTTACGGTCTTGCCGCAGGGCTTCGAGGTGATCGCCACCTCGCCCAATGCGCCCTTTGCCATAGCGGCAGATGAGAGCCGCAAATACTATACCACCATGTTCCATCCTGAAGTGGTGCACACGCCGGATGGTGCGAGGCTGCTTTCGAATTTCGTTCACAAGATTGCAGGGGTAAAGGGTGACTGGTCGATGGCCGCCTACAAGGAACAGGCCATCGCTGCGATCCGAAAGCAGGTGGGTGGCGGCAAGGTGATCTGCGGTCTCTCGGCGGGGTAGACAGTTCCGTTGCCGCCATTCTCATCCATGAGGCCATCGGGGATCAACTGACTTGCATTCTGGTTGACCATGGCCTGATGCGCAAGGACGAGGCGGCGCAGGTCGTGTCGATGTTCCGCGAGCACTACAACATTCCGCTGGTGCATGTGGATGCGTCAGACACCTTCATTTCAGCACTGGAAGGCGAGGCGGACCCGGAGACAAAGGCAAGACCATCGGCAGGCTCTTCATCGATGTCTTCGAGGCCGAGGCGAAAAAGATCGGCGGCGCGGATTTTCTGGCGCAAGGTACGCTTTACCCAGACGTCATCGAAAGCGTTTCCTTTACCGGCGGGCCATCCGTCACCATCAAGTCGCATCACAATGTCGGCGGACTGCCCGAACGCATGAACATGCAACTGGTGGAACCACTGCGGGAATTGTTCAAGGACGAGGTGAGGGCACTCGGAAGGGAACTGGGCTTGCCGGATCATTTCATCGGCCGGCATCCGTTTCCCGGTCCGGGTCTTGCCATCCGCCTGCCCGGCGGCGTGACGCGTGAAAAGATTACCATCCTGCAGGAGGCCGATGCCATCTATCTCGACGAGATCCGAAAGGCTGGCCTCTACGACAAGATATGGCAAGCCTTTGCCGTGCTGCTGCCGGTCCAGACTGTTGGCGTCATGGGCGACGGTCGTACCTATGAATTTGTCCTTGCTCTGCGGGCCGTTACCTCGGTGGACGGCATGACTGCTGATTTCTATCCCTATGACATGGAGTTCCTTGGCCGAACGGCAACCCGGATCATCAACGAGGTGCGCGGCGTCAACCGCGTCGTCTACGATGTAACGTCAAAGCCCCCCGGCACCATCGAGTGGGAGTGAATTGCGACAGGCGGTGATTGCCATCGCTTCGTCACAGCGCGATGCGCATGCCGTCCTTGCCGATATGCAATTTGCCTTTCCATGTCGGCTTCACGGCTTCGTGCCAGTGATCATCGGTAAAGTCGGGATCATCGGAAGGAATGAGGTGATGCAGCGCCAGTGTCTTCACGCCTGCCGTGGTGGCGATCTTGCCCGCATCGCCTGCCATGGTGTGGGAGCGCAGCCAGTGCTTCATCAATCGGTCATCCGCATTGCCAATTCGGGCCATCAGCGGTTCAAGGGCACTTTCCAGCATGGCCTCATGGATCAGGATATCCGCCTGCCGGGCAAATTCCGCTAGCTTCGGCAGATAGGCCGTATCGCCTGAGAAGACCACATCATGGTTGCCATTGGAAAACCGCAAGGCGAAAGTATCAATGAGCGGAGGATGCTCGTTTCGCATGGCCGTGACTTTCAGGGTGTTCTCGCTGAAAACCATACCGTCATCGAGAGACCTGAAGCTGACAAGGTCGGCAAGATCGGGCCTGCCCTCATCCTCGATCCGCAATTCGATATCGGCTCCCATGGAACGCACGAAATCCAGCCAGTAGTCCTCAAGACCGCTCGGTCCGATGATGATGACCGGCGTTTTCAGGCCTGCTGTCCATGCGGTATGAATGAGCGGGCCAAGCTCGAGATAGTGGTCCGAATGAAGATGGGTGACAAAGATCAGGTTGAGATCCTTCAGCGCCATGCCCTGATCGACCAGTCCGCGCGTCACGCCCAGTCCGCAATCAACAACGATCTTCCTGCCATCCAGCACCAGCAGGTTGGAGGTCGGGTTGGTGGAGCCGGGACGAATGGCCGGGCCGCCCTTGGTGCCCAGAAGTGCAACAAAATTCTCGTCTGGTCGGATGGTCTGCATCATGGAGTTTCACCTTTCTCACAGGCATTCAAAGAGAGGCGAAGCCGGCATCAACTGCCGCAAGCACCTGATTGACTTCATCTTCCGTGATGATCAATGGCGGTGAAAAGATCATGTTCGGACCCGACACCCGAACCATCACGCCGTTCTTGTAAACTGCCTCCTGCAATGCCATCGGCAATTCCTTCGCGACCGGTGCCTTTGTCCGGCGATCAGATACCAGTTCGATGGCTGCCATCAAACCGTGTCCGCCGCGGACATCGCCAATCAACTCATGCTTTTTCATCAGCTTTTCAATGCCGTTGAACAACTGCGTTCCGCGCGCTGCCGCATTGGCCGCCACATCAAGGCGCTTTGTCTCAGCCAGACAGGCAATGGCTGCAGCAGCGCCCACCGGATGGCCGGAATAGGTATAGCCATGGCCAATCGCGGCAGCGCCGGTCTTGTCATTCTCGAATACATCGGTGACGTCTTGCGAGAGCATCACCGCGCCGAACGGGAAGTAGCCATTGGTGATTGCCTTTGCCGTGCACATCATGTCGGGTTTCACGCCCCAGAGCCGTGAGCCGCTCCAGGCGCCGGTGCGCCCATAGGCCGTGATGACCTCGTCGGTAATCAGCAGGATCCATTCCTGTCGCAAATCTCGCGGACCTTCGGCAGGAAGGATTTGTGTGGCGGGATAACCCCCGCCCGCTCCGGATCGGCTCCATGATGAAGGCGGCGATGGTGCCGGCACCCCGAAACGCGATCTCGTCCTCCAGTGCTGCGGCACAAGCATTGCTAGCCTTGCCGGATCTGTTTCGTTGAATGGATTGCGATAGGTATAGGGTGCAGGGATGTGATAGCAGCCCGGCAGGAGTGGCTCATAGGCTGTGCGAAAATTCGCATTCCCGTTGACCGAGGCTCCGCCCATATGGGTGCCGTGATAGCCCTTTTTCAGGCTGATGAATTTCACCCTGCCATGCTCGCCGCGTATCTTGTGATATTGCCTGCAAGCCGAAGCGCGGTCTCGACGCTGTCCGATCCGCCGGACGTGAAAAACGCTCTCACCAGGCCATCCTGCCTGAAAAATTCCGCCAATTCGTAGGAGAGCGCAATCACCGCATCATTCGAGGCGCCGCGAAATGTCGAATAATAGGGAAGGGCATCCAACTGCCTGGCAATCGCAGCTCCTTCACCGGTTGGCAGGAATATCCGAGATTGACATTCCACAGGCCGCCAACCGCATCAATCATTTCATTGCCGTCGATATCCCTGATCCTGACGCCCGCACCACCGGTTATGATCTTGGGTGGATTGGCAAGGCTGTCTGCCGGATGCGCCATGGGATGAAACATGTGGCGGCATTGTTTTCCTTGAGAAAGTTGACATTTGCGGTGTTCATCCGGGTTTCCGTTCAGGACTGCATCAAGCTGCGATCAGCCAAAGATTTTTCAGGTTTTGGGGAATTGTGCCACCTAGCTCATGGGAAATGTTTTCCGCCGCGTTCCAGAGCGCCCTTACATGTTGCGCCTTGTTCGCGTCTCTCATTCTCGAGGCTGGCATGGCAATCGAAATGCTTCCATAGGCAAATCGATCATTTTCAAAGAACGGAACTGCCAGTGAGCAGACTTCCTGTTCATAGGCCTGGTCGACATAGGCAAAACCGTTCTGCCTTGTTCTTTCGACTGCCAATTTCAACTGCTCGAAATCGGTAATCGTGAAGTCGGTGAATTTCCGCAGCCTGGACCTGGATATTGTTTGCAGCAGGTCGGGTGGGCCAAAGGCAATGGCTGCATGGCCCGATGCCGTTGCATGCAATGGCAGAATGTCAGCCTCGTTGAAATAGACCCGGGTGCCGCCAATGCCTGCATCGTGGAAGCAAAGCGGCGACATGTTCATTTGCTGAATGACCGAGGCATGCACCAGTTCTCCGGTTTCCTCGGAAAGTTTCCGGACCCATTGGGAAACAATGCGGCGGGCGGGAAAGGTCTTTTCGCGGATCGACGCCAGGCGCAGGATCGAGGCACCCAGGCGATATTTCCGCGTCGACTTGTTTTGCTCAAGATATCCGTTGGCAAGCAGTTCGGTAAGGTGACGATGGATTGTCGCCTTGTCAGTCCCCGTCAGCGCCCTGAAATCCATGAGGCTGATCTCGGGGGTGCTCTCGGAAAAATAAGTCAACAAATTGAGTGCCTTGGTAATGGTTCCCATGGAATTCCCTCGCCGCCTCGCAGCATCAGTCTCTCCTGCCCGGCATATATGTTGACAGGTTTGGGATTCTGCAGCAAGATAAATATGTAACCAAAGGTTCAAATAATGAACCTGCTTCAGGGAAGAAATCATGAAATCGCTGCTCAAGCTGGCGCTTGCCGCAACCGCATCCGTCGGCCTATTTGCCGTGACGCCATCATTCGCCGAATATCCGGAAAAACCTGTGGAATTCGTGGTTCCTTTCCCGCCCGGTGATCTGGAAGATGTCCTGACCCGCATGATCGCTGAAGACTTTCAGGCCAAATATGGCTCTCCGGCAGCCGTGGTGAACAAGCCTGGAGGCGGCGGCGGTCCCTTCCCGGGTGCGGTCGAAGTCGCCAAGGCTCCCGCTGACGGATACACAATCGGCTCTTTCGTCATCGGCATTCCCGTCGTCGGACCGAATATCGGCATTCCCGAATTGAGCCCTGATCCGTTTGATCCGCTCGGCATTTTCCTGACCTACCCCTTTGTCATCGTCGCCGGCGAAAACGCACCCTATGACGACATTGATGGCCTGGCGGAATATGCGAAGTCACATGATGTGGCGTTGGGCCACTTCGGCGCGCCGCTGGCGCCAACCCAGGTCACATTCGCACTGGCAAAGAAGAAGGGATTTGCATTCGGATCCGAGGCGGCTTTCGATATGCTGGACTGCAACACGCTTGCATCGGGTGATGTCGATGTGATGAACACGACCATCCAGCTGATCCTGCCCTGCCTCGACAAGGTGAAGGTGCTTGCCTCGATCGGTAGTGAGCGCATTTCGCTTGTACCAAATACGCCGACCGTTTCCGAACTGGAGCCATCGCTGGATATCTCGCTCTGGAACGGATTGTTTGTCCGCAAGGACACGCCCGCCGATGTCCGTGAAAAGATTATCGCCGTGGCAAAGGAAACCATGGCCTCTGAACGCGCGGCAAAGCTGGCTGCCGAAACCGGCGCCGGCATATACTGGAAGGATGCCGAAGCCTCGAAAGCGCAGATTGAAGAGGATATCGCAACCAACAATGCGATCCACGAATTGCTGAAATAATCTCCCTACGCCTGGCGGCCCCTTTCGGGGCCGTCTTTTTGTCACTTCCAGGGGGATTTGGGATTAATGAAGCTCAAGACGCTGAAACAACTGTTCCAACGCTACAGGCGTCCGGGAAACCTGTTTTTCGCCACCCTGTTCCTGGCCGGATCATTGTTCCTGGTCAGCCAGCTTTCGGTGCAGACACAATGGCGGGCCGGAACCAAGATGTCGGCCCAGCCTGCGCTTTGGCCGATCATTTCCTTGGCTGGAATGACCATCTTTGCAGCACTCAACTGGATAAGTTCCGTTTCCTCACCCAGAATACCAGGCCGATGGGAAGAGGTATACGGGGCTCGCTCCATTGAATATGTGCTGTGGTTCATGGTCTATGTGGCCATGGTGCCGCTGCTTGGCTATCTGCCGTCTTCCATCATTTTTGCTGTCACGCTCGCGGTCAGATGCGGCTATCGCGATGCCAGGATGCTTCTGGCGGCAGCGCTTGTGGCGGTTGCGATCGTCCTGCTCTTCGGCGACATTTCTCCAGGTCAGGATTCCCGCCGGAATGGTCTATGACTACCTGCCTGCCGTTCTTCGCAAATTCATGCTGACGAACTTCTAGGAAGAACCGATGCAAGATCTCATTTCGGCATTCGGGTTGATTGCCAGACTGACGTGCTGATTGCCTTGCTGATCGGTTCTGTCGGCGGGGTAATCATCGGCGCGAGTTCTGTGTTGGTCCGCCGTGGCGATTGCCATCCTGTTGCCAGCAACCTTTTCGCTGGACCCGCTGGTGGGCCTGACCATGCTGTTGGGTATTTATGGCTCTGCAATGTATGGTGGGCGCGATCCCGGCAGTGCTGATCAACACGCCGGGAACAGCGGTGAACGCACTTACCACCTATGACGTATACTCCGATGACAAAGGCGGGCAGGGGGCGAGGGCAATATCGCTTGCCTATTCTGCCTCCTTCTTTGGTGGTGTTTTCGGTATTGTCTGCCTGATCGTCATGACGCCATTCCTGGCATGGATCGCACCGCAATTTGGCAGCCGGGAAATCTTCTGGCCGCCTTGCTGGGCATAGTGCTCGTGGTTGTCGCCCATCGCGGCCGTTCTCGCCGCCGGCATGCTTGCCTTCTTCGGCATATTCCCTGGGCACCATCGGTCTTGATCCCATCCTCTACACCCAGCGCTACACCTTCGGTCAGTCCTCGCTTTCATCAGGCGTGGATCTGATCGTTGTCGTGTTGGGGCTCTTCGCGCTTTCGCAAGCCTTCCTGAAGGATGGAGCTGATGAAACCCTTGAAGGCCCAGCCGATCAGGGGAGGGTTGTTGCGCGGCATGAAGGAAGTCTTCGCTCACAAGCGGGTTGCCACTGTTCCTTCCGGATCTGGAGTGCTGATGGGCATTATTCCGGCGTGGGCGAATTCACATCGCAATTTCTGTCTTACACCTATAGTCAAAAGACCTCGAAGAACCCCGAGCTCTTCGGCGGGCTCTCCTGAGGGGCTGATTGCCTCCTCGAGGCGTCGAACAATGCTGTGCCACCGGCAGCCATGATCCCGCTTTTGGCATTGGGCATCCCCGGCGAAGCGCTCACAGCAATGATGCTGTCGGTGTTCTATGTGCACAATGTCATCCCCGGTCCGCAACTGTTCAAGGATCACATGGATTTCATTCTGGCGTCGCATATCTCGTTGCTGCTGCTGAATGATCGTAAAGCCTATCTTCCTGATCTTTTCCACGAACCTGCTGACGAAAATCATCCAGATACCGACGCTTTCGGTATCACCATTCTGCTGAGTTTTGCTGGCGTCTATTCGCTAAGGAACTCCATAACCACTGCGCTGATGGCTGCAGTAGCCTGGTGTTTTTGGCCTCGTTCTCAAACGCCAGAACATGCCGGTTGTTCCCATCGTCCTGGCATGGTCCTGGGCGGCATCATGGAAACAAAGCTGCGAAGCGCCATGGCGCGGGTCAAGGAGCCGCTCGATTTCATCGACAGGCCGATTGCCGCAATCCTGTTTGGTCTCATCCTGATGGTCACCGTCCCATGTCAGGACAATGATCATCGAGCATCGCAAGCGTGAGGACGATCCCGATCATGACTTGCACGACACCCAGCAAACGCTAGGGAATGGCTGGCTGCGGACCAGTCTGCCATCGATAGTTCCGGTCACGAAGGATCGCTCCGCAAGGTCACCTGATCGAAGGCAGAACGGTTCCTGCTTCCAGTGGTGAAACCATGGATGTGATCACGCCCATCGATGGTACGCCATTGACTACGATAGCCCGCGGAACCGCCGAGGACATGAACGCTGCAATCGCTTCGGCAAGGAGGGCGTTCGAGGATGGTCGCTGGCGCAACCTGCCGCCTGCTGCCCGCAAACGGATCATGCAAAAATGGGCCGACCTGATCGAGGCGAATGCACTTGAGCTGGCAGTGCTGGGGGTCCGCGACAACGGCACCGAGATCAGCATGGCGATAAAGGCCGAGCCGGGGTCTGCTGCCGCAACGATCCGCTATTACGGCGAGGCCATCGACAAGATATATGGCGAGATCGCACCAACCCAGAATGACATTCTGGGCATGATCCACCATGAGCCGGTTGGTGTGGTCGGTGCAATCGTTCCATGGAATTTCCCGCTGATGATCGGGGCCTGAAGTGGATCAGACCCGCTTTGGCCGTCGTACTGGTTGTCGGGAAGCCGCCTGAAACGGCATATCCCCCTGCACTTGTCCGCCTCGCACAACTGGCGCTGGAGGCAGGCATTCCCGCAGGTGTCCTAAATGTGGTGACAGGCGAGGGAGCAGTGGTTGGCGAAGCCATGGCTCTTTCCATGGATGTGGGATGTCCTTGCCTTTACCGGCTCGGGCGCGACCGGGCGCAGGCTGTTGCAATATTCGGCACGCTCGAACCTGAAACGTGTCTATCTCGAGCTTGGCGGAAAATCACCGCATGTCATCTTCAACGACTGTGACGACCTCGACAAGGCGGCTAGGCTGGTAGCCAGCGGCATCTTCAGGAATTCAGGCCAGGTCTGCGTCGCCGGTTCGCGCCTGCTGGTTCAAAAGGACCTTGAGGAAGATTTCCTGAAGGCGGTTGTGAAGGCTTCAAACGCAATGCAGCCGGGCGATCCGCTTCGCCTCGATACCCAGATCGGTGCGGTCAATTCGATTGCCCAATTGGAACAGAATCTCGCCACTGTCGAACTGGCTGTCCAGGAGGGCGCCGAAATCGTTTCCGGCGGTACGCGCTCACTGGAAGAAACGGGAGGCTATTACATGGCCCCGACCATTGTATCGGGCGTTAAGCCCGCTCACAGCCTGTTCCGCAAGGAAGTCTTCGGCCCCGTCCTGGCAGTTACATCCTTTGACGACGAGGCAGAGGCCGTGCGTCTGGCAAACGGCACCGATTACGTACCCTGCTGCTGGCGTTTGGACCTCGAACCTGTCGCGCGCGCACCGCATGATACGGTCGCTCAGATGCGGGTGCATGTGAATACCTATGGCGGGCCGGATGTCACAGTACCTCTGGGGCGTCGGTCAATCCGGCAATGGCTCCGACAAGTCGCTGCATGCGATCGGGAAATATACCAATCTCAAAACCGCCTGGATGCAATGTGACGACAGCCTCGAAACTGAGCTGATGCAACGATGCTCAGGCTTCTTTGGCCTCCAATGTCTCGACCTTCTATGAAGACCCGGTTCACCTGACAAGGGGCGAAGGTGCTCCGGCATGGGACGCGGACGGACGCAAATATCTCGACTGCTACAACAATGTCCCGCATGTTGGCCATTGCCATCCCAAGGTGGTCGAGGCGATCTGTCGACAGGCTGCGATGCTGAATACGCATACGCGCTACCTGCATGAGGGAATACTCGATTATGTCGAGCGCCTGACGGCAATCCTGATGCTTCGCCGCACCGCGATCATGACCTGTACCGGGTCCGAAGCCAATGACATTGCGCTGCGCATGGCAGAGGCAGTTACCGGCAAACGCGGTGTCATTGCCACGGACCATACCTATCACGGCAACACGACTGCGGTTGCAGCATTGTCGCGCACCAATATCCCGGCAACCGGTGACGGCAGCCATGTCCGCCATGTCCCGGCTCCAGACAGCTATCGCCCGCTGGCGGCAAGGAGGGGATACCCTACGCGCAGGCATTTGCCGCAACGGTCAGCGAAGCGATTGAGGACCCTGAAAATCCGGCACCGGCTTTTCCGCGATCATTGTCTGCCCGGCTTTTCTCAATGAGGGTTTCCCTGACACTTGAACCGGGATGGCTCGATCCGGCGATCGAGGTTGTTCGCAAGGCTGGCGGAATTTTCATTGCCGACGAAGTGCAGCCCGGATTTGGCCGCAACGGTCATGCCTTTTAGGGGTATCAGCGAATTGGCGTCGTGCCGGACATCGACCCTGGAAAACCCAGGCAACGGCCATCCGGTAGCGGTAACGACACCTGTGATTGTTTCGGCATTCCGGAATTCGTTTCGATATTTCACTTTTGGTGGAAACCCGGTTTCCTGCGCAGCGGCTATGGCGGTGCTGGATGCTGGAAGAAGAGGGATTGCAGGAAAACGCAAGGGTCGTGGGGCGAATATGCAAAAGCACGCCTGCGCGAATGGCTGAGCGTCATGAATGCATCGGCGATGTTCGCGGTTATGGCCTGTTTTTCGGAGCGGAACTTTGTCACGGATCGCCATTCGCGAACACCAGCCACCAACTCGCAAGGTCGGTGGCCAATGCAATGCGCCAGGAAGGCATTCTGCTGAATGTGCTGGGCATTCACTACAACACCTGAAGATCAGGCCGCCCATGCCCTTCAGCAAGGACAATGCGGACCTGATGCTGGAAAACGCTGATCGTGTCCTGCCAGACTGGCCCCAGCCCATGACTGACGAAATCCTCCGCGATGCGTTGCAGCAATGGCGGCAACTCTGGGGAAATTCAAGGCGCCGAGGTTTCGTTGGCAGGGCGCAGGGAAAACACCGTTTTCCGGATCAATTCTGGTGGTGCAGGACCTTGCTCTTCGTCTGTACCGCCCGGGATACAGAAGCATGGGCGAACTGCAATCGGAACTGCAATGGATGGCTCATCTCAACGCAAACGGCCTTGGAACAACGGAGCCGCTGCCTCGAATGACGGCAGTTACTGCATTGAGATCAACGGCACAATCGTGGATGTGCTTGAATGGCTGAGGGGGAAACCCTGACCGAAAGGTTGCGCTCAGCCCATCCGGATGAGCTTGTCGCCACCTTTTGCGCAGTTGGAAGATCGATGGCGGAGCTTCATGATTTGCGACAAATGGGCAGTGCCATCAGGTTTCACAAGGCCGGATTGGAATGTGGAAGGACTGGTGGGTGAAACCCGTATGGAACCGGTTCTGGGATAATCCCTTGCTAAGCCCTGAACTGCGCCAGGAACTTGCAAATGCCAGAGCGGCTGCAGGTAACACCCTTCGTCGAAAGTCGCCCCGCAGCTCGATCATGGTCTCATCCATGCCGGACATGTCATTCCTGACAATGTTCTGGTCGCGGGAGATAGAATTCACCTCATTGATTTCGACGATGGTGGTTACGGCTTTCGGCTGTTCGATTCTGGCAACAACACTCAACAAGATCTCCGCGGGGTGACAACCAGGGGCGATATGAGGCGGCATTCCTCGATGGTTATCTCGCCATTCACGACATTGACCTGACCTGGCTGCCATTGTTCCGCGCATTGCGGTTTTTCACCTATATCGGCTGGATAATGACCCGGATGGATCAACCGGGATCGGCAGCGCGGCTCGAAAAATTCATCCTTGCCGCGAGGCCGCATCTTGACTGTTTTGAGGAACTGACACGATGAACCAGACCCTGCCCGAACAAGCACCCGTTGTCATCATCGGGGGTGGTATCATCGGCCTGTCCACCCTGTATCACCTTGCCCACAGGGGTGTGCCGGCTGTGCTGCTGGAGCGTCGGAAAATCGCCAGCGGAACAACCTGGCATGCCGCAGGCATTGTGGGTCAATTGCGCGACAGCGCTGCCCAGACCGAATTGGGAAAATACACAGCGAGGCTGTTCAGGGAACTGGAGGAAGAAACCGGCCAGGCGACTGGCTTCAAGCAAAACGGCACGATCAATCTGGCGCTCAGCGACTTGCGTCACGAGCAACTGCTCCGCAGCCATGATCACGCCGCGCGCATGGTTGTCCCCACGCGAATGCTTTCACGACAGGAGGTCGCGGAAAAATGGCCATGGATTGTCACGGACGATGTTCGATCCGGTTTTCTGGTTCCTTCCAATGGTCAGGTCAATCCGCTCGATGTTTCGGTTGCCCTTGAAAAGGGTGCCCGCAAACTGGGTGCATCCCGGTTCGAAGGGGTGGAAGTCACGGGTCTCATTGTTCGCAATGGCAAGGTGCTGGGGGTTGCCACCAGTCAGGGCGACATTGCCACCGACAAGGTATTGCTGGCCGGCGGAATGTGGAGCCACCAGTTTGCCAAGGCCCATGGCGTGACACTGCCGCTTCATGCCGTTGAACATTTCTACATCGTCACCGAGCCGATGGAGGAATTGCCGCGCGACCAGCCGATCCTCAATATTTTGGAGGAACGCACCTATTGGAAGGAAGATGCCGGCAAACTGCTGATCGGCGGTTTTGAAGCCATGGGAAAACCCTGGGGTGCCGCCGGCATTCCTGCTGACTTCGAATTTGATCAACTGCCCTTCGACATGGAACATGTTGAAGCCGAACTCGAATGCATGTTCGCACGTATGCCGAAACTGGCTGAAATGGGTATTCCTGTGACCTTCTTCAACGGCCCTGAAAGCTTTACGCCTGATGGACGGCCCTATCTTGGACCTGCCCCCGAAATCGACGGCCTGTTCATCGCAGCGGAATGAACTCCAACGGCATTCTGAATTCCGGTGGCGTCGGCCTGACCATGGCGGAGTGGATCCTTGATGGCGATCCTCGCGGTCAATGGGAACGCTCCGCAGCACGTGCGCATCCGTTCCAGATGAACACCAGATATGTCCGTGATCGCAGCGCCGAATCCATCGGCTTTCACTACGGCCTCGCCTGGCAGGGGACGACAGGTCGATACCACCAGGAATATTCGCAAGCTTCCATTGCATGACCGGTTGGCGGACGCAGGTGCAGTCTTTGCCGAACGCATCGGTTGGGAAGTGCCGATGTATTATGATCCGGAAAATCCCGTCTGGTCGCATGAGCCATCGCTTGGCTGGAAGCCGTGGTCGGAACAGGTCAGGGCAGAAAGCCTTGCTGCGCGAGACCACGCCGTTCTCATCGATCAATCCATGTATGGCAAGATCCTCGTCCAGGGGCCTGATGCGGCAAGGGCGCTGAACCGTGTTTGTGGTGCGGAAATGGATGTGCCGACCGGAACATCTGGTCTATACCCAATTCCTGAACATGCGCGGCGGTATCGAGGCCGATGTCACGGTAACGCGAGTTTCGCTGAACGCATTCATGGTCATAACCGGGCATCCTCGCAAACAAGGGACAAGGCATGGATCAGGCGATTTGCCGATCCTCAATGGCGCTTCGAGATATTTGATGCGACTTCGGGCCATGGCTTGCTGAGCATTCACGGGCCCAGGTCGCGGCAAATCATGACTGCCATTTCTGGCGATGACCTTTCCAATGAAGCCTTTCCCTTTGGCGCTGCCCGCGAGATCGACATGGCCTATGCCAGGGCTGGGCAATTCGCAGGTCATTTCTGGGCGAACTTGGCTTTGAATTGTTGATACCGACCGAATTCACGCAAGGGGTTTACCGGCCCTCATGGAAGCGGGAGCGCCGTTGGGCCTTCGGCATATGGGAATGTTTGCCATGAATGCCTGCCGCCTGGAAAAGGCTTCCGCCATTTCGGCCATGACATTGGTGAAGGCGATACGCCCTTCGAAGCTGGCCTCGGCTTCGCGGTCGATACAAAAAAAGCGGATGACTTCGTGGGACGGCAATCCCTCATGGAACAAAAGGCAGGCGGTGCTGCCACCAAAATTCGAACCGTTTCGATCCTGGTCGAGAATGTTACCGCTGAAAATGGTCCATGGCTTGTTCACAATGAACCGATCTGGAAGGATGGCCGAATTGTCGGCCATGTTACATCCGGCGATTGGGGTTTCCGCCTGAACCGCATGATGGGCCGGCAAGTATCCACAGGGATGAGGGTGTCGACAAGGCATGGATTGACGAGGGCGGATTTGACGTCCAGATCGCAGGCAGAATGTTTTCGACAAGACTGCAATTGGCCCCGTTTTATGATCCCGCGGGCCGGTTGATGCGCGGCTGATTTGGCAAACGGGCTTCGCGGAGGAATGGATGGCTGACAAGACAATCCTGATTATCGGTACCTACGACACGAAGAATGACGAACTGGAATATATGGTCGAGCGTGTGATCGCGATGGGCGGTGCTGCCTTGACCATGGATGTCAGCGTTCTGGGTGATCCTCAAAAGCCGACCGACTATTCCAAACATGATGTGGCACGTGCAGGCGGCAGTTCCATTCAGGCGGCCATCGACAGTGGTGACGAGAATACCGCCATGCAGATCATGGCAAGGGGGGCCAGCGCTTTGGTCGCAAGCCTCCATGGCGAGGGACGGTTTGACGGGGTGGTTGCCCTTGGTGGAACCATGGGAACCGACCTCGCGCTTGATGTGTGCCGCGCACTTCCCCCGGGTGTTCCAAAATATGTGGTTTCAACCGTATCCTTCTCGCCGCTCATCCCGCCGGAAAGGCTTTCATCCGACATCCAGATGATCCTGTGGCCGGGGCTTTACGGCCTGAACTCCATCTGCAAGTCATCCCTCAGCCAGGCGGCGGGTGCTGTGCTGCGCTGCCCGCGCCGTCCAGAAACCGGATGGCAAAAAACCGATTGTCGGCATGACGGCGCTTGGTACTTCCTGCCTGAGCTATCAGAAGATCTTGAAGCCCGAGCTTGAAAAGCGCGGCTTCGAAGTAGCGGTCTTCCATGCAACCGGCATGGGAGGAATGGCTTTTGAAAGCATTGCGGCCGATGGCGGCTTTGCCTGCGTGATGGATTTTGCCCTGCCGGAACTGGGCAATTTGCTGGCCGGTTCCGTGGTCAATGGCGGAAAGGATCGCCTGCTCAATGCAGGTCGAGCCGGCATACCCCAGATCGTGGCGCCGGGCTGCCTTGATCTCATCGACTTTGCCGGTTGGCAGGAAATCCCCGCGCGCTACCAGGACCGTCCGTTCCATGAACACAACCGCCTGATCAAATCCTCGGGCCTCAATGGCGAAGAGCGCCGCGAAACCGCTCGCGAGATGGCTGCGCGCCTGTCGCAAGGCACGGCGCCTGTTCACGTCCTGATGCCTGCCCGGGGCGTTGAGGAATGGGACCGTGAAGGCGGCGCGGCGCATGACCCGGATGCATTTGCCGAGTTCCTTGACGAGATGCGCAAGGTTTTCATCGCACCCGTGCGGTATGAGGAGATTGATTGCCACATCAATGATGCGGCCTTTGCTGCAAGGGCTCTCGCTGTTTTTGATGCGTGGCTTGCTAACGGTACAATCGGGAAACTTTGACAAGCCACAAGCTTCGCAGCACCACAACGGGTGGGGCATTGGATGCTTGCCCGAGCTACAGGTACAAGACACGGTATACGGAATTGAATATAGCGCCGAGGAATGCTACCGGCTGATCGTGCTGGCAGATGCATCACGGCAGAACGATGATCGAAGGAGCAGGCAAGGAATGAAAAAGGTTTATCGTAACGCAACTGAAGCCCTGGATGGCCTTTTGCATGATGGCATGCTGATCGCCTCAGGCGGCTTTGGCCTTTGCGGCATACCCGAATTGTTGCTCGCGGCGATCCGCGACGCAGGCACGAAAAACCTCGTCTTTGCCTCCAACAATGCCGGGGTGGATGATTTCGGTATCGGCATCCTTTTGCAGACAAGGCAGGTCCGCAAAATGATCTCCTCCTATGTCGGTGAAAACGCGGAATTCATGCGCCAGTATCTGTCCGGCGAACTGGAACTGGAATTCAACCCGCAAGGAACATTGGCAGAGCGCATGCGCTGGCGGCGCCGGTATTCCCGGGCTTCTACACCAAGACCGGCGTTGGCACGATCATCGCCGAGGGCAAGGACCACCGCGATTTCAACGGACAGACCTACATCATGGAGGAAGGCATCTTTGCCGATCTTGCCATCATCAAGGCCTGGAAGGCAGACGAGACGGGCAACCTGATCTTCCGCAAGACGGCACGCAATTTCAACGTACCGGCAGGCATGTGCGGCAAGGTCTGCGTCGCCGAGGTGGAAGAAATCGTGCCCACGGGATCGCTTGACCCTGATGCCATCCACCTGCCGGGAATTTATGTTCACCGGATCATCCAGGGCGCGCATGAAAAGCGAATTGAACAGCGCACCGTGCGCAAGCGGGAGACAGCATGATGCAGACGCAACCAGCAGGATGGGACCGCAACCAGATGGCTGCGCGCGCGGCGCAGGAACTTGAGGACGGCACCTATGTGAATCTGGGTATCGGCATTCCGACACTCGTCTCAAACTATATCCCGAAGGGTGTCCAGGTTACCCTTCAATCCGAAAACGGCATGCTTGGCATGGGACCTTTTCCCTATGAGGGCGAAGAAGACGCCGACCTCATCAATGCAGGCAAGCAGACGATCACTGAATTGCCGCAGACGGCCTATTTCGACAGCGCCACGTCATTTGCGATGATCCGTGGCGGCAAGATTGCCATGGCAATTCTTGGTGCAATGGAAGTCGCGGAAAACGGTGACCTGGCAAACTGGATGATCCCCGGCAAGCTGGTCAAGGGAATGGGCGGTGCGATGGATCTTGTAGCGGGTGTCGGTCGTGTGGTCGTGGTGATGGATCACACCTCCAAGCACGGCAGATCAAAGGTCCTGAAGGCCTGCACACTGCCGCTGACCGGCAAGGGCGTCGTCGACCGTATCATCACCAATATGGGTGTTCTCGACGTGGTGCCGGGCGGATTGAAAATTGTCGAACTCGCTGATGGCATCACTGAAGCGCAACTGCGCCGCTGCCACCGAAGGCAACAATAGTGGATGCCTGAGCCCGGCTAACGGCATGATCAACCATGGCCCCAGTCGTCTGGGTCATCGGAATTGCCCGGTGACAGGCCCAGTATGTCGCCCTCGGTGCTGCAGCCCAGCCCGAGGACAGTGCGATTGGCATAGGCAAAATAGGCTGTCACCTGGTTGATTTCCAGAATGGCGCCATCGTCGAAGCCAGCCTTGTGCAAGGCGGTGACGGCGTCCCTGGTGAGTGATGCTGGTGTCAGCGTCAGTGCCTTTGCATAAACCAGCGCGGCCTTTTCGCCATCGCTGAGCGGCGCACTTTCAATCTTGCCGCTCTCAAGCGCCAGCAAAAGGTTTTGTGCCCGCTCGTCATCGCGCATCAGTCGCTTCAGCCCTGCGAAATGGTGTTTGGCACAATAGTCGCAACCGTTGAGCAGGCTGACCCACACGCCAATCGTTTCCAGAAACCATTTCGGTGTCTTGTTGGCGGAGTTGTGCAGCACATGCTTGTACAGCGCCATGTGCCCTTCCATCGTATGGGGGCGCAAGGAATGTGCCATCATGATGTTGTCGATCACATCACCGGGTCCCTTGATCCGGTCATAGAGATCGCGCAGTCGACCGGTCGATTGCGAATAGGGACTGTCTTGATCCAGGTCATCGCCATTGCCTCCAGCCAGCGTGTGGCTATAGCCAAACGCTGCAATCGGCAGATCGTCAAGCATCAAGAGTCAATCGTAATCCTGGTCGACCCGGACATAGACCAGTTCGCAGATGTTTCCATGCTCGTAGATCCAGGCTTCCTTGTCGCGCAGGATGAAGCGCCGGTCCGGAGGAAAGGCAATCGGGTCAAGCTCGTCAATATCCATGATGAGTTCCTGCATCATGCGTGCATAGCTGTCTGCCTCGGCGGCTTCTGCTCTGGTGGCTTGGCTGCTGGTCTGTTCGTTCCTGACAAGATGCATGCGGCGTACTCCGTACAGATCGCTGTTGTTTCGAACGATTGTGCGTCGACATGGTAAGCAGGGAGTTAACGCGAACGCGTTGAGCATGAATTGGCAAGCGCAGGGCGGTGGCGTGTTCGCCTGCACTCCTCCCCAACAGGAAAGGCCGCCCTCTTTCCAAAGGCGGCCTGCATTCCTCCCCATAAAAAAGGCCGCCTCGTTTCCAAGGCGGCCTGCATTCCTCCATTGTCCAAGGGCGTGTGTGGACGCCGGAGGTATGCCTGGGTGGCGAGGAAACATACATATCCTGCCGTCTCGTAGCGCAGGCTGGTTCTGGCCGGCGCCGGGAGGCATGCCTGTTTCGCCCGCCCCCTCTGTTGCAATACAGATGGGGGTGCGTCACCTCGTGACTGTGCGATAAGACACAATATGCACCAATGGCGTGAACGCAGCGTGAATTCGATTTTCGCTACCGAAAAACCCTGATGCACTGGCCTGGCCAAAAACCGGTTCACGGCCAAGACAGGCGTTTGTGACTTGATAATTCCACGATTCAGGTGTCAAAGCGCTGCAACACCAACCGTTATGGATGCCCTCTGCCGTGTTTCATTCCTTTTTCCCCAATCCCCGGATATCTCTTTCCCTCATTCGTGCTCTGGTGCGCGATTACCATGGGTTTGTGGTATGCGGGCGGCGCGGATCCTGGGGAGGCATAATCGGCCTTCCGCCAATGGAGGGCGCGGGCGATCTCGGTACGGTCCAGTTCTTCTTCACGCCGGACATGATCTGGTTCTATCTTTATTACGCGGTCTGCGTCCTGTTATTTGCGGCATTCTGGTTCTGGTACAGTCCGCATCGCTGGCAGTTCTGGTCAATCCTCGTTTCCGGCTTCATCCTCTTTGTTACCGCATTCTCAGTTCAGACCAGTGTCGCGCTCAACAATTGGCGCCGTCCGTTCTATGACCTCATTCAAAACGCACTGACCGGCGAGACCAAGGGCACCGTCCCGGCAGCAAGCCTCTATTCGGCGACCTTCGATTTCCTGTTCATCGCTTCCGTCTGGATATTGGTCGCGGTCGTCAATCGCTTTGTTGTCAGCCACTACATTTTCCGCTGGCGTACCGCGATGAACGAATATTACACCGAGCATTGGTCGCGCCTGCGCCATGTCGAGGGAGCATCGCAGCGCGTGCAGGAAGATACGATGCGTTTTGCAGAGACGGTTGAATCGCTTGGCGTCAGTGCGCTCGATTCGGTTCTGACGCTGATCGCCTTCCTGCCAATCCTGTATGGACTTGGCCAATATATTCCCGAACTGCCGATCGTCGGCGTCATTCCGGCACCGCTGGTGGTTGCTGCAATATTCTGGTCGATTTTCGGCACTGTCCTCTTGATGTTGGCAGGCATAAAGCTGCCTGGCCTGTATTTCCGCAATCAGCGCGTCGAGGCAGCCTATCGCAAGGAACTCGTCTATGGAGAGGACGACGCGGCCCGTGCCGAGCCGATCGCGCTTGGGGAATTGTTCAACCATGTCCGGCAGAATTATTTCCGCCTCTACTGGCACTACGCCTATTTCAACGTCGCACGATATCTCTATATCCAGACGGATGTGATTTTTCCCTCGCTGCTATTGGTGCCAACCATTGCCGCCGGAGCCATCACCTTCGGTCTTTTCCAGCAGATTGTCTCGGCATTCAACCAGGTCTCGAATTCGTTCCAGTATCTCGTGAATTCTTGGGGAACGATTGTTGAACTGCTTTCGATCCACAAACGCCTGAAGGCATTCGAGGCGTCGCTAGCGGGTGAAGAACTTTCCGAAATCGAGAAGGAAGTGCTTGGCACCCGCATGACGCCGATTGTCAGAGTGCCGACAAGGGCACCGATGACGTGAAGGATCTGGCGGAGTAGGCGCAGTCATGCGCAGGAAATGCAGCGTTCCGCCATGGGGTCGATTTCCAGGCGGCGCTGCGCAATTTCCTCGCCGCATTCGGTGCAATAGCCATAATCGCCCGCATCCAGCCGGCGTAGTGCCATGTCGATGCAACCAGATCATTCTGCCGCTTGCGCTCTTGCGCACGCCATGGCCGTAACATATCCTGCATGGCATCCATCCGCGACAAGCGTCCGACGGATTGCTGATCCAGTTCGACCGTTGACCGCGCTTCGGCAGCCAGTTGTGATTCGCGCTCTATCGCGGTCCTTGCCGCTTCAAGTGCAGCTCTTGCCTTCGAGATATCCATACCGACAGTCTTGCCGGTCATTTTGTCCTTTGCAACACTGGAAGCCTTGCAATCGCAATGCTACCGTGCCGTTAGTGCATTTCCCCGACAAATCGGGTTGATTGATGAATATGCTGGTCCTGATCCTGGGCATTGTTGTTTTTCTCAGGATCCATTCCGTTCGCATGCTTGCCCCGCAATGGCGCCTTGACCGTATCGCTGCCATGGGTGAAGGCGCTGGAAGGGCGTTTATTCGCTTGTTTCGCTCATCGGCCTGGTGCTGCTGATCTGGGGTTATGTCCTTGCGCGTCCGGTGGCGCCGGTTCTCCACGTGACCCCGTTCTGGATGGTGCATCTGACCATCCTGCTGATGGCGCTGGCGCTGATCAGCCTCATGGTCTCCAACCTCAAACCCGGAAAGACCTGTCCTCCAGCACCCGATGCTGCTGACGTCAGCTCTGGGCTTTTGCGCATCTGCTGGTGAACGGCGATCTGGCTTCCGTCTTTGTTCAGCTCATTCCTCGCCTGGGCGGTATGGAACCGGATTGCCGTAAAGCGCCGTGGTGGCGCGCTGCCGCAGCCAGGCCCGGTTATCAATGACGCCATCGCCATCGTCACGGGCCTCGCGCTTTGGGCTCTTGTCATCTGGAAGGCACATGTGTGGATCGCCGGTGTGCCGGTTCCGATTGCATAACCCCCGGTTTGCTCTAAAAGACCGCCAACCGTCAGGACGTGACCGTCCCGGCACCCTTATGCATAAAGCTGGAAGAGTATCATGTCCGACGACAGTTTCATTCGCGAGGTGGATGAGGAAATCCGCCACGACCGGGCAAGGCGATATGGAACGTTTCGGCAATCTCATCATCGCCGCTGCCATTCTCGTGGTCGTCGGCACCGGCGTATTCCGCTACTGGCAATATAGCAGCGAGCAGAAGGCGGCCGCCTCGGGCGACGTATTCCTGTCGGCAGTCGAATCGTCGAAGCAGGGTCGTCAGGACGACGCGATTGCCAAACTCGAGGAATTGTCGAAAACCGGCGTCGGCGATTATCCGGCACTGGCGCGGCTACGCCTTGCAGGTGAACTGATCGGACGCGGCGATACTGCTGGTGCCCTCAAGGCGTTTGACGAGATATCCGCAGACAAGTCTGTTCCCGAACCCCTGCGGTCGGTCGCGACATTGCGCGGCGGGATGGTTGCCGTCGACACCGAAAGCTATGATCAGGTCAAGGCTCGCCTCACAGCATTGTCCGGGGCCGGCGGACCTTACCGCCATCTCGCCCGTGAGGCGCTTGGACTTTCAGCCATGAAGGCCGGCAATGATCAGGAAGCGCTCAACTGGTTCCAGATGATTGCCGACGACGCAGGCGCTGCCGGAAATGTTCGCTCGCGCGCCTCAATCATGCTCGATCTTCTTGCCAGCCGTGGCGTCAAGGCTGCTGGCTGACACATAACCATGTTGCCGGACTTCCGGCACCGGAACGGGAAGCATGACCTTCAAGGTAGCCATTATCGGTCGTCCCAATGTCGGCAAGTCGACGCTTTTCAACAAGCTTGTCGGCAAACGTCTGGCGCTGGTCGATGACACACCGGGCGTCACGCGTGACCGCAGATTGGCTGACGCCCATATTGGCGGTCTGTATTTCCAGGTAATCGATACCGCTGGCCTCGAAGAAGCAGCAGGTGGAACGCCTCGAATCGCGCATGCGCGAGCAGACCGAGGATCGCCATTGCCGAGGCCGACATCTGCCTCTTCCTGATTGATGCGCGCGCCGGCCTCAACCCGGCCGACAAGGCTTTTGCCGATATTCTGCGCCGTGCCGGAAAGCCGGTCATTGCCGTCGCCAACAAGTTCGAGGGCAAGGCCGGAGAGCCCGGTTATGATGACGCTTTCTCCCTCGGCTTTGGCCAACCTGTGCCGCTCTCTGCCGAGCATGGCATCGGCTTCAGCGACCTGCACGATGCCATCGTTGATGCGATCGGGCGCGAGCGGCCTATCCGGACGAGGAAGATGAGTTCGGTGCGGATGACGATCTTTCCGAGATCGAATTTCCGGACGGCTCTTGACGAGGACGATGACAGCGTCGACATCACAAAGCCGCTGCGCATAGCTGTTGTCGGGCGACCTAATGCGAGCAGAGTCCACCCTCATCAACCAGATGATAGGCGGAGCGCCTGCTCACCGGGCCCAGGCAGGCATCACGCGCGATTCGATAGCCGTTGACTGGGAATGGCAAGGCAGGCCGGTTCGCCTTTCGACACCGCCGGCATGCGAAAAAGGCCCGCGTCGGAAAAACTCGAAAAACTGTCGGTTGCTGATGGCCTGCGCGCCATGCAGTTTGCCGAAGTGGTCATTGTCCTGATTGATGCGACGATACCATTCGAGAAGCAGGATTTGCAGATTGCCGATCTGATCATTCGCGAGGGCAGGGCTCCGGTCATTGCGCTCAACAAATGGGACCTGATCGACGACCGCCAGGAAGCGCTGGCCGAAGCTTCTCGAAAAGGCCGAGCGCCTGCTGCCACAGGTCAAGGGCCTGAAGGTCGTGCCGATGTCGGGCATGACTGGTGAGGGCCTTGCCCGGTTGATGGATGCGGTATTCGAGGTGCACAAGACCTGGAACAGGCGCATTGCAACGGCAAGGCTCAACCGCTGGCTCGACAGGTGATCTATCACCATCCACCGCCGGCAGTTGCCGGTCGCCGCATCAAGATCAAATACATGACCCAGGTAAAAGGCGCGCCCGCCGACTTTTTCGTCTCCTGCTCGCGGCCCGAGGCATTGCCCACTTCCTATGAACGCTACCTCGTCAATTCCTGCGCGAGGAGTTCAAACTGTGGTCCGTTCCCATTCGCCTGCTGATGCGCAAGAGCGACAACCCGTTTTCAAACAGGGCCGGCAAACGATAGGCCGACAAGTCGCCTGAAGCGGGTGCATGTTGTTTTCCTTTTGTTAATCCTGTCGCGTCTTTCCACACAATGAATCCTTTTCTGCCCGATTGTCGCCGTTTGCGCGGGCAATCGCTTGATCGTTGGGCAGGGCGATTGCGAATGTGTGGGGTTAACCTCTTGGAAACCAGCTGTTTACCGCCTGTCAAGGTTAACGATCTATGGTTGCTTCCTGTCAGCTGTTTGCTGGCAATCATAACCAAATCAGATCTGTTAGTCTGGAGTAGGGTTTTGCGTATTTCTGACCGCATCCGGTTTCCCCATGCAGGGAAACTGACGGACTTGTCTATCCGTTGATTGCGGGCATGGCAGTCTTCTTCACCTATCCGTCCATCATTGCCTATCCAGGACGTCGCGTCGCTGTCATGCCAGACCGTGATCAGAGCAGCGATGGCTTACCAAGCATTGACGAGGCTCCTGGCGAGACCTTTGCCACTGCTGCGATGGCTGCGCAACGAAAGCACACGGGCGGAAAGCTGGAACGACTGATGGGGTTGACCCCATTGTAACTGGCACCAGCAAACCGAAACTGGGCACCAGGGATAGCGAGCCAGATATTCGCGAAGGTGTACGTCGGGGCCAAGACAACCGCAAAGATCAACCGCAAGCTGCTGGGTGATCGCGTTGTTTCCCTACTCCGGTAAGTCCGCCGGTACGGTTCTCGGCAGGCTCGGTGATGGAACGTCAATCCATGCTTGCACCTGAGAACCTTGAAAACCGGTTCGAACTGGCATTCGTGAAGGCAATGAAATCGGATGAGGCCTGGTCGCCTCCCTCCCACAAGCCCAAGGACGCCATGCCGCCAATCGAGACTGACCTGCCGGTGCTGGTTGCGAGTCTGGTGGAAAGATCCATCCCTCACGTATTGGCCTATGGTGAGCAGGACGACACCTTGCGCTCGCCCTTGCTGCCGTTCTTGCCGATGAGCGGCCGATCAGCCCTGATTCCGAAGATCGACAAGGATGACCACAAATGGGCGGCAAACCCCTTGCCGCTTTCAACCTTTTCCGAACGCGAACAGAACTGCCTGACGGCTGGTATCTATTTCGAGGCACGCGGCGAACCGGTCCGTGGCCAGGCAGCCGTTGCCCGGTCATTTTGAACCGTGTCAAAGAACCCGGCCTATCCCAATAGCATTTGTGGCGTAGTCTATCAGAACAAGGAATGGCGCAACCGCTGCCAGTTTTCCTTCGCCTGCGACCGTATCCGTGATCGGGTGAACGATCCCAAGCGATGGGAAACAGCGCAATATGTGGCGCGCGAAACCACCGAAGGCCGCATCTGGCTGACCGAGGTCGGTTCATCGACCCACTATCATGCCACTTATGTGAAGCCAAAATGGGCAGCGCACATGAAGCGCGTCGGGCGCATTGGACTGCATATCTTTTACCGTACTTTCGGCGGTGGCTGGAGCTGAGCAGGTTGGCCTTGCGTGGTGAGCCGCGCGGATTCTGCCGACCTTCGGGCGGCTTTTGCGCCGGAACAGGCAAGGCGCATTGTCGCATAGTCTAATGCGGCACCGTAACCTCGAAAATCAATGAGTTGGTTCTGCCTCGCTGCGCTTGACACCGCACGGGGCCAAAAACTAAGTTGCGCGCGACTTGGGGACCGCCACTGGGGTGTTCCTGACAAGCGGTTCCATGGAGTTTCCCGTGGCTGGCGAAAACCGGACACCCGAAGGGAAATACCGGAAGAAGAGCTCGAAAGGCGCTTGCGGGCGCTGGACGACAAACTGGACCGAAACCGGGAAATCAGGGCTGAGGCGCAAAAGTCCCGGCCGGACAATTCCGGGTTCGGCAATGCCTTCGGCTTTCCACCGAGTTCGTCTCGGCGGTGCTGGTGGGCGCGGCAATCGGTTGGGGTATCGACAAGATATCCGGCTATCCGCCCTGGGGGATGATTTTCTTTCTCCTTCTGGGTTTCGTTGCCGGTG
This sequence comes from Nitratireductor sp., assembly GCA_041397505.1. Classification (GTDB taxonomy): domain Bacteria; phylum Pseudomonadota; class Alphaproteobacteria; order Rhizobiales; family Rhizobiaceae; genus BOKV01. Next base: position 40,477 of record JAWKWN010000009.1, read on the forward strand.
TTATCAATGTTATGCGGGCGGCAGGCACCATGGCTGATCCACACCGCAAGGGCTTCGAACCCAAGGCTGCGCCCAAAAAGGCTGCACCATTGGATGACGAGGACGAAAACGAGTAGCGGCCTGGCCGCATGGTAATGAAAGGCGGGGTTCCCGCGAGCTGGCAGGAAAACTGCCGGATTCATTTGGACGGAAGAGGAATAACGGGTGTCGAACGATCCCATTCACCAGTTCCAGATTTCGAAGCTGATCCCGCTGGATTTCAACGGGCTGGATCTGTCGTTCGCCAATTCATCGCTGTTCATGGTGGCAACCGTGACAGCCGCTTCAGCTTTCTGGTCTGGGCGACAAGCGGACGCGGCCTCGTGCCCGGCCGCATGCAGTCGATTGCCGAAATGTCCTATGAATTCGTGGCGTCCACCCTGCGTGATGCGGCCGGAACCCAGGGGATGAAATTCTTCCCGCTGGTGTTTTCGCTCTTCATGTTCGTACTGGTTGCCAACCTGTTTGGCATGTTCCCCTATTTCTTCACTGTAACCAGCCACATCATCGTGACTTTCGCGCTGGCGATGCTCGTGATCCTGACCGTGATCATCTACGGCTTCTGGAAGCACGGATTGCATTTCCTGGGCTTGTTTGTGCCTTCGGGCGTTCCAGGTGCCTTGCTGCCGCTGGTCGTGCTGATTGAAGTGATTTCATTCCTGTCGCGCCCGATCAGCCTTTCCGTGCGTCTGTTCGCCAATATGTTGGCAGGGCACATTACCTTGAAGGTGTTTGCCGGCTTCGTTACCAGCCTGTCTGCGCTTGGTGCGGTCGGCATTGGCGGCGCAATCCTGCCGCTGGCCATGGCCGTGGCGCTAACCGGCCTCGAATTCCTCGTTGCATTCCTGCAGGCATATGTTTTTGCCGTACTGACCTGCATGTATCTCAACGACGCCTTGCATCCGGGTCACTGATCCGGATCAGCCAAGCGGGAATAAGTTCACCGGCCCCTGGGCCACATCGAAACACTGAAATACCAATCTTGAGACTCAAGGGAGTTTGAAATGGAAGCGGAAGCAGCAAAGTATATCGGCGCAGGCATTGCATGCCTCGGCATGGGTGGCGCGGGCATTGGCCTTGGCACCATTTTCGGCAACTATCTGGCGGGCGCACTGCGCAATCCGTCGGCAGCTGATGGCCAGTTTGGCCGCCTGATCTTCGGCTTCGCCGTTACAGAAGCTCTGGGCATCTTCACGCTGCACGTTGCCCTTCTCCTCCTCTTCGCCGTTTAATATCGGTAGCAACGCGGCGGCGACAACCATATCGCCGCCGTACGCCCTTTAGAGGAGGGAGCGATGTTCATTTCCAATGCATGGGCTGAAGAGCAATCCGGTGCCCATTCGTCAGCAGATGGTGCGACCCACACCGAGACCGGTGCGGCGCATGATGCTGGCCATGGTGGAGTGTTTCCCCCATTTGATCCTGCAAGCTTTGCTTCGCAGCTTCTGTGGCTGGCGATCACGTTTGGCGTTTTCTACCTGCTGATGTCGCGGATTGCCATTCCGAGGATTTCCTCGATTCTGGAAGTTCGCCGCGACCGCATCTCGCAGGACCTCGATGAGGCCAACCGGATGCGTGAAGAAGCAGATGCCGCCCATGCTGCCTATGAGCATGAGCTGGCAGAAGCCCGCAAGAACGCCACTGCCATTGCCCAGAAGGCCAATGATGAAGCCAAGGCGTCCGCAGAAGCCGAAAGGCAGAAGACGGAAGCCGGATTGGCGGAAAAGCTTGCCGAAGCAGAGGCACAGATCGCAGGCATTCGCGCCAAGGCGCTCGGTGATGTCGACGAAATTGCTGCCGGCACAGCCGAGACAATCGTCAAGGAATTGCTGGGCGGGACCGTCACCAAGGCAGACCTTGCCAAGGCCGTATCCGAAGCAGCGAAACAGGAGCCTGAACATGGAACTCGACGCCACGTTTTGGGCTTTGATCGCCCTGGTGATTTTCCTCGGTATCGTTGTCTACCTCAAGGTGCCAGGCCAGATCGGCAAGGCACTTGATGCACGCGCCGACAAGATCCGCCATGAACTCGAGGAGGCTCGCAAGCTTCGTGAAGAGGCGCAGGAGCTTCTCGCCGAGTATCAGCGCAAGCGCAAGGCTGCCGAGGCAGAAGCCAGCGACATCGTTGCTGCTGCACGCCATGAGGCCGAATTGCTGGCGAAGGAAGCACGCAAGAAGACGGAAGACTTTGTTGCACGGCGCACTGCCATGGCTGAACAGAAAATCGGTCAGGCCGAGGCGCAGGCAATGGCTGATGTTCGTTCTGCCGCCGTTGACATTGCAATTGCAGCTTCCGAGAAGCTGATTGCCCAAAAGGCTTCAGGTGCAGGCGCTGACGCGTTGTTCACGCAGGGACTGGCCGAGCTCAAGAGCCGCATGAACTGATTGTTCCTCGTGACAATCCATCAATTCGGGGCGTTCGAGAGAGCGCCCCGTTTTCATTCCGGCTTTCAGTCTCTGCGCAGCGGCGCAAAACTCAATCGGTGCAGAGGCGTGGCGCCATGCGCTGCAATTGCTGCAAGATGCCTGGCTGTTCCATAACCTGCATGCCTTGAAAACCCGTAGGCAGGGAACTCAGCGCAGGCCCGTGTCATCATCCGGTCGCGCATGACCTTGGCAACAATCGATGCTGCGGCGATCGATACGCTTTTCTGATCTCCCTTGACGATGGCGGTACCCCGATCTCTCAGCTCAATCGGCACGTCCCGACCATCAATGAGAATGCGGTCCGCCTGCATGGCGAGCGCATGAACCCATTGACACATGGCCTTGAAAGTCGCCTGGCGGATATTGATGACATCAATCTCTGCGGCTGTTACCGCCGCCCAACTCGTACATTTTGCCCGGAGCAGGATTTCTTCAAACAACCATTCCCGCCTTGCAGCGGTCAGTTTCTTCGAATCGTTCAATCCCTGCGGAATATCATCCGGATCGAGAATGACCGCCGCAGCGACCACGGGCCCGGCAAGGGGACCCCTTCCCACCTCGTCAACACCTGCAACCAGTGAATGGCCACGGTACAGCAGATCAGCTTCGAACGAAAAAATCCGGCCCTGCGCGGGTCGGAAAAAGGGTGAAGAATCGGTGTCGGGACGTGGGGACATGCGGCGAGTTGGCCCCAGCACCGATTCTCTTCAAGACCCGACAGGCCGCATTTGCGGCGGCGCGACCCGTCGGGCAATCGCTTTGTCTAGAAAAGCGCCAACTGACGACCATCGCCCAGTGGTGGCATGAATAGCGATGTTTCCAGCTTCCGCCTGCGCGTGTTGAAGCCAAGCCGTTTTGCAGCCATTTGAAAACGCCTGCCCACCTGCCAGGCATAGGGGCCGGTGCCACGCATCCGCTTGCCCCATTCAGCGTCATAATCCTTGCCGCCACGCATGGATTTGAGAACATTCATCACATGGCGATAGCGATCAGGGAAATGCCGCAGCAACCAGTCGCGGAAGATCGGGCTTACCTCCAGCGGCAGCCGCAGCAGGATATAGCCGGCTTCGTCAGCACCGGCGCCTCGCGCCGAATCAAGAATACGCTCGATTTCATGGTCATTGAGTGCCGGAATGACCGGAGCCACCATGACAGAGACGGGAATACCGGCAGTTGCCAGGTCGCTGATGGCCTTGAGGCGAAGCGATGGGGTGGAGGCGCGTGGCTCCATCGCACGCGAAACCCGCCGGTCAAGCGTGGTGATGGATAGCGCCACCTTGGCCAAACCCTTTTCAGCCATGCGCGACAGAATGTCGATGTCACGCGTCACCAGTGCGGATTTGGTGACAATGGCAACGGGATGATTGGCAGCCTCCAGCACTTCGAGAATCTCGCGCGTGACCCGCCATTCCTTTTCTATGGGTTGATAAGGATCGGTATTGGTGCCAATGGCGATTGTTTTCGGCTGGTAGCCAGGCTTGGCAAGCTCGCGTTCCAGAAGACGCGCAGCACCCGGCTTGGCAAACAGTTTCGTCTCGAAATCAATGCCCGCCGACAGCCCCATATAGCTATGGCTCGGCCTTGCAAAGCAGTAGACACAGCCATGTTCGCAACCGCGATAGGGATTGATCGAACGGTCGAAGGAAAGATCGGGCGATTCGTTGCGGGTGATGATGCTGCGCGGCTTTTCCACCTGCACCTCGGTGGCAAAGGGCGGCAATTCGTCAATGGTCTGCCAGCCATCATCAAAGACATGCCTGCTGATTGGCTCGAACCTGCCCTGCGGGTTGATTCCCGCCGCGCGACCCCGAAGACGCTCATTGTCCAGAACTTCGTCAAAGCCGCCAAAACGGCGTGTGAGTGCCGATCCGGCCAGAAAGGCAGAATGATCCCTGGCGGATCTGTTTGCGGTGTCACCGGCGGCAAGGTGCCTGCCGGAGCGAGACGACTTTTCTGCTATACGGGACTGCATTTTGATGCTCCGCGCATTTTCGGTTACACGATACGGTACGCAGGACAATCCGCTTTGTTGAAAATATTCCTATCAGCAGAAAGAGAACAAAGCAAGAACTTTTTCATCCGTGATCTGCACGGTTCACACAAATGCGATTTCGCGCTATCAAGGCGTCATGTTCAGTGCATGCATCATTGTCGGAGAAAGTGTAGAGGGGCTTGGAGCAACGCTGGGTGCTCTGGTGCCTGCAATTGCTGACGGCATATTGCGCGATGCTGTGATTGTTGATTTTTCAGCCGACCCCGATGTCGAACTGATCTGTGATGCAGCCGGTTGCACACGGATTGCAGCCAGAGACGGCATATCGCTGGCAAATGCCGGTGCAGGGCTGCGCGGTGACTGGCTGCTGCTGATGATGGCAGGCTCGGTTCCCCAACCCGGCTGGCACTGGTCAGCTTCGGATTTTGTTCAGCGCGCCACATTGTCCGGGTCACCGGGATCGGTGGCTGCTGCCTTCAATTACGCCTATCCCGGTTTCGCGCGCCGCGACCGTATCCGTGAACTATGGCGCCGCCTTGCCGGACATGTGCTGGGGCAGGTGTCGCCGGGGCAGGGCCTTATTCTGCACCAGAGCCACCGAACCAACCGGCGGGGTTTGCAGATCGCTGCCAATGGCTGGAAGAAGCCGCCCGCAGGAGCGCATGTGACGGTATTGCCGGTTACGATGACCGTACCTGCCTGAATGAAGCCGGTAGCGAAATTCAGCCCTTGCCGCGCTTCAGGTGCTCGTCAAGCCTCGGCATGATCTCCACGAAATTGCAGGGCATGTGGCGATAGTCGAATTGCTGCTGCAGGATGCCGTCCCATGCATCCTTGCAGGCCCCGGGTGAGCCCGGCAGGCAGAAGATGAAAGTGGCACCTGCAACACCGGCAGTTGCGCGCGACTGGATCGTCGATGTGCCAATCTTGTCATAGCTTATGCGGTGGAACACTTCCGAAAAACCATCCATCCGCTTTTCGAAGATCGGCTCAAGTGCCTCGGGTGTAACGTCCCGCCCGGTAAAACCGGTACCGCCGGTTGTCAGCACGGTATCAATTTCGGGATTGCTGATCCATTGCCGCACCTGGGCCTGAATTTTCTCGACATCATCGCTCACTATGGCGCGATCAATAACCCTGTGACCGGCTGCCTCGATCCGTGCGACCAGCGTCGAGCCGGACTTGTCATCCTCGAGGCCGCGCGTGTCCGAAACCGTCAATACAGCAAACCGCACCGCTATGAAGGGACGGCTCTCGTCAATCCTGCCCATGGTATTATCCCGTTATTCGCTCGGCAATTGCCTCGCCTTCCAGTCGCGTGGCAGCGCACCACCAATCGGGGTGGCTGTCAACAAGCTGCCTTGCAGCTGCTTGTGCTGTCCTCGCATTTTCATGAATGGCAAAACAGGTGGCTCCCGAGCCGCTCATCCGCACAAGCTGCGCGCCGGGCATGGCGGCAAGAGCCTCAAGCACATTACCAATTTCCGGGGTGAGCGAGATCGCCGCCAACTGCAGGTCGTTGCGCAGCCCGGAAAGCCAGACTGGATCGTGAGCAAGGTCGGGAATTTCGCCTATGCCGAGGTTGTCGCGGCTCTTCAGCGCGCGAAAGACATCCGGCGTGGCGACCGCGATACCGGGATTGGCCAGGACAACATCAAGCGGCCTTTGAGGGGGCATCAATGCGATGCGTTCTCCCACACCTTCTGCCCGCAATGGGCGTGAATGCAGGCACATCGGAACATCAGCGCCAATTTGCGCCGCAACACCTGCAAGGTCATATTCCTCAGGCAGCCCCCAGAGCCGCGCCAGGGCGAGCAGCGCAGCAGCGGCATCAGCAGAACCTCCGCCCATGCCGCTTGCAACCGGCAACTGCTTTTCCAGGCGAAACCGGACAGGGAAGGTTTCATGGCCAACCGCGCGCGCATCGGCTTCAGGCGCCTTGCTGCTCGCATAACCAGATTGCTGTCGGTGTCAACTTGCGCCAGGGCGACGGCAAAGGGGCCGGTGATCTCCAGCGAAAACTGCCCCGTCTTTGCAGCTTCGGCAAAAACGGTATCGCCAATGGCGCAAAAGCCAACCAGCGTATCGAGAAGGTGATAGCCATCCTCACGCTGTCCGCAAACATGAAGGGCCAGATTGATTTTGGCCGGCGCTTTGCAGGTAACCATCAAACGCTGCCGGCTCCGTGACTATTCCTGCACCTTGGTGGTGGAATCGACCGTTTCAACCAGCCCTTTTTGCAGTTTCAGCCTGATCTTCGCTTCTTCCTCCGGCTCCGGCTTGCCAACAAGCGCATGGTTCCACTGGAAGGTCGCCTCCAAGCTTGCGACCGACCTTCCAATAGGCGTCGCCAAGATGGTCATTGACCACCAGATCCTGCGGCATCAGTTCAACGGCCCGTTCGAGCTCCACAACGGCCTCGTCATATTTGCCAAGCTTGTAGTAAGCCCAGCCAAGGCTGTCGACAATGAAGCCCGAGCGCGGCTTCAGTTCCACCGCCTTGCGGATCAGGTCCATCCCCTCATCGAGGTTTATACCCATGTCGATCCAGGAATAGCCCAGATAGTTCAGGACATCGGCCTGGTTGGGCGAGAGTTCTATGGCCTTCTTGAAGTTGGGTTCTGCCTTGTCCCATTCCTTCAGCCGCTCATAGGCTATGGCACGGCGGTAATACAGGTTCCACTGATAGGATTCCGGCTTGATGATCCTTGCAACGGCAGCATCATAGACATCGGCAGCCTCGCGATATTTCTCCTGCTGGCTCAACACACCGCCGAGGGTCGAATAGGCAATCAGGTCATCGGGGTCTTCTGCAATCAGATCGCGAAGCATCTTCTCCGCCTTGTCGTTTTCCTTCATCGTGTTGAGATTGAGCGCATATTCAAGCGCTGCACGACGGTGGAATGGCGACTTGGCGTCGATCTTCTCGTAGAACACATTGGCCCGCTCGGGCCGTTTCTGGTTTTCGAACACGCCAGCCAGCGCCAGCGAAACCACATCGCTGCCCGGGTTCAGGTTGTCAGCGAGCTGCAAGTAGCTCTGCGCCAGCGGCGCTCCACCCTGGCGACTGATCGCCGAGCCGACATTGTAAAACACCTCTGCCCCACCCTGCGTCGCAGACGTGACCAGCGGGTTGAGCGCCTTCTTTTCTGCCAACTGGGATTTCAGTGCTGCAAATGGCGGATGACTGGGCAAAAGCGAGAAACCACGCTCGAGCGTCTTTTCTGCGTCATCAAGCGCACCGGTTCGCACCTGTGCTCGCACCAGCGCCTCGATGGCGCGCAGGAACGTTTCCGACAGCACCGCTGCCGCGGCCTCGTTTTCGGTAGCCTTTTCAAGCAGCGGAATCGCTTCACTGTCCTTGCTTGCAGCAGACGCCATCAAGCCGGCATGATAATTGCGCACAACCTGCACCCAATCGGGGCCGTCGCTGTTCTGTGCTGCCTTGATCGCGCCATCCACATCCCCGGAACCAAACATCGCCCATGCTTTCAGCAATTCCTCGACCATCACGTCGAGATCGCCACCAGTGGTCTTGTTGAGGGTTTCGCCAACCTTGCTCCAGGATTTCTGCCGCAGGGCATCAACAGCGACCACAAGCCGTGTGACGGCCGTGTCATCACCGGTTTGCGGCATCTTGCGTGCCACAGTCACCGCATCCTGAATACGGCCATTCGCAGTCAATGCCAGGAAAAGCAGGCGCTTGAGTTCACCGTTGTCAGGGTCAAGCTCCACGGCCCGTTCGTAAAAGGCAACTGCATTTACATCGTCATTGTCGTTGCCTGCGACCTGCGCTGCCAGAAAACTGCCCGAAAGCGAGGCTTGCGCCACCACATCCTTGATGGGAACCTCATCCTCCGTCTTGGCTTGGGCCAATGGCGCCAGGCCCATTCCTGCTGCGAGGCCCAATGTCAGGGCAACGGCGAAGGTGGAATTGAGGAGGCGCAGGCGAAGGGATCGGTTCATCAAGGGTCAGTCCTGTAAGGTCGTGCCGTCAGGTTTTTGAAAACGGGAAACACCATTTCCCGCTCACTCACGCAATGCATCGCAATGGCGCGAAGCAGTTGCAACTTGTCATTGGCAACCATGGCTTTTTTGCGCCTGCGTTACAAGCTTTGCTGATCCGGCTTTCAGGCACAATGGTGTTACACGGCCCGGCTGATGCAAAATTCCAGCACCTCGATCAGTGCATCCTTCCATGCACTTGATTTCATGGGGGCAAGCGCATCGCGTGCCATTTCGGCATAGTGGCGTGCGCGCGCCACCGTATCGTCGATCGCATCATATTTGCGCAACAGCGCAATGGCGTCGGCCAGCCTTTCGTCACTGGCATTGCCGCCTTCGAGCGATTCCCGCCAGAACCTGCGTTCTTCGTCGGTACCACGGCGATAGCAAAGCACGACGGGAAGCGTCATCTTGCCCTCGCGGAAGTCATCGCCGACATTCTTGCCCAGTGCAGAGGCGGAACCACCATAATCCAGCGCGTCATCGATCAGCTGGAACGCCAGACCCAGATTCATCCCGTAGGAGCGGAATGCGCTGATAACCGGCTTGTCACTTCCCGCGATGATCGGGCCAACTTCGGCTGCTGCCGCAAACAATGCGGCAGTCTTGGCGCGGATGACCTCCAGATACTCGTCTTCATTGGTTTCGAGGTTCTTTGCGTGGAGAGCTGCATTACCTCGCCTTCGGCAATGACAGTGGCGGCATGCGAAAGCACATTCAGCGCCGCCAGCGAACCGGTTTCCACCATCATTCGGAATGCCTGTCCGAGCAGGAAGTCGCCGACAAGGACGCTCGCCTCATTGCCCCACAGCATGCGGGCAGCCAGCTGCCGCGGCGCATGTCGCTCTGGTCGACCACATCGTCATGCAGCAAGGTCGCGGTATGCATGAATTCGACACTGGCAGCGAGGGTGATGTGATGTTCACCCTGGTAGCCGCACATTCGGGCCGCAGCCAGAGTGAGCATCGGGCGCAGTCGTTTGCCGCCTGAATCGATCAGGTGGCGCGCGATTTCGGGGATCAGCTCGACATTCGACCCTGCCTTGGCAAGGATGATGGCATTCACGCGTTCCATGTCAGGACGCACAAGCTTGACCAGTGCTTCGACACCGGCCTTGGGGCTTCGGCCACCTTCTATGGGAACAACCACTCCGGACATGCGTACTCCTTGAAAAATGCCAGTCAAATCCGCCTTGCTGTCAGGAAAACAATAGGCAGGTGACCAGAAAATGCCAAGCGGCACTTTGGCTCAGGTGGAAATTCTCACAAGAGACACAATGTTTACCGGATATGAGCGGTTTTGCGCGCGTTCTGCCCGATTCCATCTTGTATGCATCTTGTTTGCAGCGACGCCGCGTGACAGGTTTGTGAACTGGTAAACAGCGTTTGAAATGAAGGAACATGGATGAAGGATCGCGTGTGAAAGAACTTTTGAGAACCAACAATCCCGTCACCATATCCTTTGTGGAAGCATTGCTGCGTGATGGCGAGATCGCCCATATGGTTCTGGACGGCAATATGTCGGTTCTCGAAGGTTCGCTGGGGATATTGCCCAGGCGCGTGCTGGTGGAGAACGAGAGATATGATCAGGCGCTGCGCCTGATGCGCGAGGCCGGACTTGAAGGCGAATTGCCAGGGAGGGAAAAAGACTGATGGCACCGACAAGAGGCAAGGCGAGTGACATTGCCGATCCTGAACAGCCGGCGCTGGAAACCAGTCGCGACATATTCTTCCGTGGCGGTTTTGAAGTCTTGCAGCCATCGCGCAGCGGTCATCGCTCGGGATCCGATGCGCTGTTGCTTGCCGCCAGCCTGCCCGACAATGCAGCGGGTCATCTGGCCGATCTTGGCTCTGGCGCAGGCGTCGCGGGGCTCGCCGCAGCCGTTGCCAATCCGCTTCTCGATGTCACCCTAGTGGAACTTGATCCTCTCATGGCGGGTTTGGCCACTGAAAGCCTGGCATTGCCAGCCAACCGCATGTTGCATGGCCGGATCAAGGTGCTTCTGGCTGATGTAACGCTGTCAGGAGAAAAGCGTGAAGCGGCTGGCCTTGCCAACAACCGCTTTGACCATGTCATCATGAACCCGCCCTATAACCATGTCGGCCAGCGTGTATCACCCGATCAGCTTCGCTCCCTTGCCCATTCCATGGGAGAGGGCGGTCTTGACCTCGTGGCTGCGAACGGCAGCTGCCATCCTCAAGCTCCGGCGGCATGATCCACCTGATCTGGCGCACCGAACGCCTCGGTGATGTCATTGCAGGGTGCCGTGGCCGGTTTGGCGGACTGACAATCCTCCCGCTGCATTCAAGGTCTGGTGATACGGCAAGTAGGGTGACTTGGCCCGGCACCTGCGGCCTTAAGGCACCCTGGCAATTGCCAGCGGAATTGTCCTGCACGATGACAACGACAAGGCAACGCCACTTGCCGATGCAGCGTTGAATGGCAAGGCACGACTGCCATTTCCGCGTGAAGCGGCAGATTTCGGCTTCCCGCATCTTGCAATGAATGGCCGCGACGTCCATTTGAAATCACATGGTTGCGCCAAAGCGATGGCGCGCAGCACATGAATCATGAAATGCTCGGGAAATCCCCAGGAAGTTCAATGGAATTCAGGAAATTGATCCCCTCCCGCTTTCGCAAGGGGCAAACTGTCATACCGGTGGTGAGGCTGAGCGGCGCGATCATGGCGTCAGGCTCGCCATTGCGCCAGAACCTGTCGCTGGCCGGTGTTGCACCGGCTCTTGAGCGCGCCTTTTCGATGAAACGAGCGCCTGCCGTGGCGCTATCGATCAATTCGCCGGGCGGCTCGCCGGTTCAGTCGCGGCTGATCTATTCGCGCATTCGCGAACTTGCCGAAAAACACGAAAAGCAGGTTCTGGTCTTCGTTGAGGATGTGGCGGCCTCCGGCGGATACATGATCGCGCTTGCCGGTGACGAGATCATCGCGGACGAAACCTCGATTGTCGGCTCGATAGGGGTTGTTGCAGCGACCTTCGGGTTCGACAAGGCCATTGCCAAACTTGGCGTCGAACGCCGCGTCTACACGGCCGGCAAGAACAAGGTCATGCTCGACCCGTTCCAGCCGGAAAAGGAACGCGACATCGAGCACCTCAAGGCGTTGCAACTGGAAATCCACCAGGTCTTCATCGACATGGTGAAGGCCAGGCGCGGTGCCCGGCTTGCCGATTCCGACGACCTGTTCACCGGCATGTTCTGGACCGGCGCGAAGGGTAGGGAACTGGGCCTTGTCGATGGATGCGGGCTGATGGCTCCCATCTTGCGCGAACGTTTCGGCACGGATACCGAACTGAAACTGGTAACGCAGCCCAGAAGCCTGTTTGGCAGGGCGCAACCGGGCGTCAGTGCAGACCTTCTGGGCGGAGCGGGATCTGCCATGGCCGCAGAGCTTCCCGGTGCAGTTGCTGCAGAAATGGAACAACGCGCGCTCTGGGCCAGATACGGATTGTGAGTTTCTTCCTGCATGGGAAGGAGAGGGTGAAAAATGCAGTTGATTGCTCTTGGCCTCATCGGGGTTCTGGTCTGGTATGCCTGGCGTGCATTGCAGCGCGAGATGGCACGCATCAACAATGCGGTTCGCAAGGCTGAAAAGCCCGAAACGGACAACCCGCAGGCTTCGACCCCGGGCCGCAAGGGTGACATCACGATCCTGGAGCCCGGTGAAGATGGCGTGTACCGGCCAAAGGATGACTGATCGCGATGAGCAGGTCCGTGAAGTTCCATACGGTTGATGTCTTTACGACCCGGCGCTTCGCCGGCAATCCTTTGGCAATCGTCGAAGGTGCCGACGACCTGACTACGGCCGAAATGCAGACAATCGCCCGCGAGTTCAACCTGTCCGAAACAATCTTTGTGCAGACGCCGGATGATGCCGCGCATACCGCGAAGGTGCGCATTTTCTTCCCGACGGCGGAAATTCCGTTTGCCGGTCATCCTACCATCGGCTGTGCCATCCACCTGGCACAGAAGGTCAATCCGGGTGACGGTGACTTTGAAACGCTGATTACGCTGGAGGAAGTCGCCGGACTTGTACCGGTCAGGGTCTGGCAAAGGAACGGCAAGCTTGGTGCTCAATTCACTGCTCCTGTCATCCCCTTTGCTGGCGAAGGGATCAGTCCTGCGCCATCGCTTGCTGCAGCTGCACTGGGTCTTGCAGAAACCGATATCGGGTTTGATCGCCATGCAGTCGCGCTGTGGCAGGGCGGGCCGGGCTTTGTCTATGTCCCCGTCGCGGACCTGAATGTGTTGAAATCCGCGAGGCCTTGCGAGCCTGCATGGTCGCAGATGATGGAACTGGGCCAAATTGACAGCGCCTATCTCTACACCCGCGACCCTGCAGAAGGAAAAAACGCCCTTCGCGCCAGGATGTTTTCGCCAACCGCAGGCATTCCGGAGGATCCGGCCACCGATCGGCATCAGCCATTCTGGCGGGGCAATTGCTGGCCAGCAATGAATTGAGGGAAGGCCTGAACAGCTTTTCCCTGAGACAGGGTTACGAGATGGGGCGACCTTCGGATATCAGCCTGGAAGTGGATGTTGCCGCCGGCCGCCTTGCTGCGGTCCGCATCGCAGGCAGTTCCGTCAAGATTAGCGAAGGGTTGATCTCGTCGGTGACGATAATAACGATTGACGTTATTATCGCGTTGCATTATTAATTCCTACCATGATTGTTTCCTTCCGGTGTCGCGATACCAAGGCCTTGTTCAACCTGAAGCGAAGCCGGGTGTGGGGATCAATTGAGCGGCCAGCACTTCGAAAGCTTGCACAGCTTGATGTAGCCGGAACCCTTGACGACTTGCGAGTGCCGCCGGGCAACCGCCTTGAACCATTGTCAGGAAATCGCAAGGGGCAATGGAGTATCCGGATCAACGATCAGTTCCGCCTATGCTTTCGCTGGGGCCCCAGCGGTCCGGAAGACGTAGAAATTGTGGATTACCATTAAGGGGCCTGTTTTGACAGGTTTTGAAAGACAGAGAGGCTCAAGATGGAAAAGATGAACCACGAAGAAATCGAGCCGGTATCGCCAGGGGAAATGTTGAATGAGGAATTCCTTGTTCCCATGGGGCTGACCAAATACCGGTTGGCCAAGAGCATAGGCGTACCTGCACAGCGCATTGGCGATATTGTGCTTGGGAAGCGGTCAATCACGGCGGATACCGACTTGCGGCTGTGCCGGTATTTCGGTTTGTCTGATGGCTGGTGGCTGCGGTTGCAGGCCAATTTCGACACGGCCATCGCCAGGCGAAAGATTGCAGGCGAACTGGAGAAAATCGTTCCGGTCAGGGATGTGGCCTAGCTCGCCCTTGACCGTGGCGGCCTTTTGCGGCATGGCACGGCCAACTCCGCGAGGCCAAATCCATGAACGCACCCCTTCCGCCGCACATGCATCCGACCCGCTCCTTTCAGGGGCTGATCCTGACCTTGCACAATTACTGGGCCCAATATGGCTGCCTGATCCTGCAACCCTATGACATGGAAGTCGGAGCGGGGACCTTTCACCCGGCAACAACCTTGCGCGCGCTGGGTCCGAAGCGTTGGAATGCCGCCTATGTCCAGCCTTCACGCCGTCCGACCGATGGCCGATATGGTGAGAACCCCAACCGCCTTCAGCACTATTACCAGTATCAGGTACTGCTGAAGCCATCCCCGCCGGATTTGCAGGAGCTGTATCTCGGTTCGCTCTATGCCATCGGCATCGACCCGAAACTGCATGACATCCGTTTTGTCGAGGACGACTGGGAAAGCCCGACGCTGGGAGCCTGGGGCCTTGGCTGGGAGGTCTGGTGCGACGGCATGGAAGTCAGCCAGTTCACCTATTTCCAGCAGGTCTGCGGCTTCGAATGTTCGCCCGTTGCCGGCGAACTGACCTACGGGCTTGAGCGCCTCGCAATGTATGTTCAGGACGTCGACAACGTCTATGACCTCAATTTCAATGGCCGTGACGGCAATGAAAAGGTCACCTATGGCGAAGTCTTCCAGCAGACAGAGCGCGAATATTCACGCTGGAATTTCGACGTTGCTGATACCGCAACCCTGCTTCGCCATTTCGAGGATGCCGAGCGTGAATGCAACAACATCCTCTCGCGCGAGGATATTGACCCCAAGACCGGCAAGCACATCGTCATGGCGCACCCGGCCTATGACCAGGCCATCAAGGCCAGCCATTGCTTCAACCTGCTGGATGCCAGGGGCGTGATCTCGGTCACAGAACGCCAGAGCTACATCCTGCGTGTTCGCACATTGGCCAAGGCCTGCGGCGAAGCATTCCTGAAGACCGAAGCCGGTGGCGCGCTGGTCGGCTGAGATCCCGGTGAATTTGCCATTTTCTCGAACGCCATGCCGGTGCGCCCCGCCTCGTTGGCCCTGTATGGCTCGCTTGTCCGCGCAAGCCAAGATTGTTCTATTTGCTGCCAAAACCGGGCAAAACCGAATTGATACCAGTGCGCCATGATTTGCCGAAAGCAAATGCCCCAAGTTTGTCGGGATCTGTTATCGAGACACTCCGATAGCCGGTGGTCACCAATCCCCGAGCTTCAAGTGAATGGAGCAGGCGACTGACCCGTTGGCGACTTCCAAGGCCAATTGCCCCCAATTGTTCCTGTGTAATCTCCATTTCCCTCGGCGACGATATTGCCAACAGGGCATAAGCCAGTCTTTGTTCGGGCAAGAACAGGTTGGACACCAGCGACCAACCGATGAGCAACCTCAATGAATTGCCCACCTCGAGGATGATGCGCATCAAGGCTTCGGGGTTTGATGCCACACATTGGCGCAACGCTGTGGCAGGAAACGCCAGAAAACTTGCTCCGGCGGAACTCCACATTTCATGCTCGATTGGTTGTGGATGGAAACACCAGCCAACTCGCCCATCGCCCGGCAATAATGGGAAGGGATGCCTCACGACCATCTTCCGTCGACAGGACCAGCTCGATACGCCCCTTCACGACATAGCGTATGAGCTGCGGCAGCTGGCCGGTTGGCACAAGCAGCGTTCTGGTTGAGTAGTGCTCGGGCTTTGCGAGTGCGGCAAGCTCCGTCAGCAGCTTTTCCTCCACGCCGTCAAAGACTGCGCATCCATGCAGAATATCCAGCGGTGATTGCATCAATCTGATCTCCAGGGCACTGTCGCGAGCCTCGCGCGAAAACCAAAATGGTTTTGTCCGGCAGGATGATCAGAAATTGTTATGCATGCAACATTCTTGCCTCTGCTTTTTCACTATCGAATTTCCATTCCGGGAGTCCAACGCAGTTGGGCTGCGGCCATGGGAGGGAAAAAATGAGGAATTCATCCAAATTCAGAAAACTTGCCGGATGGGCGGTCATATTGTTGGCGGCGTTGACGGTTGGTTGGTATGGCTTCTTGAAGCCAAAGACGCCGGGTCAATCATGGTTGATGTCAGTCAACGACCCGATCCCCGGTCCACGCACCTGCTTCTGGTTGCGCGGGCCGGCAAGTGCTGATCCCTATATCAACATCGCCTATCCCGATGCGGCCACTTTCTATTGGGCTGCCGTGTTCACCATACCGGATGGCGCCAAGTTGTCGATTGAAGGCAACTTCCCACATGCGCGTTACATGTCATTCATATCCTATGATGGAGCGGGCGCGCCGGTTGAATCCATCGCCGACTATCTGATCAAGCCGAATGAAGGCTCGATCAACCCTTTCATTGAAGGAGCGGACCGTACTGCCCGCAATCGCAGCTTCCGCATCAACGTCGAAACCGGAAATCCGCCGGAGGGTCAGAAAACCGGCATGAACCTCGTTGGTGATACGCGTGACACGCTGCATGTCCCGAAATACGGGACTGGACAGCAGGTTATCCTCTATCGCATCTACGCCAATGACAAGGGCTATGAAGAGACTGGCGGAGCAGGGATGCCAAAGCCGGTGCTGACCATGCCCGACGGCAAGGTGCTGACCGGGTTGGATGCCTGCAACGCACTCAATTTCAGGCAGCCCCTTCAAATCGATCCTGCTGCTCTTGCGGTACCCATGAACAAATACCACGAGCTGCTCGAGGCTGCGGCCAAATTCGGACCCGGCTATCCGGCTACCAATCCACCAACATGGTACCAGCAATATGACCGCGAAGCGCTGTACGCGATCTATACCGGCGCGCCTTTTGACCTCAATGCGCGCAAGAGCACGGGTGGCTTCTACGCCAATCTCGACAACCAGTACATTCGCACCATCGTCAACCGCAAGTTGGGCAAGATATTGGTTGTACGCGGCAAGGCACCAACCACGCCGAAAACCCTCGATGGCGAAAAGACCATGGAAAAGGCTGACCTGCGTTACTGGTCATTCTGCTCCAACCAGGGTTTTGCCAATACCAGGGTGAACGGTTGTGTCCATGATGAGCAGATACCGGTCAACAAGGACGGCATCTATACGATTGTGTTGTCGCGCGCAGAGGATCGTCCCAAGAATGCGCGCCTGGAATGCGGTGTCGCATGGTTGCCGATGGCTGACGATGGTGATGGCTCGGGCGATCCCGATGTCACGGTCTTCCAACTGCGCCACATGCTGGGTACGACCGACTTTCCGCACGCCATTCAGGCGATAGGACGACCCGGAGACGAAGAACGGGACATGGGCGAGTATTTTCCAAAGGCCCGGTACATGTCTCCGTCGGCCTTTGAAATTGCGCTTCCATGCCTGGTGCGCAAGGGGATTTGGCAAATCTTCAAATAGCGCAGCCAGTGATCTGATTTTGCGCCGGGAGCATGGCTTCCGGCGCAATTTATTCCGATTGTCACAATACCGCCGGTTCAGCTAGGATAAGACCCAGGGGCAATACTGGAGACAATCCATGACCAGCCTGATCATTCTGGCCGTAATCGCAGCCGTCGCGCTCTACGGTGTTTCGCTTTACAATTCACTGGTGAAAAACCGCCAGATGGTGGGCGAGGGCTGGAGCGGTATCGACGTTCAGCTCAAGCGCCGCGCCGACCTCATTCCCAACCTGCTGGAATCGGTCAAGGGCTACATGTCCCACGAAAAGGGTGTGCTGGAAGAGGTCACCAAATTGCGCACCCAGTCGATGAACGCTACAGGCGCAACACCTGCCGAACGTGGGGCAATCGAAGGCGCACTGTCGGGAGCGCTGGGCAAGCTCATGGCGGTCGCGGAAAACTATCCTGATCTCAAGGCCAGCCAGAATTTCGTCGAGTTCCAGAACGCGCTCGAAGAAACCGAAAACGAGATTTCCCTTGCCCGCCGCTATTACAATGGCGCCGCCCGCAATCTCAACATCGCCGTTGAATCCTTCCCCTCCAACCTGATTGCCGGACGTTTCGGCTTTGACAAGGCTGAGTTCTTCGAGATCGAGGACAAGGCAGATCGGGCCGTTCCCAAAGTATCGTTCCAGTAGGAGCGTGCCATGAACAGGTTGCTGGCCGCTTTCGTTGCGCTGCTGTTTCTGGCAGTGCCCTTTGCCATACCGGACACAGCGCTTGCACGCGAGGAAATCCGTTCCTTCAATGCCGAGATCAAGGTCAATGCCGACGCTTCGCTCGACGTGACCGAAATCATCACTGTCAATGCTGAGGGTGTGGATATCCGGCGCGGCATCTATCGCGACATTCCGCTTTCATCGACCGATGATCGCGGTTTCAAGGACCAAAAGGGCTTTGAACTGCTGGATGTCATGTTTGATGGCGAGCCATCCGCCTATCATACCGAATGGCAGGGCAGGTTTTTCCGCATCTATATCGGGGATGCCGACACCTATATTCCAGGCGGGCTGCATACCTATGTCATCCGCTACCGCACGACGCGCCAGCTTCGTTATTTCGATACGTTCGACGAACTGTACTGGAACGTCACCGGCAATTTTTGGACCTTTCCGATCCTGGCTGCCGAGGCGCGGGTAAGCCTGCCGTCCGGTGCGGTGGCCACCCAACTCGCGGCCTATGTCGGTGCCTATGCAGAAAGCGGCGGAGCTTACACGGCAAAAGGCGAGGGGACGTCGACGCCAGTTTTCACGCTGGCCCGCGAACTCAACTCGTTCGAGGGCATGACGATCGCTGTAGGCTTCACCAAGGGCGTGATCGCGAAGCCGGGTGAGGCGAGCCGATGGTTCGCCTGGCTGTGGTCGAATATCGGCCTGATGATCCTGTATGCTGGCTGGATATTCGTTCCGGTATATTATCTTCTCGCATGGTTGCGCGTTGGCCGGGACCCGGTGATGGAAACTGTTATCCCGCTGTTTCATCCGCCGGAAGACCTGTCACCTGCGGCAATGTCCTATGTTCATTTCAACACTTTCCGAATGGCGGGGCGCGGATCGAACCTGGCCTTCATTGCTGCCCTGTTGTCTCTGGGAGTAAAGCGGCTGTTGCTGATTGATGAATCACAGGGCGGTTCGGTCACCTTCCGCCGTGGCAGCAATGCCGCTGAGGTTGGCAAGCTTGAATTGCCCGGTGGCGAGAAGGCGCTGTTTTCGGGTCTGCTCGGATCACGCAGGGAACTTGAACTGAGCAAATCGAACGGCAAGACCTTGCTGGCTGCGCAAAACATGTTCCAGGCCGCCATCACCCGCGAATATGCGGGCAAGTTCTATCGTAACAATATCGTTTGGTTTGTACCTGGAATCCTCGCCGGAATATTGGCATTGATTCTCGGCCTGTTCTTGCAAGATCCTGAAGATGCAGCACTTGCGATCATACTGCCTGCCTTGTTGGTGGGAATTCTTGGATGCGCAGCCATCGTCGGCGGTGCCAGCATTTTCCATTTCGAGGTGCGAATGTTCGTGGTCAGGTTCCTGGGGCTGGTTCTCGTCACCGCCGGAGCCGGGGCAATAGTCACCACTCTTTATTTCATCCTGACGTCTTCCTCGCTCATCGCCTGGCAGGTGGCTGCCGTGCTGGTCTTTGCGGGCTTGGCTGTAACTGCACTGATGCTGTTCCTGCTGGGTGCGCCAACATTGCTGGGCGCCAAAGTGCTGTCACGCATCAAGGGCTTCAAGCTCTATCTTGAAACCGCCGAGACCAACCGGTTGAACCTGCGCGATGCGCCGCAGATGTCGGAGGAATTGTATGAGCGCTATCTGCCCTATGCGGCAGGTCTTGGCGTCGAGGAGCCATGGTCGCGCGCATGGTCCGCGCATCTGGCGCGTGTTGCCCCTGAGCGCGAGCACGATTACCACCCGGCCTGGTACAGCGGCAATTCCTGGAATTCGCGCTCGATCGGTGCAGCCACCGCAGCTTCTGTGGCAGCTGTTTCTGCTGCCATGGCATCAGCCATGCCGCAGCCGGAAAGCTCGTCCGGTTCTTCTGGCGGTGGCTTTTCCGGTGGCGGTGGTGGCGGTGGCGGCGGTGGCGGCTGGTGATTTGCTGCGACGCAGTGTTCACGAAATGCCACCATTGAAGCTGGCTCCGTCCGTGCTAGTTATGCTTCATCACAACCATAAGGGTGAATCATGACCAAAGGTGCAATAGCGGCAAAGCAGCCGATGCCAATCGAAGTCGAGGCCGGCAAGGCATATTTCTGGTGCTCGTGTGGCCAGTCGAAGAACCAGCCATTCTGCGATGGTTCGCACAAGGGCAGCGCGTTTTCGCCGGTCAAATGGGAAGCGGAGGAAAGCGGCACAAAATGGTTCTGCGCCTGCAAGCAGTCCTCCAACGCGCCCTTCTGCGACGGATCGCACAAGGGCCTGTGACCTGTATTCCGCAATAGCCTGCAGCGCCTTCACGAAAATGTGTCATTTCGTGAGGGCGTTTTCCTGAACTGCACCAGTCCCGCGGTCGTAACCCGCCCGACCATCCAATTGGGGTGGTTTCCACTAAAGGAAACTGAGGAGTACGCATGTTCAAGAAACTCGTTGCTGCCGCTGCAGCCGTCGCCCTATCCGCGAGCGTTGCCAGCGCGGCAAACATCGTCCAGACCGCGCAATCTGCCGGCCAGTTCAACACGCTGCTGGCTGCGGCAACTGCTGCAGGCCTTGTGCCAGCCTTGTCCGGCCACACGAAGCTGACCGTATTCGCACCCACCGACGCTGCCTTTGCCAAACTGCCCAAGGGCACGGTCGAAAACCTGCTCAAGCCAGAGAACCGTGGCAAGCTCGCCGATATTCTCAAATATCACGTGGTAGCGGGTGAAATTCGTTACGGTGACATTCGCCCGGGCTTTTCCAGCGTCAATACGCTGAAATCCGGCGGTGACAAGACCATCAACATCGCCAAGTTCCACGGAACGGTCAGGGTGGACTTCGCCAAGGTCATCAGTGCCGACATTCATACATCGAACGGCGTGATCCATGTCATCGACAAGGTGTTGCTGCCGACCTACTGATCCGCCGCATATTTTGCGCCTACCGGCTCCGGACTCTGTCTGGGGCCGGGTTTTTTCCCGTTCGCAATCGACATTTGTATGGGCTTTGTCTAAACGGAGTGCACAACCGCAAACCGACAGATATCCCGACATGCCTGATCTTCTGCTTGAGCTTTTTTCCGAGGAAATTCCTGCCCGCATGCAGCGCAAGGCTGCCGGTGACCTGCGCCAGCGTGTCACCAACGCGCTGGTGGATGCGGGCCTCACCTATGAAGGCGCGAAGGAATACTGGACGCCGCGCCGCCTTGTCCTCGACATTCGTGGACTGACAGCGCGCTCTGCCGACATTCGCGAGGAGAAAAAGGGGCCGCGCACCGATGCGCCGCAACAGGCGATTGACGGCTTTCTGCGTGGCGCAGGCCTTTCTTCGATTGACGAGGCGACCATCCAGACCGATCCGAAAAAGGGTTCGTTCTATGTTGCAGTGATCGCCAAGCCGGGCCGCGATGCAAAGGACATCATCGCTGAGACGCTTCCCGCGATCATCCGTGAATTTCCATGGCCCAAATCCATGCGCTGGGGCGAGGCATCGCGTGAGCCGGGATCACTGCGCTGGGTCCGTCCGCTACAATCCATTGTCTGCACCTTCGGCCCCGAAACCGAGGAGCCGGAAGTCATTGCGTTTGAAGTCGATGGTCTTGTCGCCGGCAATGTCACGCGCGGCCATCGCTTCATGGCTCCCGATGCCATCACCGTCAAACGCTTTGACGACTATGCCGCCAGGCTTGAAGCGGCAAAGGTCGTACTCGATGCCGAGCGCCGCAAGGAAATCATCGTCACGGACGCTCGCAATCTTGCATTCGCGCAAGGCTTCGAACTGGTCGAGGACGAAGGCCTGCTGGATGAGGTCTCCGGCCTTGTCGAGTGGCCGGTGGTGCTGATGGGCGAATTCGAGGAAGCCTATCTCGACCTGCCCGACGAGGTGACACGGCTCACCATCCGCGAAAACCAGAAATGCTTTGTCTTGAAGGCGCGCGGCAGCGAGAAGCTGGTCAACCGTTTCATGCTGGTTTCCAACGTCATTCCCTCCGATGGCGGCAAGGAAATCGCCCGCGGCAATGGCAAGGTCGTGCGTGCGCGCCTGTCTGATGCCCGCTTCTTCTGGGAAAGCGATCTGCAACTGGCGAAATCCGCCGATAGATCGAACAATGGTTTCGACAAGTGGATTGCCAATCTCGACACCGTGACCTTCCACGCCAAGCTCGGTTCGCAGGGCGACCGGGTAAAGCGCATTGTCGAACTCGCAGGTGAACTCGCAGAAATCACCGGTGCTGATGTTAAAAAGGCAAAACGTGCCGCATACCTCGCCAAGGCAGATTTGCAGTCGGCCATGGTTTTCGAATTTCCCGAATTGCAGGGCCGCATGGGCAGGCTTTACGCGGAAGCCGCCGGTGAGGATGCCTCCGTCGCGCTCGCCATCGAAGAACATTACAAGCCGCTCGGCCCCTCCGATGACGTGCCGTCCGATCCGGTTTCGGTCACCGTGGCACTCGCCGACAAGCTTGATACGCTGGTCGGGTTCTGGGCCATCGACGAAAAGCCGACCGGCTCGAAAGACCCGTATGCGCTGCGCCGTGCGGCACTCGGCGTAATCCGTCTGGTGATCGAGAATGGGGTGCGGCTTTCCCATTCGGCCACTGACGGTTATCAGCGCGCACTGTCCGGCATAGTCTCAGGACTGTTGGCTGACTTTCACGTTTATCTGTATTACCAAACAATCAAGAACGATTTGGATGACGTTCGGCGATTGGAAGCTGACAGGTTGATTTCTAGCGGCTCTTCTTTGTTAGCCGTCACCAAAGTCCTTGGGACAAAAGCGATAAGAGAGTTTCAAGATTCAACAAAATCTATTGCCGCTATTCAATATTTTGACCTCCTTTCCTTCTTCCATGATCGCCTGAAGGTCTTCCTCAAGGATCGCGGCATCCGCCACGACGTGATTGACGCCGTGCTTTCCGAAAACAGCGATGACTTGCTCATCATCTCGCTGAAGGCGGCTGCCTTGCAGAAACTGCTGGAAACCGAGGACGGCACCAATCTTGTCCAGGGCTACAAGCGCGCAGCAAACATTCTCGCTGCCGAGGAAAAGAAGGGCACCACAGTCGCCGAAAACGTATCGCCGGAGCTGTTTGCCGGTGAAGAGGAGCGCGCTTTGTTCGAGACGCTGGGCGACGTGGAATTGCTGGCTGGCGAAGCCGTCGAGGCAGAGAATTTCGAAGCGGCAATGACCCGGCTCGCAAGCCTGCGCGCGCCCATCGACGCGTTTTTCGAAAAAGTTCTGGTCAACGATCCCGACGAGGCCGTTCGCGCCAACCGTCTGGCATTGCTTGCCCGAATTCGCGCTGCAACGGCGACGGTTGCCGATTTCTCGAAGATCAACGGATAAGCAAATTCGCTAAAATCTTAGCAGCTCCGTTATCGGGAATTTTCCGGTTTGGTGTCACATTGCCTGGGAAGATGATCTAACGGGGGATCAAATGACCACTCAGGTTTCTGACAAGAATACAGCACGTCGCGCATTTTCGGATAATGGTCCGCTGCGCCATGTTCTGGTCAGCGTGCTCATTGTTTTCGGACTGATTGGCGGCTATTTGTCATGGAAGGCGCTGTTCGCGTTCAATCCGGTCATGGCTTCGCTGTATTCGGTGCTGGCGCTGGTCGCATTCTGGGGTACATGGACCCTGTACAAGACAGGCAGGAAAGCCGAGCTTTCCGAATAGGCCTATCCGAAGGCCACGGTTGCCAGAACGATGGTGGCGAGGAAGCTCGCCGCCGCAACCACATGGATATTCGCCAGCCAGGATGGCGGGCCACCGCGCCGCGCCCAGCTTGGTGCCATCAAATTCACGAACACTATGATCGCCAGCAGCAGCAGGGCCAATGCGAGCTTTGCGTGAAATGCCGGGCCTGGCACCCAGCCATACCGCATCAATGTCATAAGCAGGCCGGTAACCCACAAGGTGACGATCGCCCCGAGCGCCGTCAGCCGGTACAGCTTGCGCAACATGTTGGTGAAGCCTGGCGCATCAAGGTCATGCGGCCCCTTCGACAACATCAGATAGACATTGCCGAGGCTCGAAACCGATCCGAATGCCAGCGCCAGCAGGTGCAGTGCCTTGAGTGTGGTGAAGATCATTTATTGTCCCCGAACTTGCCGTGCCGGCCCTGGCCGGTGGCAAACCGCGTCGCGCCCGACACCGTTTCGCCGCTGGAAATTGTTTTCATTCCCAGACCTGTTTCATGACGGATCGCAGCCTCCGTGTCGAGGCTCCACTGGTCCAGCACGGATTGCCGGTCATTTCGCATGCAGACTTGTGGGAATGCAGCAATCTCCTGCGCGAGCGCAAGCGCATGCATCAGCGCCTGGCCCGCTGGCGCAATCCGGTTGGCAAGTCCAATCGCGAGCGCTTCGTCGGCGTGGACAGGTCTGCCGGTCAGGATCAGGTCCATGGCGCGTGACTGCCCGATAAGGCGCGGCAGGCGAATGGTTCCCATGTCGATCAACGGCACACCAAAGCGGCGGCAGAAAATGCCCATCACCGCATTGTCCGCCATCACGCGCAGGTCGCACCACAAGGCGAGTTCCATGCCTCCGGCAACTGCGTGCCCCTCGATGGCGGCTATTACCGGTTTGGAAAGTTGCAGCCGTGAAATCCCCATCGGCGCAAGCGTGTTGATGCCCCCATCTACCAGCGGATTGCTGCCATCGCCTTGCGACATTGCCTTGAGATCAGCACCGGCGCAAAACGCACCGCCATTGCCGGTCAGGATCGCGACATCATGCGCTTCACTCGCATCGAATTCCAGGAAGGCTGCGTATAGTGCCCTGGCGGTAGCGCCGTTGACGGCATTGCGCCGCTCTGGCCGGTCAATCGCGATTACCCGTATCCGTCCATGGTCAGTAGTGGCAATGGTTCCAGCCATGGCGCTCACACCGAT
This sequence comes from Nitratireductor sp., assembly GCA_041397505.1. GTDB lineage: Bacteria > Pseudomonadota > Alphaproteobacteria > Rhizobiales > Rhizobiaceae > BOKV01. Next base: position 65,235 of record JAWKWN010000009.1, read on the forward strand.
CGCCAGCCGATATCGCGGCGGCAGAAGCCTTCCGGCCAGTCGATTACATCAATAGCGGCATAGGCCTTCGCCTGCGCTTCGGCAGCATTGGCTCCGATGGCAGTGATATTCAGTACGCGGCCGCCATTGGCAACCAGCGTATCACCCTTCATGGCCGTGCCTGCATGAAACACCAGCGCGCCCAGCGCCTGCGCCTTGTCGATGCCGGAAATCTCGCTGCCTTTTTCATATTTGCCGGGATAGCCCTTGGCCGCGAGCACGACCGTCAGCGCGGTTTCATCCGACCATTCTGCATCAACACTCATCAGATCGCCTTCGATTGCTGCGACCATCAGTTCGACAATATCGCTCTTGAGGCGCGGCATCAGCACCTGGCATTCGGGATCACCAAAGCGCACATTGTATTCGATCAGCTTCGGACCGTCCTTCGTCAGCATCAGCCCGGCATAGAGAATTCCGTGAAAGGGCATGCCGCGATGGTGCATGCCTGCAAGCGTCGGTACGATGATTTCGCCCATCACCTCGGAAATTGTCTCCTGATCCAGGATTGGTGCCGGTGAATAGGCTCCCATGCCGCCGGTATTGGGCCCGGTATCGCCTTCGCCGACCCGCTTGTGGTCCTGGGCCGTGCCGAGCAGCAATGCAGTCTGGCCGTCGCACAACGCAAACAGCGAGGCTTCCTCGCCTTCGAGAAACTCCTCGACCACGACCTCCGCACCCGCAGCGCCAAACTCGCCCTCGAAGCACGCATCCAAGGCGTCAAAGGCCTCTTCCAACGTCATCGCCACCGTCACACCCTTGCCCGCCGCAAGACCATCTGCCTTGATGACAATCGGTGCACCCATCTTGCGAATGTAGTTCTTCGCTTTCGGACCGTTGTTGAAGCGCTGATAGGCGGCGGTTGGAATATCAAATTCCGCGCAAAGGTCCTTCGTGAAGCCCTTCGAGCCTTCAAGTTGCGAGGCTTTTGCCGATGGTCCGAATGCGGCAATGCCATGCTTTTCGAGGTCATCAACCAGCCCTGCAACCAGCGGCACTTCCGGTCCGACCACGACGAGCCCTATTGCGTTTTCCTTGCAGAATTCGGACACCGCATCATGGTTGGAAACATCCAGCGCAACGCAATCGGCGATTTTGGCGATACCTGCATTTCCCGGCGCACAGATCAGCCGGTCGCAATGGCTGGACTGGCGGACTTTCCACGCCAGCGCGTGTTCGCGTCCGCCTGAACCGATGATCAGAATATTCATGAGGCACACCCTGTTGGAATTGATTTCCCCCGGCGATGCGGCCCGGGAATTTTCGCTTCCCGACCACCTTACCATGGCGCGCGCGCAGGGCCAATCAATGGCTGTGGCAGTTGCCGCCTTTTGTGTGGATGCAACCTGCTTCCTGTGCAAGAAGGGGGCAGTATCTTTCAGGATCCAAACGACCATGCATCCCAATCCAGTTTTCAGGAATGAAGCGCATGAGCGCAATCTTGCCTTTGCCCGCCACCGAAGTTTCGGTGTGTTGGCACTCAATGCGAAAGAAGGGCCGCTGCTGAGCCATATTCCCTTTCGCTTGTCCGGCGATGGCACGAGTCTCGAGGCGCATCTTGTGCGCTCCAACCCGATTGTCAGATTGCTGGCAGAGCCGCAACCGGCGGTTATCGCTGTTTCGGGCGCAGACGGATATATCTCACCGGACTGGTATGACATGGAAAATCAGGTCCCGACCTGGAACTATGTTGCCGTCCATCTTCGCGGTGTGCTGCAACTGATGCCGCAGGAGGAATTGCATGGCGTCCTCGACAGGCTGTCTGCCTCGATGGAAACGCGCTTGCTGCCGAAGAAGCCCTGGACATCGAGCAAGATGGACCAGCAGGTCTATGAACGCATGCAGCGCCAGATCGTTCCCGTTTCCATGGCTGTTCATACAATTGACGCTACGTGGAAATTGTCCCAGAACAAGCCTGATGCGGCACGCATCGGCGCGGCAAGCGGGGTTCGCGCCGCTGCAATGGGCGCCGCCTCGCATGTCCTTGCCGAGTTGATGGATGAGGCGCAGTCAGGGCATTGACCCGGGAAAGCGATAGTTCTTGATGAACGAACAGGCAAACATGGTTGCGGATGCCGTGCGCGGACACTGGGTCTACCGGTTCCCGCCGCAATGGTCGGCCTTATGCACAATTGGCCCGATGGGAACGCCCGATTGGCTGGTGGCTGCTGATGTGGCCTTGCTGGTGGTCGCTGGCCATGGCACTGGCGGCAAATCATGGCGCTCAGGATATCCCTGGCCGAAGACCTGTTGTTCCGGCCTTTGTTCATGGCCGGTGCCTTTGCCATGCGGAGCCGGCTGCACCTATAACGATCTGGTTGACGAGGACATCGACGACAAGATAGCCCGCACCCGCTCACGGCCGCTGCCATCGGGCCGTGTCACACGCAAACAGGCCAGGATATTCCTGGTGCTGCAATTGCTCCTCGGCCTCGTCATCCTGCTGCAGTTCAACTGGACGGCAATCGCGCTGGGCTGTCTCTCGCTGGTTACGGTAGCGGTCTATCCGTTCATGAAACGGATCACCTGGTGGCCGCAATTGTTCCTCGGCTTTGCCTTCTCATGGGGCGCGCTGATGGGCTGGACGGAAATGGTCGGCGAATTGCCCTGCCGATGTTTGTCCTCTACGCGGGCAGCATATTCTGGGTCATCGGCTATGACACCATCTACGCGCTGCAGGATATCGAGGATGATGCGCTGGTGGGCGTCAAGTCAACGGCGCGGCTGTTTGGTGAAAATGCCAGATCGGCCATCGCAGCCCTGTATGCGGCAGCGCTCGCGCTGCCATTACCACGCTCGCAGGCACGGCCTGGCCCGCTTACGCAGGATTGGCTATCGGCATGGTGCAGATGGGCTGGCAGCTGTGGCGGCTCGACATGGCGGACCCGGTGCTGGCGCTGAAACTTCAAGTCCAACAGCATGTTTGGCTGGATCATCTTTGCCGGATTGATGCTTGCAGCATTCGGTATCTAGCGGCGCGCGATCGTGCTCGCCGGAAATCTTCACGACCTCGCCCACCACGCCGGGCTTGCGACGACGCAGGAACCAGGGCCGCATGTTGAAACTGGCAATGCGCTTGCGCCGTGCAATTGCCGGTTCGATCATGATTTGCCCCAATTGCTCGCGGATCGGGCGGGCACTGAATCCGAGCCGACAATCAGCATCGGCAATTGCAGCAGGCGCGACCATGCATGCCAGGCCGGCAGCAATGTCATCGAGATTGTCGGAGACCAGCATGCGCACGCAAAGATCGCTGTCGTGATGGTGCAGCTCCAGCGTTGCCGTGATCGTGCCATCGGCGTTTTCAATGGCTCGCGCCGCGATGCCGCCAAAAGCTTTTGCCGGAAGCGCCATCGACACCGGCAGGCCGCAATTCAGGCGGCGTTTCATGACGGCACCTTGACGGTCAATGGTGTAGCTGGTGCCACCTTGACCTTCCAGGACAAGCCTGTGTGGAAGGCCATAGGGGTCCAGCCGCATCTGTTGTCCGGCCCAGGCGGGTCTGCCTGATTCCGGGTTGTTGCCAACGATTTCCTGTGCCGCGGTCTGGACCATTTTCTTGCCTCTCTGTACCCCTTCAGAGCCCGATTCTTTGTCAGGTCTTCTGATCGTCACCTGTTGTTGTTTTTGTTGTGGTGACAGTCAGGACAATAGCAGGCGCTTCTCCCGATCCACTTAACGGATAGGGTGAATCCTTCCTTGCTTTCCTGTGTGGTTATTGAATTGTTGCCGGGTGTAAGGAGGTGGTAACTTGTTGGCGGGTGGTGGGACTGCGCTCATCGGCTTTCAAAACCATCGAACTGTGATAATCCAAACGCGAAAACCTGCAGGAGCAGCATGATGACCAGGGACAAGACCGATACTCCCCTTGCAATTCTGGCAGGCGATGCCGCGCCGCGGACCAAGCCGTCCAACTATCCCGAGCCTTTCTTCAGCCGTATGAAGGGAAGGATGAAACGGCCCTTGGGGGATTTGTTCGGCCTTGCGAATTTCGGGGTCAACCTGACAACCCTCGCGCCGGGCGGTGAATCAGCATTGTTGCACCGGCATTCGAAACAGGATGAATTCATCTATGTTGTTGAAGGCAATCCGACCCTGGTGACGGATCGTGGCGAAGTCGAATTGTCTCCCGGCATGTGTGCCGGTTTTCCTGCCGCCGGCCTTGCCCATCAAATCGTCAATCGCAGCGACAAGCCTGCAACCTATCTCGAAATCGGTGACCGTTCTCCGGGAGATGAGGGCAGCTACCCCAATGATGATATCGCAGCTGCGCTCGGACCGGATGGCCAGTGGGTCTTCACACACAAGGATGGCACACCCTATTGAGGCCCACCCGTTGAACTGCGCCCGTTGAGGTTTGTGTTCACAGCAATTTGCCGGGGTTCATGATCCCCAGAGGGTCGATTGCGGACTTGATCTTGCGCATCAGTTCCAGTTCCTCGGCGGATTTCGTGGCAGCCAGCATTTCGCGCTTCATCTGGCCAATCCCGTGCTCGGCAGAAATGGAGCCGTCCATTGCCAGGACGAGTGCGTGTATTCGATCATTGACCTTGAGGCGATTTTCGAGAAACTGCTTCTCGTCGCCGCCCACGGGTTGCGAAATATTGTAGTGGATATTGCCGTCACCCATATGCCCGAAGGCACAAACCCTGGCACCCGGCAGCATTTCGCCAATGATCTCGCCTGCACGCTCGAGAAATTCCGGCACCGCGTGAACAGGCACTGAAACATCATGCTTGATCGAACCGCCTTCCGGCTTTGCGCACCAGGCAAGGTTTCTGGATCGACCACAATGCCCGCTGGCGGGCAATGGAACCGGCGATCACTGCATCACCGACAAGCCCGCTTTCGATCGCCTTGCCGAAAATGGTCTCGGCAAGTCCGGTTGCGTCTTGCTGTGAGCGGCCGGAAGATATCTCGGCCAATACATACCATGGATGGGGTTCGCCCAGCGGATCCCGCTGGCCATCGACATGGCGAAACACGAAATCGAGGCCGATGCGCGGCATCAGTTCGAACGTGGTCAGTGCATTGCCGGCGATGGCTTGCGCCATGTTGAGCAGCGCCAGCGCGTCCGATGGTGTTTGGAGACCGGCAAAAACCACTTCACGACCTGCCGGTTTGGGAAACAGTTTGAGGACTATTGCCGTGACAATCCCGAGTGTACCTTCTGCGCCCGCAAACAGGTTCCTGAGCGAGTACCCGGTATTGTCTTTCTTCAGTTTTCGAAGCCCGTTCCAGATCGTGCCGTCTGGCAGCACCACTTCGAGGCCAAGCACCAGGTCGCGTGTATTGCCATAGGCAAGGACGGCGGTTCCCCCGGCATTGGTCGAGACATTTCCGCCGATCTGGCACGATCCCTGGGATGCCAGTGACAACGGAAACAGCAATCCGTTCTCGTCAGCCTTTTGCTGGATGGTCTGCAGGATTACACCCGCCTCGACTGTCATGGTGGAGCCCGCGAGGTCGATGTCACGAATGGCATTCATCCGCTCCATCGAGATGACGACCTGCGTATTGCTCATGTCGGGCGTGGCTCCAGCCGCATGCCCGGTATTGCCGCCCTGTGGCACAAGGGCAGTTCCCGTTTCGGCCGCCAGTCTGACAATTGCCGCAACTTCGTGTGTTGAGGCCGGTTTGTGTACCAGCGGAGTGATCCCGCCGAATATGCCACGATTTTCCACCGTGTAGCGCGAAAGGTCGAGCGGTGGTGTCAGGGCATTCTTCTCGCCGACCAGATTGCTGAATTGTCTGACAAGCTGCGGGTCGAGTGTCATCGCGCCATGTTCTCCTGGCCACGCGGTGCTGCGGCGCGCCGCAAGCGGTCATTGATCGCCGCGCCGAGCCCTTCGCGAGGGATTGGTTCAACCGCAATCAGGGTTGGATTGCCCGAATCGAGATCTTTCAGCATGGAATAGAGATTGGCTGCAGCCTGTGCCAGATCAGCCTTCGGCGACAGGTTGCGCATCTCGCTGGCGCCACTTCGATCCTTGCCATTGCCATCGTCAGGACCAAATGCCAGCAATGCTGCTGCTTGCGGGCATCTGGTCACGTCAAGCACCACGCCAGCCTCGGGCGCATAATGGCTGTCGAGCATTCCCGGCGCTTCAATCCTTCCATTGGCTTGTGCCTGTTCCACCGGCAAGCCGGATATTGCTGCCAGTTGATCCGCACCCACCCCACCTGGTCGCAGCAGGATGATCCTGTTGCCATCCACCCTGGCAATGGTCGATTCAAGCCCCACCCTTGCCGGGCCTGCATCCAGTATCAGCAGGTCCCGGTCCGCAAATTCGCCGCTCGCATGGGCAGCAGTAGTGGGCGAAATGCGGCCCGAACGGTTGGCACTGGGAGCGGCAAGCGGTTTGCCAAAACCCGTTATCACTGTGCGGGATGGGCCATCCGGCGCTCGAATTGCTATTGTGTCGAGATCAGC
>JAWKWN010000010.1:0-70311 GCA_041397505.1 Nitratireductor sp.
CGCACGGGTGGAAGCCTATCGCTCCAGCTTTCAGAAGGTCGTTGCGAAGGGGGCCTCGTTTGCATCCGCCGAACTCCAGCGCGCCGCATTCGACGGCGCCGACCTCAGTTATGCGAGCTTCGAGAAGGCCGATCTCAGCCGCGCGTCCTTCGACGAGGCGGTGCTTTCGGGCGCAAGCTTTGCCTATGCGAACCTTTCCCGCGCCGATCTGAGCAAGGCAAGCGTCGCGGGAACGATCGGCCTCGACAGGGCCTTCATGCTGTTGACGCGGATCGAAGGGCTCGATCTTTCCCGCGCGACCGGTCTCGACCAGTCCCAGATCGACATGGCCTGCGGCGATGCCAAGACCAGGCTTCCGGAGGGCCTCGCGGCGCCGGCAAGCTGGCCGTGCCCGAGGGACTGAGACGTTTCTCTCCGTCATCGCGGCACATCTCCTACGCTTCGCGTTTCGGAAAAACCTTGTCCCCGAATGGCGTTGCCGGGGCCGGCTCTATTTGCCGGCGCTCCCGGTGTCGAAATCCTTCGCCTGTGCTTCGAGCCGCTCGATGAAGCGGGTATAGAGATCTGCGAAGGTCGCCATCTCCTCCTCCGTCCAGTCGCACAGGACCTTTGACAACACCTCTTCCTTGACGCCGTTCACCTGGTCGAGCCAGTGCATGCCGGCCTTCGTCAGCGTGACGATGGTACGCCGCCCGTCCTCCTGGGACGCCGCGCGGCGCACGACGCCGCGCTTGACGAGATCCGCGACGATGCGGCTCGCGCGCGAATGGTCGATCCGCAATTGCTCGGCGAGCGCACCGACCGTGACCTCCTGCTCGAGGCCGAGGCGCCGGACCAGGGACAGGGCGTCGAGATGCGAAAGCTCCAATCCCGCGCCGACGCGCGAAATGGCAAGGCGCCCGATATAGCGCCGGCCGGTCATGATCCGCATCCGTCCCATTGCCGCGCCGATGCGGGCGAAGGCGCTGGTGCCGGCGGCGCCGGTCTTCTGTTCGTCATCGCTGCTCATGTCCATGGGTTAGCAGATTTCCGCCGGCGTCAAAACATATTTGTGCCTTTATCACATATGTGCGATTGACATATATGTGATAAAGGCACACAAACCCGTCACACTTAGGAAAGACCGAGACCGAGTTGCCGCCATGGATGCCCGCCCGCGCCCCGACAAAGACAACGAAACAGCCTATGCGTCGCTCGTACCCGACCCGGGCCGCCGGATGCTGGTCGTCTGCCTGCTGATGACGGGCATCTTCATGGCGGCGCTGGACAACCAGATCGTCTCGACCGCACTGCCGACCATCGTCGGCGAATTCGGCGAGCTGGAGCGGTTCGGCTGGGTGGGCTCGGCCTATCTGCTGGCGACCAGCGCCGTGATGCCGGTCTATGGCAAGCTGGGCGACCTCTTCGGCCGCAAATATGTAATGATGACCGCGATCTTCATCTTCGCGCTGGGCTCGCTGGCCTGCGGCCTTGCCGTTTCGATGAATACGCTCATCGTCGCCCGCGTGCTGCAGGGGCTCGGCGGCGGCGGCATCATGGTCTCGATTTTCTCGATCAATGCCGATCTTTTCGAACCGCGCGTGCGGGCGCGCTACCAGAGCTATTCGAGCCTGATGCTGATGGCGGCCGGCGCGGTCGGCCCCACGCTGGGCGGCGTGCTCTCCGACCTCTTCGGCTGGCGCTCGATCTTTCTCGTCAACCTGCCCATCGGCATCGTCGTGCTCACGGGCCTTGCCCTGATCCTGCCCTATCGCAAGCCGAGCCGCCGGCCGAAGATCGATTTTACCGGGGCAATCCTGCTTGCCGCCGTGGTGTCGAGCGTGGTGCTGTGGGCCGACAGCCGGGAGATCTTCGGTTCGCTCGTCTCCGCCGGAAGCCTTGCCGTCGTCGCCTTCGGCGCGGTCTGCCTGGTCGCGTGGGTCCGTGTCGAGCGCCGCGTTCCCGAGCCGATCGTTCCGCTCGGCCTGTTCCGCAACCAGACCGTCAACCTTCTCCTGGTCGTCTCGCTGGTGAGCGGAGCGATCGGCATCGGTTCGATCAACTATATCGCCCTCTTCCTGCAGACCACCACCGGCCTCTCCCCTTCGCAGGCCGGCCTCCTGTTCATGGCGCTGACGGCCGGCATCGCCGCCGGCTCCCTGACAGCCGGGCGGCTGATCTCGCTGACGGGCCGATACAAGGTCTTTTCCGTCGTCAGCACGGCCGGCGGGCTGGTGACCTTCCTCCTGTTCGCCACCGTCCATCCCGGCACGCCGGTCTACCTGATCGGCTTCTTGATGCTCCTGCAGGGCCTCAGCGTCGGTTTCGGCCAGCAGGTTCCGTGATCGGGGTGCAGAATGCTGCCAATGCCGCCGATCTGGGCGCCGCCACCGGCGGCGTCACGCTGACCCGCATGGCAGGAGCCTCGATCGCCATCAGCATCTACGGCGCCATGCTCGCCGCCTTCGTCTCCGGACAGGGGCACAGCATTCCCGGCGTCACCAGCATCGAAGGGCTGACCCCGGCGGAACTCGCCGCACTGCCCGAACAGGTCCACGCGCTGGTCGCGGCCGTCTATACGGATGCCTTCCGGCCCGTGTTCCTCAGCATGGCCGGCATGATCGCGCTGGGCCTGCTGGCCGCGCTTTCCTTGAAGAACGTCCGGCTTCAGGCGACCCCAGCAAAGCCGAATAGCATGGGAAGCGGAACAGCCCCCTGATCGGCGGGATCGATGCCATGGGCAAGCCGACGGTCGCGCCGCGTCTGCGACCGCCGGCGTATTCGTGCTTTTTCCGGCCCCGCGAAGGCGCTATTGCTCGATCCGACCAGTCCCGTCGAAGATGGAGGTTTTTCGTGAGCGTCGGCCTGATTGCCCTTCTCGATGATGTCGCGGCGCTTGCCAAGGCGGCGGCGGCCTCGCTGGATGACGTCGCCGCACAGGCCGGCAAGGCCGGCGCCAAGGCGGCGGGCGTCGTCATCGACGATGCGGCCGTGACGCCGCGCTACGTCACCGGTTTTTCACCCGCGCGGGAACTGCCGATCATCGGCAAGATCGCGCTCGGCTCGCTGAAGAACAAGCTTCTCTTCCTGCTGCCCGCCGCCATCGCGCTCAGCCTCGTCGCGCCCCAGGCGATCACGCCGCTGCTGATGGCCGGCGGCCTCTTCCTTTGCTACGAAGGCGCCGAAAAGATCTACGAACTCATCTCGCCCCATGGCGCCCATCACCATGAGGAGCAGCTCGATCCGGCAGGTGCCGATGCGAAAGCCTTCGAGGACGGCAAAGTCGCCGGTGCCATCCGCACCGACTTCATCCTCTCCGCCGAGATCATGGCGATCACGCTCGCCTCGGTGCCCGATTCCGGCCCCGTCATGCAGGCGCTGATCCTCGCCCTTGTCGGCATCGTCATCACCGCCGGCGTCTATGGCGTCGTCGCGCTGATCGTGAAGGCGGACGATGTGGGCCTCTGGCTTGCCGGCCGCCCCTCGCGCTCGCCGGTCGATGCAGCCCTTCGCCTCCTCGGCCATGGTCTCGTCAAGGGCATGCCCTATCTCCTGAAACTGCTCGGCGCGGTCGGTACGGCGGCGATGATCTGGGTCGGCGGCGGCATCCTGGTGCACGGCGCGGAGATATTCGGCTTCTCTGCACCCGGCCATATGCTGCACGATGCCGGCGAGGCCGCCGCGCACGCCGTTCCCGCCCTCGGTGGCCTCGTCTCCTGGCTGGTTCAGGCCGCCGGCTCTGGGATCATCGGGCTTGTCGTCGGCGCCGTTTTGATCCCCGTCGTCAGCATGGCCGTTGCGCCGGGCTGGCGCTGGCTGAGCCGCCGGCTCCGCAAGCTGCGCGCGGCCTGACGGCCCTCGCATTCCCGCCCCACTGCCAATGGAGACCGGAGCGGGCTCGATCAGGAGGACACCATGGCAGGTGTCGATGTACACTTCAATCAGGGACTGGCGCGGTTTTCGAGGAAGTTGGATAGTTCAATTGAGACTTTTGTGGCCGGAATCTCGATTGAAGTGTAACATTGATGTCTATGCGAAGGCGGCCTCTTTCTCCAGGGCTGGCTTCCAGGATTCGATATTTTCATCGGTGATCCGCTCTGTTCCGTTTTGAATCGCTTCAATTGCCAATTCGTTGAGAATCCCAAACACGCGAGCCGTTATGCCGTCGCCGAGACGGGAAAGGTGCCGCAAGCTCTGGCTGGACAAGGCGGACGGAAGTCTGAGCGGCAGGCTGCGCAGGATGGCGGTGACCAATTCTTGGAACTCTTCATCTGCTTTCCATCTCGGCAGCACAAATTGATCCAGGCGTCGCGCCAGTTGAGTATCGCCGGCAATCGCGTCACGTGCTTCGGACACGCCGAGGCAGACGAGCGAGGCTTTGATCTCGTTGCTGAGATATCGCAGTAGCTGAAGGATCACGCGCTGCTCTCTTGGTGTTCCAGCAAGGAGATTGTGGACCTCGTCGAACACCAGAACGCGTACGTTGCTGCTTTTCAATAGAAGAACTGTTCTGATTTCGAGTTCCATGAGCGTCAGGCGTTCGTTGATGCTGGCTCCCATGGCCATCAGTATTTGCCCATATATTCGGCGTTCCGTGGGCCGCGATGTCAGGGTAATTGCCAGCACCGGCATGCTTTCAACACCAGTGTTGTGATCGATGATTGGTGGATGATCGCGCTTGAACTTTTCCACCAGCATTGTCTTGCCCATGCCGCTGTGACCATAGATTGCGAGACCCGGCGGACGTGTTGACGGTGGATGATCGCACAGTCCATCGAGATGCCGCAGCACCCGCCGCGCCCGATCAAAGCCCACCCAGCGGTCAGACCGAATGGCGCGGATTCGTGTTTCAATCGGCGCATTTGCAAGTGCTGCGGCACCGGGCGCCAAATGCGGCAGCTCAATCATTGATCCCAAAATTCCGTGTCGTCGTCTGAATAACTCGTTTTGGCCAAATCGATAGCGGTAACATGGCTGCTTTCATCTTGGTCTGGCTTGTTTGGTCTCCGGGTGGCGTTCCGCCGCGCCTTTGCGCTGGAAGCCGCCGCAATATCCTCGATCTGTCTCTGTTTTGCGATTGATCCGAAGATGACGTCTTCCTGTAGTTCACGCCTTCCCTGATCCCGCAGCCTCTTCTTTGCGTGCTTCCATTCCCACCATGAGACTGGCGGAAAGGCGAGATTTCGATAGCGTGCTTCAATAAACCGGCCATCAGGCTGACGAACGAATATTCGGGAAAGGTCGGGTGGTCATATTTGATATCGAGTTCGCCGCGACCGACTTCGCGCGATAGGGCGTTTGGACCAATATCGTATCTTTCCAGTGAATGCCGTCCTTAGCAAGCGCTGCCGGTCTCCAGGCAGGAAGCTGGTCCAGAACGCCATTCGATCTGGCGGCAGATTGAAATCGACTTCGCCTTGTCGTTCACTCCAGACCGCCAAGGGAGGGCGCAACAGCGTGGAGTGAATGCGCTGATGGTATTTGCCGGCGATTTCTAGCGCGATCCACTTTTCCAGTTCCCGCAACGTGAAGGTCGCGCGGCCTTCAGAATCATAATCACCTCTGACCTTCAGATTGCTGAATGTCGTACCGGGCAGCACATGTACTGCGCCCATCATTGTTCCGATAAGCCGCTCAATGTGGCCACCGAAGCGTGGGGTTGCTGGTGGTCTGAGCTGGAGTTTGATGCCAAATTCCTTGCAGGCATCTGACAGCGCTCGCGACTTGAATTCGGCGCCATTGTCGCAATGAAGAACGGTCGGCAATCCGGCGACTGGCCAGGGAATATCAATTCCACGCTCGTCCAGCCACGCTGTTTTGTCGTAAACCGCATGCAGGAGGCAAAGGCCGACCGAGGTTCTCGACGGGGCTTCCAATGACAAATGGAAACGGCAACCATTCTTGGTACAGACATCGATCGCAATGGTCAGCACAGGCCGTCCGATGGGTTTCCGGTACTGCTCACCGACAACGACATTATCAACGATTGTGTGATCGATCTGCCAAAGTGCGTTTGGTTTGGCGAGAAAACTGACCTGGACTTGGGGTCGAGGCAGCTTCGATCTCGCGCTCCCCGCGCTTGCGGGCCGCAGAAACTGGTATCAGTTCCGATACCCGACGCTTAACGGTATTCCGGTGAGGGGGCGACAGGCCTTCGGTAAGACAGACTTCCCCTATACGCCTCATCAACGCAGCAAAGCTCGGCTTTTCCTTTTTGAGCCAGAAGCCGTCAACTTGTTCGGCTATGATCCGCTCGGTTTTCGGGTTCAGCCGAACCACGCCTTCCTGAGTGCCGCGCTTACAGGGTTTGAGGCTTGACGTGCGTTGTGTCCTTTTGAATCGTGCGGCAAGCCGAAACAACGTGGAGCGTGGAATCCCATATCCGTCACGTGCCTCGGTGACCACCTCGGCTGTCACCTTTCCGTCGCTACGGCGCAGAAGGTCTCGAAGAAACTCTTCCGGGGTTTCTTCGTCGGCGTCGCAATCAGCAGTATCGGTGTCTTGAGGGGCTCACGCGCAGACTCCTATGGTCGATCGACCAGCCGATCAATCTCATTTGACTGTAACAACACCCGTTCAGGTCCCATTTGAACTGTAATGCGTTACACTTCGTCCCACGCAAACGTTGAAATTACGCAATGCGCGAATCTCATTTGAAATATCAATCGACAGCTGTTATGACGCGATCATTCTTTCGACGGCGACAGGCCAATATTCCGACGTCGGATCGCTACGCCCGCACCATTTGGAGGATGGCTTCCATGACCATAGCAGCGTCGGTTCAGCGTCAAATCGTGTTTTATCTCGTGCCTGATTTCACTTTGCTGGCATTCTCACTCCGCGGTCGAAGCATTGCGTCTGGCGAATACAGTTTTGGGCGTCGAAGCGTATACTTGGCGATAACTGCGCCTTCAATTGGAAAAGTTCGTGCTAGTTATGGCGTGTCAATTGAGGTCGATATTTCAATCGCATCGGAGCGGCAAATACTAACTTCTTGGCAGCGCCCCAACATGGTCATCATTTGCGGCGGGAAGAATATTGAACGGCATTCTGACTGAGCGGCTGATGCCTGGCTGCGAGAGTGCCGTAACAGGGGCATTCCGTTGGCGGGATTGTGCACCGGTTCCCATGTATGTACAATGCCGGACTGCTCGACAAACAAGGAATGTGTTATACACTGGGAAAACATACCGGCTTCCTGCCGAGCGATTTTCCGAAGCGAGAGTGGGCAATGGCATTTACCACATCGACGGCAACATCTGTACCTCAGGCTGGCGGAGCCGCGACGTTCGATAAGGATGTTGCACCTCATTCAACGCGACTACGACGCCCGCGTCGCTGGCGGCATTTGCGAACTCGCCCTTGTCGATCGAGTTCGAGAACCAGACGAAAGGCAGCGTCTTCCGTTCGCCCAGCGTGTGGCGCGACAACAGCCGTGGCCTTGCTGCGGGAAAATGGAGCAGAACTTAACAGAGCCATTGCAGATGAGGACCCGATTGGTGCGATTGGCCTCCTCACGCAGGCAGATCGAGCGCCTATTCAAAAAGGAACCAGGATGCCCCCGGCCCGGTACTATTTGAGACTCTGGCTCGAGCGCGCGCAGTTATTGTTGCTTCAAACAATGATCCCTGTCGTGGAAATAGCGATCGCGTGCGGTTTCGTAGTCGAGCTCCATTTCTCCAAGTGCTATCGAGACGTATGGCAATTCGCCGCTGGAGACGCGGGGATCGATCACGGGGAAAGAGCGAACACGCCGCAAAAGCCGAGGTGGCCCGCTTTTGGCCATCGGCTTTACCCATAGGAAATTACTAAGGACTGTGGGGCTCAGGCATTGCTAGAAGCCCAAGATTTCTGCTGACCGGTAAAGTCAGCAGATCGGGGCACCTCTCCGTGGTATTGTTCAACAGACGACCCGTCAACTTGTCGATGCGGCGGGTTCCATGCTCCGCTCAGAACAGCTGCGGTCTCGCAGTTTTAGAGACCGGCAAGGAAACACCGTTGCCGTCCACGCCGCGGGCGTGCCGCCAGATCCTCGCCCATATAGGTGATCACCTAGTTGGCATTGTCCAGCGTCCCGCTGCGGGACGCTCTCTCAGGCATCATCGCGCAGCTATTGTTTCCACAGCCTGCTGGATGAGCGAATCGCGTCACGGCTCCAAGTTGGCTTTGTAAACGTTTTCGTCAAGATCGAACTTCATCACAAAGTGCGTCTAATGCAATATCTAGGCTGTTTGAAATTCAATGGCTATGCAGTTACCACATCGCGATTAATGTGAATACGCCACATAGAAGGAGCGGCCCTTGTATAAGGTAGTATTCTGCTCACGCCCGAGTTTTCGCTCACAAATGTTTCTACCGCTGTAGATACCTTGCGCGTTGCGAACACGCCGTTGCCGCAGCTCGCTACAAATGGTTAATCGCTTCGATACCGAGTGGCTGTTCCTCCAGCTGTGGACTGACAATTGCCGCGGAGATCGATTTTCAAGAAGTTGAGGATTTCGATTTGTTGCTCGTTTGCGGCAGCTTCAAGCCCCAGCAATACTGTGAAAGATCAAACACAACGGCGCTCTCTGCCGATTTGCACGCTATGGGAAATTCATAGAAGTATGGAGGTTGGGGCCTACCACCTTGAGGTGGTCCCGGATCTTGAGACAGGGGCATAAGGTGGATCGACCTATGAAAAGGACGATCCAGCATGAAGACACGCAGACGATTTACGGCCGAGTTCAAGGCCAAGGTTGCGCTTGAGGCGATCCGCGGCGAGCGGACGATTTCGGAACTGGCGGCGAAGCACCAGCTTCACCCGAACCAGATCACGCAATGGAAGCGGCAGGCCATCGAGAATCTGGCCAAGGCGTTCGACGACAAGGCTGCTGATGCGCAGGTCGGCCGGGAAGCCGAGGTGACGAAGCTTCATGCCAAGATCGGCCAGCTCGTCGTCGAGCGGGATTTTTTGGCCAAAGCCTTCGATCGCTGAGCCTGGATCGAGGAGAATGATGATTGATCCCGATCACAAACGGCTCTCGATCCGCCGCCAGTGCGAGTTGGTCTCGATCTCGCGGGCGTCGTTCTATCGCCAGCCCGCCGGCGAGACGCCCAAGAACCTCGAACTGATGCGCGTCATCGACGAGGCATTCATGGAGATGCCCTGGTATGGCTCCAGGCAGATGGCGCGGCACCTGCGTCGTCAGGGCTGGTGCGCCGGCCGCAAGCGGGTCCGGCGGCTGATGCGCAGAATAGGCCTGTCGCCGATCTACCAGGCACCCAAGACCAGCGAGCCGCATCCGCAGCACCGCATCTATCCCTATCTGCTGCGGCACCTGGCGATCGGGCGACCCAACCAGGTCTGGTGCGCCGACGTGACCTATATCCCCATGCGGCGCGGCTTTCTTTACCTCGTCGCCATCATGGATTGGTTCAGCCGCAAGGTGCTGGCCTGGCGGCTGTCGAACACGATGGATGCCGACTTCTGCGTCGCTGCCCTCGAAGAGGCGATCGCCCGTCACGGCCGACCCGACATCTTCAACACCGATCAGGGCAGCCAGTTCACCAGCTTCGCCTTCACCACGACGCTGAAGGATGCCGGGATCCGCATCTCGATGGACGGGCGCGGCCGCTGGATGGACAACGTCTTCTTATCGAGCGGAGCCGTGGCGCAGTCTCAAATACGAATGCGTCTTCCTCAGCGCCTTCGAGACCGGAAGCGAAGCCGCAGCGGCATCGGTTCCTGGATAGACTATTACAACCGGCGACGCCCACACTCGACCTTCGGCGGCAGGACACCCGACGAAGTCTATGCTATGGCGGAAATGACGGAGCAGTTGGCGGCGTAGAAACCAACCCCTGATCCACCTTAGCCAAGCCGCCAAACTGTCTCAGCAGGCGGGTCCACCTCACCTCGCACTCAGTGGTGCCTTTGACGGGCACAGTGTCACGGCGCACTACGCTAATCTTCCAGTGTACGCCAAACTTTTTCCAAATGTGAGTTTTGTCAGCAATGTCTTCACTTTCGCCGAAAAACGGGTGAGTTGTGCGGGAGGATTATCCAGCCTCGATCTCATGCTTCATCTTATCAAGACGGATCTTGGAATAAACGTCGCTATTCGTTGCGCGAACTTGCTGCAAGCCCCTTTGATGCGAGACGAGAAAGAGTCGCAAAGTGGACTTATGGTGCTCTCTGATGGAAAGCTACCGACATCCATCCATGATGCCTGCCGATTTATGGAGCAGCACATCGAAAACCCAATATCGATTGAGCAAATCGCAAAACTCGTCGGGCTTTCCCGTCGTCAGTTGGACCGCCTATTCGAGAGGTATTTCTCGGATACGGCGTCGGACATCTACATGACGATCCGGCTTTCCCGGGCAAGAAAGCTATTGCGTTCGACGCGACTAGACCTCGTTGCAATCTCCGATGCTTGCGGTTTTGGATCTTATCCAAATTTTTCGCGGGCATATCGAAAGATGTTCGGCTGGTCACCCACCCGGGAAAGGCGGCAACCGTCCGGGGACAGTAACAAGTCTATGCGGCTGATGCCTGCTTTCGATCTGCACCCCGACCAAACGCAATACGCACCCGACAAACTTCTTTAGAATGGTGTGGCATGCCCTCGACCTTGCCCCCAAGTTTTATCCAGTTTTGAGTTCGCTCCAGCGGTTTTTGGTTGCTGTATTTGGGGCGGTCGCGGCGAGTTGCGGTGCGGAGCCATTTCGGCTGCGCAGCACCGCATCGCGTCGCGGGTTGACGTTCTGAGCGAACTCGGTCGGTGTCAGCCAGCCGAGAGGCCGGAATGCGGTCGGTCATCGTTGTAATCGCTGCGCCAGTTTGAAAGCGCTGATCGAGCATGGGTCAGTGACGAGAAGAGCGTTTCATTCAACTCGTCGCGCAGCCGGCCATTGAAGCTTTTTGATGAAGGCGTTCTGGATCGGCTTGCCAGGCGCAATGTAATGCCAATCGACCTTGGCCCGATCCGTCCGTTGCAGGATCGCGTTGCTAGTGAACTCGCTGCCGTTGTCACTGACGATCATCATGGGTTTGCCACGTTCCTCGACATCCGATCAAGCTCACGGGCAACCCGCAGACCGGAAAGCGATGTATCGGCGACGAGGCCTGCATTCTCTGGTGCAATCGTCTACGACCGTCAGAACCCGGAGCCTGCGACCATCGGGATCAGATCAGCATCGGTGCTCGTGTGCCTATCGCTCGCTTCCGGCCACCGCGCGCTTGCGCACGGTCAGCTTCTCCTCCTGATAGAGCCGGAAGAGCTTCTTGTGGTTCACAAGGTGTCCCCTCGCGCCTGAGCAGCACATGAAGGCGTCGATAATAAAGCGGCGGCGTTCATGCGCCAGCGCCTTCATGCGCTCGCGAAGGCCCTGATCGTCGCCGCGGCTGGTTTCGTAGCGGATTGTCATGCGGCAAAAGCCGATGGCTTTACACGCCCGCCGTTCGCTCATCCGATGTTGGTTCATCAGATGCGCAACAGTTCGCCGCTTTGCTGCGGGCGTCACCACTTCTTTCCCAAAAGGTCTTTCAAAGCTGCATTGTCGAGCATGGTATCCGCCAGAAGCAATGGGCCAGAGCTTACTTCAAAATGGATTATTTCAACGGGGCAAGGTCACCCGGGATGGTCATGCTGCGTGGGCTTGGCGTCCATATTCGATAATTATACGTCTAGAATGGTACTTTTGAAGCCGGTCCTAACAGTATGAATAGGGCAGTCAGACGGCAAAAGCAATTTCCGGGGAAGTTGGACTTATTTTGTGCGATTCTTGCTCCCTTCACAGCTCAAAACCGCCCGAATAGACGATGTCCTTCAAATGAACGCACCGTGCCAAATGCCAGAAATAGCGCCCAAACTTGCCGACGCACTTCTGAAGCCACAAAGTGTCGCCCTTGTCGGTGCGTCGCCGCGCCCATCATCTAATGGTTTAGCGATGGTCCAGATGAGCCGGATCGACGGATTTGCTGGGCGAATATACCCGGTTAATCCAAACTATGTCGAGATTGAAGGACTACCTTGCTTCCCAAGTCTCGACGCATTGCCTGAGACGGCTGATCTGTGGCTATCGCTGTTGCAAACCTTCACCTCGAAGAGGTGTTCGACCAGGTAACTCGGGCACGGCGCTAAGGCCATAGTCGTGTTTGGCTCTGCCCATCTGGAGAATGATGTTGAACCGCCGTCGCGCGCTGCTGGCGGATAAGGCAAATCGCGCCGGGGTGTCATTCTGTGGCCCCAACTCCATGGGGTTCTCTATAATCCAGGCATAGGATTGCGTATCGCCGGATTTATCTCCTGCCGGGCTGAGGCGCGGTGGCGTGGCCTACATTGCGCAATCGGGGGCCGCCTTCTCGGCCCTTTGCTCATAATGAACGGCGTCTGGTTTTGTGGTCTGCGTGTCGAGCGGCTCCGAACTCGGTGCCACAATAGCAGACTATGTGGAATGGTCGCTTCGGCAAGCCTGAAACGCGGGTTTTGGGTCTATTCGTAGAACAGATCAGAGAGCCGGCAAGGTTTGCAAGTGCGCTCGATTGCGCAGTTTGTTTAAATATACCGGTTGTTATCTTGAAGGTGGGGCGCACTGCCTGGAGCGCGGAAATGGCATTGAGCCATACGGGCGCACTTGCGGGTAATGATAGGGCGTTCTGGCGTTCTGCTGCCGTCACGGCGCGATTGTTGTCGACGATCTGGATGAGTTGGTTGCGACACTTCAGGCGACCAGCCGCGAACGCTCGCCAGTAGGAGCACTCGCTAGTATGCAATTGATCTGGTGGCGAGCGCGAACTAGTGGTTGATGTCGCGGAGCGACTGGGGATTGTGTTCGCGGCAAATCGCCAGCAACCTGCGAACTGATCTGCCCATTTCTCGATCCGGGCCTCGTGGCGGAAAATCCACTAGATGCGTGGGGAACCCTCGTGACTTCACAAGTAGATATGAAGGCGCCCTGCGAGCGCTGCTCTCGGATCCTTCCGTCTCGGCTCTGATCTTCTTCTCTGATGTTCGCGATGACTACTGGTATTCAACCGGTGTGGCGGCGGCGATCCGCGCGATCGCCGCGCATACGGAAAAGCCGATTGCTATTGCAACAAATTATTCGAAAACGACGAACTCGATATTGGCGCTGGATCTCGCCGAAGACGGAATTCCCGTCATCGAAGGCACGCGTGAAGCCTTTGGCTTTTCGCCATGCATCGCAATGGCGAGATCGCGTATGCCGCCGCGAGAAGTACGAGCACGCTGCACCTTCAGGAGAGTCGAAAAATGGCGCTCCCGGCTGATCTCTGGAGCAACCCTGCCGGAGCACGACGGCTTGGCTCTTTAGCTGATTTCGGCATCAAAACCGTTTTTGCCGAGCGTGCTTCAACATTACAGGGGGCTTTGGAGGCAGCGGGAAAATCGGCTACCCTGTTGTCATCATGAAGACAGCCAGCGGGCATGCGCACAAATCGGAGGTCCGAGTGCATCTGGCTCTGCGAACGAGTCGGACATCGAAGCGGCATATGGCGATTTGGCGATGCGCTTAGGCGCAGAAGTGCTGGTGTCAGCCATGGCGACGCCCGGGTGGAGATAGGCTGGGCGCGATCGTCGACCCATGTTTCGGTCCGATGGTCGTGGTTCTGCCGGTGGCATATTCATCGAGCATCTGGTGACAGCGTCGCGTCACTTGCACCGTTATCCGCGGGAAGAGGCGACGAGGCTCTTGAGGGAGCTTCGGTCATATCGGCTCCTCGGAGGGAGTACGTGGAAATCAGCCCGTCGATATCGAGAGTCTGGCCATCCTGATCTCGGCGTTTTTCCACCATGGTTGACGTACTGTCCGATGAGATCTTGAAGCCGATGTCAACCCCATCATAGCGAATGTATCGGAGGCAGCCGCCGTAGATGCACTAATAATTCCGAAATCGAAGAAATAATGGACATTTCACTCACAAAGAAAGAAATCGAACTCGCACAGCTTGGGCGTGATTTCTTCGAAAAAGTCCTCGCACCGTTGGAACTCATGACAGACGAGCATGGCGAGCTGCCTGAAGAGCGGCGGAAGCCGCGGGAAGAAGTGGTCAAGTGGGGCTTGCCGGCATCAACCACGCTAAAGAAGATGGCGGAATGGGGCTTACGATGCTCGAGCCAGCTGTTATCGAGGAGCAGTTGCGAGCGACAAACGGCCTTGACCTGATGTGGTGACCTCCGTTTCATTGAAGTATGGAACGAAGAAGCAGAAAACAGGAGTACCTAGCACCTTCTATCAATGGCACACGGCGCGGCGCATTTGCGATTACAGAGCTAAATCTCCGGTTCTGGACAATCGCGCGGTCATGACGATGCACTGTTGGAAAAAGGCCGGTGGAAACTGAACGGCGAAAAATGGCTGTCACGCCGTACAATGCTTCCGACTTCGTCATCGTTCACGCCCATGTGGATGGCGATCCCGACAAGCCCACGTTGCTTCTCGTGGACAACCCTCAGAAGTGGTCCACCTTCGGTCGCCGAAGTTCATGCACAATTTCGCCTTCGACCATGCAGAAGTGCGTTTTGAAGACCTTATGCTCGATGAAGACAAAATGCTTGGCGGCGTCGGGCAGGGGTTTGAGCTGACCAAACGCTGGTTCGTTGAAGCGCGCTTACAGATTGCCTGCCATACCCTCGGTGGAGCGACTCGCGCATTGAGGTTGCTAACGAATTTGCGAATGAGCGTATTCAGTTTGGCCGCGCAACCGAGATTTCCAATCAATTGAGTTCATGCTGGCGGACATGGCGGTCGATGTCTATGCCGCAAAGTCGATGCTCTATCGACTGGCGGCGGAAATGGATCGCGGGCTCGACCAGAAGATCTTCCACGCTCGTGCCAGTGCGCTCAAACTGTTCTGCTCTGAAATGGCCGGCCGCGTGATCGACAAGGCTCTTCAGATTTTGGGTGGACGTGGATACATGCGCGAATGCCCAGTGGAGCGTCTCTATCGCGACATCCGAGTGGATCGAATCTGGGAGGGCACCTCTGAGATACAGCGCGTCGTAATTGGAGGTCAAATTAAGCGGCGGGGCCTCGATGTCTACACAGGCTGGTAGCACTGATAACGGGATCTCTCCAGCGACGGGCCTGCTGAATTACTCGAACAACGCCGCGGTCGGGAAGCTTCGCGCGGCCGCTATAAGCTGGTTGTTGCTTTTGCCTGCGATCATCTTCCTGATCGCCTGTTTTGCAATTCCGCTTTGCATGCTTCTATCGATAAGTTTCGAGGGGGAAGGGGCGCCTTCTCGGCTTATGCTACGTTGCTGTCAGATGAAGTTTTTCTAACGGTTTTCTACAACACGACCAAGCTCGCCACAGGCCGTAACAGCGATTTTGGTACTTTCGCCTACCCCGCCGCTCTTTGCTGTCGAAGTTACGCGGTGCAGCACTCTCGGTGGCGCTATACTGTGTTCTAGTTCTCTGGATAAGCGTTCTGGTTAGAGCCTTCAGCTGGATGCTTCTTCTGAGAGGAACGGGCCAGTGAACGGACGATTCATTCCTCGGAATAGCGGAAAAGCCGCTGAAGCTCCTGTTTAACGATTTCTCGGTCTATTTAGGCATGGTCCACGTTTTGCTGCCATATGCAATTCTCCCGATCTATTCGTCTATTTTGAAGGTAGATCGGCGAATTTTACGTGCGAGTGATGGTCTTGGTGCGTCTCAGTTGCAAACATTCTGTAATGTATATCTTCCTTTAACGCTTAATGGTGTTCTGACTGGGGCATTATTCGTCTTCCTTATGTCGCTTGGTTTCTATGTGACCCCCTTCACTACTTGGAGGTCTGAGCAATTCATTGTTGCTATGCTCATAGACAACTTTGTCAATGAGCGCCTCGTTTGGCCCTGGCCGCCGCCGCATCGTTCATCCTCCTTGGCATCATCTTGGCTATCCTGACCCTCGCCAGCCGGTTCGTCGCACTCAAGCAGGTGGTAGCCGTTCGATGAGCAGACGAAACCTCGGCATGTTCACCCCACAGGTAATTGGCGCAATAGTCCTCGCATTCCTGCTTCTGCCATTCGCCGTCGTTCCGGCCTCTACTGCATCATCCTTCATCAAGATACCTCCACAAGAATATTCAACCCGCTGGTACGTGGCTTTTCTGGCGATCAGGAATGGATCTGCTCGGTCTTTACGAGTGTTGAAGTGGCTTTTGCCACAACCCTTTCACTGGTCATCGGCACTCTTGCGGCCCCCGGGCTGGCGCGAGCCACAAGGATGACCAGGAGCATCGTCACGGGGCTGATGCTGGCGCCACGATTGTTCCAGTCATAATGACCAGTATTGCCTTGTACTACATGATGCGCCTGGTGGGCCTTCAAGGAAGCGTGCTGGGTTTGGCACTGGCGCACACTTTGCTGTGTCTTCCGTCTGCAGCGCTGAATACTGGCGTCTCACTCGCGCGATTTGACCAGCCGCTCCTGCGTAGCGGCTACCGGCTTGGGGAGCCGGGCATCTCTACGCATTTCGAACCGTTACAATGCCGGCAATCAAGCCAGGTCTTTTGCGGGCGCAGCTTTCGCGTTCATCACTTCCTTGATGAGGTCGGTTTCGACATTTCTCGCCGGAACAGGAGCAAAGATCTCTTCCGATTAAGCTGTTTGAGCAAATTCGTGTGGAGTTTACCCACACAGGTTGTCTGACTGCAATCCTAGCCGTGACGATCGTGCTCTTCGGGATCGTTCGTTCTCGCGCCGCAAAGGACAGCAGACAAATGAGTGAAAAATACAGGGCGCTTCGGGTACACTCTTTACGGGGTGCTCAAGAATTTCGGAGCAATTCCGGCCCTTCATCCGACCACACACATCCATGCGGGCGAATTTTCACTTTGCTGGGTCTTTCGGGAAGGGAAGACGACGCTACTGAACATAGCGGCCGCCATTTGCCGGACGGCGGACAGCTTCGTTTGAGAGACGCGTAACGAGCTTGTTGCCGCGTAAATCGAAACATCGGCATGATGTTTCAAACCATGCGCTTTTCCTCACATGGACGTCTTTGACAACATCGCGTACGGCCTCCGGTTCGACGCGAAGGCCGGCCACAATTAAGCAGCGTGTTCTGGCGGCTCGAAATGGCAGCTGGAATGGCTTCGAAAAAAGAGCAATCCGTGAGCTTCGGTACAGCAGCAACGGGTCGCGCTGGCACGAGCCATCATTATAGAACCGACCTTCTCCTGATGGATGAGCTGCTCGGCGCGTTGGATCGCCAACTGCGCAGCACGTGAGCGGAAATACGCCGTCTGCACGAACAGACAAGGCGTACGACAATATATGTTACCCACGACCAGGAAGAAGCGCTGGTCAGCCGGATAGGATTGTGGTGCTCAATGGTGGCCGCCTTGAGCAGATAGGAACACCAGCTGAGCTATACCAGCGTCCGAAGAATGTATTCGTCGCGAAATTTTTAAGCACCGAACGTGCTTCCAGTCACCGTCGTTTCTCGCGAAGCAGAGAGGCGATTAATGTGCGGCTGGCAGTCAATTATTCCGAGTTCCCGCGCACTCGGGCGCTTCGGAGCGAATGATGGCGCATCTGCTTGTCTGACCAGAGGATTTGCAAGTAGCCGTCGGCGATGCTTTCCGTATCGATGCAGTCTGGAAACTGTTTATCTGGGCGAGTTGTCCGCCGTGCGTCTCCGCCTGATATCCGGAGAGCTGGTCTGGATGCGCTCGATGCGGTTGTCCCATCTCTTGTAGAGAGCTGCGGCCTGGGTCTCATGGGAGCTCTGCACCGCGCGCCTGCTCTAATGACCAGAAACAGGCACACACTAAAGAGGAGGAAGTCCATGATCAGAGAAGAAATGTTCTCCGGGTCGGCGCGGCGGCAGGCATCGCAACCGCACTGCCTGTGGGGGTTCGACGGAACGCAAAAGCCGACCCTCTCGACCATTTGTTTTTGCTCTGGGGGGACATTGCAGGTGATGGAACGGGCGGCGTTTGTGAGCCTTTCCTTGCATGCAAAGATATAGCTGTTCCGGTGAAGCATCGCCCACGGGTATATGCGAAAATCATGCTCAGGTTCGGTTGGGTGCAGGAGGATCTACCGTCGGAGGGCAATGGCTCTACCAGCAGGCAATGATGGCTCTCTGGAGGCCATGGACTACGGTGCATAATCAAAAACGAGGACCTCGCGGGAAGCTGGGTATGCTGAAAATGGTGTTCACACAAGCACCGGTTCTACCGTAATTGCCTACAATACGGATGTATTTACACAAGACAGGGCCCTCTCGGACATGGGAAGACTTCTGAATGCTTGTACTTCCCGGGACCTAGAAGCCTGTTTTCACGGGATGTACTATAATTATGAGGCAGCACTGCGCCGCAGGGCGTCCTGCCTGAAAGCGTGTACCCCGTCACGGAGGATAAAGTACGGCCCATGTTCCAGAAGTTGGAGGAGATAAAGCCGAGCGTTGCTGTTTGGTGGACATCAGGGGCTTCAGCTGCCCCAGTTGCTGTCAACTGGTGAGTTTGCTGTCGCAATGGCTCTGAACGGCCGCATCCTAGATGCCCGGAATAATAGTGCTCCTGTCGCTGCGGAACTTCGGTCTGGTACGTGGGGAAATGCCTTTGTCATACCGTGGGGAGAAGAAGGGCTCTCCTATAAGGATCTCGCTATGGAGATAATCAATTACGCCATCAGTGAAGAGGCACAGGACCGGCTCATTCCGATTGGTGCCTATGGTCCGGTACTGAAAAGTCAGCGGCGAAAGCAGATGGCTGAAGCGGAGCGGTTTAGACATATCCGGAAAACCTGAAGGACGTTGTCATTTTCAACGATGAGGAGGCTGCGGCCTACCTTCGAAATACGAAGCCGAGTGGCAAAAAATTCCAGCTTCAGCAATGAGGACGGTTGGGCAGGCGGCGCGTCGGTCTGCGCGACTATCAAGCATGTTGTAGGGTTGCGCGGTAGGGAGCGGTCACTAGAATGCAAAGCATCTTCAGCAGCTCCCTTTTTCAGGGGCGTTCTGCACTCATCACTGGCGGTGGAACCGGTATCGGTTTCGCCATTGCGCAAGAGCTTGGAAGGCTGGGTGCCACGTGGTGCTTGCCTCTAGATCGGAGGCAACAC
Source organism: Nitratireductor sp. (assembly GCA_041397505.1). Taxonomy (GTDB): domain Bacteria; phylum Pseudomonadota; class Alphaproteobacteria; order Rhizobiales; family Rhizobiaceae; genus BOKV01. The sequence goes on from JAWKWN010000010.1 coordinate 19,051, forward strand.
TTGCAGCCGCGGCGAACACCCTGACCTCCGCTGGCATCTCTGCCCAATGGAGGCAGGTGAACGTTCGGATGTGACGATCAAGCCGCACAGCTCTTTGACGAGCTTAGCGACGCTGGCCGTGTGACATCGACATTTTGGTGAATAACGCGGGCGGCCAGTTTGCGGCTAGGGCCATCGATATTTCTCCAAATGGGTTTCGTAGCCGTAGATCTCAATCTAACTAGCACATGGCTCATGTCTCGCGCCTTCGCAAGGTACCTTATCACCCGCCGCTCTTCAGCAGGATCATCAACACAGGGTTGTCGATAGATGGAGGAGCGCCTGGTTACGTCCACGCAGCTGCTGCAAGAGCTGGTGTTACAAATATGACAAGACGCTTGCGCCGAACGGCTCAGCATGGAATAAACGTCAATGCAGCCGCACTGGCATAATCGATACCAGCGGCTTGCTGAACTACGAACCCAGCCAGCTAACGGAAGCAATCGCGGCATTGCCGATAACCCGAATGGGCAATGCTAGCGAGGTTGCCACTTGTGTTGCATTCCTTGCCTCGTCAGAGAGGCTATATAACAGGCGAGACGTTGTTTGTGGATGGCGGGAAGCACCTTTCTGGTAAAGTGGGCCTGTCCTCGGGCGGATGTAGTGAAATATACGAACACGTGGTTACTCCTCGTCGGCCACGACGAAGTGCGATAGATTACGGTGTTGATTTGCACTGAGAAGTGACCCGGTATCGCGGGATATTTTCACGAGAATTTGACCCATGTTTGGAACCGTCCCTTGCTTTTCGCAGCGAGGGCTCTGGAGTGATCGACATGGAGTTACTGAGCGTTATCCGTCGCTGGCATTTTCGAGACAAGTTTTCGATCCGGGACATTTCACGGCGCACTGGCCTCTCCCAGAACACCATCCGCAAGCATCTGCGCTCCGACGGCGTGGAGCCAACGTTCAAGGTCCCAGACAGGCCGAGCAAACTCGATCCTTTCGCGGACCGGCTATCGGCCTGGCTGAAGACGGAAGCCAAGCCCTGCAAGCAGAAGTGCACTCTCAAACAGCTCCATGCTGATCTGCTAAGCCTCGTTACGACGGGTCATATTGCCGGCTGCCGCCTTTGCCCGAGAATGGAGAGCAGACTGGCAGAGAACGGCAAACGTCCGGTCGTGGCACCTTCGAGCGCTGGCCTTCGAACCCGGCGAGGCATTCCAATCTGGACTGGTCCGGAGGATTGGGCGATCATCGGCAATGAGCGCACCAAGCTGCAGGTTGCACATACAAGCTGAGCTACTGGAGGCTTCCATCGTGCCGGCCTATCTGCTGCACTTGGCCGAGATGCTGTTCGACGCCCACAATCATGCCTTCCGCGTCTTCGGCGGCATCCCCGGCGCGGCATCTACGACAATCTATGGACGCCTCCGGGCGAGATGAACATTTGGCGGCACTCGGCATTGATGCGTGAATCTATCCGGCCTAACACTGGAGCGATCACGCTCCTGGCCTTGATGGGAGTCCGCTACCTCTGTCCTCATAACATGATCGGCCTTTGTGGCCTTGTCGTAGATCAGATCCGAAGTTGCGGCCCGTGCCGTTACGCCATCAGTTCTTACTGCATTCATCATTGCCTTATAGGCAACGATTGGCAATCGACTATTGTGCGGCATAGCGTCTCTGTCGCGAGCGCGCCCATGCTACCCGCGGGTCTTGTTGGCAAGCGCCACGATCGCTCTATTAAATCCCCGGCGAGCGACGAGCTCTTTCAGCCATTGCGATCGGCGATCGTCGTGACTGGCAGGCCGGCTGATAACTGCGCGTGCGCCATGGATCATCTGGCGACGTAGATAATGGCTCCGCTCGGCGGGCCAATTCCGCCAAGCCGTGGTTTGCCGCCAGCCGTATATTGTCGCGGGACCAGCCCAGATCCTGCCGCCAGCTCTCGCCCGGATTTAAAGTGACGTCCGTCCTCCACGCTAGCAACGAGTGCCGTTGCAATGATCGGACCGACGCCTGGCAATTCGGACAGACGACGGCAATCTTCTCGTTCACGACAAATCTCGCTAATCTTCCTGTCGAGCCGGCCAACTCGGTCATTCACATCGGTGAGCTGGTCGAGGAGTTCGAGGAATAGCTCTCGCCCGAGATCGGAGAGGGCCGCGTCCTCGACTGCCGAGGGTGCCTGGGATGCAAAACGCCACGGTCCTTGCGGCAAAATGATTCCATATTCGGCGAGAAGGCCGCGTGCATGATTGATGAGCGATGTACGCTGAACGATCAGACGCTCTCTAATTCTGTGTAACGACTGAAGGTCTTGCTGTGGGGTCGACTTGAGCGGTACGAACCGCATGGTTGGACGTGTCGCCGCTTCATAAATCGCCGCTGCATCGACCGCATCGTTCTTGGAGCCACGCACGAAGGGCTTCACGACGCGAGGATTGATCAGCAAAACCCCTCGTCCATCACCCTTGAATTGCCGCCCCCAATGGTGAGCGCTGGCGCAGGCTTCCATCGCGACCGTCTTCGGGGCAATCGCTTTCACTGTCTCAGCCAACTTCGATCGGCTAACTCTACGCGAAAGAATAGTGCCATCCGAAGCGATGCTGTGCAGATGGAATGACGACTTTCCGAGATCGATGGCTAGCAATTCGAATGTCATGACTTCCTCCTTTAGCTGGCCCTTCATTCTGAAGGTTCGGAGGGAGGCGTCCATCCCATAACATGCGAACCGCGATCGACAGGGTCGGCCGCGGCAAGGAGCGCGACGTCAACGTCCGCTTCATGGCCATGGCGAGCCACTATCTTTTCGAACCGGAGTTCTGCAATCCGGCTTCCGGCTGGGAGAAGGGACAGGTCGAGAAGAACGTCCAGGACGCCCGTCATCGACTGTGGCAACCCATCCCGCGCTTTCCGACCCTGGAAGCCTTGAACGATTGGCTGGAGAGGCGTTGCAAGGAACTCTGGGCTCAGACACCGCATGGCCAGATGCGCGGCACCATTGCCGATATCTGGGCTGATGAAGCACACACGCTCATGCCGGTATCCCGTTCGTTCGATCGCTTTGTCGAGTACACCAAGCGGGTCACCCCGACCTGCCTCGTCCATCTCGAGCGCAATCGCTACAGCGTCCCGGCGTCGTTCGCCAACCGGCCCGTGAGCCTCCGCGTTTACCCGGATCGTGTCGTTGTGGCGGCGGAGGGCCAAATTGTCTGCGAGCATCGCCGCATCATCGATCGCTCCCATGATCGGCCCGCCATTCATGACTGGCGGCACTATCTAGCCGTAGTGCAACGTGTCGGCGCTCTGCGCAACGGCGCGCCATTTAGCGAACTTCCGACGCCTTCAGAACCTTGCAGCAACACCTGCTCAAGAAGTCCGGCGGTGATCGCGAGATGGTCGACATCCTGGCGCTGGTCCTTCAGCACGACGAGCAGGCGGTGCTGTCTGACGACATGGCGTTGCAGTCTGGCGCGCCCACAAAGACCCACATCCTCAACCTGCTTCATCGCCTCGTCGACGGCAAATCCTTCACGCCGCCCACGATCAGCGTGCTCAGGTCCTGACGTCGCCAACAACGAGCCCAAGGCCAATGTCGAACGCTAAGTGATGCCTTGAGGAAGACGGAGGTACGCCATGCGTCATAATCCAGCAAAGCGGCGCGATCGTCATCATGCTCAGGCAGTTGAAGATGCACGGCCCGCCCAGGCTGTTGGTGAACTGACCGAGCAGGGATCGCCTCGGCCTTCGAGGCCGCCATTCCGATCCTGTCGCAACTCCTCAAGGCCGAGACCGCGGAACGCGAAGTCAGATCGACAGCCTACCAGCTCAAGACCGCACGCTTTCCCGCCTATCGCGACCTCAACGGCTTCGACTTTGCAAGCAGCGAGATCAACGAGGCTCAAAGGACAGTTGCATCGCTGCGACTTCATTGATGACGCCAACATATCGTGCTTGTCGGCAGGCCCGAACCGGAAAAAGACGCACATCGCAACCGCGATCGGCGTGCAGGCCATCGAGCATCATCGAAAGCGCGTTTGCTTCTTCTCCACCGTCGAACTGGTCAATCTGCTTGAGCAGGAGAAGGCCCAGGGCGACCGGGGCAATTTCGTTAACTGACTGGCCCACTCCGATCTCGTGATCCTCGATGAACGGGGATACCTGCCGTTCAGCGCATCAGGCGGCGCGCTGCTGTTCCATCTGCTCAGCAAGCTCTACGAGCACACGAGCGTCATCATCACCACCAACCTCAGCTTCAGCCACGGGCCAGCGTCTTCGGCGACGCCAAGATGACGACGGCGCTACCGATCGCCTGACCCATCATTGCCACATCCCTTGATCCGGGAAACGACAGCTTCCGCTTCAGGAACAAAGCCCGCCCATGAACTCCAAAACCAGCAAAGGAGAAGAACAGGAACTTGACCACGACCCAAGACCCGAAACATATCTAACAGGCGGGTCAATTCTCGGCGCAAATACCGGGTCACTTCTCAGCGCAAATCAACAATTACGGAAATTGTTATGCTAAAGCGGGGGCTGTCAGTTTGAGTTTGGTTGCGCGCGCACAATTTTCGGTTGGCGCGGCAGGCTTGGGCCATCATAAACGCACTTCATGTGGAATAGGATTTGGGAACCCCGACCCGGGGAGGCCTGCCCCAAACGGAGGCCGAACGGCATTGAGATGTTCTACAACCCGAAACAAAAGCACGTCAGGAACGGGATGCTGTCGCCCGTCGAGTTCGAAAAGCAGCAGAGGCGCTAGCCGGGCCATCTCCCGCCGTTCCTTACTCACGCGCCTGGCTGAAAGGTGCCTCCTCTGGAGCGACTGGACCACCCACATCGATGGATGAGCCATCTCAGACTACAATCTGGGGAGTACGCATTGTAGGTTCTCCTGACTACTCTTTTTCCGAATCAGTTGCGTAGCGCCCGATCCATTCGATGAAGCAAAGGACTGCTTTGTTGGGCGGGCGTAGAGATACTGTCTTTAGACAGAAGCTTCCAATAGGAAAGGGTGCGAATGACGTCGGCTGTCGGAGACTTCCAGTGGCCAGTTGCTCGGTGATGAGGGGGGGGCCAAGCAACGCGACACCAGCCCCGGATTCGCAGGCCAATATCAATGCCGCATAGTCATCGACTGAGATTCCCCGAGGCATCTCCGAAACTTGTATGCCATGTTGCCTAAACCAGCTTCGCCATTTCGAGCGCGCATCAAATTTGCGACCTTCAAGATAGATGAGCTTCTCATTGAGAAGATCTTCGGCCGTAGAATTTGCATCCAAACTTGTCTCATAGGTTTTGCTGCAGGTCGGTGCTATCTGATGGCGGAAGAGAACACCTGCATTCGGATCAATCAAATCGTCGCGATAGTACCGGATCGCGACGTCAATGTTTTCCTCGTCGAGATTTACATAGCGGTCGGTGACTACCATCTTTACCTCTATGGATGGGTACTGATCGCGAAATGAGCTGATACGTGGCAGAAACCAGTATGCGGCGAATCCCGTTGTCATGGTGACGGCAAGGGAACTTTCCCGCGTACCATTCTCAATATCGTGAACGGTATCGAGTATTTCCTCAAGGCTGCGAGAAACAACGCTGAACAGTTTCTCGCCTTCGCTTGTAAGCCGAACCGAACGGTTCAGGCGATGGAAAAGAGGTTTTCCAACGAAGCCCTCAATGGCTTTTATTTGATAGCTGATAGCGGTTCGCGTCACATTCAGGCTGCGGGCCGCTTCAGTGAAATTGGAGTGCTTGGCGGCAGCCTCGAATGCAACGAAGTAATTGAGCGGAGGTAACTGATATCGAAATCGAGCCATTGAGTCTGAATCCTTGCTATCGGGCTTGTCATCCGGGAAAATCGCCGATCCATCGAAGCGTTCGGTCAATATAGCCAAACCGAGTCATATTCTCTACCTGATGTCGAAAATTTTGACGTCTAGGCGCAATGATTAGCCAAGTTGACACTTCCGCAAGTAAGACATTGAATTGCTGTGAATAAATGAATTCTACCTGATCGCTCACGTCGATGCTATTCGCTGTTATAGGCAAGATGCTTCGAAAAATCGGGTTCTCGCGCAAGAAAATTTGAGGGCATTGCAATCGTGATAACGAACGCTATTGAAGCACCTTCGCGGCCTCTACCGCTGAATTCAAATGAAAGCCTTTCGGCACTCTTGACGCCACGTTCCATCGCGTTGCTTGGAGCATCCGCGCGTCCTGGGAGCCTCGGCAGTGCCATGGTCTCCATGGCCAAAGCGGGCAACTACGCCGGCGAGGTTTTTCCTATCAATCCTCAGTATCCCGAGATTGCAGGCTTGCGGGCTTTCCCGGACCTCAGGCAACTGCCAACGAAGGTCGATCATGTTGTCATCGGCGTCGGCAACGACCGCTTGGAAGACGCATTGACGGCTGCAGCGGAGCATGGCGCGCGGGCCGCAACGATATTCGCGTCCTGTGTAAGTCCGAACGCGCCCGACCTGAAGGACAGGCTGCGCTCGATCGCCGAACGCGCCGGAATGGCGATCTGCGGCGGAAACTGCATGGGCTTTTATAATAACGAAATCGGCCTTCGAGTGGCAGGATTTCCGGCACTGCAGCCGATGCCCTCAGGCAAATTGGGCTTGATATCGCAATCAGGATCGGTTTTCGGCGCACTCGCTCACAACGACACCCGCCTGAGGTTTGCAACCATCATCTCGTCCGGCGCGGAAATGGTCACCACGACGGCTGACTACCTATGTCACATGGTTCGAAACGAGGCCATCGCAGCGGTGGGCCTTTTCATCGAGTCCATCCGCGATCCGCAGACATTCGCACTCGCGCTCGAAGAAGCAGCGAACCGCAATGTTGCCGTCATCGTGCTAAAGGTCGGACGTACTGCGAAAAGCGCGGAAATGGCACTCAGCCACACAGGCGCGATAGCAGGTACCGATGCGGTCTATTCCGGCATCTTCCGCCATTTCGGCGCTATTCAGGTCGATGACCTCGACGAACTTGCGGCAACGATGCTGCTGTTCCAGCAGCCCCGCCGGGCATCGAAGGGCGGGTTGGTCGCCGTTCACGACTCCGGAGGCGAGCGTGAACTCGTCGTCGATTTAGCCGAGAAAGTCGGATTGACCTACGCATCTCCGTCGCCGGAGACCCTTAACAAGGTAGGTGCCATTATCAGCGAGGACCTCAAACCCGCCAATCCGCTGGATGCCTGGGGCAGCTCGGCAAATTTTGAGGCGACCTTTAGCGATTCACTCTCTGCCCTGCTCGAAGACGATGACGCCGCAGCAGGTGCGATCTTCTGCAACATCCGAGACGGCTACTATGTCTCGGAAGGAGTATCCAACGCCGCCATCGATGCACATGGCCGAACTGACAAACCCGTGGCCGTGATCACCAATTACTCACTAGTGCAACACGACTCGCTGGCCGCAACACTGACTGAACGTGGAATTCCGGTGCTCGATGGCGCGCGGGTAGGTTTGCGCGCGCTGCGACTTTTCATCGAATGGCAGCCCAAACGGCCCGCCGCCTTGCAAAGACCAGCCGACCTGCCCGTGTTGCCGGACGTAATTTCAACCATTTCACGCTATCGTAATGCCGCGCTGCCGGAGGCCGAAGCCCTCGCCCTGCTATCGCGCTACGGTATATCCACGCCTGTCCGCAAGGCAGCGGGAAATGCCGACGATATCAGGCAGTTGGCCAGTTCCTTGAACTTTCCGGTGGTATTGAAGACCGCTACCGAGGGTATCCTGCACAAGAGCGATGTCGGCGGTGTCGTACTGGGGATCGTAGATCCGGCGGCTCTCGAAAAAGCTATGAGGACATGTCGGCTCGCCTCGGCCCGCTCGTTAATATTGTCGAGATGGTTCCGAAGGGCGTGGAACCCGCACTGGGCGCCATCATCGAGGACGGCTGGCCGCCGATAGTAATGATCGCCGCGGGCGGTGTGCTCATTGAATACCTCGCCGATGTCGCGTTTGACGTCGCCCCGCTCGACCGGCCGAGGGCTCGCTCGTTGCTGGATTCGCTGAGCATAAAACGCCTTCTTTCAGGCCATCGCGGTGCATCGCCCGCGGACCAAGACGCGGTCATCGAAGCGATCGTTCGCTTCAGCTGGCTCGTTTCCGACATGGCGCCGCATTTGGCCGAGCTCGACGTGAACCCGGTTATTGCGGGCCCCGCCGGCGCAATGGCAGTGGATGCGCTCATCGTATCATCCCACTTGGAAGACGTATCCTGAGCTCGCTTGATCCAACCGGTGACAGTTCCTCCTTCCGCGACGACGTCGAATCTGCCGCGAGAAGCACGTTCATTATTCACGACGACAGGATATTCACTTGGAAAAGCCATTTGAAACTGTAGGCTACGAGGTCGCTAGAAATATCGCCACGATCACCCTCAACCGGCCCGAGAAACTCAACGCCATCAACGTCAAAATGGTCGAGGAGATAGAAGAGGCGCTCACGCTCGCGGAGACGGACCCGCAGGTCAAGGTCATTATCGTTGCTGGAAAGGGCCGCGCGTTCAGCGCTGGTTTCGATCTGCGCGAAGTCCATTCCGGCCCCATAAATGTGGAGGTCAAGCGGGTTGGGTTGAAGAGAAAATTCGATATGATCATGCGGTTTTGGGATTCGCCAAAGCCTACGATCGCGGCCGTGCATGGATATTGCATCGGCGGCGCTTTCGAACTTTCCCTGTCCTGCGACATCACCGTTGCTGGGCGTTCGGCCTCCATGGGCGAACCTGAAGTCAAATTCGGTTCCGGGACCATGGCCATGCTGCTGCCACTGATTAGTGGACCGAAGGTCGCAAAAGAGCTTCTGCTGACAGGCAACGACAAGGTCAGCGCGGTGCGGGCCTATGAACTAGGGATTGTCACCAAGGTGGTCGATGACGAGACTCTTCAGGAAGAGGCAATCCAACTCGCGCGGCAAATTGCATCTGCCGATTCTCAAGCTGTGAAACTAACGAAACGCGCCATCAACGAGGCGATGGATGCCATGGGCCTGCGGCAGGCTTTGGCACGATCATTCGAGATCGACGTCTCGATCGAAACAAGCGCGGCGCCCGCGAAGCTGGAATTCCTCCGCATCCAACAGGAGCAGGGGCTAAAGGCGGCACTTGCATGGCGCGATGCCAATAGTGCCGCATAGATCTGAGGCTGTCACGGCATGCGATCCGGCGATATGAAACAAGAGGTAGAGCCATGAAATTCAAAGCCATCGTCGTGAACAAGGACGAAAATGGATATCGGACCATGCTGGAAGGGTTGGATGACGCAGTTTTGCGACCGATGGGCGACGTTCTCGTCGCGGTTGATTACTCGTCCCTTAACTTCAAGGACGCGCTTGCTGTAACTGGAAAGGCTCCTGTCGTCCGGTCCTTCCCAATGGTTCTGGGGATCGACTTTAGTGGCAAGGTGATCGAAAGCGATTCTCAGCAGTTCAAGCCTGGCGATGCCGTCATCCTGAACGGATGGGGCGCCGGGGAAAGACATTGGGGCGGCCTTGCACAACGGGCCTGTGTCAAGGCGGATTGGCTTGTCCCACTGCCGAGTGGCCTCAACTCACGCCAAGCCATGGCGATCGGTACCGCTGGATACACAGCCATGCTGTGCGTGCTTGCTGTCGAGCAGCATGGCGTTAAAGCGGGCAGCGAGGTCTTGGTGACCGGTGCTTCTGGCGGTGTGGGGTCGATTGCAGTTAGCCTGCTGGCAAGGCGCGGATTCAAGGTAACCGCATCGACGGGCAAACTGGGCTCCGCAGACTATCTCAAAGAACTTGGTGCCTCTGACGTGATCGAGCGATCGACACTTTCTACGCCAGGAAAGCCACTGGCAAAGGAGAGGTGGTCTGCGGCAATTGATACGCTGGGCGGCAGCACGCTCGCGAATGTCTGCGCCTCGATCAATACGGAGGGATCGTCGCGGCCTGCGGAATGGCTGAGAGCCTGGACTTTCCCGCCAGCGTCGCGCCTTTCATATTGCGGGGCGTCACGCTCGCCGGCATAGACAGCGTCGAGTGCCCTAGGGAAAAGCGGATAAGGGCCTGGCAACAACTCGCCAGGGAGGTCGACGGGCTAAATCTTGCGCAGATAGAGACCGAAATCGGCCTATCCGAGGTCATAGACGTCGCAAAGCGTCTCTCTGACGGCCAACTGCAAGGGCGCGTAGTCGTGGATGTCAGCCGCTGAAGTCCTTGAACGTAGCGGCATGCGTTTTGATCTGCGGCACAATGTCTGTGCGGTGCGCGGACGAAGGTAGCGCGCGCCGCAGTCCGGGACTTTCCGCGAGCACCAGTAAATATTTTTGACGCCGCCACGTCATCTTTTTCTGCGTTGACTGACGGCAGCGACGTGTCGAAACATCGGCAGGCGGCAATCGGCGGCTTACCACGTATAATATCAGAGAGTGGAAGTTCCACATAGCCCGCTGAAAACTGGGTTCAATACATGCCACCGCTATTTGGCGGCGGGAAAGCAAAAGGGGAATATGCATGCGTAAACTTTTTTTGGTGGCAGGCTTGGCATTCAGCGTTGTCACGGGGGCCGCCCACGCACAAGCACCGGAACTGGGTGACGACACGATCACAGTCGGCTACACGTCCTGGAGCAGTTCGACCAGCATCACTGCATTGGGTAAGATGCTCCTGGAAAAGATCGGTTACAAGGTTGAACTCAAACAACTCGACACTGGACTGATCTATCAGTCAATCTCGACTGGCGCGGTTGATACGTTTTTCAGCGCTTGGCTGCCTGGACAGCAAAGTTATTTCAACAAGATCGGCGACAAGATTGACGGGCGTGTCGCAAATTCTTTTGGTTAACTAGCTGTTGACCACAACGGTGGAAATTCAGCTCCCGATGTAGCGGAGCGTAGCCATGATTCTGAATGCCATTGCCGAAAAGCTGAAGCGCCAGTCGAAGGACGATTTCAAAGGGCGGCATTTCGAGGCATGGCTGATCGTGCAGGCAGTGACATGGTATCTACGGTATCCGCTCAGCTACAGAGATCTCGAGGAGATGTTCCGCGAGCGCGGCTTCGAGGTCGACCATAGTACAATCAACCGCTGGGTCCTCGCCTATGCACCTGTAATCGAGAAGCGCCTACGCCAGTTTCGCCGACCGCATTGTGGCTCAGTCAGGATTGACGAGACCTACGTCAAGATCCGGGGCAAGTGGCGATACCTGTACCGCGCCATCGACAAGCACGGAAACCCGGTCGACTTCTTGCTCACCGCGAAGCGCGATCTCGACGCCGCCAAGCGCTTCTTCCGTAAGATGCTCAAGGATGAGCCGCTACTATCGCCGGGTAAGATCGGTACAGATGGCGCTAACACGTTTCCTTCAACGATCAAAACAGCCATCGATGACGGGCTCCTGCATCCGAGCCCGGTACATTATGTCACGAAGCACCTCCAGCAAGGCATCGAGAGCGACCACTTCCGGGTCAAGAAGAACATGCCCAAGATCGGCTGCTTCCAGTCATTCAAAACGGCGCGCCGGACGATCGCTGGGTTCGAAGCGATGTTGTGGCTGCGCAAAGGCTTCGGCTTTTCCGGCGACTGGACAATCAACGACCAGAATGACCTGCTCGGGCGCCTCTTCGGACTTCAAAAGGTTAACAAAGCGTGAAAATGCCACCGTTCGCGGGGTAGTCTCAGCCTACTGCAAGGTTTGCGACAAGCCCCGATGCAGAGTTTCTGCGTTCCATTATTGACCGTCAGGACGATCCCGATGCAAATTTTGCTCTATTGGCGATAAGCAGTTTCTGTTTTCGCCGGAACGGGATGCATTCATAATGTATGGCCGCCACGGCCATCTTCGTGGCATTGGGGCCACCTGTTGACAGGGCTCTTTCAGAGGCGATGATCGACGAGTTCGTCTCGGAAGCACAACAAACAAATTGTCGGCCGGCTTTCTACCAGATAGCCGAAGTGACGATCTTGCCCCGTTTGTCGATACCGGTTTCGTCGAGCAAGCTTGGAGAAGAAGCTGTCGTAAGAGTCTTGCTGATTTCAGCCTTCAGGGACCTGAAAGGCGCAAACTTCGACAGGCTCGCCAATCGTGCGACACAGCTACGTGATGGCCTGACGATGGAAATCCTCTCACCACCTCATGCTGAATCGCTGTTGTCCGATTTGAGAGCAATTTTTCGACGAATGGCTCAGCGAAGAACATGCGGGAAAAGCGCTTTTCCCTCGGTTGGTTCGATGAAGACTATCTTCAGAACTTCCGGCTCCGCATTGGTGCGTTCTGAAGCCGGGATTATTGCGCTGCCAACATCTTCGAGACATCGACGAGGAAGAGTCGCGACAATCGATCTCATGCGCCATGGACCCGGTGCCCCCACGGGTACGATGGACTTCCTTTTGTCGCACTGATCCTTGTATTGAAGCAGGGAAGGCTTTCAGCAATTCTCGGTGGGTATGGCACCACTGACCGGTTTGGACTCGTCTCATCACCCCAGAATCTGGGATCGGAGTAGCGGGCTCTGTCTCGCGGCTGGGCGGGCGCACTTCTACAACTTCGAGGGGTTACGGGACTACAAGGACAAATTCGCACCGAGGGTGGCCTTCGCGATATCTCATGACGTGGGGAGGGCATGGATCCGCTGCTTGTCGCAAATATGTGAACAACGCTTGTCAGCGGTGGTCTGCGCGGCGCGATCACGAGCAGCAAGAGAAGAAGAAAGAAGACGCAAAATGATCAATCGGTTTCAGGACAATGCTGCCAATGAACGGACATTTCTGAGTTGGATCAGAACCGCTGTAACCATAGCGGGGTTCAGGATCATCATGAAAGAAACTGCAAGGGACCTCGGATGCGATGGTGGGATACGCACTGGTCGCAGCAAGTGCGCTTCTGGTGCTGTTATCCTTGGCGCGGTTCCTTGCGATCAGGAAGCAATTGCTGAGTGATCAGGCTGACGATGGACGCTTCGCACTGATTTGAAACCACCTTTGTGCTCGCGGCCCCAGCGCTGATGGTGGTGATCCTGGTTTTCCTCTCGAGGGCTGTAGTCTGACGCTATCAGAAAAATCCATGTGAACTCCGAGCGATGGAAACAAAGCACACCGCCCGGAAGCGATCCGGACGGTGGCTTGAAGAAAGCTTATTGTTAGCCGTTTTCACCTTCTTCGCTTTCACCATTTTCGCCGTTTTCCTCGGCGCCGTTCTGGTCTTCATTTGCGGCGAGTTTCTCGACCTTGCCCGTATTGGCATCGACCATGAAGTCGTGTTCGGTCCCATCAGCGGCGATGATCGAGATCTCGTATGCCGGCGCGCCTTTCTCGAGGTCGAACTGGGCTTCGGCAACCTTGCCGAATGAGCCGTTTCGGCGGCCTTGATGGCATCGGTGATCGAAATCTTCAGAACCCATCAGTGCCTGCATCTCAGCTGATCCTTCGCTCCGCCATCATTGGCTGCAGAGGCTGCAGTGATGCCGGCAGCGCCGATGCCAGCTGCCAGAACGGAGGCAGCAATGATCATATGTTTCTTCATGGTATTCTCCTTTGCCGGATCGGCACCATGCCAATCTCATGCGAAAGATAGGTTCTGGTTCTTACGGTGCTTTTTCCATCCCCTTACAAATTCATGCATGTTGTGTGGTCTCCAGGCGGCGCTAAAACGGCAAAATCATGCTTTAAAAAAACAAAAGAAAAACGGAGGTAAAATGAACAGTGACATTCAACAACGGCAAGAACATTTGCTTCAGACCGGTTTCGATGATCTGCCATCAAGAGAACAACGCGTTCTCAAACGCATCGCAAAGCGCATTGCAATATCGGAGAACATCAATGAGACTTTTCATGAACGGCTGACCTTTGGCCAGCGCCTTGCTGACAAGGTTGCCGCATTTGGCGGCTCATGGACCTTTATCAACTTGTTCAGGGTTGTTCTGGCATTCTGGGTGCTGATTAACACTCTTGCGCTTCTACCATGGATGTTTTGATCCTATCCGTTCGTGTTCCTGAATTTGGTGCTTTCCATGCTCGCAACAGCCATCCAGGCGCCCGTCATCATGATGTCGCAGAACCGCCAGTTAACAAGGACAGGCTTGCGGCAGCGCATGACTGCACGAGGTCAGCCTGAAAGCAGAGTTGGAAATCATGCAGTTGCATGACAAGATGGATCAGATCCGCAATGAACAGCTCTCGGAGATCCTTCGAAAACAGCAGGAGCAAATCCAGCAGTTGAGCGCTTTCGTTCAGAAGTTGGAAGAAAACCGGAGTTAGAGAAAGCCAATTTTCCCTAGCTTTGGCACCAACCTCGTGCAATCGGCCACGAAAAGACCTGGCGATAGGTCGGTAGAATCAAGTGGTCATCAGCGGTCCTTCCAGAAGCGGCCTGAAAGGAATGATTGCGAGCATTCCGATGGTCGCGGTCAGCAGTCCGCCCAACATGTCGAACGGAAAATGCCCCCGAGATAGATACGAGACCAGGCAACCGCTACTCGCAAGCAAAGCTACAAGCCCTGCAGCACAATCCTGCGCACCTGCTAGCATCCAGAGACCGATAGCGATTGCCGCCATAAACGTCATGTGATCGCTCCGGGAAGGAACTGTCGGCGGCATGGTCAATCAGCGTATTGCCGACCGGGACCATGAACAGACGTGGATGGAACCAGATGATGCCTGCGATCTGATTAAGTCCTAATGCCAACTCGGCACCGATAAAAGTTGAAAGCAGTTGACCTCGCTTTCCGTTTTCTCAAAGCCATAATCCGGCAAGCAACAATGGCAACGCATAGATTGCATAATTGGCAAGGCTATTTACCAGCCATACTACAACGTTCGAAGGATCGTTTGAGGCATTCAGGATTGAAAAAAGTTCAATGTTGAGGTTTTCAAAGAAACCGTTTTTGATCATGATTTGAAACTCTTAACAATTGAGACCGACAAGCCTTCGGCTTGCTTGCCGGTCATGTGATTGTATTCTTGCAGTGATCAGCCGTTCACACCGATGAGCGCCAAGGCCTGGGTATAAAAATCATCGGCGCGGCGATCGTCTTCTGCCTTGCAGCGTTCGTCACCCTTGGCCTTCAGGTCGTCGAATTTCGCCTGATCAGCTGCGGCTGGCTTCTTCGTTTGCATCTCTGTTTCGACCTTGGCCTGGAGATCTTCGCAAGCAACCGGTCCGGCGTAGGCGAATCCGCCTGCAAGGCGACTGAAGACGAGGGCAGTAACAGCGAGTGTGAGGATGGCTTTCTTCATTTGAGTTGTCCTGTTGGAGGATTGGAACCGGGTGACCCGGGTCCGGCGCTGGAGCAACCGGGACAACACAGAAGATGTGCTTCAAACCTTACGACGGTTTCGCGGAACGATTACAAATTCGTAATCCCGTCCATGGCGAGCATGGTGAAATCTTACCAATCCGTAATCTGCCGGACTGATCGCTGTGAGGAATGCGTGTCAGTTTGCGGGCAGTCGCTGGATTGCAAGTCGAAATTGATGATCCGCCGGCCACTTCCTTCAACCGGCGCCATGCGCCTTTCCGGAGACGACAAATGAAAACGCTTACCCTGGAAACCGAACCCGCATCCATTTCCGGAAGCCGGGAATATAACCGCGTGCCTCAGGTCACGCCGGACTTCTGGATCGTCAAAATCCTGGCTGTCACCGTTGGTGAAACAGCCGCAGATTTCATCAATTCGAACTTGGGCCTTGGCCTGTCTACAACCTCTGTCATCATGAGCGGGCTTCTGATTGCAGCGCTCGTTTTCCAGTTCGCCCAGCGGAAATACGTGCCTTGGATCTACTGGTTGACGGTAGTGTTGGTCAGTGTTGTCGGCACACTTATCACTGACACGATGGTGGACACGTTCGGCATCAGTCTCGTGACTTCGACCGCCATCTTTTCCGGTGCTCTCGCTGCCACTTTCGCGGTCTGGTACGCCTTTGAAAAAACACTCTCGATCCACACGATCTACACCTTCCGGCGCGAAGCGTTCTACTGGCTGGCGATTCTGTTCACGTTCGCGCTCGGGACGGCATCCGGCGATCTTGCGGCTGAACAACTGGGCATGGGTTACCTGTCGGCAGGCTTGATGTATTCGGGACTGATCGCGGCCATCGCCGCCGCCTGGTACTTCTTCAAGGCCAATGGCATTCTCGCCTTCTGGCTGGCCTACATCTTCACCCGCCCCATGGGTGCTGCTTATGGCGACCTGTTGGCTCAGCCGAAGGAATACGGTGGTTTCGGATTTGGCTTTACCTGGACCAGCGTCATCTTCCTCGTCGGGATCCTGGCTGTCGTGGTCTACATGACCGTGACCCATGACGGTGACGAGTGGTCCCGTAGCAACAGCGGTGCTGGAAAAATCGCTTGACCAGTCTGACTTGCAGACTGTCAGCGAGTTCCGTCCGTTCCGTCCGGTTCTCTCCCGTTCCCGCTCACAGGAGGGAGCCGTCCGGGGCACAGTCTGTGATTACGGAACGGAGCATTCTGGACCGTCATTTTGGTTAAGTACAAGACATTCAGAAGCCGCAAAAGGCGGCATCAATCCAGAACTGGAAAACAAAAATGAATCCTCCCGATACCAATGCCGGTCGAACAGACATGACTGACACGATCAACAAGATTGCCGAAGTCACTATTTACTTCTGGCTTCTCAAGATTGTGGCCACGACGCTTGGTGAAACAGCGGGCGACTTTATCGCCCAGACACTCAAGCTGGGCTACGTCACAGGCCTCGCAATTACCGGTTCAATACTGTTGGCTCTCATTGCCGCACAGCTCGTTGCAAAACGCTATCACCCCTCCCTTTTTGGGCGACCATTGTTGGAACAACGACTGCAGGCACGGAGATTTCCGATTTGATGAACCGCACTCTGGGATTGGGATACCTTTGGGGGTCAGTTGTTCTGGTCTCCGGGCTGCTAGTGACCCTGCTTGTCTGGTATCGGCGGGAAGGCAACCTCAGCGTCCATCCGATCAGAACCGGAACCGCGGAGCTCCTGTTCTGGATTGCCGTGATTTTTTCCAACAGTCTGGGCACCGCTTTCGGAGATCTGCTGGTGGACAACCTCAACCTTGGATTCGTGGAGGCAGCGATCATATGTACGGTTGCCATTCTTGCAGTGCTCGCTCTCCATTATGGCCAGAAATTCAACGACATCGCCCTTTTCTGGGTGGCTTTCATATTCACCCGCCCGTTTGGTGCCACATTCGGTGATTTTCTAACGAAACCGTTGAGCCATGGTGGCTTGGACCTCGGCACTTACAACGCAGCCGGCGTATCAGTCATACTTATGGTCATTCTAATTTATTGGAACATGCGCAACACTCGTATCCCTGTCAGCGTCAGGAGTGAGAGAGACATTGACGAATAAATCTGTGGTCAAGAGTGGGTCTGAGCTTCAGCGGGCACCACGGCTGTTCAAAGCTTTCCTGCTTTACGTTCTCCCGGTGCTCATACTGAGCATCGGGGGAATGATTTTTTCGATCAACCAGTCGATTGGCAATGCCATTGAATCCTATCAGGCGAACCTTGACTTGGGTATCGCTGAAGAAGCACTTGTTCTGTTCAAGCGTCAGGGAGACGATGGGATTTTGAACCAGATGATCATTCATCCCAAAGACAGTGAAACCGCAAATTTCATTAACGAAGAAGGACTGCTCTGTCTGGCTGTGCTCGACAGCAATGGAGAAATTCTGAAACTTTACAAGGTCAACAGCAGCTGTGCAGAACCTGCACCGGACAGTTACAAGGAAATGTTGGAGTCCGGAAAACCGATGATTGTCGAAGGCGGCATGGTTCCTGGGGACTGGACCTCCCTTATAAAACTGTCGGGCATGGACACACAGTCAGTCAGGTATGTTGCGATTTCGCGCAATGCTGCGTCTCGGGAAAGCCATATCAATACAATTGCTACGGACTGGACAATGATTTTCGCGGCATTGTTCTCAGCTGCCTGTACCGCCTTGGCATGGCTTGTGTATCGGGCTCAAATCATACTGGACCATTCTTTCGACAGTCTGGCTGATGTTGAACGCCAATTGAGCCGTTTCGTGTCCCGCTCGGCACACGCCTTTGCTGAGGGCCGGGAGGGCGCAGCGCGGAAGTTTCAGGCTGCAGTTCTGTTTGCTGGATCGACAAATTTCAGCGGATTCGCGGAAAAGTCCGATCCCGAGGTGACTGCTGCCCTGATTGACAGGTTTGTCAGCGCTGGAACAAAGGCCGTAGAGAATCATGGAGGCGATGTGGACAAGCTGCTGGGAGATGGACTGCTGGCCTGGTTCGAGGGACCTGACAGCGTCGGCAGGGCGATGAAGGCTATTGCGGAGATATCAAACGGCTGCGCTGACCTCGACAGGCGACCGGGGTTCGGTTTGATGGCTGGAGAAATTGTTGCAGCTTTGGTCGGCAGTGGCCCGCGACGGGATTTCCACCATTCTCGGTCGAACGGTAAACCTTGCTCGCGGCTTTGCGGGATTGCCGCAGAAAACGAAGTAGCAATGTCAGCCGACGTTTTCAACCTCGGAAAAAAATCAGGCAATGGCTATCGAGCGGACTTCGCTGACCTTCAAGAACCACGAGGAGCTGCTTGATGTGGTACGAATCGGTTTGTCATGACCAAACTTCATGGCAGAAAGGTGGACCGGCTGTCATTGTCTGGACGCGCTCTTTCGGATTACTTTCGATTTGGCGAAGATGCTGACTTTAGTTTGGCGGTGCCCGCCTGTGTGCGCTTTCGGTCGGGCAGAAGCAGTCATCCGGCCTTGAGTGGTCAAGGGCAATGCTCTGGTGTAACGGCTGTGACTGAAACAGAACATAACCTGATCCGTCGAAAATTTCCATTTCGACGCGGAATATCAGCATGGTTCTCAAATATTTGCGACAGGATACAATCTTGAAAATCTTGCTAATGGAAGATGATCCGAAAACAGCAGAATATGTTCGCAATGGTTTCGCAGAAGCAGGGCATGTTTGCGTTCATTTGGAAAACGGTGCCGATGGCCTGTTTGAGGCAACACGCGAAGAATACGACATTATCATTGCCGATCGAATGCTCCCGGGTCTTGACGGTTTGTCGGCTGTAAAAGCACTGCGGGCGGCTGGCAAGAAAACACCCGTCATTTTCCTGACTTCGGTCAGTGGTGTGAATGACCGCGTCGAAGGATTGGAGGCAGGCGGAGACGACTATCTGGTCAAACCGTTCGCTTTTTCCGAGCTTGCCGCTCGCGTGAATGCGCTGGCGCGTAGACCAGTCATCCAGGAGCAGAAGACAATGCTTCAGGTTCATGACCTCGAGATGGATCTAATTCAGCGGCGCGTTTCTCGAGCCGGAACGGAGATCGAGCTTCAGCCGAAGGAGTTTCAACTGCTGGAAGCTCTGATGCGCGCCGAAGGGCGCGTACTGACACGTACCATGCTCCTCGAAAACGTCTGGGATTTCCATTTTGACCCGCAGACCAGTGTGGTCGAAACCCATATCAGCCGACTGAGGGCGAAAATCGACAAGCCATTTGACATTCCATTGCTTCATACGATCCGGAGCACAGGTTATTCGCTCCATGCGCCCCGTTGAGTTTTACAGGAGTATCAGCGCTCGGCTCGCTGCGCTGTTCACCGCTATCGTCGTTCTTGGTGTGTTTGTCGGAGGGATAACCGCCTATCTGATCATCAAGACGGAGCTTGAGCAGCGCCATTTCACCATCATCGAGAACGATCTGCGCTACTTTGCAGAATTGTATCGCAAGGATGGGCGAGATGAGTTTATTGACGCCCTCCAGTCTCATACGCATTCAACTCGCGATCATGAGGCCGTCTTTAATCTGACAGACGCTACCGGGAAGACGCTTGTTTCCAACATCAGCCCGCGCCAGCGACTGCCTGACAAGGCTGAAATAGCTTCGACTGCATTGGGACTTAAGGAAGACTTTTCCTATTTTCTTGTTTCAGCGCCTATGGGAACCATGCGTCTGACGCTTGGCCAAAGCGCCGAAGACGTCAGCGAAATCGAGGAAATCTTTCTGCAAGCAAGTGGATGGGCGTTGTTGCTCATTTTTGCTCTGACGCTGTCCGGTGTCTTTGCCATTGCGACCCGCACCAATCAGCGGATTTCAGAACTCGGGAATGCGCTCGATGCTGTCAATGCGGGCAAGCTTGATACACGCTTGCCGGTTTCCCGTCGTAACGACGAAATCGATCGTCTTGTCACGCTTATGAACCGGTCGATTGCCGCGCTCGGCTGTGTGGTTGAGACGAACCGTCAGATATCTTCGGATATCGCACACGATCTGAAAGCACCTCTGAACCGGCTGCGCATCGATATCGAAAGGGCGATCGAACGCGAAGCAAGGGGTGAGAAGGTCACGGAAGAACTGGAACGGATCGAGGCCGAGAGCAGCAGGATACTCTCAACCTTCGACGCACTCCTGCGCATTGCCCAGATCGAATCCGGTGCACGCAAGGAAAGATTTGTTTCGCTCGATCTCGGAGCCGCAACTTCAAAGGTCGCCGAATTCTACCAATCCTACGCAGAAGACCTTGGTGCGACACTTGATATCGATGTCCCGGGTCACCCAACAAAATCAACGGCGACTCGGAGCTTCTGACCCAAATTGTCTCCAATCTGATCGAGAATGCCTCAAGCATGCGGGTGGTAGGCCGGCCGTGGCCGTGATTGTTCACGACCGTGGGGACAGACTGGTTGCTGGAGGTGAAGGACAACGGTCCGGGCGTTCCCGCTGGCGAACGCGAAAATGTGTTGCGGAGGCTCTATCGGCTTGAGAAAAGCCGTTCGACACCAGGATCCGGTTTGGGTTTGCCATGGTCAAGGCAATCGCCGAACTCCACGAGGCGACGGTCGAACTTGACGATGCACACAGCCTCGTCGTTCGAATTGCCTTTCCTGCACGCAGGGGATGATCGGAATGCTCACCAATATCTCCACCAACTCATCGACTACATCGGTAATCATCCCATCGCGGCGCTCGCGATCATCCTGCTGATTTCCGCCGGCGAAGCGATATTCATTCTCGGCTTGTTTGTTCCATCGACAGTCGTGCTTGTTGGCGCGGGGACCTGATCGGGCTGGGCAAGCTTCATTTCGGCCTGCTTTTACCGCCGCGTCGCTTGGTGCGATCATCGGAGATGCAATTCTTACTGGATCGGTCACATCTACAAGGAGCGTATCCGATCGATTTGGCCGTTCAGCCGGTTCACGGGATTGCTTGACAGGGGCGAAGATTTCTTCCGGCGCCATGGCGGAAAGAGCGTTTTCATCGGGCGGTTCATCCCCGGTGTGAAGGCTGTGGTGCCTGGTGGCAGGCATCACAGGAATGAGCCCGCCTGTTCACCGTCATCAACGTGGTCTCGGCGCTCGCCCGTCCGGTAGCCCATATCCTGCCGGGAACGGCGTTGGCCGAACGATCGGCGTCACAACGGCGGCAAACCCTCGCGTGCTGGAATTCTGATCGTCGTTGGGGTCCCTTGGCACTTGTTCGGTACATAACCCGTCTGGCGGTTTTCTTACTTTGCCAGATTGACTGCATCGACTGTCCGTTGCGACGGCTGCGCGTTATTGGCGCGGCCTGTGCAGACGATCCGCCGGTTTCGCTGAACGAGGGCAATATCGTTCCGTTCATATGGCGGGATCGCGGCAGCAACCCCGATCGGCTTGCTTCCATCGTATTGCAGCTTTTCTTCGATCAGGAGTTTGTTCGTTCCGACGAAGCAATCAGTGCCTATCTCCAGACGCTGCGCACACCGCTTGCCGATCAGTTCATGATCGGCGTTACCATGTTAGGTGACGGCCTCGTGCTTGCACCGGTCGCAATTGCTCTTATTGGCGTCATCGCCTGGCACCGACGATGGAAACTGGCCGGGACTGTCGCCCTGGCTTTCGCCGGTGCGTCCGTATTCGTTCCTGTAATGAAAATGCTGATCCATCGCACCCGTCCGATGGAACTGTACCAGGGCGCCGACGGGTTCAGTTTCCCAAGTGGCCATGCAACACTCTCCGCTGCGATTGTCGGCATCACCGTTCTTGTATGTGCACATGAGCTGAAACTGCGTGCGCGTTTGACGGCTTTTGCAATTGGAGCCGGACTGATCGTGATGATCGCTTTTTCCCGTCTGTATCTTCGGGCTCATTGGCCAAGCGATGTATTTGCCGGGGTGTTGTTTGGCATATCGCTCACCTTCCTGCTTGCATGGCTTATCCATGGAAGGCAGCTCGCTCCGGTTTCAAGGCGAGCTGCCATGTTAGTCGGTGCCGTTCTGCTGACTGCATATCCCTTGCACCTCTTTAATGGCTACGGATCTGCTCAAGAAAAATATGTTCGGGCGGTCGAGGAACGCACGATCACCATGGCTGAATGGCTCGCAGATCCATTGCAGTTTGGGCCGGCCAATCGAATAATGCTCGACGGTGAGATGGCACAGCGCACTATCCTTCAAACTGACATCACAATTTCATTAATTAAGAAAACTCTGGAACGGTCAGGATGGAAAAAGTCAGAAGCGAGACAACTCACACAAATCGTCAATGCGATCCTGCCTAGCCAGAGCGGTTCCGGAACGTTCGTGCCGTTTCCTGAAACCAACAATGGCGCACTGCCCGTTGCGACTTTTTTTAGGGAGAAAGCTCCATCAGAGCACGAAGTTTTGCGGTTCTGGGCTACAGGATACAAGGTAGTTACCGCAAGCAAGAGCAGCGATCTGCTCGTGGCAACAGTTTCTGGCCAATCGAGCGATCCTATCGGGTTGAGCTTTTCCCTACCTGATCATTTAGTGATCGATGCTCAGGAATCCAGCGCTGTAGCCGAGATCATTGCGAGCAAATTGTCGCTTGGTGGAAATGTTCCGGTTCAGTCGAACGGGACATTCATTTTGCCATCCACCTGTACTCATGCAGAAGAATGCTATGAGCCGAGCTATAGTCAGAATCGTTAATTGGGTATCTTGAAGACTTGTCCTATTCTCTCGATATTCAAGGTCTGCTTCTGACCTAATCGGCCAAAATTATCAAAAACGGGAAGGGCAGGAATCCGCCCTTTCCGAGCGTTCAACCGGGCCCCGAAGAACGGCCGCCATTGAAACGACCAACTTCAAAGATGAATGGCCGATTTGGGGGCGCGAAGCTGACATATGTTGAGAAGAAACTGAGCGGCCGCCAAGGGCCGAAAGTGTCTCCGCGTACAGTGTAGGTCAATGTCCACTTTGCTGCCCTAGCGATTCAGGATCCTGCCTAACAGTGTTGCGACATGCGGCGATTCGTGAATGCAGTGTTTTGACCCCTGATACCGAAGGCAGAGCAATGTCACGATAGTGCCCTTTTGGCTGATCGCAACGAGCTCTCGGCGTACGCTAAACGGTTCTCACTGCGCGCGCGACTACACTTAAACTGGGATAGGGCTAGATCACCGACGAACAGGGACGGCAGAAAACCTCAGAAAAATTAAATGAACAAAGATCGAAGAAAGCTTGCTGCGATCTAGTGGTCTGGCTTCGACGCTGCAAGCCCGCACTTTCAGTTCGCGCCGGTGATGATGCGTATGACCAAAATGCGGACAAGGCGCCAATTCGCTACAATTGCGCAAATGTCGGCTATTGCAGATGCGCTGCACCGTCGCGACACCAAGCCCCACTGACTTCGCCATCCTCCGTGCTGTTCGGTGGCTCGCCTCGTGCGGGCGCGGCGCTCGCGTCTGGCGAACCGCCTTGGCGGTCTTGCCAACGGGGATCGGCGTCTCGCCTAGGGACCGGGTTTTGTCGCGCAGCAGACCCGCGATGACCGCCTCGGCAAACCGTTCCTGCCAAAGCCAGTCTATCCGATCGGGTGGAACGGTCCGACCTACAAAACTTTTGTTGCGCTCATAAAGCCAGTTCCCCAAGTGCTTTTACAGCGGCGTCGCTGGCAAGATGACCATAGTGTCGCTCAATCATTTCCGCGCTGGTTCCCGAAATTTGGGCGATCGTGAGCAAGGGAAGCCCAGCCTGCACCAAGTCCGTAATGGTGCTATGCCGCAACGTGTAGGCCGTTGTTCCCGCAGGCAGCCCGCCGGTTGTTGCAGCAGCTGCAATTGGCCGTTTCCACGTGTTCTTGTCCCAAGCCTTTCCATTTGAACGCATGAACAGAGGCGCGCCAGGCAACTTGTTAATTGCCTGTCCTGACAGCAGCATAGCGGCCTCTCGGGGGAGTTGGATCCTCCGTGGCTTGCCGGTCTTGTCTTTACCGATGGACAGTTCCGCCGTGCGCTTGTCGAAGTCCTCTACGGTGAGAGCTGCCAGTGCGCCCGGGCGCAGAGGTAAAAGACAGAGCGCGCGCACGAATGGCGCGGCCTCCAAATCCGTGTTTTCCAACAATCTGCGACGCTGGCCTCGATCAAGGTAGAGCGTTCGCCGACCATTTGCATTCGCATTGGCCTGCAATGCTTCTTGCCATGCAGACTCGCTGTTTGGCCTGCCCGGAGGCAAGACCTTAGCTAATGCGGCGCGAAAGACGGCCATGTCACGGTTTACAGTTGATGGGGCACGATCGCGATATGTGGCGGCCTTCCTGCGGCGGCTAACAAGTACCGGCTGTGCCTCCATCCGTTCGCGCCATTCTTGAATATGGCGACGGCGCAATTTATCGAGTTTCACCTTCGCAACAGGATCAGCATACACATACCGACGAAAGCGTTGTTCGGCCTCGGGTCGGGCCTTCCCATATTCCTTGCAGGCGTCAGCGATAGTTTGCATCTTCGAACGGACTTGACCGCCATTCTCCACCAACTCTGCGAGCGCCCCTGCTTCCTTTTTGCTGCCGCAAACATCTCGTTTCCGGCAACGTTCCAAAGTCTCCGAGAGACTTAACGCGATACTTTCTGGCATCCTCGTCATAGGCACCGGGCGTCCAAGTCCCGTTGCCGCTGTTTCTCTTGACGGGCGATAGCCAAGAAAGCATCCGGAACGAAGCCTCTGCCAGTAGGAGTTCGCGCTGCACCTTCAGCTTTCCCGGTCGCCAACTTTGCTGAGGTCCAGTGCCACGCCATTCGCCTCTTTTCATTTGTATGTAATGAGTATGTAATACATCAGGGGACAACGCTGAACAAGCGTGAACAAAAGGCATTGATAATTAACACAATTTCTATTCGCTGGTGTTGGGGGTGTATGGAAGCCCTGCACTCCGAAGGCAGAGGTCGCAGGTTCGAATCCTGTCGGGTGCGCCAAAATCCTAAATAGACACAAATTTTTGTAACTTTGACCTGTTTTTCCACAATTCTTGATGGTACGCACGGAAGCAACATGGAAACAGAATTCTTCCAAGGTGAGGCAAATTGAGCGAACTTTATGTAGTGCTTGTAGCAGGATTTAGCCGAGATAGGCTTCTGGCCGAGTTTTGATAGTGCAGAAATCAATGACTACTTTGCGTCCTCCAATCAGATATTCTGGAATGCTCCTGAATTTACTGAAATCTGACGGTCCGTTGAAGGCGATGTGACGTTAGCTTGAGGTACAGCCCACCGAGACTACGGTCCTTCGCCAGGACCGCAATACGGGTCATCGCGAAGTTGGTGGACATGCATTTCCATAACCGCCATTGCCTTTCGGATGGATCACATCCGCTCGGCACGCAAGTCCTGTGGCGTCATCCCGGTCCATTTCCTGAAGGCGCGTTGGAAGGCATTCGGATCGCGGTATCCCACAAGATGCGCGATTTGCTGATTGTTCAGCTTGCTCTTGAGGAGATAGCGGATCGCCAACTCCTTGCGCGTTTCATCCAGTATGGATTGAAACGTGGCACCCTCCTCTCTCAGTCGCCAGCAGCGTGCTTCGGCCCAGTTTCAGGCGCCCGCACACATGGGCGATCGTGGTTCGGTGATCGAGAATGCTTCCAGCATCGTAGCGCGAACCCGGTCCGCCAATGGCAAGCCCTTGGACTGATCATGGCCCGGCTCGGAGGTCTGCCGCGGTGGCGTCCCAAAGTTCGGGATTGTTCGAGATGAAAGGCATGCGCGCATCGGCACGGGCATATGTGAGCGCGGCCTCACCATGCTCGGGGACGAGGCCAAAAACATCGACGAGCCGCCACGCCGGTTCTGCGGCAAGGAAGGCTGATGCGCAGTGGCCGGATGGCATGACGTGCCAGCGCGTTTGTCTGCGCATGCAGGTAGATGATCTGTGGGCTGCTGAACGAACCGGGCAAGGGCGCAGTCGCAATGTCCGGCGCGACGCGCACGGTGAACGCGGACGCGCTGCTCGACACAACGAACTGCATCGGCCCGAACAGGCTCTTGAATTGTGCCATGCGTGTGATGCCGGTCTCGAAATCAGGGGCGGTCGATAGAGCGAAGAGAACCGATCGCCGGACCGCCCGCCATCCGCAAAACCTAGAAGCTTTGAGACGTCCTGCTGCCTCGACAGGTCCATCATCGCGGCCCAAAGGCGCAGGTATTCATTGGCAGAGACCAGAAAGGCCCGGTCGTTGCGCTCGGTCGCCACAACGCCCGCATGGGCCAGCACCTCGTCCCAGCCGATGCCTAGCATCCCGCAGATCGGGCCTGACAAAACGGCGGATGTGTAGTTCGGGGATTGCTCTTGCGTCTGCATGTCAAGCGGCCTCTCGCGCGGGAACCCCGCTTTGCAGGTCTTTCCTTACATATCTTGTCATATCGAGCGCCATTTCAGTCAAATCAATGAGTCCTGACCCTAGAAACACTCGCGTCGCGCCACGCAATGCCTTTGATCCGATCTGCAAGTCGTTGGAACGATCTGCAAGTCAATCGCGGTGGAAGACTGCGGCCTGCGCGCTTACCGTCTGGACGAACTGGGACTTGGAGACAACGGCTTGGACCTGACATCGAAGATCATTCTTGTAACTGGCGGCGGTTCCGGCATCGGGCTGGAATTGACCCGGCAGCTTGCCGCCCTTGGCAACACGGTCGTCATCTGCGGACGCGATGCGGCCAAGCTTGTGGAGGCGGAACGGCAGACCGGGGCGCAGGCAATCGTTGGAGATGTGACGCGTGCACAAGATCAGGAGCGGATCCTTTCGGACATAGAGGCGCAGCATGGGCGGCTTGATCTGCTGATCAACAATGCGGGCGTTTTCCTTGCCTATGACTTCAGGACCGATCCCGAAACGCTGCACAAGATCGAGAGCGAGATTGCGATCAATGCCGTGGCCCCGCTGACCCTGACGCGGCGCGCCTTGCCGCTTCTCGAAAAGAGCCTGCAGCCGGGAGTGCTGTTCATCGGCTCGGGAATTGCCTTCGTCGCGGCACCGGGAACGCCGGTCTATTCCGGGACCAAGGCGCTGATCCATCACGTCGCACAAACCCTTCGCCACCAGTTGCAGCCGCACGGCATCACCGTGTTCGAAGCCCTCCCGCCGGTGGTCGATACCGACATGGCCAAGGTGCTGAAGTCGGGCAATTTCAAGAAGATGAAGCCGAACGATCTGGTTCGGGGGTTATTGAAGGTTTGCGCCGAAACCAGACCTGAGATGCTGCTGGGACAATCACGCCAGATCAAGTGGATGAGCCGGATCGCACCTGCCTTCCTGTTTCGCCAGTTTGCAAAGACCGAGTTTCATTGACCTCCAACGTCAGGCCCACCGTCATGTACCCCGATAGCTACCGCAGCCGCGTCAGCGCACTGGCCGTCATCACCTCGGCCGCCTTCTTCGGCGCCAATGCCTTCATCGGACTTTCGATGGGGTCTACTGGCTGACTCTACCGCCTGCCGACTATGTGGCGCAATTCTTTCCCCAGTTCAGCAATTTCCTCTACACGATCATGCCGCTGTTTCTGTTGATGCTGGCGGGCTTGATCCTGTCGGCCCGCCTCGATTGGCATATTGCCCCGGCGCGGCGAAACTGGGTGATTTCGCTCTGGCTTTATCTGGCCGTCTCGCTGATCACGGTCTTCTACCACATGCCCCTCAACGTACGGCTTGCAGCGGCGATCGGATCGCCCGTGGGGGACGCCTTGGATTTCTACAAGAGCATCGCGCTGGTTGGTCCTGTGACGGAACAGAACGCGGCCACGATACGCATGCTCTGGCTTTTGGGACACATCCCCCGCGTGCTTATCACCCTTGCCATCCCTGTCTATGTGCTGCGTGCGATGGCCGCCCGAAACCCCTCTTTGCCATAAGGAAAGGACCAGATGACACATAGATTCCAAAAGATGCCCATGACCGTTGCCGCCTGCACCCTCAGCCTGATGCTTGGCCTTCCAATCGTGGCGCTGGCACAAGAACCGCAGGCGCCAGAGGCCGGGATTCGCGTTCCCGCCGATGAGGTGACATTCGCTCCTTTCCCGGCACCAGGCGTTCGCAGCATCGCGCTTTATGGAGGGGTTGGAACGGGGTTGCCGACGGCGATGACATCGCTGCTCGACCCGGCAAGCTATGAGGTGCTGCCGCACACCCATACGCACGGCTACTGGGCCATGGTCGTCAAAGGCCGGATGCAGCATTGGGAGCTTTCCGAGCCCGATCGCGGTCCGGACCTGCTTCCCGGTTCCTACTGGTTTCAGCCCGGCGGCGTGCCCCATGCCGAGGACTGCCTCGGCCCCGAGATTTGCCAGGTCCTTGTAGTCTTCGATGAGGCGGCGGATTTCATCCCTGTGCAGTAGATCCCTTTCACCCAAGGCCCTGCGGCAGAAGTTGCAGGGCCGAGATGAATGCCAAGGAGCCTTCATGAAGCCGACCATCCGATGGGCCATTGCCCTGCTTATGGGCGTTACAATCTTTCGCGCGCAGACAATCCTTTTCCTGCCTCAAGTGCAGATGTTCGGCGGCCCCGCGCCCGATGGCTGGTTCGGCCCTTGGCTCAGCGACACGATCATCGGCTTCCTGTTGCCGGTCATGCTCTACCTCTTCTGGCGGCAGCGGGGCACGACGGTCTGGGGCATCTTGGTGGCTTACAACGCCGTCGGCGCCTTTGACTATTCGCAGGGCCTGATCACCCAGATCATTAGCCCGATGCCTGTCGAGATGGCGGCCCCATCCACGGTCTACGCGGGAATCGGGCTGTTCATGCTCGCGCAGATCGTGGCACTCGGGCTGCTGTTCCGCCGCGAGGTGATCGCAGAGTTTGGAGGCGCTCCATGGGCACCCTGACCGGCTGACGCAGTTTGCCGACCTGGTTGACATGCTCTGAGCACCCCCTTCAATCCGCAAGACAAGAAAGTGACTGCCTTGACCCTCGAAGCCCTCAGCATTCTCCTTTACCCAGTCCTCATTTTTGGCGCTGTTGCAGTTCAAGCCACCTATGCCGCTCTCACGGCCGGCCCGGCCTTCGGGTTTTCCAACCGCGTGGGGCTCAGCCGGGCATGGCCCTGCTGGGACGCGCATCGACAAGACCCTGGGCAACCTCAAGGAGGGGGCAATAATGTATTTGCCGCTGGCCCTTTTGGCTGTCAGCCTCGACATTTCGAACGGCTGGACATGGGGTGCGGCTCTCGCAACTCTTGTGTCACGGTTGATCTATATTCCGATCTTCTATTTGCATTCCGGTGCTGCGCACATTGGTCTGGGTGCCCAGCTATCTTGCCATTCCCGCGCTTGCAGTCGGGATCCTTGTCGGCGTGCCCGGTACTCAGCCTTGAAACCGTGTCGCCGAGATTGTCCGTGAAGACTGGTTTACTCCCTCTCTTCCATCAGCGCCGCGCGAAAGGCAACAGGCGCTTGGCCAGTCCACCTGCGGAAGCTTCTCGAAAAGCTGTTGGCGTCGCGGTAGGCCAGTACGTTTGCAATCTCGTCAGCGCGCAGGGCTGTCTTGGTAAGATAGCGGATCGCCATGTCATACCGCGTGGCGTCCAGCACCGCCTGATACGACGTACCTTCCTCGCGCAATCGCCTCTGCAGCGTGCTGCGGCTGATCCTGAGAGCAAGGGCCACATCCTCGGCCCCTGTTCGTCCCGCGGGCATCAGATCGACCAGGGCGCCCCGCACCCGATCAGTGACTGGCCAGCGATCATTCTGCGCCGCCAGCTGAAGCTTGAGGTCATCTTCGACATCCGCCCACAGGGCAGGATTCTCGGAAATGAACCGCCGCCTGGCATCCTCGGGCGAGAAGGCGACATATGCGGCATTCGACCGCTCCGGCATGACGCCGAGATGACCGGCAATCATGTGCCGTTCCTCCTGCGATCCATCAAAGCCCGCCGCAACCGGGCAAACATGCTGGGCGGCTGCTCCGCGAATGTTCCCGACCGCGACCACAAGTTGAAGGGCACCAAGGCTCGGCGGCATGGGCACCCGCGCATCGACGCTGTCGAATTCCAAACGCAACAGACCGTTATCCCGGAACACTCGCATGTGCGTTGGGCCGAGCAGTGACTTGAACTGCGCCAGTCGCATCAGGCCGGTTTCCATGTCGGGCGCACAGGACAGGGTGAAAAAGACCGGGATCACCGGTCCGCGCGAGATTGCAACGCCGAGGTGGAGCACATAGTCGGGTCGCGGCGACAGCAGCTCCATCGTGTTCCAGCAGTCGAAATATTGCTGCGCCGTGCCTCGCACATCGATCCTGCCGCGCGCAATCGCACCAAGGCCTGCCGTTTCAAGCATCACTTTCGGATCGACGCCGAGAATGCGGCATGCCACGTCTGTCGCCATGAACAGGGAATAGGTTTGTGAATTGTCCATGCGCCCGAACTCTCAACTACCTTGTTTCAATGCCACAGACGGTTGGGCAGCACTCAGACCCGGAGTATCGACTGACCCAATTTGCATGCGGTTGACTACATATGCATATCGCCGCGCCGTGCCATTGGGCCTAGCTTGGCGTTATTGACACGCAAAGTCTCGTCCACCAGCCGATTGGAGAAAGCCATGGACCTTACGATAAACGGCACCAGTCACACGGTTGACCTGCCAGATGAAATACCTCTGCTTTGGGCGCTGCGGGACGCGCTGAACATCACCAGCGTCAAATACGGCTGCGGCATTGCCCAATGCGGCGCATGCACCGTGCATATTGGCGGTGAGGCGGTGCGGTCGTGTCAGGTTGCATTGGCTGATGTCCAGGGGGAGATCACAACGATCGATGGGCTGGGGACGCCTGAGGCGCTGCACGCCATTCAGAGGGCGTGGATTGAACACCAGGTTGCCCAATGTGGATACTGCCAATCCGGCCAGATTATGCAGGCCGCCGACCTTCTGGCCCACAACCCGGCCCCTACCGATGACGATATCGACGCCGCGATGTCGGGCAACCTGTGCCGTTGCGGGACGTATCCGCGCATCCGCGCCGCCGTCCACAGCGCCGCAAGCGCCATGCGGGAGGCATAAGGGATGGGACGCGTCAGAACCATTGCCCGCCGTAGCTTCCTGATCGGATCAGCCGCAATAGTTGGCGGGGTCGCCTTCGGGGCCTATTTTGCCACCCGCGCAACCCCCAACCCTTTGCTTGATGGTCTGGGGAAAGGCGAGGCTGCGCTGACACCCTTCATCAAGATCACACCGCAGGGAATCACACTGATTGTGCCGCGCGCCGATGTGGGGCAGGGGATCGCCTCGACGCAAGCCATGCTGATAGCGGAAGAACTGGACATCGATCCTGCTACCGCGACGCTCGATCCGGGCCAGCCGCACCAGGCCTATTTCAACGCCGTTGTTGCTGCGGAGAGCATGCCTTTCCCGGCTTGGGACCACAGTTTTGTTGCAGGTACCGTGCGCGAACTGATGGGCCAGGTCGCGCGGCTGACCAGTTCGCAGTTCACTGGCGGTTCTTCTTCAACCGCGGACTTGCACGAGACCTTGCGCCTGGCCGGAGCCACTGCCCGCGAAACCCTCAAGGCTGCCGCTGCGGAGCGCGCGGGCGTTTCAAGGGGAGACCTGCGCACCGAGGAAGGGTATGTCTTGTTGCCCGACGGCACTCGCATTTCGTATATCGAACTTGCTGCCGATGCGGCTGCATGAAGCCGGTCACCGATGTGACGCTACGGCCCTCCTCTGACTGGCGGCGGCTTGGCAAACCGTATCAGCGGCTCGACATCGTCGCCAAATCGACCGGAACGCAGGACTACGGGATCGATGTAGCGCTGCCCGGCATGTTACACGCGACCGTGCGCGCCAACTCGCCGGGGCGGTGCCATGGCGGGCTACAACTCTGACGCTGCGCTGGCGATGCAGGGGGTGAGGTCGGTTGTCGAAGTGAACGAAGGGCTTGCGGTCATCGCCGACAACACTTGGTTCGCCTTTCGTGCGGCCGAGGCGCTGGAGGTCGATTGGCTTCCCCCGGACTATCCCGCCAGCTCTGCCGAAATGTGGCAGGCATTGACCAACGCGCGCAAGGAAGAGTTCCGCAACAGCCGCTTGCGGGACGACGGCGATATCGAGGCAGCGTTGAGCGGCGGCACCGTCATGGAGGCCGAGTATCGTTCACCCTCACTTGCCCATGCCGCGCTCGAACCACTCTGCGCCACCGTGCTGGTCGAGGCCGACCGGGTGGAGATCTGGACTGCAACGCAGATACCTGCCGTGGTGCGCGACGCAGCGGTCGAGATCACCGGCGTCGATCCGTCCCGGGTAACGCTACACGCCTTGTCCGCTGGCGGCAGCTTCGGCCGCAGGCTTGACCATGACTACGTCATGCAGGCGATCCAGATCGCTGCCTCCATGCCCGGCACCCCGGTCAAGACCACCTGGAGGCGGGAAGAGGACATGGCCCATGACTTCCCGCGACCCCTGCACATGGCCGTTGGCCGGGGGACCGTGGCTGAGGGCCGTGTGGTGGCCTATGATCTCGACACGGTCAGCCCTCGCTCATCTCGTCGTGGTTCGGGCGCATCTTCATCGTGCCGCCCGGGCCGGACACGATGCTGGTCTGGGGCGCCTATGACCAGCCCTATGCCATCCCCAACTATCGCGTGACAGGCTATGCCGCGCCGCCAATGATGCCAATCGGGTCATGGCGGTCGCCCGGGGCCTGCTCCAACAGCTTTTTCCACGAAAGCTTCCTTTCCGAACTGATTCATGCCGCGGGCGCCGACCCGCTGGAAGAACGCCTGCGCCTGATTGCTGATGTCGACAGCCGCCGCGTGCTTGAGGCGGTGGGCGAGATGTCGAACTGGACAGGCGCCGACATCGGGTCGGGCCGCGGGCGTGGCATTGCCTTCGCCCACACCCATGGCGTGCCTGTTGCCGAAGTCATCGATGTGACCATGACCGATCGCGGCCTGCGCATCGACGAGGTCTGGATTGCTGCAGATTGCGGCACGGTCTTTGACCCCGTCAACGCGGAAGCTCAACTGACCGGGGCGGCCATCTTCGGACTCGGCCATGCAATGAATTGTGAACTGACCTACGAAAACCACGCCGTGCAGCAGACCAACTTTCACGACTTCGAGGGCATGCGCCTGCATCAGACCCCCGCTTCCACACGCGGCTGCTGGGGCTTGCCGAACGGGTGCGCGGGTTGGGCGAGCCCGCAACAGCACCGGCGGCCCCGGCTCTGGCCGATGCCATTTTTGCTGCGACGGGCCAGCGTTTGCGTGAGATGCCGTTCAGCAAATTCGTGGAGTTTGCATGAAGAATCTCTCGTGCCTATCCCTGATCTTCGCCGCCACTCGCTCGCTCGGAACATACGCGCTTGGGCAAGGTTGCACTGCGGGACCGCCCCACGCCTGACCCCAGGTACGCCAACATTCCGAACCTCCCTGAAAGGAACGACCCATGGCACACAACGCTTATCCCGGCACCAAGACGGCGCTTCTTTGCGTCGACCCGTATAACGACTTCCTGGCTGAGGGCGGCAAGATGTGGCCAGCCCTGAGCGAGGTTGCCACTTCGGTTGGACTTCATGCAAATTTGGCTCAGATCCGAGCGGCTGCCCGCGAGGCGGGCCTGCCGATCTTCATCCTGCCGCATCACAGGCACCACGCCACGGACTTCGCGGGATGGGCGCACCTTACACCGTCTCAGGCCGCGGCACACGAATATCAATTGTTCGCGGAAGGCAGTTGGGGTGGTGAATGGTACGAGGGGTTCGGCCCCGACCACGACGACATCATCGTCAAGGAACATTGGGGAGCGTCCAGTTTCGCCAATACCGACCTCGACGTGCAACTTCGCCAGCATGGCGTCACTCATGTCATCTTCGTTGGTCTTATCGCCAACACGTGCATCGAGACGTCAGCGCGCTATGCTGCCGAACTTGGCTATCACGTGACGCTGGTCCGCGATGCAACGGCGGCTATGTCTGCTGAAGCGATGCACGCCGCCCACGATATCAACGGCCCGACCTATGCCCATGCGATTCTCACAACTGCGGAGGTGGTAGGGAAACTCGTCGCGGCGGAGCCGAAGTGATCGATGGTCTCCAGAATGCAGGTCTTGTGCAGACAGTGTCGAAGCGCGAAAGTCCCTGGCCACCGCGATGATAGATCTTCTGGTCGATGAAGGCCTGATTCATGTCGGCGGGGCGCTGTGGCGCGGCGAATGGTTCATGCGGATCTCGGTCATTTCAGGCGACATGACTGAAAGGGATGCAAAAGCTGCTTGGCAGGCTATAGTGTCTGCTTGAGCACGCATTTCTGCATCCTTGTCCGAAAACGAGCGCTCGACAGGACTTTCTGGAAGATGACTTCCCCCGGATCAGCCTTCCTGCCATTTCACGTTGCAAGAAACGACACGATCCTGTCGACCCCGCGTTGCATATGGCTGTCGATCTCGCAGAGCATTGCTGAAAGGTCATCACCGCAGGCCAGGCTCAGATAGCGCTCATGGGCATCCGGCACTGCAGCATGGCGCCCATGGGCACGTTGGTGAACGGCCAGATAAAGCTGCATGCGGCTCGCAATGCGCTGCCAGCTTTCGAGCAACATCTTGTGCCCGCATTCCTCGTAAACCAGCGAGTGAAACCGGATCTCCGCCTCGCTGGATACAACCCGGTCACCAAGCAGGGATGCCGCCATGAGGGCAGCGTGACGCTGCTCCAGTTCGCGTCTGAATTTTTCGGTTCGCTTGTCCCATATTTCCTCGAAGGCCAGGCGTTCGAGCGCTGTCCTCAAGGTATAGATCTCGCGAACTTCGGAATTGGAGAGCTTCAGGACGCGTGTTCCCTTGTAGGGAACCGTCACGATCAGGCCCTCGAGTGCGAGTTGCGCCATTGCTTCGCGCAACGGGCCGCGGCTGATACCAAATCGTGTTGCCAGTTCCGTCTCGGTGATCTGGCTACCACCCTCGAATTCCCCGCTGATGATCGCGCCGCGCAACCTGGTAACCACCTGGCTGCTGAAGGTCTCGCGCCTGATGGGAACAATTTTCGGAGTTGCCGCATTGCCGGTCTGGTTCATGGTGCCTTTGCCGAGTTCATTTCCGGTCGCATGACCCATTCATCATAAAGTTCGGCAATCCGCGCGGTCAGCGCACCGGGTTTACCATTGCCGATGGTCCTGCCATCTATCCTGGTCACGGGCGTCACGCCGCCAAGTGTGCCGGTGACAAAAGCCTCGTTGGCAAAGTAGGCTTCGGCAAGGGTGAAGTCTTTCTCGCGAACGGTCCCGCCTGCCGCTGCCCACGCATTGATGACGGCACGTTGTGTCAGCCCCTTGAATGAGAAGGCGCCGGTTGATGTCCACAACTCACTGCCCCGGACAATGAAGAAATTGGTCGAGTTGCAACTGGCCACGAAGCCGCGCGGATCCAGCATCAGCGCCTCGTCGGCGCCGGCATGGATCGCCTGGATAAGCGCCTGAATGAGGTTCAACCTGCTATGCGAGTTCAGCCGCAGGTCGAATATGTCCGGTCCGCTGGTCCTGAACGTCGATGTGAACAGCGACAGGCCCTTCTGTTTCGATCCGGCTTCGGCGCCTTGTATTCTGCAACGATCACCAGCGTCGCCTTGCCGATCACGAAGCGCGGGTCCTGATTAGGCGTGCTCTTGCGGCCACGGGTCATCATGAGGCGGATATGCGCGCCGTCTGTCATGCCATTGGCGTCAAGGGTTTCGTCAATGGCCTGCCTGATCTCGTCCCGGCTTCGTCCCAGGTCGAGGTCAATGGACTTGGCCCCCTCCTCGAGCCTGTCGAGATGGGCATCGAGTTGAATGATACGACCTTTCTTGAGCCGCAAGCCTTCCCAGATTCCATCGCCAAGAACGAACCCGCTGTCGAAGATGGAGACCATTGCCTTGTCGCGGGAACCAGCGCTCCATCGACATGAACAAGTACGTTCTCATTGCGTGGATCGGGCAGGTAGCCCTGTGCACTTTGGGTATTCATGATCTCACTTTTCCTAGAATTGAAAACGCTGATGTTCGGCGAGAAATTGTTGGGTAAGCGGCTTGTTCGGGTTCTTCAGTATCTCGTCAGGCGTTCCCGATCTGTATATGCCGCGCTCGGCCAGAAACAGGATACGCGTCGAAACATGGTAGGCAAAGCCGATCTCGTGGGTCACAAGAAGCATGGTGCGGCCTTCCCTGGCAAGTTGTTCGATCACGCCGAGAACTTCACCGACCAGTGCGGGGTCGAGAGCCGAGGTCGGCTCGTCGAAGAGCAGGATTTCCGGATCCATCGCCAGCGTACGGGCAATCGCCACGCGCTGCTTCTGGCCGCCTGAAAGTCTCGAAGGATAGGCATCCGCCTTGTCGGCGAGGCCGACCCGCTGCAACTCGGCCAGGGCTCGCTCGCGTGCCTTGGCGGGGGCAACACCGCGCACCGTTACCAGGCCTTCGGCAACATTGCCTGCAACCGTCATGTGCGGAAACAGGTTGAACTGCTGGAACACCATGCCGACTCGCTGGCGAAGCGTCCGCAGATCACGTTCGGGATAGCGCGCCTTGCCTGTTCGCTGCGGATTGCCGATGATTTCCCCCCCGATTTCGAGTGTTCCGGTGTCGGGTGTTTCCAGAAGATTGATACAGCGCAGGAGTGTGCTCTTGCCTGAACCGGAAGCGCCAAGGATGGAAATCCGGTCGCCGGGCTGGACATCCAGATTGACGCCGGAAAAGACCTGGTTTTCGTCGAAGGATTTGGCAAGATTCTTCAGGCTGAGAAGCGGCCCTGTCATGTCAGTCACTCCGCGCCATGCGGCGCTCCATGGCGTAGGTCACACGCACGATCGGATAAAGAATGCAAAGGAAGATGATCGCAATCACGGTGTAGACCTCCAGGGGATTGAAGTTGAGTGACGCGACAAGCTTGCCCTGCTGGAGCAGTTCGACATAGGCCACCACCGAGGCGAGGGTCGACATCTTGAATATCTCGACACCGCGATTGGTCAGTGCCGGCAGGATGCGTCGAATGGCCTGCGGCAGGATGATGCGGCGCAGGGACTGCTGCGCCGACATGCCAATTGCCTTGGCAGCTTCCCATTGCCCGGGCTCGATCGACTGAATGCCACCGCGAAAGATTTCAGCCGAGTAGGCGGCCGAATTGAGCGAGATACCCAGTACGGCTGCCGTGAACGGTCCGATCTCGATCGGCATGAGGATGGGCAAGGCGTAGTAGAACCACAGGATCTGGACCAGGACGGGTGTGTTGCGGAAGAACTCGACAAACAATGTCGATGCCCAGCGGACAGGCCGAATTGCAGAGCGACGGCCCAGCGCCACGAACAGGCCAAGGCTCATCCCGACAATCAGGCAGACGACAAACAGCTTGAGCGTTCCGGAAACGCCAACGGCAAGTGCCCACCAATTGTCGAAAACCGGCTGGAAGTTCCATTGATAGGTCATGGCGAAAACTCACCGCTACGGGCGATCGGCGCTCCATCCGTGCTGCAAGGAAGCTGACGAACGAGATGAAGAAGAAATACATCAATGCCACGACCGTGAACACTTCAAGCGGCCGGAAGGTCTTTTGCGCTACCTCATTCGCCTGAAACAGAAGATCGGCATAGGAAACCGGTGCCACCAGCGTGGTCGTTTTCATCAATTCGATCGAGCGTTCCATCATTGACGGGAACATCCGCTTGACGGCCTGCGGCAGGATGATTCTGCGCATGCACTGATTGTGGCTCATGCCAATGGCGCCTGCCGCCTCCCATTGGCCACGTTCGATCGACACGATCCCGGCACGGAAGATTTCTGCAAAGAACGCGCCGCTCTGGATCGTGAAGGTGAGTGCTGCTGCCAGGAATGGCGTCATCTCCACTGCCAAGATGATCGGCAGCCCGAAATAGAACCAGAACAACTGCACCAGAGGTGGCGTTGTGCGAAACACCTCGATGACAATGCCGGCCGGCATCGAAAGCCATCGTTTCGGGGAAAGCCGCGCCAGTGCCAGCAACAGGCCGGCGACCAGACCGCCCGACAGGGCAGTCGCGGTCAGGATCAGTGTGTTGCGGAAACCGGCCAGAAGCAGGCCGCTTTCCGAAAACACTGGCGCGAAATTCCACTCATACATGGGCGACGACCCTTACAGACGTTCCTTGATGATCGCCGGTGCGGTTGTCGCATCAAGGCCGAAGCCCGTCAGGAACTCTTCATACCATGTCTGGATCTGGCCGGACTCGTACCACTGCTTCAACTGGCCATCGGCAAAGGCAACGAATTCGGCATCCCCCTTGCGGACGGCTGCGCTCGTAGCATTCGACTTCGCCGGTGTCGGCACAACGATCTTGCCGCGTCCCAGATTCTTGCGCGCAGCGATCAGCGGCGGATGGAACAGGCACACCGCATCGACACGGCCGGACTGAAATGCCGCGATGGCTTCCGTATTGCCCGGGAAGCGCTGGATTTCGGCATTGGCGACATTCTCAGTGAGGAACTTGTCCATGCTGGTGGCCTGCGGAACCGAGATCTTGATTCCGGCCTTGTTCAGGTCTTCCCATGTGGAGACCGCAAGATCGTCCTTGGCCAGAACGGCGAGCGAGTAATAGAGCAGTGGCGATTCGGGGAAGTCCGCGGCCTGCTTGCGTTCGTCCGTTGCATCAAGCACGAACATGATATCGATCTTGTTGCTCTGAAGTGCGGCAACCGCTGTTCCCCAGGTCACCTCGACCGGCTCGAACTTGACGCCGAGTGCTTCCGCCATCGCCTTGCCGGCGGACACGCCAACACCCGATTTCCATTCGCCGCTGGCTGGATCCTTCGAGTACCACGGTGGTGCCTGTGTGACACCGACGCGAAGCGATCCGCGCGCCTTGATCTCTTCCATTGATCCGGCAGCAAGTGCTGGAAGTGCCGGCATGCCGGCCGAAATTGTGGCAACACCTGCCAGAATATTGAACTGTCTGCGGTTGATTTTCATCTGATCCTCCGTGTGAGCCCCTGAAACGAGCAAGGCCGGATTTCAGAATGACGATGTGAATTGTCGATTGTCAACAATCGAATTCATCAGCTGCTGCGATGAAACTGGAAGGCCCTGCCCTGCCGTGGCACCAGCACCAAATTTGGCAAATACCCGCTAACCCTGATCGCGCGGTGCCGCGAGGGATTGTCGCTCCACGACATGGGTTTCGAGATTGATCTGCCTCGGTTCACTCTTGTCTCGCACCTCTGCAAGCAGCATTTCGGCAGCAAGCCTCCCCATCTGGCGATGCGGAACGTGAACGGTTGTCAGTGCCGGCGAGACGATTGTTGCCAATTCGATATCGTCAAAACCGGTGATCGAAACGTCCCCCGGGACATCAAGTCCCATCTCCTGCGCAGCCTTGATTGCGCCAACGGCCAACACGTCATTGCCGCACATGACGAGCGTTGGTTTCGGGTCTGCCGCCATGATCGTTGCAAAGGCATCCTGTCCGCACTGGATCGAATATTTGGTTTCGACAACCGGCATTGCATCCGCGTCCAGACCTGCATCCGGCAGCGCCGCCCTGACCCCGGCCACGCGGTCTCGGGCGCGATCATTGCTGACGGTATAGGCGGAAATGAATGCGATGCGCCTGTGGCCAAGACTGATGGCCTTCAGCGCCAATTGGCGCGCTGCAGCCACATTGTCGAAGCCGACGCAGGAACGTCCCGCAAGCGAACTGCCGGTCCAGGCGATGATAACGGGAACCTGCCGCTCTTCGAGAAACCGGTAGATTTCCGGTTTGCGATCATTGCCGATCAGGACAATGCCGTCTGCACCGCGGGCAATCATGTTGCGGATCTGGTCTTCCTCGATTTGCGGATCATAGGACGAACTTGCCACAAGCATGGTTGCTCCGTTCGCGACAAGCACTTTCTGGAAAGCCTCGAGACCGCGGGCGAATATCGCATTTTCCATGGTTGGAATGACGGCGCCATAGGTGTTTGTTCGCCTGGCAGCCAAAGCCCTGGCGCTGAAGTTCGGAGTATAATTCAGCGCCCGAACCGTTTCCATGACGCGTAGCCGCGTGGCCTCGGTCACCTGGTTGGGAAAATTGAGCGTGCGTGACACTGTAGCCGTCGAAACGCGGGCTTCGCGTGCAACATCCTGCAGTGTGGGCAATTCACGATTGTAAGATTTCGTATCCATTGGTTCCGGCATTCCCGAATTGAAGCGGACGATACAGTTTTTTGCCCGATACCGCAAAGATCTGGATCAAAAAATGTAAGCGCTTGCATTTGCATTGTAAGCGCTTACAAATCCAACCGAGGTGCTGGAGGGCACCGATGGGAGGTCTCGATGTTTCTGATACTGGCAGCGCTTTCGTTCGCGGTATTTGTCGGCAACGTCTTTTACGGTTCCGTCAGCGGATCATCCCCGCTCGGAAATGTGGGCGAGCTCCTTCTCCTTATGCTCGCGGCGATCAGTTTCGTTGTTGCAATCTTGCAGGCCGAAAAGCGCCGGGACCATGGAAAATCCAAGCCTTGAAATATCGAATGGGAGGAATATCAATGAAACTCGAAGATACAATGCAGTCGGCAGAGCGCCGAAATTTTCTCAAGCTGGCAAGTGCGGGAGCATTTACTGCGGCGATCGTCGCGGGAGCCGGAGGCGTGTTGTGGTCATCCGAGGCTGCTGCGCAAACGGCCAAGGAAGAGGCAGACCGCGAAGCTGCCGCCGATCACATCATGACCATCGCAACAGCCTATGTTCTGGGTGCATCGAGAAGCTACCCGATCCTGCAGCGCGACTTCAAGGAAAACATCCAGAACGCCACCAATGGCAAGGTATATGTCAAGCTGGCGCCGGGTGGTCAGCTCGGCGCAGGTGGTGCGCTGGTTCAGAAGGTTCAAAGCGGCACGATCCAGGTGGCGCAGCACTCGATTTCGAACTTTGCGCCATTCGCACCTGCGGCTGACCTGATCAATCTGCCCTATTTCTGCGGCTCCAACCAGCGCTTCGTGAACCTGGTCAATTCCGATGCCTGGAAATCGCAGGTCCATCCGAAGGTTGAGGAAAAGGGCTTCAAGCCGCTGTTCTACATCGTCATTGATCCGCGCGTCGTCGCGGTCCGCAAGGGTGGCAATGCAGTCATCACGCCAAAGGATCTGGCAGGCGTGAAGTTCCGCGTTCCCGGTTCCGAAATGCTTCAGCAATATTACCGCATGGTTGGTGCCAACCCGACGCCGGTCGCATGGGGCGAAACGCCATCCGCGATCAAGCAGGGTGTTGCCGATGCACTCGATCCGTCGGTCGGCGCGCTCTATGTGTTCGGCTTCAAGGACATCCTGAGCCATGTCACCTTCACGCGCGCCGTGCCTGACAGCCAGATCTATTCCTGCAACCTGGAATGGTTCAATTCGCTGCCCGCCGATGTGAGGGAAGGTATCGAATTCGCCTCCGAGATTACTGCCCAGCAGAATCTGGCGAAGGTTCCTGCGGCCCGCAACTATGCAATGGCTGAGTTGCGCAAGGCTGGTGTCGAGTTCCACTCGCTATCCGATGACCAATTGGCAGAGTGGAAGGATACCGGCGGCTATCAGCGCAGCGAATGGGACAAGTTCAAGGCTGACCGGCCGGCTCCATGGACAACTTCGCGGCACTCGAAGAAGCTGCAGGCGCAATGGGCCGCTTTTACGTGCACGACGCGTGATCCTGACATGAGAAATCGCCGTGTTCGCGCCGGCCCGATCCCGCAGCTGAATAACCGGCGGATCATTTCCGCGGACGATGCACCATTGTCCCAACCGGGGTGGATGAGCCATGCTGAAATCACTCAACCAGAATGCTGAACGATGGGCCCTTCTGGGGTTTTTGCGTTGATGCTCGTGCTGACCATGGCGATAGAGGTCGTGCGGCGCGAGGTATTTGCCTACTCGTCCATCTGGGGTGAGGAGATCGTGCGATATTCCTTCATCTATCTCGCCTGGATCGGCGCTGCCTCGGCAGTGCGCGAACGCGCCCATATCCGGATCGATGTCATCATTCACTATCTGGGACCCCGCGGCAAGGCGCTGGTCTACATCCTCGGCGATATCGTCATGTTCGCCGTCGCGCTGGTAGCGCTCTACTATTCCTTCGAGACAGTGCTGGTCTCGGCCAAGTTCGGATCGGTGACGGATGGCCTGCGGATATCCAAGGTGTGGTTTCTGATGGCTGTTCCGTTCGGCTTTGCGCTGATGATCCTGCGACTTGCCCAGTCCTTCGCCCACGACATCCATTCCCTTCGAACCGGCAAGCCGGTCTTCGAAGGCAACCAGCTGTTCGATTGAGGTGGCGTGATGTTATTTGACCAACAACTCGCTGCCGTCGAACTGGGCTGGGACTTCTACATCCCTGTTCTGATTTTCGTGGTGATGTGCGCGCTGGCCATTCCTGTCTGGGCAGCCATCGGATCGGCAGCAATCGCAATGCTGTACCTCTCTGGAGCATTGCCGCTGTCACTGGTTGGTGAATCGCTGTTTGATGGCATTGACGCATTCGCACTGACCGCCATCCCGTTGTTCATCCTTACTGGGGACGTGCTTGTCCGCACGGGGCTCAGTCGCAAGTTCCTCGATGTCGCCGAAGCGCTTACATGCTGGACCAGGGGCGGTTTTGGCTCGGCGACGGTTCTGGTCTGCGGAATGTTTTCCGCAATTTCGGGCTCGGATGCCGCCGGTGCGGCAGCGGTTGGTCGCATGACCATTGATCGTCTCGTGGAAAGCGGATATCCGCGCCCCTATGCCTGTGCCCTTGTTGCTGCCGGTGCTTGTACCGGCATCCTGATCCCGCCATCGATTGCCTATATTGTCATCGGCCTTGTGCTTGGCATTTCTGCATCGACGCTGTTCCTTGCTGCGGTCATTCCGGGCCTTGCAATCCTCGTCTCCATCCTCGTCACCAACATCGTCATGAACCGCATCCATTCCTATGAGGGCGGAGAGCCGATGACATTCGGCGAATGGTGGCGCCGACTGGCAACGACGCTGAAATCGGGTTGGTACGCGTTTCTGGTGCCGGGCATCATCTTCTACGGCATTTTTTCAGGTCGTCTCACACCCACCGAGGCCGGTGCGACCGCAGTTATTGTCACGATCATTCTGGGCTTCGTTCTGGGTACGCTGAAGCTGGCGGACTTTTCTCCATGCTGATCAGTTCGGCCAAGGTGAACGGTGTCATCCTGCCGATCATTGCGTTTTCTCTGCCGCTCGCCCAGGCACTTGCCACCGCGCGTGCCGCAGGGCTTCGTGTCCGCTGCCACCAGCGTTTCGGACGATCCAACAATTCTGATCCTCATGATGATCCTGATCCTGATCGCAGCCGGTTGCGTGATGGAAACCACGCCCAACATCGTCATTCTCGCTCCGATCCTGAAGCCGCTTGCCGACAATATCGGCATGAACGAAATCCAGTTCTGCATCATGATGATCACAGCACTTGGCGTCGGTTTCATCACCCCGCCGCTGGGTCTCAACCTGTTCGTTGTTTCGGGAATAACGGGCGAACGATCTCGCGATCGCCGCGCGGGCAGTTCCCTTTGTCTTTTTCATGCTGATTGTGGTCTTGTTCATCGCCTTTGTTCCGGCGATCTCAACGACACTTCTCCCTGAAATCTATCGTTAGGAGTTGCCACTGATGGCACTGAAAATATCTGAAGAAAGCGACACCGACATCGGCTACGGGCGTCGGACGTGCGAGACACCGTACAGGCCATTCTCGATGATATCGAAGCCCGAGGTGACGAGGTGCACGCGAATACGCCGCTAAATTCGATCAGTATGGCGGCAACATCAAGCTGACCAGGGCGGAGATCGAGGACGCAAAGACAAGAGTGCCCGAGCAATTGAAGCGCGACATCCAGTTTGCGCATGACAATGTCAGGCGCTTTGCCAGCACAGAAGACCACGCTCAAGGACATCGAGGTCGAGATCATTCCGGGACTGATCGCTGGTCAGAAGAGCATCCCGGTGCGCTGCCGGCTGTTACATTCCCGGTGGTCGCTACAGCCACATCGCCTCGGCAATCATGACGGTAACCACCGCCAAGGTCGCTGGATGCGGCAATATCGTGGCATGTTCACCGCCCCGGCCGGGCATCGGCATCGCCCCGGCAATCATCTACGCTGCCGATCTTTGCGGTGCCGACACCATCCTTGCGATGGGTGGCGTGCAGGGTGTGGCGTCGATGGCATTCGGGCTTTTCGGCCTCCCAAAAGGCTGACATCTGTCGGGCCGTGCAACCAGTTCGTCGCCGAAGCCAAGCGCATATTGTTTGGCCGTGTCGGCATAGACATGTTTGCCGGGCCGACGGACAGCCTGATCCTGGCCGACAAGACCGCCGACGCTGAAATCGTCGCAGCCGACCTCGTTGGGCAGGCCGAGCATGGATACAATTCGCCTGTCTGGCTGGTGACTGACAATGAGCCGCTTGCCAACAAAGTCATGGAGATCGTGCCGCGCCTGATCGCTGACCTTCCGGAACTCAATGGCAAGAA
The DNA here is from genome assembly GCA_041397505.1 of Nitratireductor sp. Taxonomy (GTDB): domain Bacteria; phylum Pseudomonadota; class Alphaproteobacteria; order Rhizobiales; family Rhizobiaceae; genus BOKV01. The sequence continues at coordinate 63,692 of JAWKWN010000010.1, forward strand.
TGCCGAAGCTGCATGGCGCGATTATGCCGAAGTCATTGTCTGCGACAGTCGCGAGGAAATGGCGGCCACTTCCGATGAATATGCGCCTGAGCACCTGACGGTTCAGGCCGAGGATCTCGAATGGTGGCTGCAACGCCTGCAATGCTATGGTTCGCTCTTCCTCGGCGAGGAAACAACAGTGGCATTTGGCGACAAGGCGTCGGGAACGAACCACGTTCTGCCCACATCGGTGCGCTAATTACACCGGCGGATTGTCGGTTCACAATACATGAAAATCGTCACCTGGCAGCGCGCCACGCGCGATGGTGCAAAACCGGTTGCCGAAGCGACCGCACGCATATCGCGCCTGGAGGGAATGGAGGGGCATGCCCGCACAGCCGACATTCGGCTCAGGAAATATTTTCCCGACGAAACCTTTGACCTGACCTCCGGTCTCGAATCCTGAATGTGAGCAAGACCGTGGCGATCCGTGCTCCCAATTCCCTGTTTGACCTGTCCGGGAAAATTGCTTGTGTCACCGGCGCAAGCTCCGGCCTGGGTCGGCGTGCGGCAGACATATTGCTGTCGGCTGGTGCAAGAGTTGTCGGCGTTGCACGAAGGGAATCGGAACTTGCTTCATGGGTAGCGGATGCCGGTGAGGGGTCTGCTTACGTAACTGCTGATATCAGCAATCTTTCCGGAAATCGGTGCAATTGCCCGCGCTGTCGCAGAAAGATCTGGGTCACCCGATATTCTGGTCAATGCCGCGGGTATCAATACCTGGAAAGCGCTGACAATGTCACGCCCGAGGGCTGGCAAAGGACCCCGGTCTCAACCTGTCTGCCCCGTTTTTCCTGGCGCAGGCCTTTGCACCTGCAATGAAGCAGAAGCGCTGGGGTCGAATTGTCAATTTTGGTTCGCTGCAGAGCTTTCGTGCCTTTCCAGGTGCGGCATCTCCTATGGCGCGACCAAGGGGGTGTGGTGCAAATGACCCGCGCCATGGCCGAGGCATGGTCTGCAGATGGCATTAACGCCAATGCGATTGGGCCCGGTTTCTTTCGTACAGAATTGACGGCTGCTGTCTTTGCCGATCCCGAGCGGGCCGCGCGCAATGCAGCGCAGACCTGTATCGGGCGCAATGGCGAACCACAGGATATGGACGGGCCGATCCTGTTTCTGTGTTCGGATGCATCTGCATACGTCACCGGGCAGACGCTCATGGTCGACGGAGGGTTTACGGCCAAATGAAAGCATTGGTCTATACTGGTCCAAAGAACCTCGAAATCCGCGACGTTGCGGATGCCCAGCCGCGCGAGGGCGAGGTTGTCATCCGTGTTGAAAGCGTCGGCATTTGCGGCTCGGACATGCATGCCTATCTTGGCCATGACGAGCGGCGCCCTGCTCCACTCATACTTGGCCATGAGGCCGCTGGCACTGTGGTTTCTGGCCCGCAAAAGGGCCGCCGGGTAACCGTCAACCCGCTGGTTACCTGCATGCGATGCGAGGCCTGCCGGTCTGGACGGGAAAATCTTTGTACAAACCGGCAGATCATCTCGATGCCACCGCGCGAAGGTGCCTTCGCACAGTTCGTTTGCATGCCGGAGCGCAACCTGGTGACGGTACCGGAAGCCATCCCGGTCTCCAAAGCTGCCCTCGCGGAGCCGATTGCCTGCGGGTGGCATGCCGTGAAAAAGGGAAGGCAGTCACTCGCAACAGACCTCGCCAAGAGCCGCGTGCTGATCATTGGCGGCGGTGCCATCGGGGTAAGCCGCGCTGGCGCTATGGCGCAGGGTGCTGTCGAAATCACCGTGGTTGAACCAACGCACCGCGTCGCGAATTTCTTGCCGACCGGGTCCATCTCAATGCGGTCAGCCCCGAAGACCTGAAGCCCGACGTCTTGTTTGACCTGGTGATCGACGCGGTCGGCTATGCCGCCACGCGGGCGGAAGCCTCGAGGCGAGCAGTGCCGGGCGGGGTAATCGTCTTATATAGGCCTCGGTCAGGCCCGAGGGTGGATTGATATCCGGCGAATGACCCTGCAGGAGATCACGTTCATCGGCACCTACACCTATGCGATGGCGGATTTCACGAGACCGCGCAGGCAATTTTTGATGGTCGCTCGCGCCACTGACTGGGTGACGAAAGACCGCTCAAGGACGGCGCCGCCGCTTTTCCTGCTCGCTGGTGCGGTAAGCGCTCCAAGATCATTTTGAGACCAGATCATCCATGAAAGGAACAACGATGGCTCTTCCCCAACTCCTCGTTCATGACCACGCCGACAATGTCGGGGTTGTTGTTGTTGAGGGCCTCACAGCAGGCACGGACATGCTGTGCTGCGTGACGCATGACAATTCAACATTCCGCCTCACTGCCAAGGCGGATGTTCCCATTGGCCACAAGGTCGCCCTGAAAGACCTCAAGGCAGGCGATACCGCTACCAAATATGGCGGCGATACCGGCAAGATCGTCGATATCGAAAAGCGGGCGGTCACGTCCACACCCATAACTGCAAGACGAAAACGCTGGTAAGGATCAGTCCCATATCAAATACTCCAATATCACTGTCCAGGCCTACCGGCGTGATAAACGGGCCGGGTCGGCGTTCGCAACCATGTGATCATCCTGCCCGTCGATGACATATCCACCGCGGCATGCGAGGCAGTGGCAAACAATGTCAAGGGCACGATGGCAATTCCCCATGCCTATGGCCGGCTGCAATTCGGCGAAGACCTTGATCTGCACTTCCGGACCATCATCGGCACTGGCGCCAATGCCAATGTGGCCGCTGTTGTCGTGATCGGTGCATCGAGCCGGGCTGGACCCGGAAAATTGCTGACGGCATTCGCCAGACAGGCAAACCGGTCGCGGAATTCTCGATCGAGCAGAAGGGTGACTTCGAGACGATCCGCGCAGCCTCCTGGGCGGCAAAGGAATTCGTTCATCACGCAAGCGAGCTTCAGCGCGAGGAATGCTCGATCAACGAATTGTGGATCTCGACCAAATGCGGCGAGAGCGACACCACGACAGGCCTTGGATCCTGCCCGACTGTCGGCAACATGTATGACAAGCTGCTGCCGGAAGGCATTACCGGTTTCTTTGGCGAGACATCCGAAATCACCGGAGCCGAGCATATCTGCAAGGAGCGCGCGTCAGCAAGGAGGTTGGCGAGCGGTGGTACAAGATGTGGAAGGCCTATCAGGATGACGTGATTCGCATCAGACGGACGACCTGTCGGACAGCCAGCCGACCAAGGGCAATATCGAGTGGGTGGCCTTACCACCATTGAGGAAAAGGCACTTCTGGCAATCTGAGAAGATTCGGTCGCACCTCGCGCTATATCAACATTCTCCGAACCGGCTGAGGCCCCGTCATCCGGCAACGGCTTGTATTTCATGGATCTTCTTCATCGGCGGCCGCTGAATGCGTAACGCTGATGGCAGCGGGTGGAGCAGTGATTCACACATTCCCGACAGGCCAGGGGAATGTTGTCGGCAACCCGATCGTGCCGGTGATCAAGATCACTGCAAATCCGCGCACCGTGCGAACCATGAGCGAACATGTGGATCTGGACGTCTCGGGCATCTTGCGCCGGGAACAGACAATCGACGAGGCCGGTGACGCCCTCATCGAAATGATCCGCCGGACCGCCAATGGCAGAAACACGGCGGCGGAAGTGCTGGGGCATCGCGAGTTCTCGATGACCAAGCTCTATCGCAGCGCCTGATCGGTGCACTGTACGAAGAATACCGCCCGGCATTTCTGCCGGGCGACCCATTTTCAGGGGATGTCTGCATTCAGACTTGCCACCGGTCGACATGACGCAAGGCTGGATCGAGGCACTTGACGAACCTCAATAGAAATTGGAGGAATGAAAACATGCGGGCGGAGCAACATCACCAGCGTGAAGTTGTATCATTTGTTAGGAATTCAGCCCACAGCGAGTATGAAATCGGAAGAAACCTCACCTGAGCACCGCCAAGATTTGGAAAAACGGCATAGCTTCCGGAATTAAATTGTCGGTTCGCCATGCAAAATGGCTTGTGGGACGAAATGATACAGCCATGCTGGTATGCTCTGAGACACCTATCAGTGGTTTGAAGATTCTAACGCGATCAGAGGGTTTCAGGACAAACGCGGCAGTTTCTCGCGTTTGTTTTGCGCAGAAGAACTTGAAACGGCTGGCTGGACCCAACCGGTTGCGCAGATTAATCACAGCATAACCAAGTACGCGGGAACGGTGCGGGGCATGCACTATCAAACACTGCCGCACAGCGAGACGAAGCTCTCCGTTTCCTGCGTTAAGGGGAGTGTTTTTGATGGGCTACTGATCTACGGAAAGACTCACTGACATTCCTGAAATGGCACGCCTGTAAATCCCGTCGGAATCCAACAAGATGGCACTTTTGATTCCAAAAGGTACGGCTCACGGCTTTCAAAGCCTGGAGGATGACACGGAGTTGATATATGTGCATTCAACGAGATATACCCCGAGTGCAGAAGCGGGCTTGAACGCACTTGATTCAAGACTAGCCATTACGTGGCCCTTGCCTCCCCGAAACGTGTCGGACAGAGATGTAACTTTCCCTGAAATCGATAATTCATTTTTTGGTATTGAAACATGAATGTAGACATTGCTCGCATTCGATTGAGCATACTTTTCTGGATCTTGGTTATGCGCCACCGTCGAATGCAGAAGCCATTTGAATGCCGAGGATATGAGGCATTCGGAAATATACTATCCGCTACGTGTAATGGTGTGCAACCAGTGTTTTCTTGTTCAAACTGAAGACCATGCTGAAGCGGAGGCATTGTTTGATTCTGACTATGCCTATTTTTCCAGTACTTCAAAAAGTTGGCTTTCGCACTCAGCAGCTTATTCAAAGATGATCATTGACCGCCTGCATCTCAAATCAGGATAGCCTGGTGGTGGAGTTGGCCTCCAATGACGGGTATCTGCTGAAAAATTTTGTTGTGGTGCAAATATTCCGTGTCTGGGTATTGAGCCAACTCGAAGTACTGCGGATGCGGCCGAAGCCTTGGCACATTCCGGTGCTTCGCCAATTTTTCACACGAAAACTGGGCGAAGAGCTTTCACAACGGGGACAACAAGCTGACTTGATCATCGGCAACAACGTCTATGCCCATGTGCCGGATATCAACGATTTTACATCTGGCATGAAAGCATCTCCTGAAACACGACGGCGTTATCACCCTCGAATTTCCTCACTTGATGCGGCTTGTCGAAAAGCCAATTGACACGATCTATCACGAACATTTTTCATATTTGTCATCGCGGCTGTTTCCCGGATATTTGCGAAATCCGGTCTGGAGAATATTTGATGTTGAAGAGCTGCCGACGCATGGCGGCAGCTTGCGGGTATATGGTTGTCACGTGGAAGCGCCATTTTCCAAGTCCAAAATGGCACACGCGCTGAAGCTGAAGAGTTAAGGCGCGGGATGGGCGAGATGGCGTATTATCGCGATTTTCAGTCGACTGCTGTGGCAATCAAGAACCAGTTATTGCGCTTTTGTTGGATACTGTGTGCCCAAGGCAAGAAAAATTGCGGCATATGGAGCTGCAGCGAAAGGAAATACGCTGCTCAATTTTGCCGGCATTCGTCCCGACCTCTGCCTGTAATATATGACGCAGCACCGTCCAAGATCGGTAAATTCATGCCGGGTAGCCATATTCCGATCTTGTCTCCCGATCTCCGGAACGCAATCCCCGCCCGACTTCCTGTTGATCCTTCCCTGGAATATTGCGGATGAGATACGCCAGCAAACGAGAGAATTGGCCAAAGGGGGATGCAGTATGTGGATTGCCATACCGCATCTGGAGGTTTCCCGATGCGGGTTGCGGTAACCGGAGCGCATGGCTTCGTTGGCCGCCAGATCTGCAAGGCTTTGAAGCGCGAAGACCATGAAGTGATCGCAATTGTTCGCGATGCGGGCGACACAAATCACATTGATCGACTTCTGTGAGCCAAGATATATTTGCTGAATCAGTAGATTTCTGGTCACGCAATCTTCGTGATGTAGACACCCTGGTTCATTCTGCCTGGTATGCGGAGCCAGGAAAATATCTCAATTCCACGCGAAACCTGCATTGCCTGAACGGTACCCTCCTGCTGGCTGAAGGTGCGGCAAATGCGGGTGTGGCGCATATGGTTGGAATTGGAACCTGTCTTGAATATGCCAACTCCAATTCTGCGCTGGCAGTCTACAGTCCGCTTGATCCGGCAACGCCTTACGCGGCATCCAAGGCTGCAGCCTATCTTGCCCTGTCCCGAACATTGCCTGAATTTGGGACCCGGTTCTCCTGGTGTCGGTTATTTTACCTGTTTGGTGAGCAGGAAGACCCCCGAAGATTGGTACCTTATGTGCAACGTCAATTGGAAGCCAACCAGCCAGTAGCCCTTACTTCCGGCAATCAGATCCGCGATTACCTGGATGTCAGCATAGCAGGTCAGCAGATCGCGAATGTGGCGACCATGGCGGGTAGCGGTACATTCAACATCTGTTCCGGAGTACCAGTATCAATCAGGGATTTTGTTTTGAAGTTGGCGGATTCCCCGGAAAAGAAGAGCCTGCTTGAATTTGGTGCGATTGCTGATCGTGCGAATGAACCGCAATTCGTGGTA
>JAWKWN010000011.1:0-69956 GCA_041397505.1 Nitratireductor sp.
CCAAGATAGGCCAGGACATAACCAGGTTCGATGATTTCGGCGACGGGCAATTCCGCCATGGTCCGAAACAGCAGGGCTGGAAGTGCCAGCATAACCACGAAGCGCCCCAGCGTGCTGAAATCCTGAGGCGAAAACAGCCCGGCACGCGCAATGGTGAAACCGATCGCTGCCAGGATCAGGATCGGCAAGGTTGCGGAAAATAGCGCCATCGGCTCAACACCATGAAAAAGGGGCGCCTCACGGCGCCCCTGCAAAAATTCCGATTGAACAACTCACATTTGCATGGAGCCGTTATTCGCTTGCAGCTTCACCCGCTGCAGCTTCGGCTGCTGCCTTTGCCTCTGCAGCCTTGGCTGCTTCTTCCGCTGCCTTTTCTGCAGCAAGGGCTTCAGCCGCCGCCACCTTTTCAGCCTCGATGCGGGCCTTCTCGGCAGCCGCCGCCTGGCGATCAGCTTCATTCAGCTTCTTGGCGCGGATATTGGTGTTTTCAACGATACGCGCCGACTTGCCGCGACGATCGCGCAGATAATAGAGCTTGGCACGACGTACACGGCCACGGCGAACGATTTCAACGCCTTCAACCATCGGCGAGAATACCGGGAACACGCGTTCCACGCCTTCGCCATAGGAAATCTTGCGGACTGTGAAATTTTCGTTCAACCCGCCACCGGAGCGTGCGATGCAAACGCCTTCATAGGCCTGCACGCGGGTACGGGTACCTTCCGTCACGCGGACCATGACACGAACCGTGTCGCCTGGTTCAAAATCGGGGAAAGTGCGCTTCGCTGCAATTGCTGCAGCCTGCTCGGCTTCGAGCTGCTGGATGATGTTCATGTTTCCAAACCTTTTTGTCGCATCGGGCCGCACCCTCTTCAGGGCCAAGGCACGTGTCTTTGATTGCTTTGACGGCCAGAGCGCCCACGCGACACCGCCTCTCGATGGAAGCTGGTGCTGGAATTTCCGGAAGGACTTCCGGGGCGAATTTACCAGTCTCTTTCCGGTTCATGGAAAAAGTTGGCGTTCCATAGTTGAAAAGTGACGCTTTGTCGAGCCATGGCCTCGCGAATTTTGTCGCGCGGCCTTCTTCGCAGCATCAGGTTCCGCAGAATGTGCGGTATCGACCGGCATCACGCGGTGCCGGTTTTGGTATTCCGCCAGACCGGCCTTTTCTTTGAACGGATGAGCCAGCACTTCCATCAACACATCAAAGGCTGCCAAGTCGCCTGCATGCGCGGCGGCCAGCGCTTCTTCCACCTTGTGGTTTCGGCGGAATGTAGACGGGATTGACCCTGTCCATCGATGCGGCCTTCTTCGCGATTGCGGATCTGCCGCTGCATCGCGTGCGATCCGAGCCTGCCATTTCGCCAACCAGGGTTCGAGCAATGTGGCGTTGCCTGGTACTGGGCATCAAGCGCTTCGCGATTTCCGCGCAACACATCCGCCAGATGCCGAAATGCCAAGGTGAAATCGACCTTCTGGTTTTCCATCGTTGCCAGAAAATCCCGGGCCAGCGCGAAGTCGCCTTCCTCAATGTCCAAAAGGCCGAGCTTTGCGCGCATTACGCCTGTCCATTCCTCCCGATAAAGAGCCGGAAACTGGTCGATTACCTGCATCGCGGTCTCCACTGCCCTTTCCTTGTCATCGCTTAGAAGCGGCAACAGGCATTCGGCAAAGCGTGCCAAATTCCATTGTGCCAGGAGCGGCTGGTTGCCATAGGCATAACGTCCACCCTGGATCGATCGAACTGAAAACCGTATCGGGGGCGTAGTAGTCCATGAAAGCGCATGGCCCGTAGTCGATTGTCCCCACCGGAAATGGCCATGTTGTCGGTATTCATGACGCCATGGACGAAACCTGCTCCCCATCCAGCGCGCAACCAGTTTTGCCTGGCGCGCTGCAACCTGCTGCAACAGCGGCATGGCGATCCGGGTGCCCAACAAGATCGGGAAATGCCGCCAGATCACATAGTCGGCAAGCCGGGCAACCTTTTCCTCTTCGCCCTTGCGGCAAAATACTGGAAGGTTCCAACCCGCACATGGCTCGACGCCACCCGGGTCAGCACCGCCCCCCGGCAGCAATTCCTCGCGGTAGATGGTTTCGCCGGTCAGCACGGGCCAGCGCCTGTAAGCGGGAATGCCGAGCGCATGCATCGCTTCGCCCATGATATATTCACGCAGCACCGGCCCTAGCGCCGTTTGCCATCGCCGCCACGCGAATATGGCGTGCGGCCCGAACCCTTCAATTGTATGTCGCGCCTGTTGCCGGAACTGTCGATTACCTCACCGATGAGAAGCGCCCGCCCGTCACCCAGTTGCGGTGAAAACCCGCCAAACTGGTGCCCGGCATAAACCTGCGCCAACGGATTGGCGCCTTGCGGCACCGTATTTCCGGAGAAGATTTCGGCAAGGCTGGCTTCATTGTCCGGCAGGACAAGGCGTAGCTCTTTGGCGAGTTCCGAATTGAAGCGGATGAGCTTCGGATCGGGCACCTGCGCTGCCTGCCAGTCGGTATAAAATCCGGGCAGCTTTTGCGCATAGGAATTGTCGAAGGCAAATGCCTGTTTCATCGGATACTCCTGCCGGGACTGGTGCCAGGTAGCGCACCTACTTCAAAATATCCGGCCGCCGCTCCCGGGTCAGTTTCACGGCCTGTTCGTGCCGCCACTTCTCAACGGCAGCATGATTGCCGGATGTAAGCACGGCCGGAATTTCCCGACCCTCCCACTCGGCGGGGCGGGTATAATGCGGGTGCTCCAGCAGCCCCCCCTCGAAGCTCTCATGCATGCCCGACAGGTCATTGCCCATCACACCGGGCAGAAGCCGGACGATTGCGTCCAGAAGGACTAGCGCAGCTGGCTCTCCACCTGACAGGATGTAATCCCCGACAGAGACCTCTACAAGACCACGCGCCTCGATGACACGCTCGTCCACGCCCTCGAACCGGCCACAAACAATCACGGCTCCCGGACCTGCAGCAAGTTCCCGAACCAGTTCCTGCGTCAGCGGCCTGCCCCTTGGGCTCATCAGCAATCTGGGGCGACTGTCGCCAGCAGGTGAAACGATGTCGATTGCGTTCGCCAGCACATCAGCGCGCAAGACCATACCGGCACCGCCACCTGCAGGCGTGTCATCCACCATGCGATGGCGACCCGTGCCAAACTCGCGCAAGGCAAGCGTCTCCAGCAGCCACTTGCCGTCCTCCAGCGCCTTGCCGGCAAGCGAAACGCCAAGCGGTCCGGGAAACATTTCCGGATAAAGCGTGATGATGGAAGCACGAAACGTCATTTCCGTCCGTCCGGTTCGCGCTCTCCGGTTTCAGCCGGGCGCACGATTTCCAGAAAACCGCCAACGACGTCAACCAGCGGCACATTTTCACGGGTGAAGGCAAGCATGTAGGTTGGCCCGCGCGATGGCCTGATTTCCAGAAGCTCGCCTGCGCCAAAATCATGCACGGCCTGCACCCTGCCCACAGCTGCACCATTCTCGCGCACTTCCAGCCCTGTCAGTTCCGCCAGATAGAACTCGTCCTCGTCATCGAGTTCCGGCAATTCCGAACGATCAATGAACAATTCCCGACCATTGAGCAACTCGGCCTGGTTGCGATCCTTGCAGCCCTCGATCCGGGTTATCAGCATTTCGCCCTGGGGGCGCACAGACAATATCCTGACCGGCGTTCCGTCATCGAAATGCAGCGACTTGAAGTCCCCGACACTGTACGGATCCTCGGTGAAACTCTTCAGGCGCACTTCGCCCTTGATGCCATGCGCAGCACCAAAACGGGCAACCGTCAGCTTCTTGCTGGCTGGGTTTTCTGTCATCGAAATATTCCTGTCCTGCAGCATGCCAGAAAAAAGGGCGGCACAAGGCCACCCTTCATCATACCGAAAGCCGGCACAAGCCGGAACAGCCCGGGACTGACAGCCTTACTCGGCTGCAGTCTCTTCTGCCGCCGGTGCTTCTTCAGCTGGTGCATTGGCTGCTGCCGCTGCTTCGGCGGCTGCCGCTGCAGCTTCTTCTTCCTTCTGCTTCTTCTCGGCAATGCGCTCTTGCGCCTTCTTGCCTGGAAGCGCCTTGTTCGGATTGTTGCGTGCTTCGCGCTTGACGAGGCCCGCAGCATCAAGGAAGCGCATCACGCGATCGGTCGGCTGCGCACCAACGGAAAGCCAATGGCTGGCACGCTCTGAATCCAGAACCACGCGCTGGTCATTGTCCTTGGCCAGCAGCGGATTGAAAGAACCGATCTTCTCGATGAAACGGCCATCGCGCGGGCTGCGCGCATCGGCAACCACGATCGAATAATACGGGCGTTTCTTGGAGCCGCCGCGGGCAAGACGAAGTTTGAGGGACATTGGGTTTCTCCTTTGATTGCGATTGGCCGGGCCGGGGCAACACCCCTAGCTGCGCGCCTGTTCATGGTGACGGATGACTTCCCGAATAATGAAATTCAGAAGCTTCTCCGCAAAGTCGGGGTCAAGATCGGCTTGCTGCGCCAATGCGCGAAGCCGCTCGACCTGTCTTTTCTCCCGTTCCGGATCGGCCGGGGGAAGTTCGTGCCTTGCCTTGAGTTCGCCCACCGCCTTGGTGATGCGAAACCGCTCGGCAAGAATGTGAATGAGCGCAGCATCGAGATTGTCGATGGATGCGCGGAAATTCTTCAATTCGTCCATGGGATTGGCTGTCATGGTTCGGCTCACTTCTTCTTGCCAAAGCCTGGCAGGCCGCCCAGACCTCCCGGAAGACCACCCGGCAACTTCGGCATTCCGCCTGGCAAACCATTTGCTCCACCGGCACCCATCTGCTTTGCCAGACGTTCGAGTTCAGCCGGGTCCATTTTGGACAGGTCTGGCATGCCGCCGCCGCCCATCATCTTGCCAATGCCGCCCATGCCGCCCATCAGGCTGCCCATGCCACCCATGAGCCCGCCTTTCTGGCGACCCATCTTCTTCATCATGTCGGACATCTGAAGATGCATCTTCAGCAGCTTGTTGATTTCCTGAACCGAGGTTCCCGAGCCGGTGGCAACACGCTGCTTGCGCTTGGCATTGAGAACCTTCGGTGCCCGGCGCTCCTGCTTCGTCATTGACGAAATGATCGCCTGCTGGCGCTTGAACATCTTGTCGTCAAGGCCGGCCGACTCGATCTGTTTCTTCATCTTGCCGATGCCGGGCAGCATTCCCATGATGCCACCCATGCCGCCGAGATTCTGCATCTGCTTCAGCTGCTCGGACAGATCGTTGAGATCGAATTCGCCCTTCTGCATCCGCTTTGCCATGGCCGCGGCTTTTTCCGCGTCAATGGTCTGCGCTGCCTTTTCAACGAGCGAAACGATATCGCCCATGCCGAGAATGCGGTCAGCAATTCGCGCAGGATGAAAATCCTCCAGCGCGTCCATCTTCTCGCCGGTACCGATCAGCTTGATTGGCTTGCCGGTAACCGCCCGCATGGAAAGCGCCGCGCCGCCGCGGCCATCGCCGTCGATACGCGTGAGCACGATACCGGTGATTCCAACGCGACTGTCGAAATTCTGCGCGAGATTGACCGCGTCCTGGCCGGTCAGCGAGTCGGCCACCAGAAGGATTTCATGTGGATTGGCCTTTGCGCGGATATCCGCCATCTCGACCATCAGCGGCTCGTCGATATGCGTGCGGCCAGCCGTATCGAGAATGATGACATCATAGCCGCCAAGCCTGCCTGCCTGAACTGCGCGCCCGGCAATATCAACCGGCGACTGACCGGCAATGATCGGCAGCGTGTCGATGGAAGTCTGTTCGCCCAATTGGCGCAACTGCTCCTGCGCAGCCGGACGTCGTGTATCGAGCGACGCCATCAGCACCTTGGCGCGGTTACGCTCGCTGAGCCGCTTGGCGATCTTGGCGGATGTCGTTGTCTTGCCCGAACCCTGCAGACCGACCATCATGATGACAACGGGAGCCGGCGCATTGAGATCAATCGCCTGGGCCTGCGACCCCAGCATCTCGATCAGTTCGTCGTGGACGATCTTTACGACCATCTGGCCCGGCGTCACCGACTTGACGACCTCGGCACCAACGGCCTTTTCGCGCACCCTGTCGGTAAAGTCGCGAACGACATCCAGCGCGACATCAGCTTCGATCAGCGCACGACGCACCTCCCGAAGCGCAGCCTGCACATCCTTGTCGGACAATGCACCGCGCCGGGTGAGGCCTTCGAAAATTCCGCTGAGCCGCTCTGATAGCGATTCGAACATTGCGCTTCCCTGTCGAACCGGAAACATGCGGCAGGAGCCAGCATCTTTTCCGGAAAATCGTTCCGTTTCGAACCGCCAGCAAACCCAAAAGCATTTGGCACCCGAGGGCGCATCGCGCTGTCGGGTGTTGACCTCCGGGTTGGATTACTCCCGCCCCGGTCGGCGTCTGGATACTGGTCTCGGTTCAGAGATAGCCGCGATAAACCCGAAACAGGCCGCAAAGTCAAGCGCGAGCCGTCATTCCTTGCTGGGCATGACGATTCGAAACAGCAACGACCTCAGCCCGGCTGGCATCGCATAGGCGACCTGCTTGGCCAGCGGACGAATGAGGTTCAGCCACAATGTGTTGTGAATGCGCCCGCGCAGGGTGAGCGGCATCACATAATCGCAGACCGGCGTCGCATCATTGGCCCAGGTAAACTTGTAGCGAGCTGCAGGAATCATGAAATCGGCAGTTTTCAGCCCGGCCTCGTAGCAAGCCTCGATGATATTGCCCAAATGCAGCTTGCCGGGGCTCGACTCTTCATAGGCCTGATCCCAACCGGCAATGAAGGCGTAGTAGCGTCCTTGTGGATGAAGCCCCACTGGTCTGCAATTGGCTTGTCGCCATGCTGCAGCGAGAAGGCAATGGTTTCAATTCCGGTCAATTCCGGATCCTGAACCGGCTGACGAACCCGGCAAAGCCACTGTCACGAAAGGCTCTTGAGGTCAGCCCCTGTCGCTCCAGCCATGCCTCGCGCCCTTCGAATGACCGGTCTATGACTTCAGTAAGAACCGACCCACCGCGTGCCACGAGATGCGTGAGCGGTGCGTCACGTTCCAGCCGGTTGCGGGCATTTCGCATGTTCTTGCGGGTCTTCGCCTTGACGCTCTGAAAATAGGTTTCGAAGTCCGGCCAGTCGGAAAGCTGGACATAGGGTGCGCCATCCACTTCGCCTGACGACTTGAGGCTTTCTGAAACCGCCCTTCCCAGCGGGCTGGATTTGCGAACCTGTCCAAGATGCAGATAGTCGGCACCGGCATTCTTCAAGGCCGGCAGCATTGTGCGGAAAACCTTTTCGGGGTTTTCACCGCCCGCAACCAGCATATCGGTATATTGCTGGAACGGCTCGGTCATGCCGGTGAGCACCTTGATGCCCTGGTTCAGACGAATTGCGAGCGGCAATACGGCCTTGAGCTTGCCGTTGCGTCGAAGTGTGAAAATACGAAAATCGTCCTGCGCTCGCCCCTTGGCATGAAGCGCGAAATTCACACACCAGTCAAAGGATTGAAAAAGGCATGCTTCGCCACTTTCGTCTTCAAGCTTGCGCCATTCGGTCTCGATCTCCCGCATTCCCGCGAGCGTTCGCACCAGGGAAATGGCAGTACGATTGAGCGATTTCGCATCGCCTTCGGCCACGATGTCGGCATCCTCGGATCGAAAGACTGCGGTTTTTGCCATGACTGCTGACATTTTCACGCCCCTACATCCGCAATTCGTATGGAGCGATGTCCCTGACACTGTCAGGCGATGCGGGATCAACCTGGAAGTCGATGAGATAGGGCTTGGATGCCTTTTTGCGGATGCCGGAAAATTTGACCCCGGCCGCAAGCGCCAGTTTGGCCAGCATGACAAGGCCGGATTTTTGCTGTTCAAGGCGGCTGAAACCAGCCTTTCTCAGCAGTCCATTGGCATAGTTCACACCATATGAGTTTCTGATCGCGCGGGTGTAATGTTCCGTTGTCACCGACACATTGACGCTGTCGTGATTTTCCACCCGATGCGGGCAATTGAGCGGCCAGTGCAACATCCAGCCTGGTTCCAGGTCATAGACCGTCGCCATTTCGTCGAACCAGTCATGATAGGGCATATCCGTTTCATGGAACTCGCCAAGTATGAGCTTTTCAAGCGCTGCTTGCGGCATGAACGGCTGCTCAGCCGGATATACCCATACCCGCTTGCGCCCCCTGATCTGCCACAGCATCTGGCCCGGAACATCGACATGATAGGGAACATAAATTCCGGGCGAGGAAATCAGGATCGTGGTCAGGTGCCGGAAGGTTGAAAGCCCTGGAACACGCGCTTCAAATTCGCGATACATCTCTTCGAGCAACTCGCCATAGCGTTTGTCGGCAAGCTGCGGCGCACGAAGATTGATCCAGATATCGCCCGTGGCAACAGCCTCCAGGATCTCCTTGCCGCTGAGATTGCCAAACTCGCCTTCGCGGCGCTTGCGCTTGCCATCCGGACCGGAACTGCGCGTATTGACGTGATAGGTATTGCGCGGCGAATTGTCGATCAGCTTTGCCAAGGCCTCATTGGTGAACAATTCCGAACTGTCGAGCGAATGCTGCAAATGCAGGGAATGCCTGCCAAACAGTTCTGCATGGTGATCTTTCCAGTCGGTGATGATATTTCCGGTTGCCAGATCGCGCATTGGGGTCCTGCCTCACTTCGAGTTGCGTTATTGGCGCTACTTGCAGCGCTCTTGTTTCTCGCCCGAGCCCAAGTTTTGCAGGAATTTTGTGAATCTCCGGTCAATTCCGTGAAATTCCAATTGCAGGTTCTATCTTTGGTGAATTGTTCGCTAATGACGAGAACGCAATTTTACCGAAAGAAATCAAACACGAATGCGCAAGAATCCATACTATTCAGGTCCACCCAGTGACCACTTTGACGGCACAGCCTTCTTCAACCCGCAGGGCGTGCCACCGGGCAATGTTTCCGATCTCCTGAAATGGCGGTTCGCCAACAAGCCCGACCCATGGCCGAAGCAATGGCCAAGTCCGCATCATGGCAAGAAACCACCCCTCAAGGGCACCGACAACCGTATCACCCTTACCATGATCGGACATGCCACCATGCTGTTGCAGGTCGCTGGCCACAACATCATCACTGACCCGGTCTATTCGAAGCGGGTAAGCCCGCTTTCGTTCGCGGGACCAGCGCGCGTCAATCCGCCCGGCGTGGAATTTGACGCTCTGCCGCCGATCAATACCGTGCTGCTGTCGCACAACCATTATGACCACATGGATATCGCCACACTGCGAAAACTGGTCGAGCGCGACAACCCGCTTGTCGTGACGCCGCTCGGCAATGACACGATCCTCAGCCGCGCAGGGATATCCGCAAGAACCATCACTGGCGACTGGGGTGATGTGCATGATATTGCCAGCGACATCAAGGTTCATTTCGAGCCTGCCCATCACTGGTCGGCACGAGGAATACGCGACCGGCGAATGGCGTTGTGGGCGGCCTTTGTTGTCGATACACCACTGGGCAGGATATATCATGTTGGTGACACCGGCTTTCACGAGGGTCGCAACTTCAGGACTGCAGGTGAAAAACATGGCAGTTTTCGCCTCGCCATCCTGCCTGTGGGTGCCTATGAGCCGCGCTGGTTCATGAAAGGCCAGCACATGAATCCGGAAGAAGCCGTTTTGGGCATGAAGCTCTGTGGCGCCGAATATGCAGCCGGGCACCATTGGGGCACGTTTCGCCTGACCGATGAAGCAATCACTGCTCCGGCAGAAGACCTCGCCCGAGCCTGCGAGAAACACGATGTAGCAGCCGACCGTTTTCGTCCCTGCTGCCGGGTGAGCAAATGATCGTATGAAAAGGCCGCCGATTGTTTTGCATTCCGCACGGCACCACATTAAAAGCAGTGCGAACCTTTCCTGGAAACTGCCATGACCGACAACCGCATACCCTTCGTGAAAATGAACGGAATCGGCAACAAGATCATTGTTGCCGACATGCGCGGTCGCAAGGACATGATCACTGCCGATGCCGCAATTTCGCTGGCAAGGCCTGATGCCATCCCCTTTGACCAGATCATGGAAGTGCGCGATGCGGAGGCAGGCGGCCACGACTACAATATCCGGATCCTGAATTCCGACGGATCGCAAGCCGAAGCCTGTGGTAACGGAACCCGCTGCGTCGCCCAGTGGCTGCACGACCAGGACGGGCGCAATGCCTACAAATTCGTGACGAAGGCAGGCCTTGTCCCGGCAGAAATTGCTGATGACGGTCTCATCTCCGTCGACATGGGTGTTCCGCGCTTCGGATGGCGCGATATCCCGCTTGCCGAGGAGTTTTACGATACCCGCGGCATCGAATTGCAGATCGGCCCCATCGACGCACCGGTTCTGCATACGCCCAGCGTCGCCAGCATGGGCAATCCCCATGCGGTCTTCTGGGTGAAGAAGGATGTCTGGGACTATGATCTTGCCCGCTTCGGTCCGCTGCTGGAAAACCACCCCGTTTTTCCCGATCGGGCGAATATCACCATTGCCCAGGTCGTGGCGCGCGACCGCATCATCATGCGCACCTGGGAACGTGGTGCCGGGATCACGCTTGCCTGCGGATCGGCAGCCTGCGCCACTTTGGCTTGCGCTGTCCGCAAGGACCTGACCGACAATGCCGCCACGCTTGTGCTTCCCGGCGGTGAGTTGCAGGTCGAATGGCGCGAGGACCGCCACATCATCATGACCGGGCCTGCCGAGTTCGAATTTGACGGTACACTTGACCCGGCCACTGGCGAGTTCGAGCGGGAAGCGGAGCCGGTTTCGTGACCATCAAGCCGGACACCACCGCAGGCGGTATCGAGATCGTAACCTTCGGCTGCCGCCTCAATGCCTATGAATCCGAGGTCATGCGCGGCAAGGCCGAAGAGGCGGGTCTCGGCGCGGTTTCGGGTGGTGCGATCATCGTCAATACCTGCGCCGTTACCGGCGAAGCAGTAAGGCAGGCGCGCCAGGCCATCCGCAAGGCACGTCGCGAGCACCCCGATGCACGCATCATCGTGACCGGCTGCGCAGCCCAGACCGAAGCAGAAACCTTCGGAGCAATGGAAGAAGTTGATCTCGTCATCGGCAATGACGACAAGCTGCATGCCGCCGCCTATCGCGCCTTGCCCGATTTCGGCGTCAACAGCACCGAGAAGGTTCGTGTCAACGACATCATGAGCGTGCGCGAAACCGCTGCGCACATGGTCGACGGAATTGAAGGGCGCGCACGCGCCTTCCTTCAGATCCAGAATGGTTGCGACCACCGATGCACCTTCTGCATCATCCCGTTTGGCCGCGGAAATTCCAGGTCCGTGCCGATGGGAGAGGTCGTCGAGCAGGTCCGCCGGGTTGCCGACAACGGCTATCGTGAAGTGGTACTGACCGGCGTCGATACAACATCCTGGGGCGCTGACCTTCCCGGGCGGCCGAGGCTCGGAGCACTGGTTGCCGCGATCTTTCATCATGTACCGCAACTGCCACGCTTGCGCCTGTCTTCCATCGATTCAATCGAGGTTGATGATGAATTGCTTGCGGTGATCGCCAAAGAGGAGCGGTTCCTGCCCTATCTGCACCTGTCTCTTCAGCATGGGGATGACATGATCCTCAAGCGCATGAAACGGCGACATTCCCGCGACGACGCGATCCGTTTCTGTGAAACCGTGCGCAAGCTGCGGCCTGACATGGCCTTCGGGGCCGATCTCATTGCCGGTTTCCCGACAGAAACGGCCGAGATGGCACATGCCTCAATGTCACTGGTTGATGAATGCGGCCTGACACACCTTCATGTGTTCCCGTTTTCGCCAAGGCCTGGAACGCCTGCCGCACGAATGCCGCAGCTTGAAAAGACGGTGATACGCGAGCGGGCGGCACAGCTTCGTCAAAAGGGCGACGCGGCCTTTCTTGCCCATCTTGATGCCATGACGGGCAAGACCCTGCCGGTACTGGTCGAGCGTGAGGGACTTGGCCGCATCGGCCAATTCACACCGGTGAAATTGCATGACGCCCCCGAAGGCGAGGTTGTTTTTGCCAGCATAACCGGGCATGACGGCAAGAGACTGATCGCAGAAACCGTCGGAAATGTCGCCGGCGCAGCGTGATTTGCAGTTGCAATCAGGGAAGACCCAGCATGAGCGACAAGAAGCCCGGATTTTTCAAGCGGATTTTCTCCTTCGGCAGGAGCGCGCCGCGTGAGGAGGAGGCCCCGGAAACCTTGACGGCACCAGAGGCAATCGAGCCGCTGGTCGCAGAAACGCTGGCCCCCGAAGCTGCCCACAGAAACGCAGCCTTCAGAAACGCTTGTCGAAGAAACATTGGCGGTTGAAGCTCCGGTCGAGGAGGTCGCAAAAACCCCTCAACCGCCTGCTGCCCCGGAAAAAGCGCCCGTGAAACAGGGCAAGCCGTCCAAGCCGGTCAGCCCAACCGAAACTGCAAAACCTGCCAAGACTGGCAAGCCAGACAAACCAGACAAGCCAGACAAACCAGACCGGGCAGCAAGGCCAGTCAAGTCACCACCGACCGGCGAACCTTCAGCACCACCGGCATCCTGGTCCCGCAGAACTGCCGACACGACCCCGCAAGGGACGGGTTGCGCTGGACGAAGAATGCGGGCGAGCAAGGCGGACAGGACCCACAACGGGTAGTGATGAAGCAACGACCGTTGGCGAAAAGACGGGCTGGTTCGCCAGATTGCGCAAGGGACTGTCCCGCTCGTCGCAAGCGCTGGGTGAAAATATTGCCGCCGTCTTCACCAAGCGCAAGCTCGATGAAGACACATTGCAGGAACTGGAGGACATACTGGTTCAGGCCGATCTCGGCATCGAGACAGCCATGCGCGTAACGGACGCCTTGTCGGACCAGCGCTACGGCAAGGATGTCACCGACGCGGAAGTGCGCGCCATCATGGCTGGCGAGATTGAAAGCGTCCTGTCCCCCGTCGCGAGATCGCTGGAACTTGATCTCGACCACCAGCCACATGTCATTCTGGTGGTTGGCGTCAATGGCTCGGGCAAGACAACGACCATTGGCAAGCTTTCGGCCAAGTTGAAAGCCGGAGGATTTTCAACGCTTCTGGTTGCAGGCGACACTTTCCGGCAGCGGCCATCGAGCAGCTGAAAATCTGGGGCAGGCGTGCCGGTTCCCCGGTGATTGCCCGCGAGATCGGTGCTGACGCGGCAGGGCTTGCTTTCGACGCCTGGACGCGCGCCCGCGATGAAGGCCATGACGTGATGCTGATGGACACGGCTGGCCGATTGCAGAACAAGACCGAGCTGATGGCAGAGCTGGAAAAGATCATTCGCGTGCTCAGAAAACAGGATCCGACAGCGCCCCACACCGTGCTCCTGACACTGGATGCAACGACAGGCCAGAACGCGCTCAACCAGGTCGAGATGTTGGCAAGGTTGCAGGCGTCAACGGATTGGTAATATGACCAAACTGGACGGCACCGCGAGGGCGGAATTCTCGTTGCCATAGCGGCAAGATACAAGATGCCTGTCTATTTCCTTGGGGTTGGCGAGGGTGTCGACGATCTCGAACCCTTCGAGGCCAGGGATTTCACGATCGATTGCCGGACTTTCCGGTTCGCACCAGACCGCAACAGGAGGCAGGGCATGAACCCGGATTCGACGACCACCGCTCAGGGAACGGCTGCGGCGACCTCACCACTCCTCAAATTCGCGCTGGAACTCGGCCCACTTGTTGTTTTCTTTCTTGCAAATTCCTACGGTAACCAGCTTGCCGAAGCCTTTCCGGTTCTCAAGGCACTGGGCGGCAAGATTTTCATCGGCACCGCCTTCCTGATGGTAGCGATGGTGGTTTCCAGGCCTTGTCCTTGTGGCTGACCCGCCATCTCGCCATCATGCACCGCTCGTCACGCTGTTTTTCGTTCTGATATTCGGCGGCCTTACCCTGTGGCTGCAGGACGAAACCTTCATCAAGATGAAGCCGACAATCGTCAATCTGATCTTTGCCACCATCCTGCTGGGCGGCCTGCTCTTCGGCAAGTCCCTGCTGGCCTATGTCTTCGATGCAGCCTTCAATCTCGATGAGGAAGGATGGCGCAAATTGACCTTCCGCTGGGCCTGTTCTTCATCGCATTGGCCATCATGAACGAGATTGTCTGGCGCAATTTTTCGAATGATTTCTGGGTCAATTTCAAGGTCTGGGCGACCATGCCGATGACCATCCTGTTCATGATGTTGCAATTGCCATTGCTGAAGAGACACATGATCGAGGAAGAAGGCAGCGATCAGCCTTCGTGAGCCGCAAGATCGGTACTCACCCTCGGGATTGCCAAATGGCCCTGCGATGCCTTGCAGTTCCACCATCCGGTCATGACGCAGGGCCCAGTGAACGGTAGGAAAGGCAATGTCATTCGGGGGATCTCGTCCCATTTGAACAAGCCGACTTCGAGGTCTCCTCGCCGGCTGAAAAGCCGGGGCTGGCGAGCACTGCACGATAGATCAGTTGCACCTGGGAAAGGCGCGGCACCGTATAGACTGCAAGCAGCCCGGAAATCGCCAGTCCGCATTCGCCTCCTCACGGGCCTCGCGCCGTGCCCGTCCTCGGGCGTCTCGTGCATTTCCATGTAGCCCGCGGGAATGGTCCAGAAGCCGCGGCGCGGCTCGATTGCCCGCCTGCACAGCAATAATCGCCCGTCATGGCGAACGACAGACCCGGTTACGATCTTGGGATTTTGATAATTCACGAAGCCGCAATTCTCGCAGACTGCGCGCGATTGCGTGTCACCGTCGGGAATGGTCTTGATGAAACTCGGCTGCAAAGGATAAGTCATCTTGCGATTGTAGCGCAGTCTTTCGAAAAGACGACTTATTTGCCCAGTCCCCAGCACCTTTTTGAGTTCCGGCAGGAACTTCGACCCGAGATTTTCCGGTGTCAGCGGTCCAACATGCTTGTAGGCGATAAGGCCATTGCGATCGACGATGAAGGTCTCGGGCACGCCATATACACCCCAGTCGATTGCGGCGCTGCCTCGTGGGTCTACCCCGACAGCATCAAACGGATTTCCGAGTTGGCCAAGGAAACGAAGCGCATTGGCCGTCTGGTCCTTGTAGTTGATGCCAACAATGCGGACATCCTTGTTTTCGCGCAGTGCCATGATCAGCGGATGCTCAAGCCTGCATGGGGCACCAGCTTGTCCACACATTGACCACGGTGACCTTTCCCAGAACGATGCCGTGTCGATGCCGGGAACCGCCTTTCCGCTTTCGTCGAGAAGACCGTCGAGCGAAGCAAGCGAAAATTCCGGAACGGGCTTTCCGATCAGTGCAGAGGGAATATCATGCCCCGAGCCGCCCGATTCGAGCTGTTTGAGGAATACGCCTGCCAGCCCCAGAAATATCAGCAAGGGCAGCGCAGCGAGCCAGATGCGGCGGCGCGGATTGGCACCATCCCTGTTTCCCGGTTCAGACATCGGTCTTTTCCCGCGCTGCCGCACGGCGTCTGATGCCGCGCTGTTCAAGTTCCCGGATCTCGCGAAGCCGCGCGCGGTGGTCAAGCAGCGTCCAGATCACCAGACCGGCAATCACGGCAGCACTCACCAGATAGGATGGAATGATAAATGCAGAATATTGCCCGAACATGCGCTATGCAGCCTCGTTTTCACGTGCAGCCATCATCCGCATCGAACGGACCCTGCGACGCAGGATCTCGTTTCGCATGTTCATCAGGTGCAGGGTTACAAACAGCAATGTATAGGCAAGGGCCATCATCAGCGGATACAGGAAGGCGGTATCCATCGCCGGACGACCAAGTCGGCTGACACTCGCCGGTTGATGCAAGGTGTTCCACCAGTCAACGGAAAACTTGATGATGGGGATATTGACGAAGCCGACCAGCGTAACAATCGCCAGCGAGCGAGCGGCAATCGCGGGTTCCTCGATTGCTTTCGACAAGGCAATCAGACCCATATAGATGATGAACAGCACCAGCACCGATGTCAGGCGCGCATCCCAGACCCACCAGGTACCCCACATCGGCTTGCCCCAAAGCGATCCGGTGACCAGTGCCAGGAAGG
This sequence comes from Nitratireductor sp., assembly GCA_041397505.1. Taxonomy (GTDB): domain Bacteria; phylum Pseudomonadota; class Alphaproteobacteria; order Rhizobiales; family Rhizobiaceae; genus BOKV01. The sequence continues at coordinate 16,031 of JAWKWN010000011.1, forward strand.
TAAGGCAGCACCAATCGGTGCGGCAGCGCGCAACGAGACATCGGCAAGCGGATGACGCCAGACCAGCGTTCCCAACGCGGATGCACTCATGATCGAATAGCACATCATGGCCAGCCAGGCTGCCGGAACATGGATGAACATGATCAGCACAGTGGCGCCCTGCTGGTAATCTTCGGGTGCCGAAAAGCACATCCACAATGCGACCAGCAGCGCGACAATGGTAATCGCCGCAAGCCAGGGTATCACGGGATTGGCAATCGCCAGGAACCGTGTCGATTTGCCAGATCCCACAGGCTGGCACGTTTTGCAGTCAAGTCGCTCATGTTCGACATCTAGCGTGACGAGCCGCCCAATACAATGCCACCATCTGTCACTCCGCCGACTGACCAATTGCAAATGCTGCGGCCAACGGACCCAGCGCTGCAAAGAACAGGGTAATTGCGCACAGAATAAGAAATGGCGGCAGGAAGGGTGCAGGATCCTCGACTGCACCATAGGCGGCCGTCACGCCGAAGATCAGCACGGGAATGATGAGCGGCAGAATAAGGATGGCAATCAATCCACCCCGCGCCAAAGTGACCGTCACTGCAGCTCCCACGGCACCGATGAAGGTGATGGCCAGCGTTCCCGCAAGCAATGTCAGCACCACTGCGCCGATCCCTTCCGCAGACATGTTCATGAACAGCCCGAAGACCGGCGCTGCCACAATCAGCGGCAGGCCGGTTGCGACCCAATGGGCAAGGCATTTGACCATTACAACCAGCGCAAGCGGGTGGTGCCCGGTCAGAAGCAGCGCCAGCGATCCGTCTTCGCGATCCTGCTGGAACAACCGCTCCAGACCCAGCAGACCGGCGAGCAATGCTCCGATCCACAAGACAGCAGGTCCGATACGGGCCAACAGTTTGAGGTCGGGACCGACTCCAGAATGGAATGACGGTGACGACAGCCAGATAGAACAGCAAGCCGGTGAGCGCACCGCCACCCACGCGCGACGCAAGCCGCAACTCCGGACAAACAGCGCCCTCATTGCATTTCCGCCGTTCGGGATATGCCGCCCGTGTGTACGCCCATGCCAGACGCATGGCATCTGTCAGGCCAAGTTCCTGATGCGTCGCAGCAATCAGAATGCCTCCGCCTGCCATGTTCCATCGCCAGCCGGGCAAACATTTTTTCCGATGCTGCATCCAGTGCCGCAGTCGGTTCATCCACGAGCCAGACCGCGCGGTCGATACCAGCAGTCGGGCAATGGCGATGCGCCGTTTCTGGCCTGCAGAAAGAAAGCCTGCCGGAAGATCAATCGTATGGGCAAGTCCGATTCTTTGCAGGGCCGTTTCCACATCCGGACCCGCCCCGAGATAGCTCTGCCAGAACAGCAGGTTCTCGCCGACGCTCAGTGATGGTTTCAGCGCATTGTCATGGGCCAGATAGTGGCAATGCTCCGCGCAGCTCCACTTCACCTTCGCCTTCAAGCGCAATTCTGCCTTCCGCAGGGCGCAGAAATCCGGCAATGGCCTTCAACAAGGTGGATTTGCCCGCACCATTGGCCCCGGTGACGATCAGCGCTTGGCCAGCGGCATTTGCCAGATTGACGCCGGAAAAATCCGGCGCTCTGATCTAACGAGGTTTTCGACAATCAGTTTCATACCCCGCTTCTAGAGCGGGTCTCGTCCGATTGGAAGCATTTTGAGTCTGGATGAACCAGCCTGCCCACACTGGCGTCATGTCAGGCAGGGATAGTCAGGCGGCGATCGCTGCGGCGCTGTTTTCCCGCTCAACGAGGATTTCCGCGATGGGAGCAAGGTCATAGCCTGCACCACGGGCAATGGAAGTAACCATGTCGGTTCCCAGTTCTGCCGCAGCAGACTGTGCCCACAGAAGGGTGCAGCGCGTTCCGGTCCGGCAATAGAGCAAGTTGGTCCGGGCAACTGGGCACGAAGCATGGAAAACATTTCCACGACCGCGTCATCACTTACTTCAAATCCCGCGACCGGCTGATAGCGAAACTGAGCCCGGCACTTTCGGCAGCTTTCTGGGCTACACCGCTGGGCAGCTGGCCTTCGGCTTCGCCATCGGGGCGATTGCAGACAACCGAGCGAAACCCTGCTTCGGCAAGTGCTGCAAAATCCGCTTCCACCAATTGGGAAGCGACATGTATCTTGCCGTGAAGATGGATTGCCCTGGTCATTTCATCATTCCCGCTTTTGTGTCGCTGCAATTGGCAAATGCCACTGGCATTAAGCCGATAATAAGGTCTGCTGTTGATGGCGGATGGCGAAGCCCAAACTGCCGGGCGGGGAGAGAAAATTTTCGCTTTGTGCCGCCTTGGCGCGCAAACCTGTTCTGCACAGGTGCAATTCATCGCTATTCCACCAACAGCCTATTCACCTGGCCCGGAAAAAGCCTCTATAAGGCCCGCGACCGAGCCAGCGGCCGGCAAAGTCGTGATTGAATTTGCTTCGGAAAAGCGGTTGCTCCCCAGAGTGACCTCTCCGGGCAAGCACGCGGAAATGGCCGCACCCGCTTTCAGGCGTGTTCCTAGACTTGCGCCAGTGTTTGCCCGTTCCGGTGCGCACATGCCCAACCTATGGAACACGCAACATGATGAACTCTCTCGACAGTTTCAAATCCCGCAAGACCCTCACTGCCAATGGCAAGGAGTATGTCTTTATTCCTCGTCGAAGCCGAGAAAAACGGCCGGCCGGCGTTTCGAGACTTCCTTCTCCTCAAGGTACTCCTTGAAAACCTGCTTCGTTTCGAAGATGGCCGCTCTGTCACCGCTGACGATATTCGTGCGGTGGCGGCATGGCTCGACAATCGCGGCAAGGAAGAAAAGGAAATTGCCTATCGTCCCGCACGCGTGCTGATGCAGGACTTTACCGGCGTTCCCGCCGTTGTCGATCTCGCTGCCATGCGCGACGCAACATTGACATTGGGCGGCGCCACCTCTGCAATCAACCCGCAAGTCCCCGTCGATCTCGTCATTGACCATTCGGTCATGGTGGATTTCTTCGGCAAACAGGATGCGTTCAAGCGAAATGTCGATCTCGAATATGAGCGCAATGGCGAACGCTACACCTTCCTGAAATGGGGCCAGCAGGCATTCGACAATTTCCGCGTCGTACCGCCCGGCACCGGTATCTGCCACCAGGTCAACCTCGAATACCTCGCCCAGACAGTCTGGACGAAAGAAATCGACGGCAAGACCGTTGCCTATCCCGATACGCTTGTCGGCACCGATTCGCACACCACCATGGTCAACGGCTTGTCCGTATTGGGCTGGGGTGTCGGCGGCATCGAGGCAGAAGCAGCAATGCTCGGCCAGCCGGTCACCATGCTCATCCCGGAGGTCATCGGTTTCCGTCTCATGGGCAGGCTGCCGGAAGGAACAACCGCTACAGACCTCGTTCTGACCGTGACCCAGATGTTGCGCAAGAAGGGTGTTGTCGGGAAATTCGTCGAGTTCTTTGGCCCCGGCCTTTCCCATCTTTCGCTGGAAGACCAGGCAACCATTGCGAACATGGCGCCGGAATATGGCGCAACTTGCGGCTTCTTCCCGATCGACAACGATACCATTGCATATCTCAATGCTTCGGGCCGCGAGGCTGACCGCATTGCACTGGTCGAGGAATATGCAAGGGCGCAGGGCATGTGGCGTTCCGACGACACGCCGGATCCGGTCTTTACCGATACGCTGGAACTCGACCTCGCAACCGTCGTTCCATCGCTGGCCGGGCCAAAGCGCCCGCAGGACCGTGTTGCATTGACCGAAGCGAAGCCGGAATTCGCCAAGGCGATGGAAACCGAGTTCAAGGCTTTCGGTTCGAAGACCCGTGTCGCGGTAGCCAACCGCAATCACGATCTTGGCGATGGCGATGTAGTGATTGCTGCCATCACCTCCTGCACCAACACATCCAATCCCTCGGTATTGATTGCCGCAGGCCTGGTTGCCCGCAAGGCGCGGGAGCGTGGCCTTTCGGTGAAGCCATGGGTCAAGACATCACTGGCACCGGGATCGCAGGTCGTCACCGATTACCTTGAAAAGGCTGGGCTGACGCCAGACCTCGATGCCATGGGCTTCAACCTCGTTGGCTATGGCTGCACCACCTGCATAGGCAATTCCGGCCCGCTGCCGGAGGAAATTTCCGAGGCAATCAGCAAGAACAACCTCGTTGCCTGCTCGGTCCTTTCCGGCAATCGCAACTTCGAAGGCCGCGTCAATCCCGATGTCCGCGCCAACTACCTGGCCTCTCCGCCACTGGTTGTCGCCTATGCCATTGCCGGCTCGATGAAGATCGACCTTGTCAAGGAACCCATCGGACAGGACAGCGACGGCAAGGATGTCTATCTGAGCGAAATCTGGCCAACCACCGCTGAGATCGCCGCGCTCATTCGTGAGTCGGTTACCCGCGACATGTTCATGAGCCGCTATGGCGATGTGTTCAAGGGTGACGCCGGCTGGCAGGGGATCAAGGTCACAGGTGGCGATACCTATGGCTGGCAGGAGCAATCGACCTATGTCCAGAACCCGCCCTATTTCGAGGGCATCACCATGGAGCCGGAGCCGGTAACCGATATTGCCAATGCCCGGATCCTCGGACTGTTCCTTGATTCGATCACCACGGACCACATCTCACCGGCCGGTTCTTTCAAGGCAAACACGCCAGCGGGCGGCTATCTGACGGATCGTCAGGTTCGTCCGGTCGACTTCAACTCCTATGGCTCGCGTCGTGGCAACCACGAAGTCATGATGCGCGGCACCTTTGCCAATATCCGCATCAAGAACCAGATGCTGGAGGGGGTCGAGGGCGGATTCACGAAGCACTGGCCCTCGGGCGAGCAGATGCCGATCTATGATGCGGCCATGCGCTACAAGGACGAGAACGTTCCGCTGGTGATCTTCGCTGGCAGGGAATATGGCACCGGATCCTCACGCGACTGGGCAGCCAAGGGTACGCGTCTTCTGGGCGTGCGCGCAGTCATTGCGCAGTCCTTCGAGCGTATCCACCGCTCGAACCTGGTTGGCATGGGCGTGTTGCCGCTGGTGTTCCAGGAGGAAAACTCCTGGCAGAAGCTGGGCCTCAAGGGCAATGAACAGGTCTCGATTTCGGGCCTGACCTCGCTGGAGCCACGCCAGACGCTCGAAGCAGCCATCACCTTTGCCGATGGCCGCAGCGAGACTGTCCCTCTGCTCTGCCGCATCGATACGCTGGATGAACTGGACTATTACCGCGCCGGCGGCATTCTGCATTTCGTGTTGCGCAATCTCAACCGCGCTGCCTGATCAGCTTTGCTGCAAACCAACAGACCGCCGACCTTTTGGTCGGCGGTTTTTTTGCACTCGCATCCGATCACTTTCCGCGTCACCCGAATGTGAATCGCTTGTGAAAGCCCGCCTGCCTATGTTTTGATCCAACACCCCGGGCACTCAGTGCGCATCAAGCCGGGAACCAGACGCAGGAAGCACACAGGCCATGCCCATCGCCATGAAAAACCACATGCTTGCCATCGTAGCCATCGCCCCAATGGTTGGCTTCTGGAGCGCATTTGCAGCCCAGGCCGCCGAGGTCAGGCAGGCTGAGGCGGTGGTGGAGCTCTTCACCAGTCAGGGATGCTCGTCCTGCCCGGCAGCAGACAAGGTGTTGGCGAAGCTGGGTTCGGAAGGCAAGGTTCTGACTCTGGCCTGGCATGTCGATTATTGGGATTATCTCGGCTGGAAGGATACCTTCGCGCTCAATTCCAACACGGAACGTCAAAAGGGCTATGCCGTGAGCTTTGGCGAGCGCCAGATCTACACGCCGCAAGCCGTGATCAATGGGCGAATGCATGTTGTGGGTTCTCGCGAGGAGGCTGTGCGCAATGCAGTGGCTGACTTTAGCGGAAACGCCAATGGCCTCACCGTTCCGATAGAGGTTGAAGCGAGCGGCGAGATACTCAAGATCAGCGTTGCAGCAACGGCTGATGCGGAAGATGCGACCCTGTGGATGGTCTATTACAATGAAGGGTCGGATGTTGCGGTCAAGCGTGGGGAAAACAGCGGCCACAATCTGCATTACACCCACATGGTGCGTGCCGTTGAGATGATAGGCATGGTCAAGGACAACAAGATACAGACCGAATTCATGATCAGGGACATGGCGCGACGCGGATTTGATTCATGCGCGCTCATTCTGCAGAAATCCGCACCGGGCGGAACGCCTGGGCCAATCGTCGGAGCTGCCTTCGTTACCGGCCTTGGCAGCTGAGCCGACAAACCGCGCCAATAGCCGAGACAATCTGAAACAAAGAAAAAGGCCGATCTGTCGATCGGCCTTGAAGTTCGGGGATTGAACCACACTCAGAAGGGTGGTCCGGCCTGCGGTACCCTGGGGGCTGGGGGGCTGATGAACCAGAGAAAACAGGGCCGGACCTTCTGAGGCAACAATGACAGATTGACGGCCAATCGTGATGCCGAATTGTCCGAATTGAGGCAATATCAAGGAATTTTGACCTGTTCCGGCCACCAGAAAGGCGCTGCCTTCTTGCCTGGCGCCCAAGGCCGGCCTGCCAAATCCCACCCTTGCCAAAGCGTGGTTGCATCATCATGATGGAGGAACGTGAAACTTGGTTTCAGCCCGACAGCATGAAATTTCCGCAGGAGCATTTCGCCAAATGGCAGACGGCATGGATGATGACGCATTGAACAGCCCTTCATCGGGCAATTTGTCCATCCAGCCTGATGATGCCGTTTCACCCGGTTTCATGAGCGAACAATCGCAGGATAATGTTGTCAAACTGGACCAAAAGACTGGCCGACGGCCAAAACCACCAGACTGCACCCCAATCCAATCCTCACTCCGCCCTCCAGCACCCTGGCAAGCAAGCTGAAATCGTGTCCTTTGACCGCCGCGAACTCGACCTCATCCTGAGGCTTTACGGGTTCAAGGTGGCAGCCGAGAATGGCGTGACTACGCGATCGACATGCTGCGGGAGCGCGCGGTGTTTTCCGTTTTCCGACGCAGCGCAGAAGTCCGCTTTACAGCATCGAGAAGAATCCCAAACTGGCGCGCAAACAGGGAGCATGGTCCGTGACAGGTGCCGATGGCCGGGTTCTCAAGCGCGGCCATGATCTCGCAACGGTTCTCAAAATCCTGGAAAAGCGCCCGAAATTGCGGGTCGTATGATCTGCAAACCCGTTTCAGGAGCGCTTGCCGAATGAACCTGTCCGACCGCGAAACAGCCCTTGAATTCGACCTGAACGCGATCGACAAGGCATTCATCGAGGATCCCTATCCGACACTGCAGGCCTTGCGACATCATGATCCCATCCATTTCAATCCGGACGGATCGGTCTATCTCACCCGCCATGCAGACATACGCGCGGTCTATCAGGATCGCAGCATGCTTTCCGACAAGAAGGAGGCATTCAGACACAAGTTCGGCGACGGGCCACTTTACACGCACCACACCACCAGCCTGATCTTCAACGATCCACCCTACCATACCGTGGTTCGGAAACTGCTTTCCGGCGCCTTCACGCCGCGCAAGCTGGCCGAGATGGAACCCTGATCAGCAATATTGTCGACCGCCTGCTGGAGGAAGCGCTTGAGCAGAGCGAGAATGGCGAGTTGACTTCATACCAGCTTTTGCCATGCGTCTGCCAACCGAGATCATTTCCTTCATGCTCGGTATTCCCGAAAGCCATCGCGCCAAGTTGCGCTCCTTTTCGTTGGCGATCCTGGGTGCTTGACCCGGTAATCTCCAACGAGCGTCTTGAAGCAGGCAACAAGGCAGTCAGCGAATTCAGCGAATTGCCAGTCGATATCATTGCCCATCGCCGCCGCAACCCAGATGGTGCCGCGCAAGGAGAGGTGCTTGAAGCACTGATTTTCGGAGAGCAGGACGGGCGCAAGCTTGACGAGGTGGAACTCGTGCAGAACTGCATCTTCCTGCTCAATGCCGGGCATGAAACGACAACCAGTCTCGTTGCCAATGCTGTCGGCATGTTTCTTGAATATCCTGACGAATACCGCCGTCTGGTCGAAGACCCGTCGCTCATCGAGCCGGCAGTCGAGGAAATTCTGCGCTTCGAAAGCCCGTTGCAGATCGGCAATCGGCTTGCCAGCCAGGATACGGTTCTTTCTGGCGTGACGATTCCTGCCGGCACCTATATTCACACTTCGATTGCCAGCGCCAATCGCGACGAGGCGGTATTTGCCGGACCCTCACCGGGTTGATCTGGGACGAAATCCCAATCGTCACCTGGCATTCATCACCGGCATTCACGTTTGCCTTGGTGCGACGCTTGCCCGATATGAGGGCCGCATTGCCCTTGGGCGGCTTGCAAGGCGCTTTCCTTCGCTGCAGCCGACGGACAAGCCCGAACGCATGGGGCTTGCCCGCTTCCGTGGCTACAACCGTTTGCCGGTCAGATTGCTGGCCTGATCGGGCGCAGCCTCAACCGGCAGTGTTTGCGCCCCCTCGCCCAGCGGCAATTGCATGATGGCTGTGTCGAGCCAGCGCCGGAACTTGAAATCGCTCGCACTGATCTGCCCCGCCATGGCAAAGCCAAGCGATTGATGGAGGCCAATTGATGCCGGATGCGCTCCGCCGATAACGGCAAGCATCTGCCGGTATCCGAGCGCGGTACATTCGTGAATGAGGTTTGCAAGCAGCGCCTTGCCGACACCGCGCCCATGGAATTGCGGATCAAGATAGATCAGATCTTCCACCATGAATCGGTAGGCGGGCCGAGTCCGGAATGCGGATGCATAGGCATATCCGGCAATCCCACCGTCAACCTCGGCAATCAGATATGGATAGGGTCTTGCGACAATTGCCTCATATCTCGACGTCATTTCAGCAACATCGGGAGGCTCGATCGTAGGATGCCACGCCACTGACAACACTCTTGCTGTAAATTGCGGTAACCGCGGCCATGTCGTCCGGCCTCGCGTCGCGAATTGTGATGGATCGGGTCTGCATTTTTGCCTGAAGGATGTCCGGGGATTGTGTCTGTCTTCCCTTCATGCCACTGGCCGCGACCAAAGAAAAGGGCGGCCAACCGGCCGCCCTTGTTCAAATCTGACCTGCTGGTCTGATGAACTGCGTCTGGCTCAGCGACGATCGCCGAGGAACTGAAGCAGGAACATGAACAGGTTGATGAAGTCGAGATAGAGCGACAACGCACCCATGATGGCAGAGCGTCCGAGCATCGTCTCGTCATGCGCAACATAGTCATACATGTTCTTGATCTTCTGTGTGTCCCAGGCGGTGAGGCCCGCAAAGATCAGCACGCCAATGACCGAAATCGCAAACTGCATTGCACTTGACTGCAGGAAGAGATTGACCAGCGACGCAATGATCAGACCGAACAGACCCATGATGAGGAACGAACCCATCGCCGGAAAGGTCACGCTTGGTCGTGTAACCGTACAGGCTCAGTGCACCGAAGGATGCTGCCGTCACGAAGAAGGTCTGCGTGATCGACGCTCCGGTAAAGACCAGGAAGATCGACGACAGCGAGAGACCGACAAGCGCGGAATAGATCAGAAGCTCAACTGGGCCGCACCCACGCTCATCGAGTTGATGCGGAATGAAAGGAAGAACACCATTGCGAGCGGTGCCAGCATGACAACCCATTTCAGTGGGCTGACATAGATCAGCTGGGCAAATGCCGGATTGCTTGCTGCAAGTGTGTAGGTGCCAAGGGCGGCAAGACCGGTTACGGCCAGCGCCAATGCCATATAGTTGTAAACCTTCAGCATGTAGCTGCGAAGGCCCTCGTCAATGTCTGTTCCCGCGCGGCTGGCTGTCGTGCCGAAGCGCGCCATGTTATTGCGATAGTCAGCCATTTATTTTCTCCAGATTACCGTTCCCGCAATCCGGACGGACTGCGAACTACCGCCAATATGTGTATTGCCAAACAAGTGCACAAGGGCAAACACGCCAGATCCGGCAAACCACAGATGAATCTTTGTTATCGTTAAACCCGCATTGCCTCAAAGTTCCCGCAAATGCGGAGCCGCCTTCTGGCCAAGAATGCGCCAGGTGGCCAGCAACCCCACGCCGATGGTCACGGCAAGGGACACCGCGACCACCACAAAGGGCGCCGTCGGCTCCACCGACAGGCGGAAATCCATGATCTGGGTGACCACGAACCAGGCAGCGATTCCACCGGCAAACAATGCAAAGATCGCGGTCGCCAGACCGATCATTGCATATTCACTGACAAAGGCAGCAAGAAGCGCCGAGCGCCTTGCACCAAGGGTCTTCAGGATAACGGCATCCCGGCTTCTCGCCTGGTTCCCCGCGGCAAGCGCACCGGCGAGCACCAGGATCGAGGAGATCAGCGCCACCGCCGATGCCGCCCGGATAGCGGTCCCCAATTGCCGTACCAGCGAATTGACGGTTTCCAGCACATCGCGGACACGCACCGTAACAGCAGAGGGAAACTCCCTGGCAAGCGCGCGCATGATGGTGCTGTCATCGGCAGTTTCGCTGTTTCCCATCGCGGCCGCATTTCCATCGACAGCAGAATGATCGCGCGTCGTCAGCGTCGCCAGGTAGCCGAAAGGTGCGCCGGCAAAACTGTTTGGAGAGAATACCATCACGAAATTGATGGCCAGGCTTTCCCATTCCACGCCGCGCAAATTGGCGATCCGTGCCGTGACAGGCCGGCCAAGCACATTGACGACCAGTTCGTCGCCAACCTTGAGGCCCAGTTCGCCTGCTTCTTCCGCAGCAAAGGAAACCAGGGGCGGACCGGAATAATCCTTCGGCCACCATTCTCCTGAAACCAGTGTGGCATTGTCCGGCATGGATTGGGAAAAGGTTATGCCGCGATCACCGCGCAACACCCATGCCCCGCCTTCCTCGACGGGGTAATCTTCAGCCGCGATGCCGCGCAATTTCGTGATCCGCCCTCGCATCATGGGAACCGCATCCAGCGCGCTGCCAGGCGCAAGCTCTGCAATGCGTGCCCGAAACTGGTCAATCTCGGTGTTGCGAATGTCGAGGAAAAAGAAGTCGGGCGCACGCTGCGGCAGGTTTCCGCTCACCTGCTGGCGCAGGCTGGTATCAATCATCGTCAGGGCGACAATCAGCGAGAGGCCCAATCCGAGCGACAGCGTGACCGAAGGGGTGACTGAACCCGGGCGATGGATATTGCCCAGCGCCAGCCTCAATTGTGTATTGGAGACCCTGGTGCCTTGCGGGCAAGCCATTGCACACCAAAGGCAACTCCACGCAACAGCACGAAGGCGCCAGCAACACCGAGCAGGAAGACAATGGCTATGAACTGGTTCGAGGCGGTCAGGATCGCCAAAGCCGCCATGATTGCAATTCCGACTGCAATCAACATCAGATAAACGGCCCTGGGAAAGCGGCGCACTGCAAATCCCGATGAGCGGAACAGCGACGCAGCCTGTGTTTCACGGGCAACCGCCAGAGGCCATGTCGCAAAGACAAGCGCTGTCAGCAAGCCGTAGACTGCTCCCAGCGCCATCGCTGCTGGTTGAAACGGTGATGCCGATGATACTGGCAGCAGCCCGGCTAGCGCCCATTTGGCGAGCAGCGGCATCATCGCGCCCAGAACAAGCCCGGCGGCAATGCCAACCAGCGCCAGGGCCATGATCTGGATCAGATAGATATTGAAGATCAGGCTTCCCGAGGCGCCAACGGATTTCAGCGTGGCGATCACGGGGCGCTTGCGTTCCAGAAAGGCATGAACCGAATTTGCAACACCAACGCCGCCGACAATCAATGCCGTCAGACCAACCAGGGTCAGGAACTGCGAAAACCGTTCTATGCTCCTCGATAGCGAAGGCGCCGCGTTCTCGCGTGATCGGATGCGCCAGCCGACACTGGGTGCAAGTGCCTGCGCCTTCTCGATGAAAGTCGCCAGACCCGCAGCACTTCCATCCTTCAGCCGCACAGCCCTGTTGTCGCGAAACAGCGAGCCGGGCCTAATCAGCCCCGCCGTTTTCAGTGCCTCCGGTTTCATCAGGATTCGGGGTCCGAAAATCATTCCTTCCGATATGCGATCCGGCTCATTGGAAATGGTGCCCACAATCGTGAAGCTGCTGTCGCCCAGCGCCAGGCTGTCACCCATCTTCAATCCGAGCCGCTCCAGCAGCAGCGGATCCACCAGCACTGCATCATCACCAATTGAAGACCAGTCAATCAGGGAATCGGAGCCTGAATCCGGCCTCGATGCCAGACTTCCTCGCAACTCTCCGTAAAGGGGGTAGGAATTGTCTGCGGCTTTCACTTCCGCAAGCACCTGCTCCACCCCGTCCTCGCGCCGGGCCATGGCTCGCAAGCCAGTCGCAACCGACACATCGCCAAAACCGGCAAGCAGCGTCAGTGCTTCGGGCGGCGGCTCCTGCTGAACCAGCGATACGGCGGCATCGCCGCCAAGGATCGCGCGTCCCTGCTCGGCAATACCGCCCGCGATCGAGCCCGCGACCGAGTTGACACCACTGATGGCCGCCGCTCCTATGGCGATACAGCCGAGGAAAATGTAAAAGCCCGATAGTCCGCCGCGAAGCTCGCGCAGCGCCAGGCGCAGTGCAAGCGCCAGCGATCCCGCAGGCGACTGCGGACTTGTCGATACCGTGCGCACCATCGGATGATTCATTGGGCAGCCAGCCCGGCAGACTGCTCAGCCAGTTGCTCGATACGACCTGAGCGCATTCGCACCGTCCTGCTGCAGCGTGCTGCAAGCGCTGTGTCATGCGTCACCAGAAGCAGCGTCGTTCCCCGCTCGGCACTTTGCGCAAAGACAAGATCAGCAATCCGCTTTCCGGTTTCACCATCAAGATTGCCGGTCGGCTCATCGGCCACCAGTATCGATGGCTGTGGGGCCAGTGCCCTTGCGATTGCCACGCGCTGCTGCTCCCCCGATAGCTGACCAGGAAAATGGCTCGCACGCTCGCCCAGACCCACTGCCTCGAGTTCCGCTTTGCGCGGTCAAAGGCATCTCTGGTTCCGGCAAGTTCGAGCGGAACGGCAACATTTTCAAGCGCTGTCATGTTGGGGATCAGATGGAAGGACTGGAATACAATTCCGACCTGACGGCCGCGAAAGGATGCAAGGTCGTCTTCATTCATGCCACCCAGTTCACTGCCAGCAACCCGCACACCGCCCCTGTCAGCGCGCTCGAGCCCCGCAATCACCATCAGCAGCGTCGATTTGCCCGATCCCGATGGTCCCAGTACCGCAAGCGTCTCTCCGCGCTGAACCTGGAGGTCAACCCGTCCAGGACATGGACCAGGGACGGTCCGCTGCCCAATGTCAAATGGACCTTGTTGAGTTCGACTACCGGATTCGTGATCATGAAGTTTGGCCTGAAACGGTTATTGAGTTGTCCAGAAGGCATGGGCAACCTAGATTAAACATGCTGCTCGAAGAGCCTCATATGGGCAGGCAGCCATGTGTTTCAAACCAGCATTCAATGAAATGTCCAGTGAAAGATCGGTAATGCATCAGGCCAGGCTTGTTGGAATCATGACCCGTATCAGGCAGTTTTTACCGCTTCGCATCTTGGCGGCAATAACAACTCTTGCCCTGTTGACGGCCTTGCCAGCTGCTGTGCGCGCAGCAGAACAACCCGCTCCACCCGTGGTGGTTGTTCTCGGCGACAGCCTCGTCGCAGGCTATGGCCTCGATGAAAGCGATGCCTTTCCGCAGAAGCTGGAAAAGGCACTTCTTTCTGCAAATGTCGCCGTGAAGATCATCAATGCTGGTGTTTCCGGAGACACCAGTGCGGGCGGACTGTCCCGGCTTGACTGGTCGGTGCCACCCGAAGCCAGCGCCGTCATTGTGGAACTGGGTGCCAATGACGCATTGCGAGGCTTGTCACCGGATGCCACCATGCAGAACCTTGACGCCATCATCACCCGATTGCAGGAGCGCGGGATCAAGGTTCTTCTGGCCGGAATGCTGAGCCCGCCCAATATGGGCAGGGACTACGAGGCAGCCTTCAATGCGATTTACCCTGCTCTGGCTGAAAAGCATGATATCGGTTTATACCCGTTTTTCCTCGACGGCGTTGCAGGCAATCCGGAGTTGAACCAGCCGGATGGCATGCATCCCACGGCACAAGGGGTGGATGAAATCGTCACGCGATTTCTTCCCCACGCCATTCGCTTCGTGAGCGAACTCGCAGACAAAAGCGCCTTGCGGTAACGGTCAGGGCGTGATTCCCTGAGTTCGAGGATGGTTGATTCGAAAGGATCCGCGCATGCCGAGATTGTTCACAGCCATCGAGATCCCGTCCAGTGTGGCGCTCTCATTGTCGCTGATGCGTGGCGGCCTGCCTGGCGCACGCTGGATTGACCAGGAAAACTATCACATCACCCTGCGCTTCATTGGTGACACGGACCACCGTACCGCCGATGAAATCGTTCATGGTCTTGCCCGTATCCAGCGCCGATCCTTTTCATTGCGCCTGAACGGCCTGAGTGCCTTTGGTGGCAACAAGCCTCATTCTGTGCATGCCCGTCTCGATCCTTGCCCGGCAATGACCGAATTGCAGGGCGAGCAGGAACGGATCATGCAGAGGATCGGGCTCAAGCCGGAAGGCCGCAAATTTGTGCCGCATGTGACGCTGGCACGACTGCGGGGCGTCAGGGGCGGGGATGTCGCGACATGGCTCGCGCTGCGGGGCAGTTTTTCAACGGCACCATTCACGGTCAGTCGCTTCGTCCTGCTGTCCTCGCGCGATCTCGGTTGGCGGTGGCCCCTATGTCACCGGGAGGAGGTTTTCGACCTCGCATCGCAAGCCACGGACAGGGCCGGATACGCACCATCACTCAATCCGCCAGCTTTCGTGCCCTGATCAATCTGTTGATCAGGTTTGGCATGGCTTGCCCGATGAGTTCGAACACCGAGTGATACTGGTCCATTCCCCGGCCCCAGGGATCAGGCACATCACCGTGATCGAGAAAGCGCAGGATTTCTGCACGACCCGTTCCCAATTGCCGGACATTGGCAACATTCGAGGCGTCCATCCCGACAATGAGATCGAACCGGTCAAGGTCATCGCGGAGGATCTGGCGCGCGCGCTGACCTGAAATATCGATCCCGTTTTGCGCAGCAACTGTGATCGAATTGGGATGGGGCGGCTCCCCCGCATGCCAGGCACTGGTACCGGCCGAATGGCATGGAACTGCTGTGCGCAACCCGCCATCCCGGCCTGGTGGAGAAATATGCCTTCTGCCAGCGGCGAGCGGCATATATTGCCGAGACAAACGAACAGGACGGACGGCTTGCTTTGTGGCATTGTGTAACCCGATTTGCGCAAAGACATTGAGCGAGGGTAAACCATGGTGAAATTGCTGCAAGATGCCGAGCGTCACGAAGCTCCTGGCCAGCCTTCCGGATTGGAAACTTTCTGATGCCGGTGATGCCATTGCCCGATCCTTCGCCTTCAAGGATTTCAACGAGGCATTCGGTTTCATGACCCAGGTGGCACTTCATGCCGAGAAGATCGATCACCACCCCGAATGGTCAAATGTCTGGCGCAAGGTCGATGTTCGATTGACCACGCATTCGGTACACGGACTGAGCCATCTCGACATTGAAATGGCGAAGTTCATGAATGCCAGGGCTTCCGCGTCACGGCATGACTAGGATGAGGACCGATTCCGGTTGCAAATTGCCGCAGGATACCCATCTTTACCTTAGGTCACACAGCCGCCGGGTATAGCAGGATTTGGCGTGGCGGCGGCGTCTCGATCTGGTTTGCCCCAAGTGACCGCACTGACAAGGGAGACAGCAATGAGCCCTGAAAAGATGAACGACGAAGCATTCAGGAAAGTGCTTGAAGGCGAAATCCTTCAGCCGGGCGATGACCCTTCAGCAAATGCGCGGCGCGAAAAATCGGTGCGCAACGGCTTCGGCGCACCTTCACCAAGGCAGCTGGCAAATTGCCGTTCATCGACGATATAGTTGCCGCATATTATTGTGCCCTTGATCCGCAAACGCCCGCCCGAACACGGGCCATATTGCTGGGTGCCCTGGCATATTTTGTCATGCCGCTCGACTGGATCCCGGATTTCATCCTGGGCTTCGGGTTCAGCGATGATATCGCAGTCCTGACCGCTGCCTTTGCCGCGATCAGTGGCAATATCAAGGAAGCCCATTACATCGCCGCTCGTGAAGCATTGGCCAGGCTGAAAGGCGAAGCAGACAGTGGACAGGGCAGTGACGGAAGCAAAGGCGCGGGATATAACGAGGACCGCAAGGCGGCCTGACCGCCATCAGTTTTTCACATATCGATACCGGGATCAGCATCCAGCACGGTGCGCAGCCTCGCAAAGGCAAGCCTGATCCTGGACTTGACCGTGCCCAGCGCAACGCCCGTCTCTTCGGCAATCTGGCTGTGAGAATAGCCAAGGAAAAATGCCATTCGTATCATCTCTACCTGCTCGCTGGGCAAGGTGGCGATGGCCGAGCGCACCCGTTCTTCACGCAACTGGTCATCCATGACCGCATCCGGCAGGGGTTCTGCCTCCGGCTGCAGGATCGGGTCATCAGGGTCGATGGCAGAACCCTTGTCACGTCGCGCCGCATCAATGCGCCGGTTGCGCGCTATTCTGAAAGCCAGGTTGAAAGGCTGGACTTGCCGGGGTCAAACATGGCGGCCTTGTGCCAGAGCGTGACCATGACCTCCTGGGTAAATCTCTTCGGCCAGGTTATGCGCGAGGCCAAGCCGTCGCAGATAGGCATTCACCCGCGGTGCAAAGTGATCGAATAATCTTGCAAAGGCTGCCTGGCTTCGATCAAGAGCAACCTCACGCGCAAGACTTGCCATTTCCTCGCTGTTCAAACTGCGACCCCGACTTCCAATGCTGGTTCGGGCCTTGACCATACCGGCAACCCCGAATGCTTTAACAAACCCGACATATCAAGCTACCCGGTTCCAGACGAACCGTGGAACACCCTGTTCTTCGCGCATGCACAGCCGAGATACTGCGGCACCATTCATGGCCTGCCGGAATCGTCACGACTGCGTTGCGGACAGGCCCATACCTAAGGCCCTCCTGGCAATTCGTCGAGACAAGGAATGAAATCTGCAATCAAAAAAGGCAGGACGGCTTGCCGCATTTTGCCGACATGCTGACCATGACCAGGAGCTTTGACAAATGCAGTCTACCATACCCATCAACGGACCTGCAATTTGTCCGGAAAAAGGGCGAGGCTGGGCAGCAATCCCATTGCCAGCCAAACTCTTGCCTTGTTTCTGGCAATACAGGGTACTGGCGCTCAAACCGGTGACGAACTCACGGAAAAACGGGCGCAAACGCTCCGGTTTGGCACCCAAACAGGAATTTTGTTAAAATCTTCACGTTTTGCAACAGGCCATAAAGCATTTTTGGATCAGCAACCGGCGTGACCGGTATCTGGATGATGAAAAAGCGCATCCTGCTCGTAATCCCGGTTCGCCACGCTGGAAAAATGGAAATCGGCAGGAAAAGATGATGAAACTCGCGAAACTACTTGCAAGGCCAATGGCAAACCTGGCGGCATTCGCCTTAATCCTGGCGGTCGTCTCGCCGGCAGCCGCTCAGGCGCCGACCCGTATCAAGCAAAACAGTGCCTGGGCTCCTACAGCCATCAGGGTAACAGCGGCAAGACCTGCTACATCTTGTCGATCCCGTCGCAGAAACTGCCTGCCGACAGGGATCATGGCGATGTATATTTCATGCTGGCACAGCACCCTGGCCAGAATGTCACCCTCGAGCCGCAATTCACTGTTGGCTATGCATTCCGAGACAATTCCAAGGTGGTGCTGGACATAGACGGACGCAAATTCTCCATGTTCACGCAGGGCAACAATGCGTGGATGGAAAATCCGGCAGAAGAGCCACTGGTGGTGGAAGCCATGCGCAAGGGCAAGGCGATGTCGCTGACCGCTGCCTCTCGGCGTGGCACCCAGACCCAATATACCTATTCGCTGTCCGGCGTTTCCGCATCACTGTCAGACATCCAGAATTGCCGCTGACAAAACGGCTTGGTTGATCCGACGCCAAAGGGGTGATTTGCTGACCAGCATGTGATAACGCTTGCCACGTCGCCGTCCCGCCTGCCTCGGGACATGGCGATGAAAGCTGTGTTGCCGGATTTTCAAGCCCCATGACCCAAACCGTGACGAAGTCGATCAACCTGGTTGATACTGATATTCGCGATGCGCTGTCGCAGGCCTTGCCAAGGCCCGCAGCATCGCTGATCGGCTTGTCGCGCAGCGGCCTTGCTCAAGCCCTCATCACCGCAGGTGTCCCGGAAAAACAGTCCCGCATGCGTGCCTCGCAATTGTGGCACTGGCTCTATGTGCGCGGTGTTTCCGATTTTGATGCGATGAGCAACATATCGCGGGATTTGCGTGCAAGTCTTGCCGGGCAATTCTCGATTGCGCGTCCTGAAATCGTCGCCGAGCAGATTTCGGAAGATGGCACCCGCAAATGGCTGATGCGTTTCCCTTCGCGCGGTGCCGGCAAGCCGGTGGAAGTTGAAACCGTCTACATTCCCGAAGAGGGAAGAGGAACATTATGTGTTTCAAGTCAGGTCGGTTGCACGCTGACCTGCCGTTTTGCCATACCGGGACCCAAAAGCTGGTTCGCAACCTGACCTCCGAGGAAATACTCGCCCAGCGCGGCTCGCGCGTGACCGGCTCGGGATTTTCCCGATGCCGACACGCCACAAGGGGCAATCGTTCCAGGCGAAGGCCGCAAGGTTTCAAATGTCGTGATGATGGGCATGGGCGAACCGCTCTACAATTTCGACGCTGTCAAGGAAGCCTTGCTGATCGTAGCCGATGGCGACGGCCTTGCGCTTTCAAAACGGCGTATCACCCTGTCGACATCGGGCGTTGTTCCTTTCATCCATCGCAGCTGGTAAGGAGGAGATCGGCTGCGGGCTGGCGATTTCCCTTCACGCGGTGAACGATGAATTGCGCGATGAACTGGTGCCAATCAACAAGAAATATCCCTTGAAGGAATTGATCCAGGCCTGCCGCGATTATCCCGGTGCATCCAATGCGCGGCGTATCACCTTCGAATATGTCATGCTGAAGGGCGTGAATGATCTGCTTGCCGATGCCCGCGAACTGGTCCGCCTGCCCGCTGGGTAAGTTCCCTGCCAAGATCAACCTTATCCCCTTCAATCCCTGGCCAGGTTCGGGCTATGAATGCTCTGACTGGGAAAGCATCGAGAAATTTGCCGATTTCATCAATGACAATGGCTATGCATCCCCGATACGCACACCGGCGCGGACGCGATATTCTGGCTGCCTGCGGCCAGTTGAAGAGCGAATCGAACGCCTTGAAGAAAAACCGATCGCCTGGCACTCGAAGCCATGATGATTGCCGGACATGGCGAGTAATCCGATTGCGTCGATTGGTCACCTGATAACGCGACTGGTTTCTGTAGCATTCGGATTTGCTGCAGCGACGCTTGCAGCCTCGATATTCCTGTCGCTGGGCATGGTGCATGATAACCTGGCACCAGCCCTCAACGACATCACCGGAGAAACAGCTGATCTGGGATGGCTCTCCGGCCTGTTTGGGCTGATTTCCTGGCCCTGGGTTTCTGCGTGCCTGCCCGCCGCACTGCCATCGCAATTGCAGAGCTGGCTGCGCTGGCGCGGGCTGACCATCAACCTTGTAATCGGGGCCTGGTGGGGCTGTTTGCGGCTGGACCTGTTTTGCGCCGTAGACCCGCGAACCCTGGCCGAGGGCACGATCCTGGTTCTTGCATCTGCCGTGGATTTATCGGCGGCTTTGTCTATTGGCCATTTGCAGGCAACAGGGCTGGCAACTGGCTCGCTCCGCCCCGCCAACAATCCTAGTGATGCAGCCATCAGGTCTGCGCCGCGAAAAAATCCCCGGTTCCAGGATCCATCAGCCACAATTCTCCCGAGGAAATGTCGAACCAGGATCCGTGAACCTGCAATTGCTGACGGTCGAGCAGGATGCGGACAGGAAAGGTCTTGAGATTGGCAATCGAATTGCGGATTGCAGCTGAGGGCGCGCTGACGCGCAATCACCGAATCGGCATCCTCGCAACGGATATCGCGCGTCGCCGGTTCCAGCAATGTAATCCATTTGCCGGGATGAAATCACCTGGAGATAGCGGCTCGCTCGTATTGCCTTCCATCTGTTCCCGAAAGGCGTTCACACCGCCACATTTGCCATGCCCGACCACGACGACATGCTTGACCTTCAACTCCTGCACTGCAAATTCCAGCGCCGCCGATGTTCCGTGATATTCGTCATCCGGTGCATAGGCGGCACCATATTGGCGACATTTCGCACCACGAAGACTTCGCGCCCGGCGCTGACCGAATATCAGTTCCGGTGCAGCTCGCGACCGCAGCAGGCAATGATCATGACATCGGGCTTCTGGCCGATGCCGCCAGTTTTTCATACCGGTCCCGCTCGTGACGCAGGCGGCCGTAATAGAACGCCTTGCAATCCGCTGCCCAGTTTTGCCGGGAACCCCGGCCGACCTTGTCTCCAGCCATGGTCACCACCCCTTCAGTTGAAGCCTTTATACCGATCGCGCGCTGCTTGGCCAGTGTTTCGATCTGCCGTTCTGTCATGCCCAGATGGCGATTGTGGATACCGCTGGGATCAATCACGGGAGGATCAGGAACGGGCCGCGCTACGCCTCGCGCGATACGCGATGCAATAGCCGTGCACGCAAAGGCATCCAGCAGGTCATCCTGGCCAGTCACCCCTGGGCGGTTTGGCGGCAAGCAGCCCTTCACCAATACCGTGGGTTTCCAGGAGCCGCATTCGTTCTAGCATTCCTTCCGGATTGACCTTTCCCTTGATCTTCTTCGGCAAGCGCATTGCCCGCTCGCCATTGAGCCTCCAGAAAGCAACTTCGGGATGTACTTCGAACAGCCTCCGGCTCAAATCCTGGGTGATCAGATCATCAATCTCGCGGATCTTCGGAAAAAGATTGAAAGCCTGTCTTGATACCTTTCGAGGAGGATCGGAGGTTTCCAGCGACAATGCGCATGCCTCGCCATAATCACTCGCCCTGACAGCGGCGCGCGAGGGAATCGAAAACACGCTGGATTGCCGCTCTCCCAATAGCGGCCTTACGGCCTGTTCGGGCCCCCGCCCGCCAGCCTTGACAAGGTCGGGAAGACCGACCGGCATGTCGACCGCCAAGATCGCATCATCCGGGAGTGCAGCAGGAATACTGGCAAAATTCGCAAACACCTTCACAAAGGGCGATTGCTCGGGAAGGGAAATCGCAGCAATCCATCCCGCGCGACAACCGTCGATCCCGACCAGTGGCGGCAATGCCTTGCTCATCCCGTCATGACCCTGAACCGGATGCTGGCAAGGGAACCGCAGCGGGAATGGCGACACGGCGCATCGTTACCATGGCCGAGGGCTGCAACAGGCTGGACCATTCACCGGCCAGAACAACCTCGCCGGCACCGGCACGCGCCGAGCGCGCCATGATTTCGAAGACCGAAGACGACGTCGAGGCAAGCGCCTTTTCGCCACCGGCGCCGGAAATAATACGCGCCAGAAACAAGCCCGAAAACAGGTCACCCGCTCCATTGGACGGACCGTCGACAAGCCTGTGTTCCGCAAGCAATGCCTGACCATTGTCGACAAGCAGGTTTCCGGTATTGCCACGCATGAATGCAGGTGCCGAGGTTACCACCACCCGCGCCGGACCGAGCCTTGCTGCCTGTGCTGCAGCCAGAGGCGCGGTTTCGGCGGCATCCATGTTTGCGAGCCATGCCAATTCATGAAGATTAGGCGTCGCAATATCGGCCAGCGGCAACAGGCGATCACGGATGGCTGTAGCAACCGCCGGATCAACATAAAGGCCGTTACGGTCGCCAATGACAGGATCGCAAAGATAAACCAGCTCGGGCGTCATCGCCTTGAGCCGTGCGACAAGTCGTGCAGTCTCTTCAACCTGGCCGACATTTGCCATATAGCCGCTGACCACACCCCGAAGTTCGCCTGTCCAGGGCGAATTCGCCAGATCATCAAGGAAGGCTGAAAACTGTTCCGTATCCGGAACAATACGGGTCGCTCTCCCATGGCCAGGATGATGCGGCAGAATGATCGTAGGCACTGACCACACACCAAATCCCAATGCCTCAAGCGCTGGAACCATCGACCGGTTACCGACGCCTCCGCGCGCCACATGGCTGGAAATCGCCACGATTGCGCCAGCCGTCACTCTTGCGGTCTCGCCTGCCACGCCCGTCACCTCAACACATAATTGGCAAACAGATAAACCACGAGTATCACAACCGCAATCAGGCCCAGCCCCCGGCCGATGCGTTTACCCCAAAGTTCAATCGCGTCGCCATCTTCGGCATCTGCGCCCGCCATGTGATCCTTTACCTTGCTGGCAGTGCGCGCAAGTGAAGACGCGCCGAGGGTTTCAGAATCACGTTCGACACGTTGCAGGATGCGGCGCGCCTCCCTTTCCCTTTCATCTTGCTCTGGCCTTGGCAATTTCTGTCTCCTGCTTCACGCCTCTATGGCGATTTCCCGAAAAGACTGACATAGTTTGCGCGGGACAAACAAGGCCGTCGCCTGGCAAAATGCCGGACGGTCACAAGAAGGGCGGCGGGAGACAACCATGACCAGTATCGATGTCAGCGGCGGTGTGAAGCAAGGACCTGGCGACAAGCCCGCCGACAAGAAGGGCATCTGGGGCTGGATGCTCTTCGACTGGGCGGCGCAACCCTTCTTCACGGTGGTCACCACCTTCATTTTCGGGCCCTATTTCATTTCACGCATGGTGCTGGATGCGAATGGCAATCCTGACCCGGCAGCGGGACAGGCTGCCTAGGGCTTTGCCATTGCAATTGGCGGCGTGGTAATGGCGATCCTGGCACCCATTCTCGGCTCCATTGCTGACCAGACCGGACCACGAAAACCGTGGATTGCGTTTTTTGCGATCTTTCAGATCGGCGGCCTGCTGTTCCTGTGGAATGCAGCACCCGGTTCGAGCATTTTCTGGGTCCTGTTTGCCTATACAGTCGCAGCAATTGCCGCGGAATTTTCCACCGTCTTCAATGATTCAATGCTCCCGCGCCTGGTCGGCAGGGAAAAGATCGGGGAAGTATCAGGAACCGCCTGGGGCCTTGGCTACCTTGGCGGCATGATTGTACTGATTGCCGTATTGCTGTTTTTGGCCGGCAACCCCACCACTGGCAAGACCTTGCTCGGAATTGATCCGCTGTTTGGCCTTGACCCTGCCACTGGCGAGGATGCCCGCCAGTCCGGCCCGTTTTCGGCGCTTTGGTATTTCATCTTCATCCTGCCAATGTTTTTCTTCACGCCCGATGGCGGAACGAAACGCCCGCTGGGATTGGCTGTCAGCAAGGGTCTGAGTGAATTGGCACAGACACTGAGGGACTTGCGCCAGCGCGCCGGACTGGTTCGCTTTCTCGTTGCCCGCATGATCTACCAGGATGGCGTCGGGGCGCTTCTGGCACTGGGCGGCGGATTTGCTGCCGGCATGTTCAAATGGTCTGTTATCGAACTCGGCATCTACGGTATCATTCTGAATGTG
Source organism: Nitratireductor sp. (assembly GCA_041397505.1). Lineage (GTDB taxonomy): Bacteria > Pseudomonadota > Alphaproteobacteria > Rhizobiales > Rhizobiaceae > BOKV01. The sequence goes on from JAWKWN010000011.1 coordinate 39,578, forward strand.
GTTGCAATCGGCGGATCGATTGCAGGTGGACGGCTTGACACCCGCAAGGGATCAAAATGGATAGTGGTGCTTTCCGTACTTGCTCTGGTCATCGCAACGATCGGCATCATCTCTACCGGTCCCGGCTATACCCTGTTCGGCTTGATTGATTTCGGGCCTGAAGCTGGCGAGGGATTGTTCTCCACCGGTGCCGAGAAGGCATATATCGTGTTCGGCCTGCTGATCGGACTGGTGTTCGGCCCGGTTCAGGCGTCATCACGCGCCTATATGGCGCGCAGCGTTTCCGAGGATGAGACAGGCCGCTATTTCGGGATATATGCACTGTCGGGACGGGCAACCAGCTTTCTGTGCCCGTTCCTGGTAGCCTCCGTTACAACCTGGAGCGGCAGCGCCCGGCTGGGCATGGTAATGATCCTGCCCTTCTTCGTGATCGGTCTGCTGGTCCTGCTGACGGCACCCTATCCGGCACACAAACCGGAATAATGACACTGCTCAATGCCGGAAATGCCGCATGCCGGTAAATACCATGGCAATGCCATGCTCATCGGCTGCGGCGATCACTTCGTCGTCACGCATCGACCCGCCAGGCTGAATAACGGCGGTTGCACCTGCCTCGATCGCCGACAACAGCCCGTCGGCAAACGGGAAGAACGCGTCGGACGCCACTACCGATCCCTGTGTCAGCGGTGCAGTTGATCCTGCCGCCTGCGCAGCATCCTCGGCCTTTCTTGCCGCGATTCGCGATGAATCGACCCGGCTCATCTGCCCGGCACCCACGCCAACCGTCGCACCGTCGCGGGCATAGACAATGGCATTCGACTTCACATGCTTTGCAACGCGGAACGCGAACCGCAAGTCGTCAAGCTCCTTTGCCGATGGTTGCCGCTTCGTCACTGTCTTGAGCTCCAGCGCGTCGACCACGCCATTGTCGCGTGATTGCATCAACAGGCCGCCTGCAACGGTTCTGACAGTCACGCCAGCGCTTGTCGGGTCGGCAAGGCCGCCTGTGGTCAAGAGCCGGAGATTCTTCTTTGAAGCGAGCAGCGCTTGCGCCTCGTTGGAAACGGAGGGCGCAATGATGACTTCCGCAAACAGGCTGGCAATCAATTCTGCCGTCGCGCCATCAAGTTCCCGGTTAAGCGCAATGATGCCGCCAAAGGCTGACACCGGATCGCAGGCCAGTGCCTTTTCATAGGCCTCCGCCAGTGATGAGCCGGTTGCCACTCCGCAGGGATTGGCATGCTTGATAATTGCAACGGCAGCGGAACGATCCGGATCAAACTCGCTGACCAGTTCGAATGCGGCATCCGTGTCATTGATATTGTTCCACGATAGCTGCTTGCCCTGCAATTGCTGCGCATTGGCGACACCGGGTCGGTTGTCGCCGCTGAGATAAAGTCCGGCAAATTGATGCGGATTTTCGCCATAGCGCAGTTTTTCGTTCAGTTTGCCTGCTACGGAAAAATATCGGGTGTTTCAAGCGATAGCGTTTTGGTACACCAGCCGGCAATGGCTGCATCATAGGCCGCGGTTCGCGCAAAGCGCGGGCGTGCTTGCGCAGGTCAAGCGGGATCTGTCCGGAACCTGCATCAAGAGCCGGAAAGGACTTCGGCATAATCGGCCGGGTCGGTGACAACGGTTACATAGGCATGGTTTTTTGCGGCTGCCCGGATCATGGCTGGTCCGCCTATATCGATATTCTCGACTGTGTTTGCGTAGTCGGCACGGGAAGCAGCCACTGCCTCTCGAACGGATAAAGATTGACCACCACCAGATCGATGGGGCCGATATCATGGTTCCGCATCGCCTCGACATGCTCGCTATCGTCACGGATGGCGAGGATTGCGCCATGAATCGCGGGATGCAGTGTCTTGACCCTGCCATCCATGATCTCGGAAACCAGTAACCTGCGACACATCCCGCACCGCAATGCCTTCAGCGTTGAGTGCGGCAGAGGTTCCGCCGGTTGAAAGAATCTCTATGCCGTGTTTCTGCAGGGACAGAGGCAAATTCCAGCAGGCCCGATTTGTCGGATACCGAGATCAGCGCCCGTTTGACCAGCACCAGGTCGGGGCTTGGTATGTTTTTTGACTGTACGGCCATCGTCTTTTTCCCCAAAGCGTCTTGGTTTTCATCCGCGCCGATAGCATGCCTTGCGCCACGCCGGAATTGATCCATTGTCGCGCAATCCAATTGCCTGTGGAAACTGCCGATTGCAAACCGGGGAAAAATGCCCTGTCGGTATTCCCGGGTTCAACCCATATGCCGTTCCAGACGCCACGCAATTTCACGCAATTGCGACAAGCGGAATTCCAGCACGATCTGCTTCGTGCGCCGGGGTCCGGCACTTACCGCAAGGAATATGCTCTCGTCGACATGGGGTTGCGCCATCGCTGCCGTAAACATCCAGCGCGAACCATCCGCAGCCGAAAGCAGGATCGCCTTGCCGTCTCGCGACTTTCCCGCTGATACCGATGGATGCAGATGGAAGCGGATGGCTACCTCTTCGCCATGCCCCTCCTTCAGTGCCTTGCCACCGGGCGCAAGAAATGTGTCAAGGCCATCAAGCACCGCGCCATTGGCCGACAGGATCAGGCTGCGCTCATGGACAATGCCGAACTCGCGCAAATAACCGTCATGGCTGACCGAAACAGACTGGCTTTCCGCCGTATCATGTCGATTGCAGGTGATGTTTCGCGGGCCCGAAATGATCCGGTTGTCAAGCACGCGCGACAGCACGCCGTCACCGCTGAACTTGCAACTGGACGTGTCATTTACAATCGCCGTTGAATGGGCGGCCGTGGAGCGCGCAGCCTTGCGCAGTTCACCTTTGGCATTGGGAGCTGTCCCGCAATTGACCACAAGCGGAGCATTTCCGGTGGACATCTCGAAGGCAAGGCAACCCGCATGCGCATTGATGGACAAGGCGCCGGGCGGCGGTTTCCCATGGTCAAGCAACACAACCGTACTGCCGATTTCCAGCCGCTGGAATCCGGAAAATGGCGCTTCGGTAGGTATGCCGCTACCAGCATCATCATAGCGCATTACCGTCGCCACCAGATCACGCGGCGTCACCGAACACCCATTGACCCGGGTCAACGATCCGTCACCCATACGGTAGAACCTTACAGCCGACATGATCCTGTCTATGGCCGAAACCAGTTCCTGTGAGGGTGCCTGTCCCAGTTTCGCATGGGATTGGCGAAGCGGCAGCAATTGTGCAAGCAGTTCGGGAAGCACTGCGGGGTTTCGGCTTACATGCCCACCATCGGGCAGAATTTGCCGTGAAAGTTCCGCATTGAGATAGCGCGCCGCCGTGACGATTGCCTGTTGTCCCGCCGCCATGCAGACAGCCGAATAGGACAATGCGATCGCAGAGAGCAAGCGTGGCATGCCGTCATCGGCATTGGGGATTGAGCGACGCATGTGCCGCACATGAATTCCCAGGGACTTCAAGAAAGCCCTGTAGAAACCCAGCTCCGCATTCTCAATGACAAGCACCGAGTGGCAAAGCCATGAGCGAAGACGCTCGGCAGCCACGACCGGCTCCCATGCAATACTGTCATCCGGCTTCGGATTAAGGCGAATCCAGTCTCGCACCAATGCCTGTGCATTTGACATGGCAAGTGAATCACGCGCCGCACCGAAATGCCGCAACCAGGCAAATCCATGCAGGTCCCGGCTCCATTGCGGATCAGGTGATGGCATGGTGAACGGGTTCTGTCCGGCAGTCTCGACGACACGGGTTCCGAACCGGAAAATGCCTGCATAGATTTCCGTGGCAACAGTGGGATCGGCCGTGTGGAGGTCAGGTGGCGCAATCAGCAGGCGCTCCGGCGTCTGGCCAGCCAATCCGAGGCCGACACCCCCCGAAACGCGTCGACTGGCCCTGCGCCAGCTTTCCACCAGCGCAAGTGCTATCACCCTTGGTTGATCGGCAATCGACATTGACAAAAAATCCCCGATAGCAATTCGTGCCTGTGTGCCGCAGCACGAAGCGCCCCGGCGCAACTCCTTACCTGTTAACATTCTTAAGGCAACTGCCTTGCATGGAGGTCTGGCGAACTGTTGGTGATTCATTCAGTTGGTTTGATGGCTATTTCGAAACGGCAGGCAAAGAACCCGTCCATGCCGAATTCTTCCGGGCTATCGCCGAAACGGTCACCGGGAAGTGTACGCAACGCCCCTTGCCCGTTAATGGCAAAATCCGCGCCTGCGAGCTCGCCCTTGACAGATCGCGAATGGCGCAATTCACCATCCGCCTTGTTGATGGCTGCCAGTATGTCCTCACCCTCCTGTTTGAGGATGGAGCAGTTTATATAAACAAGCAATCCGCCCGGCTTTACCATCCGGCTTGCTGCCATGATCATCTCACGTTGCAGATTTGCCAGTTTCGAAACCTGTTCCGCGTCAACATTCCATGCGATTTCGGGATGCCTGCGCATGGTTCCCGTTGCGGTGCAGGGCGCATCCAGGATGACCGCATCAAATACCGGTCCCGGCTGCCATTCCAGCAAATCCGCTTGCACGAGTTCCGCTTCGAGCCGCAAACGGGCCAGATTTTCGCGCAGTCTTTCCATCCGTCTGGCAGAAATATCAAGCGCGGTGACCATGGCGCCCGCTGAGGCGAGTTGTGCGGTCTTGCCGCCAGGCGCGGCGCACAAATCGGCTATTTTCAGTCCCCTGACATCGCCAAGCATTCTTGCCGGCAAGCTGGCAGCAGCATCCTGAACCCACCACTCACCCTCTGCATATCCGGGAAGCAGCCTCAGATCCTCGGTTTTATTTCGGAGACGAAATGTACCGTTGGGAAGAACGGCTGCATCCATTTCATCTGCCAGGGCGGCGATGCGTTCCGGCGTGACGTGGTTGGCAATAGTGAGATCAATAGCTGGTTCTAGCCGGATTGCCTCACTGATTGCCTTGAGGCGCTCCCGGCCATGGTCGCTGGCAAGCTGGGAGGCAAGGAGCGGATTGAAACACTCCCGCGCGGGTGGCGAGAGCAGCGACAGCTCTTCGTGGTTTTCGCACAGCCTGCGCAAAACCGCATTGGTCAGCGGCGCAAAACGCCGACTGCGCGGATCCTCGGATACTGCCGTGACAGCCAGATTGACCGCAGCACTTTCAGGAACGCTCATGAACAGGATCTGAGCCGCGGCGGCATGCAATGTTGCCGCCAGATGCTCGGCCTTTTTGGGCAGTGGCCGGTCCAGCAGGGTTTTCAACGCTGCAATGATGACGGCCCGCTGGCGAATGGCGGTAACGGCAATTGCACGTGCCAGGCGCCGGTCATGCAGCGGCAAAGCCCTCAGTGCGGCAAGGCCCGTCTCCTCGTCACAAAGGCTGTCGAATGAGGCGTTGTTCGAAACCACAGCCTCGATCAGCCTTGCGGCAACCACGCGCGCGACAAGCCCGACACGCTCCTTGCCCGCCGGTCGGTATCCATTGCTGTTCTGCTTCAATTGAATATCCCGTTCACCATGCCGGATTGCCAGATCCGGACCATGTCACCATATGGTCTGTTGATCTGCCAGCTGCAAAAGGGCAGATAGACAGGGCAAGCCCTCATCAACATCAAATACCAACGGAGCGCAAGCGCATGACTGGCAAGGTGACAAACCACCCGTGTGATGTCGACAATCTGGAGGAACCGGCTGAACGCGAATTGCCGGCGGCAGCCATTCGGGCATTGGAGGAAGCGCGAAAGCGGCGGGAAGAGCTGCCCGCGAAGACCTTGCCCCGCGAAGTCAATGGACGCGGTGGACCCGAACCTACCCGCTTCGGTGATTGGGAGAAAGGACGGCATTGTCAGCGATTTCTGATCTTGCTTTTTCACTGGCTGCAGAATATGGAATATATTCCTATAGGAATAAATTCAAGCCATGTGCCGATTTCTGCCAATTGCCTTCTGTCTTTTGCATTGTTGCCTGCGGATGCCGGCGCACGTCAAAGTCAGGTGATCCCGGGCCGGTGCGAGCCGATGTGGTTGAAGTGATTGACGGTGACAGCATCAGGGTTTCCGCCCACATCTGGCCCGGCCAGCACGTCCTGGTGAATATCCGCATTCGCGGTATTGACGCGCCCGAATTGAAATCACGCTGCAGCGCCGAGAAGGGTGCCGCACTTGCTGCGCGTCAAATGACATCAAACCTTGTCTCCGGCGGAAGCATCGTTCTGACCAATATCAGTGGCGGCAAATATTACGGACGCATGCTGGCAGATGTTGCCAATCTCGAAGGCTCCGACCTCGCCAGAAAACTTCTCGATGCAAGGCTTGTCCGTCCCTATTCAGGCAAGAAGCGCCTGTCCTGGTGCGAGCCTGAATGAATTGTCCGGCGACCGCCCAACATGTCCCGCAATGGTCCGGATTCCAGTTTGGAGACAGCGGATCTGTCCCGAAAAGGGGCAGTTTTTCCAACCCTTAACAAGGCATTAAGGACCACCTGCCGCCATCCCGGCAGCATTTACCGACTGTTAACCATAAAATGGCGAAAAACTTTTTGTTTTCAACGCTGTTCAATTCTGGATCAGCCGAAATCCCCCTCTCTGTCCTGACTGGCCCGGCAAATGCAACTCCTGCAGCAACACAAGCCGCAGGAGGCCACCATGAACATCACATCAAACTTCAGCACCCGGTTCAGCAACGCATGCTCTTCCTTCCATCGCAACGAGCGCGGTACTTTCGCCACCATCTTTGGTGTAACTGCCGTAGCGGTATTTCTGTCTGCTGGCGTGGCCTTCGACTACACCCGTCTCGCGCAGTCGAAATCGATCATCAACTCGGCGCTTGATGCAGCCGTACTTTCCGCGGGTAACCGCATGGCGGAAGGCGAACCGGTAAACGGCAATTTCCGCAAGGACTTCGAGGATTTCTTTCTCGCCAATGTGGAAGGCCGCTTCGGCGTTCCGGACAATGTCAAGATCGACAATTTCTCCGCTGATCCTGCAACCGGAAAGATCTCGGCCAGCGCGAGCGCCGAAGTAACCATGGCATTCATGGGAATTGCCGGGAGCCCGACGGTTGTCACCGGCGCAAAATCCGAAGCGGTCTTCTCCAATGATTCCGTTGAAGTCGCCATGATGCTGGACGTTACCGGCTCGATGGGCGGCCAGAAAATCCAGGACCTCAAGGCCGCAGCCAGCGAGGCGGTGGACATTCTTCTCCCGACAACCAATGCCAGCGGCAAGACACGTATCAGCCTCGTGCCCTATTCGTCAGCGGTCAATGCAGGCCCCTACGCAAAGAAGGCCAGTTCAAATCCTTCCTTTGAGTGCGTCACCGAACGCGGCGGTTCACAGAAATTCTCCGACGCTTCTCCCAATTCCGGCAAGATGGGCGCCGCGTCCAGCTACTGCCCGGCCCAGAGCGTGGTTCCGCTGAACTACGACCCTGCAATCTTGAAATCCACCATCAATTCCTTTCAGGCAAGCGGCTCGACAGCCGGCCATCTGGGCGTGGCATGGAGCTATTACACACTGTCACCAAAATGGGGCGGCATCTGGCCTGCAAAGGCAAAGCCGGCCAATTACAAGGCACCGAAATCCCGCAAGATCGCCATTCTGATGACCGATGGCGAATTCAACACTGCCTATACACCCGGCTGGTCTTCAGCAAACTTCGCCGAAGAGATCTGCAACCAGATGCGCAAGGACGGCATCACCATCTATTCCGTCGGTTTCCAGGCGCCAACACAGGCCGAACGCACCCTCACCGATTGCGCCAGCAACGCAAACAATGGCGGGAAGCTGTTCTATTCCGCATCAAATGGCGCAGAACTCAAGGCCGCCTTCGCCGAGATCGCCAAGAGCATTCAGTCACTCCGGCTGTCGAGATAACGGGCGAGGCATTCTCCCCCACAACCGGAGCAACCCGGAGGCGGCCCACAACGCCTCCGGGTTTTTGCACGTCCAAAAACGCCTTGCCAGCCTGGTTACGTTGCGGAAGAGCTACCATCTTTTTGCATAGCAGCATTGTTGATATTGCACTGCACAAATCGATTTAACCGCCCTATCTTCTGATCATTGAGGCGCGCAGATTTGTAGCGCCCACCCATCGGCCAGATTGTACTCCTCCTCCCACGATCTGGCTGTGGTTCCGGCAATCTCCTCCTCCCTTTGCCGGGACATGGTTGCGAAACCCGCCGGATCCTCCTCCCCCGGCGGGTTTCGTCATTTTCGGCTCCCGAGTGACGAAAACGCCCTGGTAACGGGCCGACATGGCTGCACCCCCCGAATACGAAACGCCGCCCGGCCTGTTTCCAGGGGGCGGCGTCGCGATTTGCTTCAGTCAGTGAGGTTGTGCGGCCTGCGCCGCACGCCTCATGTCATTGGCTTCAGAGGCTGCTCCGAAGGAATGACAATCCGGCCAAGCTCACATACTGGAAATCACTCGACATCGGATCACCTCCTTTCGATTTGTTGAACACCCCATCAATCTGGGGCGATTTGCAGCAATTGGCAAGGGCAAATCAGCCGCCGGACATTACCGATGACCGATGGCGCCGCGTTGAACAGGACGTGCAATCCCATCCCGGCGATTGCGCAGCTCCCGCAAACGAAAACAGGGGGCAAGCCCCCTGTCTGGTTAGTGTCGAAATCCAAACCGGCTATTTCTTGTTCTGGCGGTTCTCGATCAGGTCATCGACGACGGCCGGATCAGCCAGTGTCGAAGTGTCGCCCAGTGCGCCAAAATCATCCTCGGCAATCTTGCGCAGGATGCGGCGCATGATCTTTCCGGAGCGGGTCTTCGGCAGGCCGGGTGAAAACTGGATCTTGTCGGGCGAGGCAATCGGCCCGATCTCCTTGCGTACATGCGCCACCAGTTCCTTGCGCAGCGCGTCGTCGCCCTTTTCGCCCGCCATCAGCGTCACATAGCAGTAAATGCCCTGTCCCTTGATGTCGTGCGGATAACCGACAACGGCGGCTTCCGAGACCTTGTCATGGCTGACCAGCGCCGATTCGACCTCGGCGGTTCCCATCCAGTGCCCGGAAACATTGATCACATCGTCAACGCGACCCGTGATCCAGTAATAGCCATCCGCATCGCGGCGGCAGCCATCACCGGTGAAATACTTGCCCTTGTAGGTCGAGAAATAGGTCTGGATGAAGCGCTCATGATCACCATAGACCGTGCGCATCTGGCCCGGCCATGAATCGGTAATGCACAGATTGCCATCCGTCGCACCGTCCAGGACCTTGCCGTCATTATCCACCAGCTGTGGCTGCACGCCGAAGAAAGGCCGCGTTGCCGAACCCGCCTTGAGATCGGTCGCGCCCGGCAGCGGCGTGATCAGGATGCCGCCGGTCTCCGTTTGCCACCATGTATCGACGATCGGGCATTTCTTGTCACCGACCACATTGTAATACCATTCCCAGGCTTCCGGATTGATCGGCTCGCCTACCGAGCCCAGCACCCGGAGCGACTTGCGCGATGTCTTGGTGACATTGCCATCGCCCGAACCCATCAGCGCACGAATTGCCGTCGGTGCCGTGTAGAAGATGTTGACCTTGTGCTTGTCGACAACCTCCCAGAACCGCGCCGGGCTTGGATAATTCGGCACGCCCTCGAACATCAGCGTCGTCGCGCCATTGGCCAGCGGGCCATAGACGATATAGCTGTGCCCGGTGACCCAGCCGACATCCGCCGTGCACCAGTAGATGTCGCCATCATGATAATCGAAGACATATTGATGCGTCATAGATGCATAGACGAGATAGCCGCCCGTCGTGTGCAACACACCCTTCGGCTTGCCGGTCGAGCCCGAGGTGTAGAGTATGAACAGCGGGTCTTCGGCCTTCATTGGCTCCGGCTTGTTGACCGGCGAAGCCGCGGCCATCGCCTCGTGATACCAGATATCGCGGCCGGGAGCCCAGCCGACCTTGCCGCCGGTGCGGCGCACCACCAGCACATTCTTCACCATCACATGGTCGCGCGCGGCAATATCGTTGCCTTGTCGGTATTTTCCTTCAGCGGTATCGGGCGTCCGCCGCGCAGGCCTTCGTCAGCGGTAATGACGAAAGTCGATTCACAATCGACAATGCGCCCGGCCAACGCATCAGGCGAAATCCGCCAAACACGATCGAGTGGATCGCACCGATGCGCGTGCAGGCGAGCATCGCGTAAGCAGCTTCCGGGATCATCGGCATGTAGATGGTGACACGGTCGCCCTTCTTGACGCCATTGTCCTTCATCACATTGGCAACACGGCAGACATGCTCATGCAATTCGCGATAGGTAATCTTCTTGTCATCATACGGGTTGTCGCCCTCCCAGATAATTGCCACCTGGTCGCCGCGCTTCTTCAAATGCCGGTCGATGCAGTTGTGCGAGACATTGGTAACGCCATCCTCGAACCACTTGATCGACACCTTGCCCTTGAAGGAAGTGTTCTTGACCTTGGTATAGGGCTTGAACCAGTCAATGCGCTTGCCATGCTTGGCCCAGAATTTTTCGGGGTCCTTCACGCTCTGCGCATACCATTTCAGATAGGTGTCATTGTCGATCAGGGCTTTCTTTTTCCAGGCCGCCTTGACCTTGTGCACATGAACTTCCATCCGGTCCTCCCACTCAATTCTGGCAAGTCATTCAGGGATTGGACGAGCTGAAAATCGTGATGCCTCCTCACGCAGCCCGCCATTCTTGACCAATTCTATTCCGCTTTTTTGCGCCTGCGTCCATTAGACAATCGCCTGATTGCCCTCATATGCAGCGGTCGAAGACAAAAATTGTTAAAATTTTAAGCAATTCCACCCAGTATTGTCGTCTCTCCGTTTGTACCGTGTCGGGAGAAAGTCATGTCAGCCGCATCTGTCGGCCACCGTCGCCATGCGCCTTTGCGCGGCGTCGCTGTCCTCGTAATCCTGTCCTTTTTCCTCAATGGCTGTGCTGGAACCGGTTTCTGGCGGCAAAGCGGCATCAACTACCCTGTCTCGATCACCTGGAATGACACGCGCTGGTGCGTGCCTTGGCGGTTGAAACGTGCCCTGCGCAAGATTTCACAACGCTTCGGTCCGGTTCTGGTTCATTCGACCCATCGCTGGCCGATGGAAAACAAGCGCAAGGGCGGCAAGCCGAAGTCCTACCATCTCAGATGCAAGGCCACGGATTTCTCCGTTAGGGGCGATCCGTCCGGCGTACTGGATTACCTGATTTCATTGCCAGAGGTCGGCGGCTATTCCCGCTATCCGCAGGGCTTTTACCACATCGATACCGGCCCGCGCCGAACCTGGTAGGTTCGCTTCACACACCCATGAAGCCGATGATCCCGCCCATGGCCAGCGCCACGAGGAGCCAGTGCAACCCGTCTATGAGGGTCAGGTCCCAGCCAAACCCTCATAGCGCTGGTTCACCACCAATGTCGTCGCAATGAAGCCGAGCCAGATGAAGGCGCCGGAGACAATCCCGTTCCACATGGTGACTTCGCCGGCACCCAGATGTCCGATCACGCCGGCCAGGACCCAGGCCATGACCAGTTCCGCGACAAAGCTGGTGATGAAAATCACCGGATTCATTCCGGTCCCCTGTGGTGACAGGCGCGCCGCCTTCATCCACGGCTTGCTCATCAATCCGTAATAAATTGCGCCAATGACAAAGGCTGCAATGGCGGCAAAGGCGACCGCCAGATAGTTTACGCCCGCAAAGCTCATTTCGTCTTCCCCAACACCTGAATTCAGCTTTTGTACAACCTTGCATCAAGCTTTGGCAATCGGTGAAAATCGCCAGACAATCGTCTTCTTGACTTCCGCGTCTTCCAGTGCCCGCGTCACCGGCACCTGATATTCGCCGACCTGCCCAAGTCTTTCCCTCGGCAGGTAACTGCGGCCGGGATCACCGATCAGGATTTCCGCTCCCGCTGCCGCGAACCGGTCTAGCACCGGCAACAGCCTCCTGCTCATCTCGCGGTCGTAAAACACGTCGCCGCACAGCAACACATCACAGTGCGGCAGACCGCATTCCGCCAGCAACAGGTCGCTACCCAGAAAATCGACGTCAACGGCATTGACCTCACAGTTTAGCCGGATAGCAGACTGGCAAAACGGATCAATGTCATTGGCGACGACAGCGCGTGCACCAGCGATTGCGGCGGCTATCGCTACCAGTCCCGAACCGCTCGCCAGATCCAGCACCCGCTTGCCACGGACCAGATCCGGATGGTCCAGCACATGGCGCGCCAGTCCTTGTCCGCCAGCCCAGGCAAAGGCCCAGAACGGCGGAGGCAATCCAATTTCCTCAAGTTCAGCCTCTGTCCTTTGCCAAAGGTCATGCGCCTCATCGGCCAGGTGCAACCGGATTTCCGGCACATGCGGTGGGGCAAGGATGGATGTGTTTTCGAGGATGAAGGAGGCATGCCCTCCGCCAGACGGCGCGCGCATCACAACGGCTTCAAACCCTTGCCGTCAAGTCCGCCCATGCGGCAGACCTCAATCCATTCCGCTTCCGTAACGGGTTGGACTGATAAACGCATCGAGGTTACCAATGCCATGTTGGACAATGCCTCATTTGCCTTGATTTCCTTCAATGAAACCGGCCTGGGCACATCGGCAAGCGCACGAATATCCACGCATTCCCAGCGCTCGTCATCGGTCGTCGAATCGCGATGTGCCAAAGCGCAGATCTCGACAATGCCAACCACTTCGAGACCTTCATTGGAATGATAGAAAAACCCGCGATCACCGATCTGCATGGCGCGCATGTTGTTGCGTGCCAGGTAGTTGCGCACGCCATCCCACTCCTGGCCTTGAGGACCCTTTGCCTTCTGCATTTCCCAGGACCATTTGAATGGCTCGGATTTGAACAACCAGTATTGCATCATCGTCTCCGGACAATATCGGGATTTTCACCTGCACCGATTACTCGGGCTTCAGCGGGCGTTCAAGCAGCGACATCACAGCCTGCTGCACGGTAATGCGGCCATCAATGACATCAGCAACAGCCTGTGTCACCGGCATTGCGATGTTTTCGCGATTGGCGATGGTCGATGCGATCCTGGCAGTAAATGCCCCCTCGGCAAGCGGTAATGATGAAAGGTCTGCGCCTGTCGCCATGGCCATGCCATAGGAAAAATTGCGCGACTGCGGTCCTGAGCAGGTCAGCACCAGATCTCCAAGACCTGACAGACCGGTGAGGGTTTCAGGCCGTCCGCCCATGGCACGCGCCAGACGCATCATTTCGGCAAAGCCACGCGCCACCAGGGCAGCCTCTGCACTGGCACCCAGCTTCATGCCCCGGACAGCCCCGACAGCAAGCGCCAGCACATTCTTCAGCGCACCACCCAGTTCAACGCCACGCAGATCATCGGAAGCGTAGCAGCGAAAATGCGCCGAGGACAGTTTTGCGCTGAGCGCGTTGGCCTGTTGCAGGTTCCGCGCTGCGAGGGTGATGGCGGTGGGCAGGCCACGGGCCACATCACTGGCAAAACTGGGTCCGGACAAGGCTGCCAGTCTTGCACCCGGCAAGCCATTCTCCAGGATCTCGGCCGGCAACAACCCGCTTTCGCGGTCAATACCCTTGGCACAGCAAACCAGGGTGGTCTGGTCAGCCAAAACCGGTTTCAGCCTGTCGGCCATCGCATGCACGGTCTGCGCGGGAATGGCCAGAAGCAAGACGCTGGCATCGTGCACCACGGCGGCAAGATCGCCACTGGCAACAAAGCCGCTATCCAGGGCGATATCACCCAGATATTTCGAATTTCGCCGGTTCTGCATGATATCAGCAACAACACCGTCATCCCTGCCCCACAGCGATACCGGGTTTCCGGTCCGGCTCATTACGCGGCAAGTGCTGTTCCCCATGCACCGGAACCCAGAACCGCGATCTTTCCATCCATCGTCATGCCTTGGGCCCTCTTCTGCCGGAACCAATGATCGGCACCGTGTCACCGTCAAGCGGCCAGCGCGAGCGTGGCGCAAAATCGGGATTGCTGGTCTCGCCAGCTGCAAAGCGTTCTGCCGCAGCCCATCCGATCATTGCTGCATTGTCCCCGCACAGGGCCAGCGGCGGAGCCACGAATTGCCAGCCCTGGCTGGAGCTTGCTTCCAAAAGTGACGCCCGGATTTCCTGGTTCGCCGAAACACCTCCGGCCACCACCAGCACACGGTTTTCAAGCCCCGGATAATTTTCGGCAAATTCCGTCATCGCGCGTCTGGCCCTGTCGCTTGCGATTTCCGCGACTGTGCGCTGGAAAGAGGCGCACAAATCGCCCACGGTCTTGTCATCAAGTGGCGCCAGGTCCTGTGCCAGTGTCCTGATTGCCGTCTTGAGTCCTGAAAACGAGAAATTGAGGGTATCTTGACCCTTGAGGGGGTGGGGCAGGCGGAAACGATGCGGATCACCGCCCCTTGCAGCAACTTCCACCGCCGGCCCGCCCGGAAATCCCAGTGACAGCAATTTCGCTGTCTTGTCGAATGCCTCCCCCAGCGCGTCATCAATGGTGGTCGCAATGCGGCGATAGTCTCCCAATCCCGCGACTTCGAGTATTTGCGTATGCCCGCCAGAGACCAGCAGCAGGAGATAGGGATAGTCCACCTGGTCCGTCAGCCGTGCCGTCAGCGCATGACCTTCGAGATGATTGATTGCCAGAAACGGCTTTGACAGGCTCGCCGCCAGTCCCTTTGCCGTCATCAGGCCCACCATCAGGCCGCCGATCAGACCAGGACCCGCCGTCGCTGCAATGGCATCGATTTCATCCAGACCGCAACCCGCTTCATCAAGGGCGGCGAGGATGACTGTGTCGAGCACCGACAGATGCGCACGCGCAGCAATCTCGGGCACTACCCCGCCAAAAGCTGCATGTTCCTTCAATTGTGCAAACACCACGTTGGAACGAACCAGCGGACAGCCATGCGGATCCCGCTCCACAACTGCAGCAGCCGTCTCGTCACAACTGGTTTCAATTGCAAGGATGCGAATTGTTTTCAAACGGCTTAGCCTGTATTCACAACATGAATTGGGTTTGTGCCCGTTTCGGGCATAGCGGGCCTATCAGATGATGCCCGAAAAGAAAATGCACAGGCAACCGCCAACGTGAAGGTGAGCGGGGACAAAGGGGAGTGAGGTCATTGCAAGACAATGCAGTGCAAGGCAGGTCAATGCGGATCGGCACACGCGGGAGCGAGCTGGCGCTGGCACAGGCACGTGAATTGCGTTCGCGCATCAGTGCTGCCAATGGGGACATGGGTGAGGACGATATCGAGATCGTCGTGATTTCCACCCAGGGTGACAGGGTACTTGACCGCCCGCTCGCGGAAATCGGCGGCAAGGGACTGTTTACCAGGAGATCGAGGAACAGCTTCTCGATGGCCGTATCGACATGGCAGTTCATTCCTCCAAGGACATGCCGACACAATTGCCACAGGGATTGGAACTTTCCTGTTTCCTGCCCCGTGAATCGCCCAATGACGCCTTTATCGGCAGGGCAGCCCAAACACTGGCGGAACTTCCGAAAGGCGCGGTGGTCGGTTCGTCATCATTGCGCCGTCAGGCATTGATCCGGAGATTGCGCCCGGACCTCAATATCGTTTCGTTTCGTGGCAATGTGCAGACCCGCATGCGCAAGCTTGAAGCAGGCGAGGTCGGCGCTACCTTGCTGGCCCATGCCGGTCTGCGCCGTCTCGGCATTGATCATGAGGTAACCCAGTTACTGCCGCTCGACAGCTTCCCTCCCGCACCCGGACAAGGCGCAATATGCGTCGAAACCCGGATTGGCGACGACAAGATCAGTGCCCGCCTCTCAAGAATCAACCACAGCGCGACAGCTACAGCCCTGACTTGTGAGCGGGCATTTCTGGCGGCCCTCGACGGCTCCTGCCGCACCCCGCTGGCTGGGCATGCCACTATTGATGGCGAACGACTGTTCTTCCATGGAATGATCCTGACGCCCGACGGCAGCAAGTGGCATGAAAGGCATATGGAAGGCGTCGTTTCGGATGCTGCGGATCTGGGAACGGTCGTTGCCATGGCATTGCGCAAGGATGCAGGGCCGGAGTTTTTCGACAGTTGGGCCTGATTCCCGGCAACAGGCTCCATGAAAGCGAGGAAAAATCACCATGCATGTGCTGGTGATCCGCGAGGAGTCGGCGTCACGAAAGACAGCGCAGAGATTGCGCGCGGCTTCGCATGTTCCCGTTATCCTGCCACTGATGCGGATCGTACCGCGAGGAACCGCAATACCCGACGGGGTATTTGACGCCATTGTCTTTACCAGCGCCTTTGCCCCGGCATTGTTCTCCGGATTGAAAGACGCTGAAAGCCTTTTGCGGCTTCCGGTATTCTGCGTCGGCGATGCCACTGCAAGCGCTGCAAGGGAAGCTGGTTTCGAGAACATCAGCTCATGCGGCGGATCGGCGCAGGCACTGGCTGACCAGCTCGTCCTCAGGATGAACGATACGGGCGCTAGCATTCTTTATCCGGCTGCAAGGGACAAGGCATTCGATCTCGTTGCCGTGGCTGCGAATAGCGGTTTCACGATCACGGAATTCGAACTCTATGGCGCCGATCTGGTTGATCCCGGCAGGTGGCACTGGCTTCCGCCTTGCGCGAAACTGGCGATGGCGCGGTCTTGTTGCACTCCGCCAGATCAGCGCAGCATCTTGGACATCTGATTGAAAAACATCAACTTGGGGCACAGGCTGCAAGTTTGACTTTCATTGCAATTTCCGAAAATGTGGCCATGACGGCAAAAGGGGCGTTGCTCGCTGAAAATTTCTTGGTTCTTGTCGCGAAATTGCCGGAAGAAGATGCCATGCTTGCCCTGATAGAAACCTGAATCTCAAGGGTTCGATTCATTTTCGTCGCAACCGGCAGGTTTTGTGGCAAACATCGGTTTCCGGAACTGGGATAAAGACATGACAACGGGTAAATCGGGCATTTCAGGTGATGGCGGTTCGCAGGGAAGCGCCAAAAGCAACCCGCGCACAATTGATCTTGAAGCCAATGACATCACGCACACGCCCGATGGCGATGCACCTTATGGCGACTCGAATGTCGAAATGGGAAATGCCCCCCAAACGGACGCTGCGGACCCTGGCACCCGAATGTCCGACGATGACAGCAATCCAGATGCACCAGGCGAGGATGACGCCGCAAAACAGGCACCCGTTTCAGGCGTCGGCATTGGCCGCCTGCTCGCTTCAGGTTTTGCAGGTGGCGTGATTTCGCTTTTTGCCATAGGCGGCTTGAACCAGCTGGGGATTTTGCAGTCCGTGCCTTTGCTGTCGGGCCTTTCGGCAAGGGTTGCTGAACCGGTGGCCGTGGACAATGGCGCGACAGACGCATTGAAAGCCAGACTGGATGATGTCGCTGCGCGTCTGGCTCAGGCCGAAACGAAATTGTCTGAAACAGCCGTACAGTCAGACCAGAATGACCAGACGGGCAAGATCACCATCCTCTCCACCCAGCTTGATGACCTGTTCAAGCGGGTTGGCGCGATGGAAAACACCTTGGCGGAATCGAAGGCCGCAACACCGGCGGGTCTGACATCAACGCCATCCGATACCACCGGCAATGCTGATACAGCACGGATTGGCATGATCGCCAACCAGATGGATGATGTATTCAAGCGCCTTAAGGTTGCTGAAGACAATCTGGCAAAAGCCAGCACCTCGCCGGCACAGGGCCAGTCGGCGACAGACCCGGCCGAAATTGCCGCGATGAAGGCGGAAATCGAGGATCTGCGCAAACAGCTGCAATCAGGCATTGCGGATACGACCGCAAGGCTTGCAAGCGAAACGGAAACGCTCGATTCCAGGATTGGGAGCTTTCCGGCAAACTCGAGACCATGGTTGCTGCCAATGATCAGAAGCCTGATTCGCAGGAAATCATTGCAAGGTCCGTTGCCGCCACAGCTCTGCGCACCGCCTATGATCGCGGTGAACCATTTGCGTCACTGCTTGCATCTGTTGAAACGCTTGTAGGCAGTCAATCGGCGATAGAATCGCTCAAGCCCTACGCCGCAACGGGCGTCATGACCAATGAACAACTGAAATCGGGCTTTTCCGAATTGGTTGATACAATGCTGGCCAGCGTCGCGCCGAAGGAAGAAGGCATTGCGGCACGCTTGATGGCAAATGCAAAATCGCTGGTTTCAGTCCGCCCCGCAGGTCCCGTTGAAGGCAATACGCCCCAGGCGATTGTCTCACGCATCGAGGCCGATATTGCATCCGGTTCCCTTGCATCTGCATTGGGCGAGTGGGAAAATCTGCCCGATCCTGCAAAAGCCGCGTCCGGCGACTGGGCCGAGAAGCTGCAGGCGCGCATCAAGGCTGATAAATTGATGATGCAGGTTTCATTGCTTCTTTCTGCAGGAAGCGCACAGTAACTGTTTCACCGGCCTTGCCGGTTCCATTGGTGGGCAATCCATGTTTCGTTTGATCATTTTCCTGTTGCTGGTTCTCGCGCTTGGTTTCGGCTTCGCGTGGTTTGCTGACAGGCCGGGAATGGTATCCCTGGTCTGGGAAGGAACGCGCTATGAAACCAGCCTGATGGTGGCGCTGGCTGCCTTTGTGGCGATCGTCGTGGCAATCATGGTGACGTGGTGGATCGTTTCGCTTGTCCTGCGTTCTCCGCTGCTGATGCGCCGGTTCTTCCGCAACCGTCGCCGCGACCGTGGCTATCATGCCCTGTCGCAGGCCTGCTGGCTGCAGGCACAGGCGATGCCGGGCGCGCCCGCAAACTGGCCCGTGACAGCCGCAAGCTCCTTGGCAGCGAACCGCTGGTCGAATTGCTGGATGTCCAGACAATGATGCTGGAGGGGGACCGCAAGGCAGCCCGCGACAAGTTCGAGACCATGTTGAATGACGACGACACGAAATTGGTCGCCCTGCGTGGACTTTATCTTGAAGCCGAGCGGGAAGGTGCGACGGAAGCTGCACGCCATTATGCGCAGGAAGCCTCCAGCATTTCAGCGGCCCTGCCATGGGCGGGCAATGCCAACCTGAAATACCAGGCAGCCGAGGGCGATTGGGAAGGCGCGTTGCGCACCCTCGAATCCATGCGTTCCTCGGGTCTTGTGAAGAAGGACGAGGCAGCACGCCAGCGCGCCGTTTTGCTGACGGCCCAGGCGATGACGGAAGAACCATCAGCACCCGAACGCGCTGCAAAACTGGCGCGACAGGCACATGATCTTGCTCCGGACCTTGTTCCCGCTGCCGTAATTGCAGCTCGCGCCCTTACCCGCATCAATGACCTGAAACGTGCTGCACGAATCCTCGAAGCCACCTGGAAAAGGCAACCGCATCCCGAAATTGCCGAAGCCTATGTCAATCTGCGCGCCGGCGATTCGGTCTCCGACCGGTTGAAGCGTGCGCAGCGGCTCGTCCAACTGCAACCCGATCACGTTGACGCCAGCCTGGCACTGGCAGAGGCAGCCATTCATGCAAACCAGTGGAAGATGGCCCGCGATGCCATGAAACCGGTACTGGAATCGGGTCCTACCCAGCGTGCATGCCTTCTCATGGCTGATATCGAGGAAGGCGAAAACAATGATCTTGGCCGCATGCGCGACTGGCTGTCGCGTGCCGTTCGCGCGCCGCGCGACCCGGCCTGGACCGCAGACGGCCATGTTGCCCAGCATTGGCTGCCGGTTTCACCGGTAACCGGACGGCTTGATGCCTTCGAGTGGAAAGCACCCATTGGCTTGATCGGCATGGCGCCTGATCTGGATATCGATGGCGTTGGCATGCATCACGACACCGAAACCCACCTGTCCCCCAAGGGAGAAGACCCTGATCCGGCCAAGGAGGCCGATGACGCTGTCGAAGTCGTTGAAGAGCCGGATTCCGTTGTCATTACCGAAGACGAACGCGAAACCGTCCATGCCCGGCAGGATACTGAAACGCCGTCCGATACCACTACAGACGCAGATTCAGAATCTGACCAACCGCTTGAGCGCAATGTGGGCGAGCCGGAACCGGCCGATGAAAGGCCGGTTGTTCTGGCGCGTCCACCCGATGATCCGGGCGTTGATCCCGATGAACCGGAGAAAAAGCAGGGTTTTCGCCTCTTTTGATTTCACATTGACATTTGATCACCAAAGAAACGGATGACAGCATGAAAACAGGTGGCCGGCTATTGGCGGAATGCCTGGAGGCGCAAGGCGTGGATCGCGTTTTTTGCGTTCCTGGTGAAAGCTATCTCGCCTTGCTCAACGGCCTGCATGACAGTGCCATCGAGGTGATCACAGCCCGTCACGAGGGCGGTGCGGCAATGATGGCGGAAGCGGATGGCAAGCTGACGGGAAGACCCGGGATTGCCATGGTGACGCGCGGCCCGGGGGCCACGAATGCCGCTAGCGGTGTCCATGTCGCGCAACAGGATTCGACACCGATGATCCTGCTGGTCGGCCAGATCGGCCGCTCCATGGGCGGTCGCGATGCATTCCAGGAAGTCGACTATCGCGAGATGTTTGGCGGCATTGCAAAATGGGTTGATGAAATCCGCGATGTATCGCGCATCCCTGAGATAGTGTCGCATGCCTTTCATGTTGCGATGGCAGGAAGACCCGGACCCGTGGTGCTTGCCCTTCCCGAAGACATGCTGCGCGACGAATGCGATATTGCCAGTGGTCCGAGGGTCAATGCCGAAGGCCCGTTTTGCAGCCAGGAGCAAGCTGCAAGAGCAGCCGCCATGCTGCGCGCAGCAAAACGCCCGCTCATCATTGCCGGTGGCTCGCGTTGGGACGCAGCAGGTGTCGCCGGCCTGCAGACACTGTCCGGGCAAACCGGCATTCCTGTCGCCGTGACATTCCGCAGGCAGGGGCTTTTTCCGGCAAATCATCGAAACTATGCAGGCGATGTAGGGCTCGGTATCAATCCCGAATTGGCGCAACGCATTCGCGATGCCGATCTGATCTTGCTGGTTGGCGGTCGCTTCTCGGAAAATCCGAGCCAGGGCTTCTCGCTCTTCGACATTCCAAAGCCGAAGCAGGCGCTCGTCCACGTGCATCCGGGTGCAGAGGAAATAGGCCGTATCTATACGCCCGACCTCGGCATCAACTCGGTTCCAGGCAGCTTTGTCGCCGCCTTGTTGGAGGAGGATTTGCCAAAGCTTGGCGATCTGGCCCAGCCAGCAGGAAAATCCTACGAGAAATGGACAGCCAGTCCTCCAAAGGGCGTCGGCCAGGTAACGATGTCAGCAGTCATCAGCCATTTCCGCGATCAGATCGACGCTGATTGCGCTTTGACCAATGGCGCTGGCAACTACGCGATCTGGCTCCATCGCTTCGTGCGCTACCAGCATGGCATGCAACTGGCTCCTACATCGGGTTCAATGGGATATGGCCTTCCCGCTGCCATCGCTGCTGCCTTGCGCAACCGCGAGCGCGAAGTCTTTGCCTTTGCCGGTGATGGCTGTTTCCAGATGACAGGGATGGAATTTGCGGTTGCTTGCGAGCACGGCCTCAAGCTGCGCGTTATCCTGTGCGACAACGGGATTTACGGCACGATCCGCATGCATCAGGCGCGAGACTACCCAGGACGGGTAATTGCCACGGGCATGAAGAACCCGGATTTCGCAGCCTGGGCAAGAAGCTATGGTGCCTCAGCCTTCACCGTGGAAACGGATAGCGAATTTCCCGACGCACTGAGCGCAGCGCGCGCGGCCGATGGCCCATCCCTCATCCATCTCAGGCTTGACTGGCGCGACATCGCGCCAGGCAGAACCATCGAATAGATCAGGACCTGCCAGTTTAAGGAAAAATCCGCGAAACAGGGGATGATTCGGCAGTTTGACTGCGTTATATACCGGACTTCGCAATTCGGGGATTTGCCGCTGTAGCTCAGTTGGTAGAGCACGTCATTCGTAATGATGGGGTCGTAGGTTCGAGTCCTATCAGCGGCACCATACCGGCTTCCCGGAAATGGAAGGGCCAGCGGGCATTGTCCATCCGCAGATCAAGAGTGATCCATGTTCAGCGCATTGAAGAAATTTCTTTTGACGACAAGAGCGGTGCTTCCGGATCGGGACCCGGCGTCTTTGATGGCGACGAGAAACAGGTTGCCGAGGCTGCATTGATGTTTCACGTGATTGCAGCCGACGGCATTGTCACGGACGAGGAAGAGGCGCCTCTCGCTTTCGCTCGAGAGCCATTTTGGCTTGACGAAATCCGAAACCGAACAGTTGGATCCAAACCGCCCCGCGATGCGGACATGGAGGCAATCGACCTTTTCAGTTTCACGCGGGTATTGCGCCGCGAACTCGATTCAGAACAACGTTTGCAACTGGTCGCGAATCTCTGGGACATGGTCTATGCTGACGGTGTCGTGCATGAACTTGAAGACAATATCGTTTGGCGCATTGCCGAACTTCTTGATGTCGAATCGCGTGATCGAATGGAATTGAAGCGCCGCGCTGAAGGCAGCTGCCAACAGCGAAAATTCGGAATAAGCCATCAATGGTCTGGATATCCCACCGCCAACCCGGACAGAAACAGATACTGGTTGTTCTGCATCAGGAAACCTCAACGCCCGGCCGGGTTGGGGTGGTGCTGCAGCACATGGGCTATGCACTTGATATCCGCCGCCCGCCGCTGGGTGATGAATTACCATCGACGCTCGCTGATCATGAAGGTGCCATCATCTTTGGTGGACCGATGAGTGCCAATGATCCCGAGGAATATGTCAAACGCGAGATCGACTGGATCGGTGTTCCGTTGAAGGAGAACAAGCCGTTTTTCGGCATTTGCCTTGGCGCGCAGATGCTGGTCCGCCATCTTGGCGGTACGGTCAGTACGAATGAGCGTGAATTCGCCGAAATCGGATATTACCCGCTGCACGCAACCGAGGAAGGCGCGGGGCTGATGGATTGGCCGTCCATGATTTATCAGTGGCACCGCGAAGGCTTCACCCTGCCATCGGGTGCTACGCTTCTGGCAAGGGGCGAGGAATATCCAAACCAGGCCATCAGTGTTGGCGAAAATGCCTATGGGGTGCAGTTCCACTCCGAACTGACCCTTGCCATGATGAACCGCTGGACAACAAAGGGTGCGCACCGCTTCTGCCTCAACGGCGCACAGTCCCGCAAGCAGCATCTCGAAGGACGCTATTTGTACGACGCCGCGGTCCGCCAATGGCTACACGAATTTCTCGATCTGTGGATCGGGCCAGCCGACGCTCCCTGCAATCGCTGAATTGGCATTGCTGGTTGAAACAGTCGTGCTCACACGATACATGAATGGCTCGAATGCCAGTTGGAGCGCCCTATGAGAGCCATTCTCGACATCGTGTTGATTGCCCTGAATTTCTATCAGTGGATCATCATTTTCAGTGCCGTTTTTTCATGGCTCTATGCGTTCAATGTCATCAATTCACGCAATCAGTTCGTCTCTGCTATCGGCCAATTCCTGTATCAGGCGACAGAACCTGCATTGCGCCCGATCAGGCGGTACCTACCCGACCTTGGAACCATCGATATTTCACCGATCGTGCTCTATCTGGGAACAATACTGATCCAGCTGATCATTAAGTATTATATCTACCCTTACGTCTTCTGAGCGAATTTGGACTGGTACCGCCAAACTGTCGAAGGACTGGAGGTTTTTGTCCGCGTGACGCCGAAATCATCGCGTGACGCGATTGAAGGCCTGGAAATGTCAGCCGACGGCAAGACCCGGCTGAAAGCACGCGTTCGTGCCGTTCCCGAAGATGGCAAGGCCAACAAGGCAGTTTGTGAACTGGTCGCCAGATCTGCAAGTCTGTCCAAATCCTCGGTTCAACTGTCTTCAGGCACCACCAGCCGCAACAAGTCCGTCTTCATCTCTTGCGATGAAGGCGAGGTCGCGATTATCGTCGCCAAGCTTGTTGGCAAATCCGGATAGGCCTATTTGCCAGCCCGCGCGATGGCTTCCAAGATCAGACGCTGCGCCTCGCTGGCGCCAAGCCAGTCGCCGATCTTCACCCATTTGCCGGGTTCGAGATCCTTGTAGTGCTCGAAGAAATGCTGATCTGCTTCAATGTGATCTCTGGCAGGTCGGAGAACTCGTGCACATCGGCATAGCGTTGGGTGAGCTGTGGTGAGGGCACCGCAATCACCTTCTCGTCCTGACCGGAATTGTCTTCCATGATCAACACGCCAATGGGCCGCACATTGATGACACAGCCGGGAATCAGCGGGCGCGTATTGCAGATCAGAACATCGATAGGATCGCCATCATCTGACAGCGTATGCGGAACAAAGCCGTAATTGCCCGGATAGGTCATCGGCGTATACAGGAATCGGTCGACGACCAGTGTTCCCGCATCCTTGTCCATTTCATATTTGATCGGCTGACCACCCACTGGCACTTCAACAATCACATTGATGTCGTGCGGCGGGTTGTTGCCGATTGAGATAGCGTCTATCCGCATGTGGCCTGATCCTGATGATTATCCTGTCGCTTGATAGTCGGGCTTGGCATCAAGGGCAATGATGCTATCGGCCAATTCCGCTCGCAAGCGCACAAAAACCCGAACAGGATTGCCAATTCCTTGCAGGTGAAGCAGCTTCGCAACCACATCCGGCGTCGCAGTGCTGATACGAACCGGCGTCAGGTTGCCGGAAGATCAATCCCAGGAATAGGCGATCTTGGAAAGCTTCTTGCCGTCAAAGGCTTCATGCCCTTCGGCAACGGCCCTGCCACCCGCATTCTCGTAAAAGCGAATCGCCGGATGATTGTCGGCCAGCACCCAAACGACAGATCCCTTGAGGCCACGGCGTTTCAGCTCGGCGCGCGCTGCAAGGAACAGGCGCGAACCAACACCAATTCCCTGATATTCCGGCCGCATATACAATTCGTAGATCTCGCCGTCATAGGGCAGCGTGCCTACCCGGTTACGCCCGAGCGTGGCATAGCCAGCCACAACGCCACCAATTTCAACGATCAGGACAATTGTCGCGCGCCGGATGGCATTTTCCCACCAATCGGCACCCCGGCGGTTGATCATCCGGTTCAACGCGACATGCGGAACAATACCGCCATAGGCATTGCGCCAGGATTCGTCATGGACTGCCGCCAGTGCCTGCGGCATCCTGTGGTCCTGCGCGTCGAGTCTCTATCGTGATCGTTCCCATGAAACGATCATACGTTAACTTTTCGTTAACGAACAAGCAGGCTCAGGCATTTTTGCCTTTTCGTTGCACATTCTCCACATCCACGATTGCGGAAATGCGCCCGGTCAGCCGGCTTGCTGTCAGGCAGCGCCCTGTTTCAGGCTCTTTTCGAAGCGCTTGCGCTCGTTCGAATCAAGATAAAGCTTGCGCAGCCTGATGGTCTTCGGCGTCACTTCCACCAGTTCGTCATCCTGGATCCATGAAAGTGCCCGTTCGAGCGTCATGCGAATCGGTGGTGTCAGCTTGACAGCCTCATCCTTGCCCGATGCGCGAACATTGGTCAGTTTCTTGCCCTTGAGCACATTGACCTCGAGATCATTGTCGCGCGTATGCACACCAATGATCATGCCTGCATAGACCTTGACGCCCGGATCGATCACCATCGGACCACGATCCTCGAGGTTGAACATCGCATATGCGACGGCTTCCCCCTGATCATTGGAAATCAGAACGCCATTTATACGACCACCGATTGGACCCTTGTAGGGTTCATAGGCATGGAAAAGCCGGTTCATGATGGCCGTTCCGCGCGTATCCGTCATCAGCTCGGACTGGTAGCCGATCAATCCACGGGTCGGCGCATGGAAAATCAGGCGAACGCGGTTTCCGCCCGAAGGACGCAACTCGACCATCTCACCCTTGCGTTCCGACATCTTCTGGACAACGACGCCTGAATATTCGTCGTCGACATCGATGACCACTTCCTCGACCGGTTCGAGATTCTCGCCGTTTTCGCCCTTTTTCATGACAACACGCGGACGCGATACTGCAAGTTCGAAACCCTCGCGGCGCATGGTCTCGATCAGGACGGCAAGCTGCAATTCCCCGCGTCCCGATACGTAGAAGGAATCCTTGTCTTCGGCTTCCTCGATCTTCAGCGCGACATTGCCCTCGGCCTCTTTCATCAACCGGTCACGGATGACGCGGCTCGTGACCTTGTCGCCCTCGGTACCCGCAAGCGGTGAATCATTGACCAGGAAGGACATGGTCACTGTCGGCGGATCAATCGGCTGCGCAGTCAGCGGCTCGCTCAACGACGGATCACAATAGGTGTCGGCAACCGTACCCTTGGAAAGTCCGGCAATGGCGACGATGTCGCCGGCATGGGCCTCATCAAGACCCACGCGCTCGACACCGCGAAATGCCAATATCTTGGAAATGCGGCCCGATTCGATCAGTTTGCCATAGCGATCCATGACCTTGACCGGCTGGTTCGACTTGATGGAACCCGAATGAATGCGGCCGGTGATGATGCGACCCAGGAACGGATTGGCTTCCAGAATGGTACCGATCATCCGGAACGGCCCTTCGGCAACAGTCGGCTCCGGAACATGTTTCAGGACGAGGTCGAACAGCGGCGCGAGCCTGTCTTCCTTTGGCCCTGCCGGATCATAATTCATCCAGCCATCACGGCCCGAACCATAGAGGATCGGGAAATCAAGCTGCTCGTCCGTCGCGTCCAGATTGGCGAAAAGATCAAATACCTCGTTGATCACTTCATCTGCACGCGCGTCATGGCGGTCAACCTTGTTGATTGCCACAATCGGCTTCAGGCCGACCTTCAATGCCTTGCCGACCACGAACTTGGTCTGTGGCATCGGGCCTTCGGCAGCATCTACCGGAGCACCGCGCCATCCACCATGTTGAGGATACGCTCTACCTCGCCGCCAAAGTCGGCGTGGCCGGGCGTATCGACAATGTTGATGCGCGTGTCTTTCCAGACAACCGAGGTTGCCTTGGCAAGGATGGTAATTCCGCGTTCCTTTTCAAGATCGTTGGAATCCATCATCCGCTCCTCGACCCGCTGATTGTCGCGGAAAGTCGAGGACTGCTTCAGAAGCTCGTCAACAAGGGTGGTTTTCCCATGGTCAACATGGGCGATGATCGCAATATTGCGCAATTTCATGGTTCTGGCCTTCAGGGGAGGCGGGCGGCACCGTTTGTCGGCGCAAATGTGAACAGGCCCGCGAAAATTTTCGTCGCCTCCATACAGGCTTTTTCGCATTTGCGAAAGGGGTAGGATTCGCTTGTGTCGCCAAGCCTCAGCAATAAACCTCGACACCAATGGCCTGTGTGTCGCTATATCGCGACCCATGCGCAAATCCGGCTGGCAGCAGCCGCTCGATTTCGGCGTGATCTTCCTGGCTCAAGTGAATTGCATCAGCACTCGCATCAATAGCCAGATGCGCCCGCGTCCGGGTTCCCGGGATCGGGATCAGATGATCGCCCTGGTCGAGCACCCATCGCAGCGCCAATGCCGCCGGTTGCCAGCCGCGCTCACGAGCAAATTGCTTGAACCTGTCGATGGCTGCCACATTCGCCGAGAAATTCGGTTCGACAAAACGCGGATTGCCGATGCGAATGTCGCGCCCGGCAAATGTTGCAGGATCGGGTGTCTTCTCACCGAACATGCCCCGCGCCAACGGCGAAAATGGCACGAAAGCCGCGCCGACCCGCTTGCAGGCCTGGATCATGCCAAGCTCGGGCTGGCGCGTCCAAAGGGAATATTCGCTTTGCACCGCCATCACCGGATGGACGGCAGCAGCACGTTCCAGCGATGAGGGCGCAATCTCGGAAAAGCCGATACCACCGATCTTGCCCTCCTCCTTGAAGCGGACAAGCGTTTCCATCACATCCTCGATGGGAATCGTCTGGTCGCGACGGTGAATGTAGAAAAGGTCCACATGCTCGACACCCAGCCGCTTCAAGGATCCTTCGAGGCATTCACGAAGAAATTCCGGCGAGTTGTCAAATCCCCGTGTCGGCTGGGTACGAATGCCACCTTGGTGGCGATGGAGAACCTTACGGGATTGTTGCGCAGGAAACTTCCAATGATTTCCTCCGACAAGCCATCGCCATAAATGCGCGCAGTGTCGAGATGGGTGACGCCGAGATCAAGCGCTGCGGCCAGCGTTTCATGCGCTTGGGCCTGCGTGGTTGCACCATAAAATCCCGCAAAGCTCATGCAGCCAAGCGCAACCGAACCCACCATTGGCCCGTTTTTTCCCAATTGCCGTTGTTGCATTTCGTAGCCCCGCTTGTTGATGTCCGATACTTGGATAATGGTTCGATCGAATTGGCACAATCGGGATTTGACGGCTCTTTTTCAACCGCCATCTCCCGAAGCTGCAAACAATCACAATGGCTTGCACGCCGGTTCAATCATCATGACCCTCAGGAAACGCATAGCGGATTCCGTCTGGGGCCGCGACCCGCGCTTTGGTCACGCCTTCGACTACGCAATGATTGCACTTGTCGCTGCGGCAACGTTTCTTATGGCCACTGACATTGACGGCTGACGCTGGGAACAGCGGTTGTTCTGTTCAAACCAAACCGCGCTTTTCCATCATGGCATCGGGCTTTGGCATCGCGCCGCGAAACGCCCGATAGGCATCTTCGGGATCAATGGAGCCGCCGCTCGAATAGACATGCTTGCGAAGTTTCTCTGCGAGATCGGCGTTGAACGGATCCCCGCTTTCCTCGAATGCCCGGAAAGCATCGGCATCCAGCACTTCCGACCACATGTAGGAATAATAACCGGCAGAATATCCGTCACCGGAAAAGACATGCGCAAAATGCGGTGTGCGGTGACGCATCACGATCGCATCAGGCATGTGAAGCTCGGCCAGCTTGTTGCGCTCGAATTCCATCGGGTCGGAAATTTCACCCGCTGTATGAAACGCCATATCGACAAGGGCAGAGGCGGTAAACTCAACCGTCTGGAAGCCGGAATTGAAAGTGGAGGCCGCCAATACCTTGTCGAGAAGCGCTTGCGGCATCGCTTCACCCGTCTTGAAATGCCTTGCGTATTTTTTCAGGACCTCGGGAACCGTGAGCCAGTGCTCGTAAAGCTGAGAAGGCAGTTCGACAAAATCGCGCGACACCGAGGTGCCGGAAACCGAGGGATAGGTGACATCTGACAGGAGGCCATGCAGCGCATGGCCGAATTCATGAAAAAGCGTCCTGGCATCGTCGAGGGAGAGCAGTGCAGGCTCGCCCTCCGCACCACGGGCAAAGTTCATGACATTGTAGATGAACGGAATTCGACCACCCTGCAATTTGTGCTGGCCCTGAAACGCGCTCATCCATGCGCCGGAACGTTTCGAAGGCCGGGCAAAATAATCACCCATGAATATGCCCTGCAGCCCGCCTTCCCTGTTGAGGACCTCGAACACGCGAACATCACGGTGGTATGCCTTGATATCGTTGAGCGGCCTGAATGACAGACCGAACAATCGCCCCGCCACAATGCGGCTGCCATGATCTGGTCCAGTTGCAGATAGGGCTTCAATTCTGATTCGGAGAAATCGAATTTCGAACTGCGCATCTTTTCGGAATAATACCGCCAGTCCTGCTTGATTGAATGGTTGTCGCCAACTTCGCGCGCCAGACCCTCTAGCGCAGCCTCTTCCTCACCCGCCCGCTCAACCGCCTTCTCCCATACCGAGCCAGCAATGCACTGACCGCATCCGGGGTCTTGGCCATGGAATCGTCAAGCTTGTAGGCAGCAAAGTTTTCGAGAAGCCGAGCAAACGCGCCTTGCCATTGCGCAGATTAAGGATTTCACTGACCAGCGGTCGGTTGTCGTTCTTCCCTTCGCCCCGTGCAATCCATGCCTTGAACGCTGTCTCTCGCAAATCCCTGCGCTCGCTGAACGCCAGGAACGGCTCGATGATTGATCGCGAAAGCGTTACGGCAAAACCCGATAATACACCGTGTTCGCTTGCTGCCGATGCCATGGCTGATTTCAGGAAATCGGGTATGCCGGCAAGGTCACCTTCGCCCAGTGCAAGGCTCCAGCCCGATTCATCGGCAAGGATATTCTGCCCGAATTGGGCTCCGAGTGTTGCAAGCCTTTCGTTGATTGCGGCCAGCTGCTCCTGGCCAGCATCATCCAGCAATGCGCCCGAGCGGACAAAGCCCTTCCAGTGGCGCTCCAGCACCCGCAACCTTTCCAGATCAAGGCCGGATTTGTCACGCGCCTGCCACAAGGCGTCAATGCGGGCAAACAATGCCTTGTTGCGGGCAATGGCCGAATAATGCCGTGACAGCAGCGGCGCCATTTCCCGCTCGAGACCCCTGATGGTTTCATTGGTGTCGGCACCGGCACGGTTCCAGAACAAGGCTGAAACCCTGGAAAGTTTCAGACCGCAAAGTTCCAGCGCATCGATGGTGTTGGTAAAATCCGGCTCGGCATCATTTCCGGCAATGGCAGCGATTTCATCATTATGAGCAAGCATCGCTGCTTCAAAGGCAGGCTTGAAACGGTCGTCATCAATCGCTGCAAAATCCGGCAGGCCG
>JAWKWN010000012.1:0-64224 GCA_041397505.1 Nitratireductor sp.
CTGAGTGTCCTGGAAGAGGCCCGGAACTGACCAGGCAAACCATACATCCAGCTGGCAGGGAGGTCAGAAAATGAAAAATACCGGCACGAACAAAAGGTCGCTTCATTCAAAAATCCTGGACTGGACACGGGAATACCAGTCCGGCCTGATGGACCGCCGCGAATTCCTCGCACTTTCATCGGCATTTGGTGCAACGACCGCAACGGCCTATGCGCTGATGGGAGTGGCCGCTCCTGGCGTCGCGCGCGCGCAAGGCAAGAAGGGCGGCACGCTGCGCATGCAGATGATTGTCAAGGAAATGAAGGACCCACGCCTGTGGGACTGGTCGGAAATGGCCAATGTGATGCGCCAATGCACCGACTACATGGTTCGATATACCCGGGATTTCACTTTCGAGGGCCATCTCATCGAAAGTTGGGAAGTCAATGAAGACGCGACCGAATACACCCTGAATGTCCGCAAGGGCGTAAAATGGTCGAACGGCGACGACATGAATGCCGACGATATCGTCTTCAACTTCCAGCGCTGGTGCGACAAGTCGGCAGAAGGAAATTCCATGGCGGCCCGCATGGGTTCGCTCATTGACGATGCAACTGGAAAGGCGGTTGAGGGAGCGATCTCGAAAGTTGACGACCACACCGTGAAACTGAAGCTCAAGTCCTCGGACATCACGATCATCCCGGGAATGGCTGACTATCCCGCCATTGTCGTGCATCGTGATTTCGACAAGATGGGCAATGACATTCTCAAAATGCCGGGCACCGGCCCATATGAAATTGTTGAATACAAGGTCGGCGAGCGCGCCAGCCTCAAGCGTCGCGAAGGCTTTAACCCGTGGAAAGTGAGCTGTTCCTTGATGCAATCGAGTTCATTGATTATGGCGGCGATACCGGAAATGCGGTTATTTCGGCGATGGAATCGGTTGAGATCGACGCGAATTTCCAAACGGTTGGCGAAACTGTGGCCCTGCTTGAGGGCATGGGAATGCAACGGCACGAAGTAACCACTACAGGCACGGTGGTTATCCGTACCAACATCGCCAACAAGCCGTATGACGACAAGCGCATCCGTAATGCCATCCAGCTCGCGGTCGACAAACGCTGCTGTGTTGGCGCTTTACAATGGTGCCGGAACGGTCGCCGAAAACCATCACGTATGTCCGATCTAATTCCGAATATTACGAACTTCCAAAGATTACCTCGGGCGACATGACAAAGCCAAGGCGCTCATTGCCGAGGCGGGTCTGGGAAGCACGGAACTCGAGTTGATTTCCTATGAAGCCGAATATATGTGAAGAACTCGTGCGACGTGATTGCCGCACAGTGCCGCGAAGCGGGAATGAACGTCAAACGCACGGTAATTCCCGGCTCGTCTTTCTGGAATGACTGGACGAAATACCCATGGTCATCGACCGAATGGAACATGCGCCCTTGAGTGCAGGTCCTTGCCCTTTGCATACCGATCCGGTGAAGCCTGGAACGAGTCAGCCTACAGTGATCCGGAATTCGACGCCAAGTTCACCAAGGCGCTGGCCATCTCAGATGCCGGCAAGCGCAAGGAACTGATGAAGGACATTGAAAACCTGTTGCAGTCATCGGGCGTCATTGTCCAGGCCTTCTGGCGCAATCTCTATCGTCACTCACAGCCATATGTGAAGGGCATGATGAAGCACCAGACCTGTGAGCTGCACCTCGAAACAGTTCCGGCTCGACAAATAGCCGGTTGGCATCCTGGCGGACCTCCCCGCCGGGATTGGCCCAGCTGCGCCGCCAGCCTTCGCAACTGCGGCGCAGTCTTTTTCAAACGGGCATGGTCCGGTTCCTTGCCATCCACTCATTCACGTTGGCGATCTGGCTTTCGCTCATGGCGATACCAAGCCGCGTGCGTCGGAACAGCACGTCCTCGCCACTCACTGCCCATTCGTGCTGAACGAACCATTTCAGTTCGGCTTCATACAACCCGTTTCCAAAGTCCGTTCCAAGGTCAGCCAGCGAGCTTGCTGTACCGCGCTGAACCGCTTCCAAGGTTTCCGTGCCGTGATGGCGAACCAGCCGCTGCATGACCTTGCGCCTGACGAAAGGATAACGGGCAGAATATTTCGCGACCAGCGCATCATACCCGTCGACTGGAAAGTCACCGCCAGGAAGCGCCACGCTCTGCTGTCCATCTCCGCCTCTCCCTGCCAAGCAAGGGCCCGGCTCCTTTTCGAGCACCGCTTCGGCGAGCTTCCGGTAGGTCGATCTTTCCGCCAAAGACATTCAGCAACCGGCCCTCGCCGACAACCGGGTCGGGACGAATGACATATTCGCGGGTCGCGGCTCAGCCTTGCCGGCACCATCGTCATAGAGCGGACGAACACCGGAATAGGTCCAGACAATATCTTCGCGCTTCACCGGTTCGGCAAAATACTGCTCGCCATGGCGCACAGATAGTCAGCCTCGGCATCGCTGATCTGCGGTCTGGTTTCGGGATTCAGGTGATCGGCATCGGTGGTGCCGATCAGCGTAATCGCGCTCATAGGGAATGGCGAAGATGATGCGCCCATCCGCATTCTGGAAGAAATAGCAGCGATCGTGATCGAATTTCTTCTTTCACAACGATACGGTCGCTGCCGCGCACCAGCCGAACATTATGCGCATCATTGTGACCGAAAACGCTGCCGAGCACATGATCAATCCACGGCCCCGCCGCATTGACAACCAGCGACGCCGTGATGCTGCGCTTGCCCCTGGCCCTGATAGTTCCGCATGCCATTTGCCATTTTCACGACGCGCCGAAGTGACGGCAGTGCGGGCATTTATTTCTGCTCCCCTCTGCCTGCGCATCGCGCAGATGATCACCAGCCGCGAATCCTCCACCCAGCAATCCGGAATATCCGGAACGCCTTCCTGCGCAAAAACGGCTTCAGCGACTTGCCCGCCTCGTCTTTGGTCAAATCCAGCGTTGCCGTTCCCGGCAAGACGGTGCCCGCCCAAATGGTCATAGAGAAACAGTCCGAAGCGGATCATCCATTCCGGTCGTCGACCCTTGAGCCAGGGCATGACGAAAGACAAAATTTTGCAGGCAGGGTGTCTCGCTCGAACCGCATGTCCTGGTGCAATGGCAGTACGAAGCGCATCGGCCAGCTGATATGCGGCATTACCTGCAACAGCACTTCACGCTCGATCAGGGCCCGCGCACCAGCCGGAATTCGAAATACTCCAGATAGCGCAAACCACCATGAAACAGCTTGGTCGATGCAGAGGACGTTCCCCCTGCAAAGTCGCCCTTTTCGCACAGGCAAACGGAATATCCGCGGCCCGCCGCATCGCGCGCGATGCCTGCTCCATTGATACCGCCACCGATGACCAGAATATCAAAATGATCCATGGCACGCCTTCTATCAGGCGCTGCTGGCCACGCAAGAAATATTGCGCTGGCACTTCCATTGGCGCGCCATGCCTATACGCTCAAGACCCGATCACGGCACATGGACTGCATCAAATGACTGTCAACTTCACCAAGCCCTTCACCCAGCAGGAACCGATTCCGGAAGTGGCAATCGAGCGCGCTGTGGAAATCCTGCGCGGCGGTCGCCTGCATCGCTATAACACGGTGAAAGGCGAGACCGCGGAAGCCGAATTGCTGGAGGCTGAATATGCCCATTGGCAAGGTAGCCGCTACTGCGTCGCGGTCGCATCCGGCGGTCAGGCAATGCAGATCGCCCTGCGCGCCGCTGGTGTGAAACCCGGTGACAAGGTGCTGGCCAATGCCTGGACACTGGCACCTGTGCCCGGTGCCATCCATGCCGTGGGTGCAGCACCCGTCTATGTCGAGACCGGCCATGACTGGCTCACCGATCTTCAGGACCTCGAGGCAAAGGCAGCGACATCCGGTGCCCGCCATTTCCTGTTGTCGCACATGCGCGGCCATGTCTGCGACATGGACGAGGTCCTGCGCATCTGCGCGCAGCTCGACATCACCCTGATCGAGGATTGCGCCCACACCATGGGGCGGAATGGAAGGGCCGCAAATCCGGCAGCTTCGGCATTGCCAGTTGCTTCTCGACCCAGACCTACAAGCACATCAATTCCGGCGAAGGCGGACTGCTCACCACCGACGACGCCGAACTGGCAGCCCGCGCCATCATCCTGTCCGGCTCCTACATGCTCTATGCCCGCCATGGCGCGGCACCCTCGGAAGAAGTCTTCCGCAAGGTCCGGCTCGAAACCCCCAACTGCTCCGCACGCATCGACAATCTGCGCGCCGCGATCCTGCGCACGCAACTGCCATTGCTGGAGGACAATATCCGCCGCTGGAACACGCTCTATCGCGCGATGGAGGCAGGGCGGAAGTTGGGCAACCGGCATTACGCTTGTCCCCCGTGAACAGCACGAAGCCTTTGTCGGTTCATCCTTCCAGTTCCACCGTCAGGCATTGCACAAGCCGACATCCCGCAATTCATCGCCAATTGCCTCAAGCGCGGGGTCGAGGTGAAATGGTTTGGCGCATCAGAACCTGTCGCATTCACCAGCCGCTATGACAGCTGGCGCTACGTCGCCGACATACCGGTGCTGCCCAAACGCTGGCAGCCCTTTCCACCACCTGCGACCTGCGCCTGCCGCTGACCTTTGACGCCGCAGACTGCAAACTGATCGCAACAATCATCGTGGAGGAGGCGGATAAACTGGCGGGGTGAATGGGGGGAGCAGCCAGCTGGCATTACTGCTTGCCCAACGACGGTAAATCGTTTTATCTATGCTGTATATTGAGGGTCCGTGCCTATTGGGGAAAAATTGATGCCTGTTGAAGTATTGGTATATGGGGGTGTTGGCGCAAATGGTGGTGGAATTTTTGGCCATGTTGTCGGAACAGATTTTACCTTTGAACTAAGCAATTACTGGCCACTGCGGAATTATAATGAAAATTGGATATCACAGGCCGGAAATGGAGTTGTTTTCACTGGGAACAACACTGTTGGCAATGATGAAACACTCGTATTTTCCGACGGTTCAACATCAACAGTCTTGTCTACGGACGAAAACGGCAACTTCCTGTATGCCACTTCTTATCTGAGGGAATTGGACGGCGAAACAGTATTCCTCGCGCGCACAGACAGTGTATCTGGTCATAATTCTGGTGATAATGTATTGATGATCACGGACGGAAGCAACGCGCCTCAGGTTCTGTTTGATCAGCTTGTCACATACTATACGGTTGTTGGCGGAAGCGCATATGCCATCGCATCGGACCATGACCTGTACCGGATCAGATCCGATGGCAGCTATGCCAGGGGTATATGACTGGAACTCAGGCGACCCCTTTGTTGGAGCAATGTTCGAATTCCGGTGGTGATCTCTGGTTTTACGGCTCAGGCAACAGAGTGCGCGGCCTCTACCACGTTGACGACACAACCAACACCACATCCTATTCCGGGGTTGGTGTTTCCATCCCCAATTCCATCTATTTTGACTATGGCGGTTTCGGCGATAACCAATTCTATTTCTGGGCGGCAACCACTGCATCCGGCACTGATTTCGAACTGTGGGTTTCAGACGGGACGGCTTCCGGCACCAGTCTCGTGGAAGACATCTGGCCAGGAGTGATAAGTTCACGCTTCGGTTCGGTGGATTACCAAGGCACACTTGGCGATCTCTTTCTTTTTGCTGCAGATGACGGTGGACCCGACGATGAGGAACTTTGGGTATCCGACGGAACCTCCGCTGGAACCTTCAATCTGAGCGGCACCGGAACACCAGTGGGCGAATTGTCCATGAGTGATCTTCGGGTCGTCGTGGCGGGCAGCAGGGCATTTTTGTCGCCCGCGACGACGTGACAGGTGCTGAACTCTATGTAACAGACGGCACGGTGGCTGGCACGCATCTGGTCAGGGATATCAATCCCGCAGCGGCACCCTATGCAACAAGCTCTGATCCAAACTGGTTTTTGTCGATGGAGAGAACATCTATTTTTCCATTTCGAACGGTGAAGGCGAAGCCGAGTCTGGTTCTCGGATGGAACCTATGCTGGAACCTATCCGGTTTCCAATCCCGGCGGATACTCGTTCAATTTCCAACCCTATTTCATCAATGTGGTTGATCTTGAACTCGACAACATCCCGGTCCGTGAACTCAACGCAATCGTAACAGGCGGCTTGTTGACCGGTGATTTTCTGTTCGAATTGATCAATGGCTCCGAGGTAGTCGACTATCTGTTCGGCAATGGCGGAATGACACCCTCAACGGCAACAACGGTGCAGACTGGCTCTACGGTGGCGATAACGACGACACCCTCAATGGCGGTGCAGGCGCTGACCTGATGTTTGGCGAGGCCGGTGCCGACATCATGAATGGTGGCAACGATGGCGACTACATGTGGGGTAGCAGCGACGGCGACACCATGCACGGCAATGACGGGGTCGACTGGCTGCGCGGCGAGGAAGGCGTTGATATCTCTATGGCGATGCGGGCGACGACGTTCTGATCGGCGGCTCGGGCGATGACCAGATGTGGGGTGGCACGGATACGGACACCTTCTACGGCGAAGACGACAATGACTGGATCTATGGCGAGGCCAATGGCGATGTCGCCTTCGGTCAGGAGAGCGATGACCATATCTATGGCGGGTCCGAGGGTGATTTCCTGGTCGGCGGCAATGGCGCCGATAGGATCAATGGCGGCACCGAGAACGACCTGATGTGGGGTGCAATGCCGAGCCAGTTCGACGGTGCTACTGACACGTTCGAATTCGACACCAATTGGGGCTTCGACGCGGTCTATGACTTCGAGCTTGGCGTCGACCAGGTGCGTTTCAAGTC
Source organism: Nitratireductor sp. (assembly GCA_041397505.1). Classification (GTDB taxonomy): domain Bacteria; phylum Pseudomonadota; class Alphaproteobacteria; order Rhizobiales; family Rhizobiaceae; genus BOKV01. The sequence continues at coordinate 6,797 of JAWKWN010000012.1, forward strand.
AGTTGCCGGGCTTACCCAGTTTTCTGATTTCACGCTCTATGACGGTGGAGCCAATGTGACAGTAGCCTTCGGAGCTGACGCCATCACCTTCTACGGCGTCACGCAGGCCGAGCTTGAGGCAAACCAGGGTGATTTCAGCTTCGTTTGACCTGATACCGTGAGTGACAGGCTGTAAGTGGCGGGAGTGGGGAGCGGACTGCTTATGTGGGCATCCTCGCGGCTTCAACAATCAAACATTGAAAAAGGATAGTCAGATATGCCGGGTCTACCAGGATCATCAGGAAATGTGTTCATTGACGGGCTGGTTGGAGCCGAATTTGATGGTGTAATTTACAATTATTCCTGGCTGAATTGGGGAATGGACAACAATGTAACCTATGCTTTTGGGGATATAGACGGGCACGCCTGGTCGGGAGAGGAAATGGTTGCTTGGCAACAGGCAGCGCAGCAGTATTCCAATGTTGCCAATATAACCTTTACCCAGGTCACTACGGCTCAAAATCCCGAAATGCTTGAAAGCTGGGTCGATACCGATACGATGTTACAATTGGTTGGAGACACCTGGACCGGGTGGCACTATTCCCCCTACACGGACTTACCACGAAATGGCTATTACAATCATGAACGTGAACTCTTTGATCCAGGCCAATTCGAGCAGGGCGGTTATGCATTTCGACTGTTCATGCACGAGATTGGTCATGGGGTCGGACTATTCCACACCCATGGAGCCTTGCTTTTTCCCGGAGTAACAACTTCGGCTGATCTTGGTGACAATAGCCTGAACCAGAACCTCTATACGGTAATGTCATATAACGGAGGTGTACTGGAGAGCGACGCGACTTATAATTATGGCTTTGTCGGCACGTTGATGGCTTTTGATATCGCAGCTATCCAGTATTTATATAGCGCCAACATGACCTACATGACCGGAGATGACACCTACACCCTGCCTGGCACGACCGGGTCAGGTAGTTTTTTTCCTGTATTTGGGATGCGGCCGGAACGGACGAAATATCATATGCTGGCAATTTGGCGTGCACCATCAGTCTGATTGCACCGACACTCCTGAACAAGCAGGCGGCGGCGGGTTTTGTTTCGTCTGTTGAGGGTGTCGCCGGAGAGGATTTACCATTGCAAATGGTGTGGTGATCGAAAACGCTTCAGGGGGCAGCGGTTCGGACATGATCACGGGCAATGCGTCCGTTAACAACCTGTCTGGCAATGGCGGCGATGACACGATCGGTGGGGCTGATGGCGATACGCTGGATGGTGGCTCAATTCCGCGGTTGGTGACACACTGAGCTATGCCAGTTCATCCGCCGGGGTCACCGTCTACCTTGTACAATACCGTAACCGGAGGCGACGCCACAGGAGACACGGTTTCGGTTTCGAGAATGTCACCGGCTCCGGCCACTGTTGACTATATCTATGGCGATGCCAATGCCAATGCGATCAGCGGTAATGGCGGTGCCGACTGGCTTTATGGCGGTGGCGGTGGCGATACCGTAGCGAATGGCGGCGCTGGTGCCGACCTGATGTTCGGCGAGGCGAGCGGCGACATCATGAATGGCGGGGGCCGATGGCGATTACGTGTGGGGTGGCACCGAAGGCGACACCATGCATGGCGACGATGGCTGGACTGGCTTCGCGGCGAAAGGCGTTGACTATCTCTGTGGCGATGCGGGCGATGACGTGCTGATCGGTGGCTCCGGCGATGACCAGATGTGGGGTGGCACGGATACGGACACCTTCTGCGGCGAAGACACTAATGACTGGATCTATGGCGAAGCCAATGGCGATGTCGCCTTCGGCGGTGATGACCATATCTATGGCGGCTCAGAGGGTGATTTCCTGTTCGGCGGCAATGGCGCCGATAGGATCAATGGCAGCACCGAGAACGACCTGATGTGGGGCGCAATGCCGAGCCAGTTCGACGGTGCTACTGACACGTTCGAGTTCGACACCAATTGGGGGCTTTGATGCCGTCTATGATTTCGAGCTTGGCGTCGACCAGGTCCGTTTCAATTCCGTTGCAGGCCTGACGCAGTTTTCTGATTTCGCTCTATGACGGCGGAGCCAATGTGACAGTTGCCTTCGGCGGACGATCACCTTCTATGGCGTGGCGCAGGCAGAGAGAGCTGGAAGCCAACCAGAGTGATTTCAGTTTTACCTAAAGTGCACAGGCTCGAAGTGGAAAGTTGACACTTTTTTGGCAAGATAAAGGCGTCTGGATCCGTGACACTGGAAACTTGCTGCAACTGGACTTCAAATGCCTATGTGAACGCTCTCCTCAAGGGCTGGGGCTGGAACACATCATCGCTCGACTACTATCTTGCCGCTGGTCAATGGGATGCAACCAGGTCAGCCGCCATACCGCTTTGCATTCGACAGCTGGGAAACGGTCTGCAACATTACCTTCACACAGATATTCACGTCTACCGAGGTGCCGAATTTTCCGAAAACGGTATTCCACACCGGCTCCTCGACCGGTGGTTCCCACCAATCCCTATCTCGTTCCCAACTCATCCACCATTGCGCGTACAGCGGCCGAGTTGACCGGCGAATACAATACCGGACATTTCGGCTGGACAACCAATGGCCTGCGGAAGGCAGGGTTGGCTTTTCAACACTTATCCACGAAATCGGCCACGACACTCGACCTTGATCATACGCAGTTCCACCAGCACCGGTGATCCTCATGTCTTTCCCGGAGTGTCCAGCACCAGCGATACCGCAGGGACAACGCGCTCAACCAGGACATCTGTTCGATCCTTCTATGCGTCCGGGCACCACCAATCCCTATGGAACGTGACCTTTAACGGCACGCCCCGCGCTGACGTGACTGGCTTCGGCCAGGCAGCCACTCCATGGCATTCGATATTGCGGCCGTGCAATATCTGTATGGCGCGAACCTTTCCACAAACACTGGTGATGATGTCTATGTCATTCCGATTCAACAGCACAGGAACTTTCTTTTCCTGCATCAGGGATGCAGGCGGCACCAGGCAGAATCCGCTACAGTAGCGGCCGTTCAACCGTCACCGATCTCAACCCTGCAACATTGCAGAACAAGGTTGGAGGCGGCAACCTTCGCCGGGTGACAGGCGATTACAGTTATGTCCGGCTTCTCGCTTCCCGTCTATGGCGGCTTCACCATTGCCGGCGATTTCACCAATGCGCTGGCTGATGTGAACGTAACCACCGGCGTCATCATCGAGAACGCCACAGGTGGCAGCAACAATGACGATCATTGGCAACGGGGCCAGCTTAACAGGCTTGTCGGCAATGGCAGCACGGACAATATTTCCGGTGGCGCAGGTGATGACTGGATCGATGGCGGCAGCGGCACTGGAGCTTCCTTTTGGGCGGCCTGGGCAACGACACGATCATCTATGACCTCAGTGACAATTGGGGCGGCGGTGCGGTCAATGGCGGCGACGGCTTGATACACTCTGGTTCAACGACCTGATCATCAACATCGATCCTGGCGACTTACGACTTTGAACAGAAGACCGTTCATTTGACGGATCAGGCCAGCAATGACTGGTCAGATTATTATGAAGACCCGCAATCTGAACGATGCATACCGAAGTAACCTACCTCTTTGACATCGGCACCTCGCAGACCACTGTCTATGATGTCGATGACAATTACTGGTGGTCTGTGCTTCATAACTGACACCAACGGCAATCCTGGTGACGAAACCTATCACCCCTGATTCGGCAGCCCGAACTACGGCCAGTTGCTGTATTACCCAGAGCCGTCCGGGTCATGTGGTAATGGCGATTCACCGACCGGAACGCAGTAGCCTCCTGGCAGGACAGGAACCTGATCCACCCTACCAGAACTGGGTGCCAGGACGCTTCGGCTTATTTCTGAACGGAGGTACGGTCACAACTGATGGATGGGTCAAGTCAACTACATTCTGGTTGGAAACGTCGAGTTTCGTCATCGGGTGACCTTGAACGGCGGACTTTTCGACCACCTCTCGGAAAAGCGAAACCAGCGGCGACGGCATCAAGTTCGAGGTCAATACCGGCAGTACGCTGGTCCTCAACGCCACTGTTCAGGCCTATCAGGCCTATTTTTCAGTTAGGTCAGAAGCACGATCAACGGCACTTTTGATGTGGTTCAAAGTTTCGTTGAATCGGGAACCGTGATTATTGCCTCGTCCGGCACCAACCCGGTTACCATGGAAATCTTTTCCGGCGCGACTGTCGCGGGCGAAATATGACGGAACCGGCTTCTACGCTGCCGATGGCGGATTTGCCAGCCTGCACCTGCATTCGGGCGCGGAATTGATTGGCAATATCTCATGGGCGGGAACTGCGCCTCGCCGGCACGGTTACCGGCAGCTTTGGGTGGCAATTTTGCCGAGACAGGCAATTCGTTTCTTCGCATAGGTGACATCACACCCACTGGCGCGGAAATCGACAGGATCGGCTCGGCAGTGATGGACGGCGACCTTTCCTTTTACGGAAATGGAACCGCAGTATTCGAATTTCGACAATAGCACCAATGACAGCACGAGCGTTTCCGGCCAGTTGAACCTTGGCTCTGCTAGCATTGCATTGGAGCTCGCCAACAGTTCCAGCTATCAGTTTTGCTGCAGGTGAGACACGCCACCTTGCAAAGTATTGGTTCGTGTTCAATTCGGCACTGATGCTGCAACCGTGGAAGGCCAGCATGCCGATTTCGGCTTTGCGCTCGGCGAATTCGAGACCGATACAGGCTACTGGTCATTTCGCGCGCTCAATTCCGGCGCAACCAGCACTGCCGTTTTCGACATGAGTGCTGGCAGCCAGAGCGCTGTGGTGTTCCTCAACCAGGTCAGTCAGGTGGCGTCGATCTATCAAGGGGTTTTTGCGTCGGGAACCGGTGGGGCAACCTATTTCGCAGACCGTATCCTTGGCACCAGCCAAGCCGATTATGGCGTCGATTCCACACCCGTATTCGATGATACCTATCTAAATCCGCCGCCAGTATACGGATCAAAGTTTTCGGTCAGGAGCGGAAATGACGAGGTAATGACAGCCATATGGCAAGACCTTCTCGATGGTGGTGCTGACGACGACATCGTCAATGGCGGCGCAGGTGATAACCTGCTCGGTGCGTACAGGCGCTGACAATCTGGACAGCGGTGGCAATACTGCTGTCACGGCGACACGCTCTCCTATGCCGGATCGGGCTGGTGTACGGTGTTCTTGGCGAGCAGCTCCGTATCCGGCGGCCATGCGGACGTGCTCTTCGGTTCGAGAACGTCGCCGGTTCCAGCCATGTCGATTTCCTGTTCGGCGATGCCAATGCCAATACTGTATCAGGCAACAGCGGGGCAGACTGGCTCTATGGTGGCGGCGGTGACGACCTCATGAACGGTGGTGCAGGCGCTGACCTGATGTTTAGCAGGCCGGTGCCGACATCATGAATGGTGGCAGCGATGGCGACTATATGTGGGGCGGCAGTGAGTCCGACACCATGCATGGCGACGATGGCATGAACTGGCTTCGCGGTGAGGAAGGCGTTGACTATCTGTGGCGACGCGGGCGATGATGTTCTGATCAGCCGGTTCCGGCGATGACCAGATAATGAGGGCGGCATCGACACCGACACCTTCTATGGCGGACAATGTGGCCGGGATTTATGGCAGAAGCCAATGATGATATCGCCGCCGTTCGGTCAGGAAGGTGATGACCCATATCTTCGGCGGCTCGGAAGGTGACTTCCTGTTTGGCGGCAATGGCGCCGATACGATCAATGGCGGCACCGAGAACGACCTGATGTGGGGTGCAATGCCGAAGAGCCAGTTCGACGGTGCTACTGACACGTTCGAATTCGACGCAATTAGGGCTTCGACGCAGTCTATGACGAGCTTGGCGTCGACCAGGTGCGTTTCAAGTCAGTTGCCGAGCTTACCCAGTTTTCTGATTTCACGCTCTATGACGGTGGAGCCAATGTGACAGTTGCCTTCGGCGCGGACGCGATCACCTTCTATGGCGTGACGCAGGCAGAGGCTGAAGCCAACCAGAGTGATTTCGCTTTTGTCTAAGCCACCGCCTTTGATTCAGCCAAAACGGCGCGGCACGAGGCTCGATTGAAACCAGCAGACGAAATTGTAGATGGAAAACACCGGCAGGCCGGTAGCTGCGCGGATATCGGCGGCGTAGGGGGTCATGTTGGTGCATTCGAGCACCAGCGCGCCAAGATCGGGATTGCCTGCCTTGAGCGCAAGGCAGCATCGACATTGTCTTGCCGTGCCAGTTCAACATCAAGCGCGAACTCGTTGTCGAGAATGGCACGGGTGAATTCCCTGCCGCCTTCCGTGGTGCCGACCAGCCGTGACCCCCGCAGCCGGAACGCCGGCTCTTTCGAGGTGCAACAGCGTCAGCGATGAGGCTGAAATCGTCAGAATGCCTGCCCGCTTTCCCGGCGAGCAGGATCGCATTGACCATCGCCACCTGCATCAGTGATGATGTTGCCACCGGAACTGACGAAAGCGGCAAGTTCGTCCTGGAAAAAGCGACAGAAACCCGCAATTGGTGGTAATGCCGTCCACGCCGTCAGCAGCCAGTTCGCGCAGCGGCTGTTGAACGCTGAGCATGCCATCCGCACCCTTGCGCACCACCCTGTCCGGCGAGGCGTTACGCACGACCTTGTAATGCACCGGAAACGGCCAGGTCAGCGCATTGCCCATGTCGCCGGGAATTCGCGGAAACCGCGTCTTCCAGCATCAAGACGCCGACCGACGCACCATATATTGCCTTGCCACCCGTGACCTTCATATCAGTTTCTCCCACCGCAGGGGCCGGTCAAACAGCTCTGTCCGCACGCATGTAGATATTGGAATAGCCCTCACGCACGGATGCCGTGACTGGTCCATCGTTTTCGAGATGTGCTGGCGCGTGTGGCAGCCAGCTCCCCGTCCGTTCTCTCGATCACCTCCAACTGTTTCCGGTGTCTGCATACCGCCACATGGTTACACCCGCGAGGCCATGTCTATCAGCGGATATAACGGATGCGTTCATTGATGTTTTCAGTTCGCGCACCAGTTCGCCATTGCCCGAAAGCCTGGCAATGCCAGGTGGAAATACTCGTCAAAGACCGTAACCTCACGCACGGTCTTGCCGACATGTGACAAGCCGTTCGCGTGGAGATCGCCTTTCAGGGCGGAAATTTCTTCTTCAGAGGCACGGATACGGGCACGACGAACCGCTGCCACTTCAACGATTTCCACGCAACTCGTAAAGTTCGAGAAATGCTGTCGGGTTCCAGTTTCCTGCAAAAGAAACCCTTGCCAGGCTGGAACTCGATCAACTGCTCGGCAACCAGACGGTTGAGTGCTTCGCGCAAGGTGTGCGGCTGGCATCAGCTCACGTGCAGCGCAACTTCGATGATGCGCTCGCCCGGCCTGATCCGAAAATCAACGGCCATCCGCTTCAGCGCGCCATAAAGTGCCTCAGCGGGTTTCGCTCATCTTTCCTGCCTGCAAATCCGATCCGACTGGTTGACACAGGCTCTCGCAGTTTTCAAGATACACTACCATATACAGTTCTGGGCACAGAGTAAATCCGACACAATGGCTGATCGCAATCTCTCCCGACAAACCAACCGCATCACTGGCGCCGAAGCCATGGTGAAAATGCTGAAGCCCATGGTGTAGCCCAGATGTTCGGCCTGTGTGGCGATACATCCCTTCCCTTCTTATGACGCACTTGCTCGTCTTGACCACGGCTATCACATATCGCCCACACCGCGATGAACGCCACGCTGCCTACTGGCTGACGCCTATGCGCGCGTCACCGGCAAGCCCGGTATTTGCGAAGGCCCGTCCGGCGGTGTTGGCGCAACCTATGTCTTCCCGGGGTTGTCGAAGCCAGTAAAGAGTTCGATCCCCATTCTCGCCATCACCTCGGATATCGCAACCACCTCGCGCGGTAAATACCCGCTGACCAGCGACTTGACCAGGTAGCACTGTTCAGACCCCTGACCAAATGGAACGCCACCCTGGACAATGCCGACAGGCTTCCCGCCATGGTGCGTACAGCCTTTCGCGCCATGACAACGGGCAAACCAGGTGCTGTGCATCTCGCACTGCCTTTCGATACCCAGAAGGCCGAAGTGGATGACACCCAAGTCTGGGCCGATCCGCGCCATCAGACATTCCCTGCAGAGCGTGCTGCACCTGATGCTGCAGCAATAGCCGAAGCTGCAGCAATCCTGTCAGGCGCAAGACGTGCAGTTGCAATCTGCGGCGGAGGCCCGGTCATTGCCGGCGCGTTTGACGAACTTTCAAGCCTTGCCGCAATGCTTGAAATGCCGGTCGCGACCACGGTTTCCGGCCAGGGCGTGATCGCGGAAACCGATCCGTTTGCGCTGGGTGTAGTCGGTTCGAATGGCGGTTCCCCGGCGACCAGGGCCGTAGTCGACGAAGCAGATGTCATCCTGTTTATCGGTTGTCGCGCCGGTTCTGTCACGACAGAGCGCTGGCGCTCACCGGCCCGCGACAAGACCATCATCCATATCGATAGCGAGCCGATGGTGATCGGGGCGAACTATTCAACCGCCGTTGCAATCTGCGCTGATGCAAAGCTGGCGCTGGCGGCGCTTGTTGCCGAGCTTGGCGGTCCGGACAAACTGCCATCGCAATCAGGGCGCGACCGCTGCGCTGGTGCCTGGCAGGCAAAACTTGCCGAATTCACGCTACTGGCGCAAAGCAGCGAAACCCCCATTCGCCCCGAGCGCGTGATCGCATCGCTGATGAGACACCTCGACGATGACGCCATCATCTGTGCCGATCCCGGGACCCCCTGCCCCTATTTCTCGGCGCATTACCGTTGGCGAACCGCGGGGCGGAATTTCATTACCAACCGCGCCCATGGTGCACTCGGCTACGCCCTGGCAGCATCCATGGGAGCGCATGCGGGACGCCCGGGTGTCAAGACAGTTGCCGTCATGGGAGACGGCTCCTTCGGCTTCTGCGTCGGTGAACTGGAAACAATCGTCAGACACAAGATGCCAATCACCGCCATCGTCTTCTCCAATTCGACCTATGGCTGGATCAAGGCCGGTCAGAATTCCGGATTTGGCAAGCGGTTCTACAATGTTGATTTCTCCCGAACCGACCATGCAGCGGTCGCGGCTGCCTATGGCGTCCGATCCTGGAGGGTTGAAGACCCGGCAGAACTGGATGCCGTATTGAAGCAGGCGCTCAACCATGACGGCCCGACGCTGATCGACATCATGTCACAGCCCTTGCATGAGGCTGCAGCACCGGTATCGGAGTGGATCGCTTGAACAAGAAAACATTTTACCGACAAATCGTTGACAATTTGTCAGTATGTGCAAGGATGCGCAAAAGGCACATGGGCGGGAGAACTTGAAGCCAATGCCGCAGGGTACATCAGGGCAGAACAAGACCGTGGCCGTCATTGGCGCTGGCATTGTTGGTGTTTCCACCGCGATTTGGCTGCAGCGCGCCGGACACACCGTCATCCTGATAGACCGGGCAGGCCCGGCAGAAGGCACCAGCTACGGCAATGGTGGGGTCTTGGCCTCATGCTCGATTGTCCCCGTCACCGTACCGGGCCTCATGCGCAAGGCACCGGGAATGCTGCTGGACCCCAACCAGCCCCTCTTCCTGAAATGGGGATATCTTCCCCGACTGCTGCCATGGCTGATCCGGTACATGGGCAATGCCAAGGCCGAAAACGTCGAGCACCGCGCCGCCGCCATGGCTGCCATCATTGGTGACAGTCTGGCAGACCACCAGGCAATGGCGACAGGAACCGGTGCGGAAAAATGGATCACTCCTTCCGACTATCTGTTCCTCTACAATGACCGCGCGCACTATCAGGGCGACGCCTTCGGCTGGTCACTTCGCAAGAAGCACGGCTTTGAATGGGAGATGCTCGAAGGCGCGGCATTTCGTGAATATGATCCGGCATTTGGACCGGCCATCAGTTTTGCGGCAAAACTTGGCAATCACGGCCACATTACCGATCCCGGCCAGTATGTGAAGGACCTCGCCAGCCATGTGATCGCCTCTGGCGGGCGCTTCATCAAGGCCGAAGTCGATGACATTGTCAGGCAGGACAATCGCGTGACCGGCCTGCGGGCCGGTGGCGAGACGATAGCCTGTGACAGCGCTGTCATTGCAACAGGAGCATGGTCGGGACCACTGGCACGCAAGCTCGCCATCAAGGCACCTCTGGAGAGCGAACGCGGCTACCACCTGGAACTGTGGGAACCCAATATCATGCCGCGTTCGCCGGTCATGGTAGCATCGGGGAAATTTGTGGCGACCCCGATGGAGGGTCGTCTGAGGCTTGCCGGAATTGTGGACTTTGGCGGCTTGAAGGCTCCCGCATCACGCGCGCCATTCGATCTTCTGGAAAGAAACATCAAGGCCGCAATTCCCGGAATTACCTGGAAGCACAAGACACAATGGATGGGCCACAGGCCGTCCATAGCCGATTCCCTGCCGATCATTGGAGAAGTACCGGGCGCCAAAGGCGTCTTCATGGGCTTCGGGCATGATCATGTGGGATTGACGGGCGGCCCGAAAACCGGACGTATTCTAGCCCAACTTGTTTCCGGCCAAAAGCCGAACACGGACCTTGCGCCTTTTGCGCCAACGCGGTTTCATCAGGAGCATGGATACAGGGAATAAGACAATCTCAATGAAAGGGAGAAAATGATGAAGAACCTAACCAAAAATGCTGGCGGCAGCATCCGTTCTGACCGCCGTGTCCGCCACGGCGGCCTTTGCCGACAAGTGGGACATGCCGATGGCCTATCCCGCCACCAACTACCATTCGGAAAACGGCGTTGCCTTTGCAAAATGCGTGACCGATGGCACGGCTGGCAAGCTCGAGATCGTCGTCCACCCGGGCGGCTCGCTGTTTTCCGGCAACGATATCAAGCGCGCTGTCCAGACAGGACAGGCCAATATCGGCGAGCGCCTGCTTTCGGCCCATGCAAACGAAAACCCGCTTTTCGGCGTGGATTCAATTCCGTTCCTGGCAACTTCCTTTGACGATTCCGACAAGCTCTGGAAGGCTGCCAAGGAAGCCGTATCGGGTGCTCTGGACGAACAGAACCTCGTTCTGGTCTATTCTGTGCCATGGCCACCACAGGGCTTCTATTTCAAGAAGGAAGTCAACTCCGCAGCCGACATGAAGGGCGTCAAGTTCCGTGCCTATAATGCGGCGACCGCCCGCATTGCCGAGCTTGCCGGCATGACACCGGTACAGATCGAGGCCGCCGAACTTTCGCAGGCGCTGGCAACCGGCGTTGCCGAGGCTTTCATCTCATCCGGCTCGACGGGCGTTGATTCCAAGGTCTGGGAAAGCCTGACCCATTTTTATGATGTCCAGGCCTGGCTGCCACGCAACTCCGTTTTCATCAACAAGGACGCCTATAACGGCCTTGATGACGCAACCAGGGCAGTGGTCATGGATTGCGGCGAAAAGGCAGCCGCTTCCGGTGAGGCCACCGCCAAGGAACTGACCGCGAAATACCTCGCCACGCTTGCCGAAAACGGCATGAAGGTCTCCGGACCGTCCGATCAGCTCAAGGAAGATCTCAAGGGCTTCGGCGCGACAATGACCGATGAATGGCTGAAGTCTGCCGGCGACAAGGGCAAGGCTATCGTCGACGCCTACAAGGCGATGTAATTTCCCGCATCGATCACGAAACAAACGCCCGGCACTGCCGGGCGTTTGCAGAAGCAATGGGAAACAAGGGGAGCGCCATGACCAGCCAGGCGAGTAAACATCCGCTACGCAAATTTCTTGACGGGCTTTACAACGCAGGCGGTATCGCCGCCGCAATCTGTCTGGTCGCGATCCTTGTGGTCATCATAGCGCAGATGGTCACCCGCTGGAGCAATATCTCCGTTCCGGGCCTCTCAGAATATGCCGGATATCTGATGGCCTCGGCTTCCTTCCTTGCCTTTGCCCATGCGCTCAACAGCGGCTCGCATATCCGCGTCAATCTGTTCATCACCGCATTGGGCAATCGAAAATTCTGGGGCGAATTGTGGTGCATGATCATCGGCACTGCAGCATCGGCCTATCTGGCCTGGTATGCCATGCGGCTGGTCTACTGGTCCCGCAAGCTGGGTGATCTCAGCCAGGGCCAGGACGCCACGCCAATGTGGATCGTGCAGACACCCATGGCTGTGGGTGCCGTATTGCTGGCAATCTGTTTCGCCGACAATCTTGTAACCCTGATACTGCGCGGCCGCGACAATATCGGATCCGACACCGTCGCCCAAAGTCACGGCGAATAGGAGCGCAAAACATGGCCGACTTCGTTCCAATCGCAATTTTCCTGTTTGTGCTTTTCATGCTGCTTGGCACTCGGCGTCTGGGTTGGCCTGGCGCTGCTCGGTGTGGCCTTTGTCGGCATGGAGCTGTTCACAACCCGGCCCGTTGGCGACGCGATGATGACCATCATCTGGCGCTCTTCCTCGTCATGGTCACTTACCGCTCTGCCACTCTTCATCTGGATGGGTGAAATCCTGTTTCGAACGCGGCTTTCGGAAGACATGTTCAAGGGCCTCGCTCCTTGGATGGCACGACTGCCCGGCGGCCTGTTGCACACCAATGTGGTCGGCTGCACCGTGTTTGCAGCGGTCTCCGGCTCGTCCGCCGCAACGCTCACCACTGTCGGCAAGATGTCGATACCCGAACTGCGCCGCAGAAATTATCCCGAACATCTCGTCATCGGGACGCTTGCAGGCGCAGCCACCCTCGGGCTGATGATCCCGCCATCGCTCACTCTTATCGTCTATGGCGTGACCATCAATGAATCCATCACCAAGCTGTTCATGGCAGGCATTCTGCCCGGCCTTGTGCTGGCACTCATGTTCATGTGCTATGTGATGGTCATCTCCAAATTCTCGAAGAGCTACAAGCCGGATGTTGAACCCATCACCAGCTTTTGGGACAAGGTTCAGAACTCGCTCTATCTCATTCCCGTGCTTGTGCTGATCTTCTTCGTCATCGGCTCCATGTATGGCGGCTGGGCAACGGCCACCGAGGCAGCGGCAATCGGCGTGGTCGGCGCGTTGATCCTTGCAGCCCTGCAGGGTTCTCTCAGCATGTCAACATTCATCGACAGCCTGATGGGAGCAATGCGCACCTCGGCGATGATTGCACTCATCCTGGCAGGCGCATCCTTCCTCTCGCTTTCCATGGGCTTCACCGGCCTGCCACGCGATCTGGCTGAATGGATCGGCTCGCTTGGCCTGTCGAAATTCCAGCTGCTGATGGCCTTGCTGGTCTTCTACATAGTCATTGGCTGTTTCCTCGACGGAATTTCCTCGGTCGTTCTCACCATTGCCGTTGTCGAGCCGATGGTGCGCCAGGCTGGCATCGACATTATCTGGTTCGGCATCTTCATTGTCGTTGTGGTCGAGATGGCACAGATTACCCCGCCCATCGGCTTCAACCTGTTTGTCATGCAGGGCATGACCGGGCATGAAATGAACTTCATCGCCAGGGCAGCATTCCCGATGTTCCTGATCATGGTAATCATGGTATTCGTACTGATCGCCTTCCCCGACCTGGCCACCTGGTTGCCTGACAATATCAGGCAGCAAGCGGCCGGTTGATCTCCCGGTGGAAACGGCATTCACCCATTTGATTGCTTCGCCCTGGACTGCCCTGGCAGTCATGGCATGCGTTATTGCCGCATCGGTCGTGCAGTTTGGCCTTGGCATGGGATTTGGGCTGACGGCCGCCCCCCTGCTGGCCCTGATCGACCCAGAGCTTGTCCCGGCATCCACGCTTTTCATCGGCCTTGCTTCCTCGGCACTGGGTGCATGGAACGAGCGCTCCCGCATTGCGTGGAACGAGGTATGGCTCGCTGCCCTGGGTCGGGCTGTCGGTGTGGGTGTTGCAATTGCGATTCTGGCAACACTGACCAGTCGCGACACCTTTATCCTGGTATTCGGCATCATGATTGCCATCGCCGTCATCATGTCGGTGATTGGCTTGCGCATTCCCTTTTCGCGCAACAGCCTGCTGGCAATGGCGACATTGTCGGGAACCATGGGAACGATCACTTCGGTCGGCGCTCCACCACTCGCCATCGTCTATCAAGACCGTCCGTCAAGCGAAGCACGGCCAACGCTGGCTGCCTTCTTCGCAATCGGCTGCACCATGTCGCTTGCGGGGCTATATGGCAGCGGATGGGCTGGACAACGCGACTTCCTGCTGGCCCTTTTCATGATCCCGGGAATGATCATTGGCGCAGTCATCGCGAACAGGCTTCGGGACCGTTTCGACAAGCGCTACCGGCCTGCCCTGCTGGCGATCAGCGGAGCCGCAGCGGTCATTCTCATTCTGCGGGCACTGCTGTGACAGTGCTGATACGATTACTGGGGCTGGCAGCGCGCCATGGCCGCCTCATGCTCATTGCCGGCCTCATCGCAGGTATCCTGCTTCCCGGCCTCGCCCATGCCATGCGGCCCTGGTTGCAGGAGCTCGTCGCGGGTCTGTTGTTCGTGACGGCTCTGCGCATCGGACCCAGACAGGCACTCGGCGCGATCAGTGACCTGCCGGCCGTAACCATGGTCGCGCTGGGTTATCAACTGGTCCTGCCGCTGCTGCTGGCAGCAATCCTGCTTGCCTGCGGCTGGGCCGATACCCGACTTGGCATCGCATTGGTGCTGATGCTGTCTGCCGCATCGATCTCGGGCGCACCCAGCCTGACCATTCTGACGGGTCATGACCCGGCCCCGGCATTGCGCATTCTCGTCATCGGCACAGCGATCCTGCCGCTGACGGTTCTGCCGGTTTTTGCGCTCCTGCCTGCCTTTGCCGGCGCTGGCCAGATATTGGCGAGCGCCGGATGGCTGTTCCTGGTGATAGCGATTGCCTCCTGTGCTGCATTTGCAATTCGCGGATACTGGCTGAGACATCCGGACAGGGAAGCCATCGCAGCCCTTGACGGCATGTCAGCCATCGCGATGGCTATCGTTGTCGTGGCGCTGATGTCGTCAGTCGGACCAGCACTCCTTGACGCCCCGCTTGATCTTCTTCCCTGGCTTTTGGCAGCCTGCCTCGCCAATCTGGGAATGCAGGTCATGGCATCCATTGTCTTGCGTCATACGCCGCTGCGCGACCAGCTTGTTCCGCTGTCAATTGTTGCAGGCAACCGCAATATCGCGCTGTTTCTGGTCGCCCTGCCGCCCTCGCTGACGGATCCGCTGCTCTTGTTCATCGGCTGCTACCAGATACCGATGTATTTGACGCCCATCCTGTTGCAGCACTTCTATGGCCGTCCGGATGCAGGGCCGCAACCTGATCAGGAATTGACGCTGGATATCGAGTGCCTGTCAGGTAACCCTGTTTGCCTGACGATAAGCCGGCTTGTCCCATAGTCTCTTGTCGAGGATTTCCTGCAGGATACCGCTGGCGCGCTCGACATCCTCCTTGTCGATGTAAAGCGGCGTGAAACCGAAGCGCATGATATTGGGCGCACGGAAATCGCCGATCACACCATGATCGACAAGCGCCTGAACAACCGCATACCCGTCTTCAAATGCGAATGAGACCTGGCTCCCGCGCTCTTGCGCATTTCTGGGGCTTGCCAGCGTCAATTGCGGGCATTGTGCTTCCACCCTTGCGATGAACAGCTCGCTCAGTTCCATCGAGCGCTGTCGAAGCTCCTCCATGTCCACCCCGTCCCAGATTCTCAGCGCCTCTTCCAGCGCAGTCATCTGGATCACCGGCGGTGTGCCGACCCGCATCCGCTCGATGCCGGGTGCCGGCCTGTAGTCCAGTTCGAAGGCGAAGGGCGCATCATGCCCCAACCAGCCCGAAAGCACGGGCCGCACCTGTGCCATGATATCGGGACGAACATAGACAAATGCCGGCGCACCGGGCCCGCCATTGAGATATTTGTAGGTGCAACCAACCGCGAATTCGCAATTCGATCCTGCAAGGTCCACCGGAACTGCCCCGGCGCTATGCGCGAGATCCCAGATCACGACTGCACCTTTTGCATGGGCAGTGCGGGTGATGGCATCCATGTCATGCTTGCGGCCGGTTCGATAATCGACCTCGGTCAGCATTACCGCGGCAATGCTCTCGTCGATATTGGCAGCGACCTCACCGGGCGCGACGATCCTCAATTCATGCCCCTTGTCGAGTGTATCCAGAAGCCCACGCGCCATATAGAGATCGGTCGGGAAATTGCCGCTGTCCGAGAGCACCACCTTGCGGTCCGGGCGCATTTCCAGTGCTGCCGACAAGGCCTGGAAAACCTTGATCGACAAGGTGTCGCCGACGACAACAGAACCCTCTGCCGCACCGATCAGGGCAGCAATCCGGTTGCCGACGCGAAGCGGCTGCTCCATCCATCCGGCATTGTTCCAGCCACGGATAAGCTGCTCGCCCCATTCCTGCGATATCATTTGCGAAATTCGCGGCGCTACCGACTTTGGCAGGGGCCAGCGAATTGCCGTCCAGATAGATGACCCCTTGCGGCAATTCGAACAGATGTTTGACGGGTAGGTTGTTCATTTTCATTTCCTGCATTTTCAAAGCCCGCCGCGCAGATGCCAAAGTTCGGGAAACAGTTCGACTTCAAGCATCTTGCGCAGATATTGAACGCCGCTGGTGCCGCCCGATCCGCGCTTGAAGCCGATCACCCGCTCGACCGTTGTGACATGGTTGAAGCGCCAGCGACGAAAATAATCTTCCAGATCAACCAGTTTTTCAGCCAGTTCATACAGTTCCCAGTATTTTTCGGGTGCCTTGTAGACCTGTGTCCAGGCTTGCTGAACCATCGCGTCGGCCTGATGCGGCGAAGTCATGCGGTAAACCGAAGGCGAAAACGCGATACCCGTCTGCGCCGAAACAGCGTCAAGGGCGACGTGATAAAGGCTCGGCCGCGCCAGTTCCCCGGCCAGCAATGCATGATGTTCGCCGCGATGCTCATGCACCTTCATCAGCTGCGTATTTCGATTGCCCAGGGCATATTCGATCAGGCGATACTGGTATGACTGGAAACCAGAGGAGTGGCCCAGCGCATTGCGAAACCGCGTATAGTCGCTGGGCGTCATGGTGCGAAGCACGTCCCAGGCAGAATTCAACTGGTCAAAGATGCGGGCAACACGGGTCAGCATCTTGAAGGCGGGCTGAAAATCCCGGGCCTTCAGCAATTGCCTCGCCACGCCGATCTCATGCAGTGCCAAACGCATCCACAATTCGCTGGTCTGGTGCTGGATGATGAACAGCATTTCGTCATGGGCATCGGAAAGCGGCTTCTGGGCTGCCAGAACGAGGTCAAGATGCAGGTAATCACCATAACTCATGTCCCTTGCAAAGGACATCTTTGCACCATCGCCTTGAGGATCATATCCTTCTGCCATGGATGCACCCCTCTTTTGCGAGATCTGTTTCACACGGTTGCGAATAGTGGTGGGTCTGGAGGGACTCGAACCCCCAACCAAGCGGTTATGAGCCGCTAGCTCTAACCATTGAGCTACAGACCCGAACCGGTAGCGAATGGGTCAACCGCTCCGGTGGCGCTCCCCATTACCCCATGCAATTGCCTGCGGCAAGGCCAACCCGGCACCATCCTCACCTTCACGCTGGCCCCTGCCCCAATCCCTCCCTATTGTCATGGGATAGCGCCAGCACTGCCCCATGCATTTCCCGGGAAGCACGGCAGACCGGCAACCGGCCATAATGGAGTATTTGATGACAGCAGCCCGTTTCCCCCTAGCCTTTCCCCTGCTCGCTCTGCCATTGCTGGCATTGCCTGCATTTTCCGCAATTTTTCATGGCGCAACCACGGTCATGGCGGCCGAGCGCCCGCTGGCGGAAAGTCCGCTTCCCGTAATTCGGGTAGCCGGCGAAGGCAGGGTTTCGCTCGCCCCCGACATGGCCATCCTCGATCTTGGCGTCGTCCGGGAAGCTGCCACTGCGCGTGAAGCACTCGATGCCAACAATGCCGCAATGGCGGAAGTCTTGGCGGCGATGAAGGAAGAGGGCATTGCAGCGCGCGATCTGCAGACATCCGGCTTTTCCATCCAGCCCAAATATGTCTATCCACAGCCCAAGGCCGGTGGCGAGCAGCAGGCTCCCGCCATTGTCGGATATTCGGTCTCGAACCGCCTGTCGGTCCGCATTCGCGACCTTGCCAGGCTGGGCGCAGTTCTTGACCGATCTGTCACGCTGGGTGTCAATGATGGAGGCAATATCGCCTTTTCCAACGACGATCCTTCCGGCGCAATCTCAAAGGCGCGCGAGGCTGCCATGAAGGACGCCCGGTCACGCGCAGAGACTGGCGCAGGCCATTGGCGCCAAGCCCGGCAAAATTCTGGAAATTTCGGAAAACACCTTCACGCCGCAACCCGTCTCCATGGCGCGTGGCAAGATGATGATGCAGGCAAGCGCGGATGCCGTGCCCGTCGAGGGCGGGGAAAACACCTATAGCGTCACGGTCCAGACGGTCTGGGAAATCGAGCAGTAGGCCTGCTGCCCGGAAAGACGAAAGGCCGACATTGCCGGCCTTTCCATCACCATCAATGATCGAGCCACTCAGATGCCGCGCGCATCGACAATACGGCAATGACGGCTGGTACGGTCGAATACCAGGCGTGCCCAATGGCCACGATGGCGACCTGAAACCACCACCACATGGCGGTTTACGCGGTCAATTCCGGGATGGCGCAAGCCAAGGCTGCGTGCCTTGTGGATGGCTTCGCCCGGCTGGCAAATCCGGTCGCGAAAATGTCTTTCCCGGGACTGGAAACGGAACTGGCTCGGATGCTGCTGGTGTGTCTGGGCACCATGGCGCATAACATGGCCCTGGCCGGCATTGGCCGGTGTTGAAAGGCTGCCGGCAGCAAGTATTACACCCGCGGCAAGCAATACGGATTTGATCAGATTGGTCTTCATTTCCTGGTCTCCTTCATTTCTGGCCACTCTCACCCGCCATGCGGGCCGCCTTGACCATGCTGAATTTAGACCAGTGACTTGAACCGGCTCCGAACCGGACATTCATCCTGCGTTCATGTGTTGGCGGGCAGCGCCCTGGAGCGAGCGACCAGCAAGTTGCGCATCCAGCCCGATATTCGCCGATCAATCAGGCGGTCGACGATGAAGCCGACAATGAAGCTGCCCAGTATCGCAAGGATGAGATAAAGCGTCACGAAATTCTGGACGGGCATCTGCGCCTGCAATTCGCTTCGGGAAACAAGGATCGACAGGATACCAAGCCAGAATGGGTGGCTCAGATAGGTCGAATAGGAATTTTCACCAGCTTCGAGCATCAACGAAGAAGCCCGGAAATCGTCAGTGCCGCGAAGGAACACAAATCCCAGTACAATGAGCGTCGCCGGTATGCCGTAGTGAAGATGGCGCAGGCGCTCGACCGCATCGTCAAAGAGGGGTGCGGTTGCGAGAAGTGCCAACCCCGCGCCAACGAGCGGAAGCGCGACAATCAGCGGCAAACGAAAACCGGTCAGATATACCCAGCCCAGAACCATGCCCGCGGCAAATTCGAAGATGATCGGCTGGGAGAGGAAGCCTATGGGCGTAAAAGCGGCAAGCCCTGTCTGGCCGACAATCCATGTCAAGACGATCATGCCAATGGTGAGCGGTATTGCCACTGCCCGCCGGAAAATCAGTCCGATGGAAAACAGCAGATAGAAATACATCTCGTAATTCAGCGACCATCCCAGCCCCAGCACCGGTCGTGCAAGGCCGTCGGAAACCCGGTCATAGGGTACAAACAGATAGGAAAACAACCACTGCAACGGGTCACTGGTCGCAGTATCGACCTGGCTCGGCAACAACATCACAACCATGATCATCAGGCTCGTCATCAGCCAGTAGAGCGGACCAATGCGCGCAATCCGCCTCTTGAGATAATCCATGGTCGCACCCGGTTTGCCAAACGCATTGCGCGACACATGCACCATGATGAAGCCGGAAATGACAAAAAACAGATCGACGCCGAAATCTCCAGGGAAAATCTTTTCGTTGGACTGAGCGATTTCGCCGGCAAGGAGACCTGACAATTCATGCATGTCATGGCTTATCACGACTGCAAACACAGCCACTGCACGCAAAATCTGTATTGAATCAATGCGACCCGCTACTTTCCCCGGATCTGCCAGCTGGCTCATGATTGTAGCATCCTGTGCGCGAAGGCGCTCGACTGCGCATTCTCCAAACATCCACCCTGCCACAAGATGGTTACGCATTGATATATTTGTATCATGATGTCGGCCGGGATACTGAATCCCGATACTTTATGCGCATCAGTCTGGTCAAGGTGAAAACTGCCAGCCACCGTCATCGACGGCCAAGCCATCTGCCACTGGCAGGCATTCGGTTCAACCTTGAAAAGTCACGGGCTGATCAACCCGAGCCTTGTAGCCTCATAGACTGCTTGAGCAATGGAGTTGCAGCCCAGCTTCAACCGCGCTGACTTCAAGTAATCCCGCGCCGTGAATTCGGAAATTTCGAGGATTTCCGATATCATCGAGGCATCCTTGCCGCGGGCAATCCATGACAGGCACTCTATCTCGCGCGGCGACAAGGGTGCCTTGACCTGATTGAGCTGCATCTCCTGTATTGCCTTGTCGTGCAATTTTTCTGCAAGTGCAGTCAGCACGGGTTTCAGCTGCGCAACCTGTTCGCGCCAGACATCCGGCGTTTCGAGTGAATTGTACGACACGAAGGAACGCCTGCCGATCCGGTCCGTCACCGGAACACTATAGCCCGAGATCGAGACCCCGAAGCCGGCTGCGGCCTCGAAGAAATCTGCGACCCCGGCTGCCGAGCTGTCGAGCTCATCCCAGAAAAATGGCTGGCTGCGCCTGAAACCTTCCAGGAAAACCGGATCAATCTGGGCGTAGTTCCGCACCAGATAGGTCTGCATCCAGGCTGCGGGATAGGTGGTCCTGACAAAGGGATAGTCGAACAGGTTTCCTGTCGTTTGCGCCATGTTGTAGGTGGCATGCGCAAGGCCGAGATGCGCGCACGTGTCCACGAGCGCCGTATACACGTCCCTGGCGACAGCAACCTTCTCGAAGAGCGGCGTGAATTCTGCCAACACATCTGAGTTCATCTTGTTTTTTCCGGGATTTCGCCATTGACCAAAATCTGCCTGAACAAATTCACGGTCAGCCGTTCCGCCGGAAAGCGACCTCCCAGGTCACATCCAGCAGGAAACGTGCGATTGCCTCACAGACCTTCTTCTTACCCACAGACGGTCATAATCACCACAATCACTGCGCAACGCAATGACCCGCGCCCTTCAATTCGCCGATTAAGCTTCCCGGCGCAAATAATCGTCTATCGAAATGCCGGACCATGCACCCATGTGGTAAGGGAGTGGCGAATGCCACAACTTACGGGTGAAACCCGGTGCAGCACGAAGGCGGGAAACACGATCGCAGTGCCGATTTCTGTTGTGGAATCCTGCTCATGGCCCGCATGATTTGTCGTCAATAGCCCACCGCCATAGGACGAAGCCGGGCTCAATTGCACCACCACGGTCAGCTTCCGCCTGGCAGCCATCACCCCGTCGCCAATATCGCTGTGCCAGTCAAAATGACCGCCCGCATCGCCGTCATAGGCGGCAACCTGCATGCGCTCGCCAAATTCTTCCAGCACGAAGTCGAATTGATTGCGGTTGACATCGGCAACCATCTTGACGATGCGCTCCAGCACCCAGGCTGCCCCCTTCTCCTCGTCAAGCCAGGAAATCCTTGCCCGCCGGATATTGCCGTGCAGCACACCACCGACAAGCCGCGCTGTCTCGAACCCGCCAGAGGCTTCATCTTGCGCAAGCGCAATGATGTGTTCACACTCCGCACTGGAAAACACGGAATGAATGGTGACCGGGCAAAGCATGACTGGAACCAGAATTGAGGCAACCGGGATGGCAGCCGGTTTTATTTATACGGCAAAATATCTCTCGTCCAGATGCCATCCAGGGCCTTGAAAACTGCCATTTGGCAACTGACCATTTGGCGTAGCGCCAATCACCCTTTATATCGGCTCACAACACTCGACTGATTTCAGGATTTGCAAAAGCCGCCATGCGCTTCCCACCATCGTTTCTCGACGAGATACGCGACCGATTGCCGATTTCGGAAGTTATCGGCACGCGAGTGGCGTGGGACAAGCGCAAGACCAATGCCGCGCGCGGCGACTATTGGGCCTGCTGTCCGTTTCATGGCGAGAAATCTCCCAGCTTTCATTGCGAAAACCGCAAGGGCCGCTACCATTGCTTTGGCTGCGGCGTGAGTGGCGACCATTTCCGCTTCCTGGTCGAACTCGAGGGCCTGCCCTTTCCCGAGGCCGTGGAGCGCCTGGCAACACAGGCGGGCCTGCCAATGCCCGTAATGGACAGGCGTGAGCAGGAACGCGAGGAAAAACGCGCCACGCTTTACGATGTCATGGAAATGGCAACGGCATTCTTCGAGGAGCAGTTGCAGGCGGCGCCCGGCGCCAGGGCCCGCGCCTATCTGCGTGAGCGTGGTCTTTCCGCCCGCACTCAGCAGACCTTCCGCATGGGCTATGCACCCGAGAGCCGCAATGCACTCAAGGAGCATCTGGCATCGCGCGGCGTGCCGCTCGCCCAGATGGAGGCGACGGGAATGCTGATCCATGGCGAGGATATCGCTGTCTCCTATGATCGGTTCCGCGACAGGGTCATGTTCCCGATACCCGACTCCCGCGGTCGCGTCATTGCGTTTGGCGGGCGGGCGCTCAGGCCGGACGTTCCTGCCAAATACCTCAACTCGCCGGAGACCGAACTCTTTCACAAATCAAATGTGCTCTACAATTTTGCCCGCGCAAGAAAGGCAGCCCATGAAAATCGGCAGGTCATTGCCGCAGAAGGCTATATGGATGTGATTGCCCTGCATGCGGCGGGCTTTGAAAACGCAGTGGCCCCCATGGGAACAGCGCTGACCGAAAACCAGTTGCAACTGCTTTGGCGGATGCATGACGAACCCATATTGTGTTTCGACGGTGACCAGGCAGGGCAGAAAGCCGCCTGGCGCGCAATCGACCTGGTCCTGCCCGCCCTGCAGCCTGGTCGTTCCGTGCGCTTTGCCATGTTGCCTGAAGGCAAGGACCCTGACGACCTGTTGCGAGACGAGGGGCCGGGTGCGATGCGCGCCACACTCGACAGCGCCCTGCCGCTTGCGCAGATGCTGTGGTCGCGTGAAACCGCATCCGCCGACTTCACCACGCCGGAACGCAAGGCGGCGCTGGAAGCCAGAATGCGGGAAGTGGCAGCCATGATCCGGGACGAAAATGTCCGCCGCCATTACGGTCAGGAATTCTCAAAACGGCTGTTTGAGGCTTTTGCACCATCCAACCCATCGCGCGATTCAGGCTCACGGCCCCGTTCCGGGCAATACCAGCAGGAACGTGGCCGCCAGGACAAGCGCCGCCCGGTCGACAACGCACGCGGCTTTGCCGCATCGCCCGGCCTGCTCAATTCCGCCCTTCTCAAGAAAGGCTCGAACCGCATGCCCCTGCGCGAGGCCGTGCTTGTCACGACAGTGCTCAATCACCCGGCAATCCTTGCCCGCCACTTCGAGGATTTCGCTTCCCTCAACCTGACCAGCGCGCCCGCCCGGCAGATGCAGGGCGCGATCCTCGACACGATTGCAGAACTCGGCGACACCGACGCCACGGCTGTTCTGGTCCGCCAGACACTGCATGATTGCGGACTGGCGGAAATCCTTGAAGCAGCAGAGAAGCAGCTTCGCGAGAACAGGATTTGGCAGGCTCTGGCAGACGCCGGTTTCGAGGATGCTGCTGATGGCTGGAAGCAGGTCCCGCCCTCCACCAGCGCAGCCACATGCTCAACCTCGAACTCAAGGCAGCCGAAGCGGCCATGGCAAGCGAGGACAGCGAGGAGAACTTTGCCCGGCTGGTCGATATTCGCAAAGAACTGGAAAGAGCCGAAACAGTGGAAGCGTTGATTGACGGCTTTGGCCTGTCATCAGGCAGACCGTCAAAAGGCTACTGACACTGCAACAGGACCCGTGACGGGAACCGGACAGGCATTTCCATCCCTTTTGGCACTTTTGCGCCAATTCGGGCAAAAACACCCATTTTCCGCTTGACGTGGCAACAGATAGGCGGAATCACGTAGCAGCCTCGAACAGGATGGTACAATTCGCGTAGTCAGCCCGCTGCCAAAGAGTGGGGATACCGGATCAGGCCTGATCAGAATGACTCCATGAACCCATGGATGCCGACAGACAGGAAAGGCAGGCCCGCTTGCTTTCCTGCCATGAACGGTGCGCAGCGAGTTTGGTTAAGACCGGTTTAACCGCATGGCGTTATTCCGGACAGGAGCGACACGAACAACTGATTCGGCTTTTTGCCCGAATCGGGGCAAAAGAAAGCAGATTTGTCACCAATCCGATTTTCCGCTTGCAGCTTGGCTCAGCGGAAAAGGAACCCATATACGTACCGGTCAAGGCAATCAGGCCGTATCCGGATGAACGCCGTAACATGACTGGGCTGGCCGATAGCCCTGCCCGTCAGAAAAGTGGAAACGCAGGTCCCCTCCGAATGGCAACACCAACAAAAGACGAAAACACCGAAAAGGAAGTCCAGACCGAAGGTCAAGACGGCCCGCTTCTCGATCTTTCGGATGACGCCGTCAAGAAGATGATCAAGGCTGCCAAGAAACGCGGCTATGTCACCGTTGACGAATTGAATTCCGTTCTGCCTTCCGACGAAGTGACGTCCGAGCAGATCGAGGACACGATGGCGATGCTGTCCGACATGGGCATCAATGTCGTCGAGGAAGACGAGGCGGAGGAAGAATCCGAATCCACCGAACTCGTCGAAGCCGGCGAACCGCGCCGTTGCCACCACCAAGAAGCGGGAACCCACCGACCGCACCGATGATCCGGTGCGCATGTATCTGCGCGAAATGGGCTCGGTGGAACTGCTGTCGCGCGAAGGCGAAATCGCCATCGCCAAGCGCATCGAGGCTGGCCGCGAAACCATGATCGCAGGGCTTTGCGAAAGCCCGCTGACCTTCCAGGCGATCATCATCTGGCGCGACGAATTGAACGAAGGCAATATCCTTCTGCGCGACATCATCGATCTGGAAGCAACCTATGCCGGGCCGGAAGCCAAGGCGGCACCCGTTGTTGCCCGTCCCGAAACCGAGGGTGAGGAAAAGAAGGAAGAAGCGCCACGTCGCGCCAGCGCCGACGATGACGAGGAAACGACTGGCGAAACCAAGACAGAGGAGGAAGATGACGAGGACGATCTCGAAAACTCCCTCTCGCTTGCCGCCATGGAAGCCGAACTCAAGCCGCAAGTGCTTGAAACCTTCGACACCATTGCCGACAGCTACAAGAAGCTGCGCAAATTGCAGGACCAACTCGTTGAAAAGGCGATGGACAACAAGTCCCTGTCGCCCGCGCAGGAGCGCCGCTACAAGGAATTGCGCGACACCATCATCACCTCGGTCAAGTCGCTGTCGCTGAACCAGAACCGCATCGATGCGCTGGTCGAGCAGCTCTATGACATCAACAAGCGCCTGGTTTCGCTTGAAGGCCGCCTGCTGCGCCTGGCCGAATCCTATGGCGTTGTGCGCGAGGATTTCCTCAAGGAATATTTCGGCTCCGAGCTTGATCCCAACTGGATCCGCCGCATCGCCAACCTTGCCGCCAAGGGCTGGAAGGAATTCAACAAGAACGAACAGCGCATGATCAAGCAGCTGCGCGGCGACATCCAGACGCTGGCTGCCGAGACCGGCCTTGAACCGACCGAGTTCCGCCGTATCGTCCACAAGGTGCAGAAGGGCGAGCGCGAAGCCCGCCAGGCCAAGAAGGAAATGGTCGAGGCAAACCTGCGTCTCGTGATTTCCATCGCCAAGAAATACACCAATCGCGGCCTGCAATTCCTCGACCTCATCCAGGAAGGCAATATCGGCCTGATGAAGGCCGTCGACAAGTTCGAATACCGCCGCGGCTACAAGTTCTCCACTTATGCGACATGGTGGATCAGGCAGGCGATCACCCGCTCGATTGCCGACCAGGCCCGCACCATCCGCATTCCCGTGCACATGATCGAAACGATCAACAAGATCGTGCGCACCTCGCGCCAGATGCTGCACGAGATCGGCCGCGAGCCGACGCCGGAAGAACTTGCCGAAAAGCTTGCAATGCCGCTCGAAAAGGTCCGCAAGGTTCTCAAGATCGCCAAGGAGCCGATCTCGCTCGAAACCCCGATTGGCGACGAGGAAGATCTGCATCTCGGTGACTTCATCGAGGACAAGAATGCGATCCTGCCGATTGATGCAGCCATCCAGGCGAACTTGCGCGAGACGACAACCCGCGTGCTGGCTTCCCTTACTCCCGCGCGAAGAGCGCGCGCTGCGCATGCGCTTCGGCATCGGCATGAACACCGACCATACGCTCGAGGAAGTCGGCCAGCAATTCTCGGTCACGCGCGAACGCATCCGCCAGATCGAGGCAAAGGCACTGCGGAAACTCAAGCATCCCAGCCGCTCAAGGAAGCTCAGGAGCTTTTGGATCAGTAGGGGTTATGGAGCTACTCCATATTTGCTGCCAGAATTGAACAGCAAATTGAAGCCAGATACCTTGAACGAAGGGAAAGGCTGGGATGGCGGTTGCTGTCCAGCCCATTGTCAACCATTGACACTGCCGAGATTGCCTTTATCGGCATAAATCCCGGTGGAAGCACTGCTGATCCCGAACATGATGGGCTAAGTGTAGAGGCAGGAAGTGCATATAGAATTGAATCCTGGTCGGGATTTTCACCCGGGTTCGCGCCATTGCAACATCAGGTACTCAGAATTCTTTGAACTCCTGGGGGTTGAGCCGGACGATGTTCTTTCTGGAAACCTGATTCCGTTTCGTTCTCCCAGGGCAATCGCGTTGGCAGGCTATAAAGAGGCTGCGCCGATTTGGCACTGAAATCTGGAGGCAGATTTTGGCGCGTTCTCAAGCGAGATTGTTGGTATGTATGGGCAACGACGTAACACGTTTAATCTCGGCTCTGGTGAATGTCGACAGTTGCAAGGCAATGAATTCCGGTTGGGGAAACGTGTCCCTGAAGATCGGCGAAAATGAGCAATACAAGATTCTGGGCTGCCACACCTTTCAACATTCAAGTTGATGAGCAGGTCCAATTGCGTGGATATTCTTCGCAACATCATTGGGAATACTGATACTTCTAGAGCTGTGTAAACCCACGCAACGAACCCGCCGCTTGAGGAAAATGCTTCACCATCCTTGCCCTCTCCTGAATGCCAGGGGACAAAAGACAAGCCCTTACTACCTCATCCTCTCGTACAGTTCCAAGAATATTGCGCTTCATTAGATGCTATCAGCATGAATTCCGCTTTCAACCGCAAATAAATCATTTGCATTTGATACTTGCGCTACAGTCAGTCGACATTATATCAAGATATTAACGCCGTGACGAGCTTAGGAAGGCGTTAGGATCCCCAATATCTGCGAGGACATAAATTCAATGTACAGCTCCGTATCGAAAAATGATCGGGAAACCGCAAAAGAAATAATTCGAGTGCTCGTCACCTTCCTTCGCGAAGGTGGAAAATATATCAGTTACAGCGACCTAGCTGACAGATTGGGAAAGCCTAGGATTTTACCACGGCAGCTAGGAAAATATTTAGATGAAGTTTCAAGAATCTGCCTTCAGAACCGCATCCCGAACCTACCATCAATAGTAGTAATGAAAGATACTTTGAATTCTGCAACGCCTATGCCATCAAATGACTCTTTTCAAAATGAATATTGGCCAATCAGCGGTGTAAAAAAGACAGAAATATATTTAGCGCAAAAAGATGTTCATGATTTTGATTGGGATAATATTTCACTTTTGTTGTGACTATTTATAATTTATGCGTGGCTGCATTTTTTATTTTTGATATATGTTCAGTATGCACTGTTCCATCCGAAACTGTACTCCCACACCCCACTCCATTCAACCTCGCATTTCTGTCCAAAAACACGTACATTGACGCCATGAAAACGCACTCATCAACCGACCTGCGTGCAAATCTGTCTTCAGTCATGGATCGCGTCAACGATGACCATGAGCCGGTTATTGTCACTCGCGTCAAGGGAAAGCCGGTGGTGATGGTATCCCTCGAAGACTGGTCTGCCATGGACGAGACCGCTTATCTTCTCGCATCTCCTGCCCACAGGACGAGCCTTGAACTGGCGATTTCCGATGGACAATCGGGAAAGAGGATTATCAAAACCATGGAAGAACTTGAGGCTTTTGAAGCCGAATGAGAATTGATATCCATGGGGAAGCCTGGGGCCAAGCCACGGCCGATCAATGCCACCCTTTGCGGAGCAGCCAATGCCGAAAATGATCCTTCTTCCAGTCATGATTGTTTTCATGTTGCAACTGGCCGCAACAGGCGCAAGTGCCCAGCAAGGCGAGGAAAAATTCCTGATGCCAAAGGTGCCAGTTATGCCACCGGTTTCGCCGACAAAACCTCCAGGATGCTGATGATTGAACTGGTCCCCGAGGGCCAGACGGTCGAAGCCTGGACTGACATGATCACTTTCCAGATTTTCCGCCAAAAGGCCGATCTGAAACCCGAGGCTTACGAGAAAAATCTGGTCATGTCGTGGAAAGACAGCTGCCCCGGATCTGAATATCTTCCGATCTCGAACGGGATGGAAAATGGCTATCCATCCTTCTTCTTTCTTTACTGCCCCACAAATCCGCAAACGAAACAGCCTGAAGCGACCTTTATCAAGGCAATTCAAGGCAGGGATGGGTTCTACTCCGCACAAAAGGCATTCAAGTCAAAGCCCGACAAGGCCCAGGTAGCGCAATGGGGAGAGTTCTTCCGCAAGGTTGCCGTATGCGATTCCCGCCTTTCTGATCGGGCCTGTCCGGACCCGCAAAAGTGATGAACGTGTAAACCTTGACGTACAACGACCGGCTGGCAATGGCGACCGCCACTTGCAAAAAGCCATTGGCGACAAGGCCTTCTCCAGGACTGTCAGGCAAGACCTGATCAATGAAACTGGCGGACCTAAGATGACACAGAAGACCGATTTCAAGAAAACCCTCAAACCCCTCTATGCCCCTTCTGCAAAGGAATGGGTCGAGGTCGATGTGCCGCCGCTCCAATATCTCATGGTCGACGGAAAGGGATCGCCCGGCGAGGCAGCGGAATATTTCACCGCCGTCGAATGGCTGTTCTCGCTTTCCTATCCGCTCAAATTCATGTCGAAGAAGGAGCTTGGGCGCGACTATGCCGTCATGCCGCTGCGGCCTGTGGTTTGCCGACGATTTTTCGGCCTTCACCGAAGCCGGTCGCCGCGATGAATGGCGCTGGGACACTGATGATCATGCAGCCCGACTGGATAACGCCGCACATGGTCGACACGGCAATTGAAAAGACGCGAAAGAAACGTGACGACAAGCCGGAAAGCCTGCGGATGGAAAGCTTTTGACGAAGGCCGCTGCCTGACGAAGCTGCATGTCGGCCCGTTCGCAGACGAGGCACCTGTGCTGCACCGCCTTCACCACGAGCTGATGCTCCGCGCGTGGCCTCACCTTCAACGGCCAGCATCATGAAATCTACCTGTCCGACCCGCGCAGGACGGCACCCGAAAACTGAGGACAATCCTGCGCCAGCCGGTGCGCCCGGCCTGAAGCCCGTGATTTCCGCATGACAAACCCCACCCCATGTGCCAGCGTGAAACCGGTTGGGATTGCACAAAGGTCACCGACGTGCATTTTGATACAGTCAATGCACACAATTGGAGCCATATTCGACTGGCAAGGACACGCTGCCCAGACTTGACTATCCTGGCTCCGGGTTCACGCGCCGACAAAACCAGATCGTTGAACCCGAAAGGTCACCCCATGAAAAACTGGACATCACGCCTGAGAAACACCCTCTCCGGCTTGTTCACCGCCGCTGCCCTCGCAGTTGCACTTTCCGGCGGCTTGAACTCCCTGCCCAGGCACAAAACCAGCAGGCACTCGAAGTCTCGCCAATTCCACCTATGGCTATTGTGATGCCAAGAAGGTCGCCGGGTCTGGGGCATCGACATTGTCGGCGCCAAGGCTGTGATCGGCAACAAGATCATGGGGAACATCACCAACCTCGTGGATGCCGATATCGCCTCCACCGCCGGTCGCGCTGCAGTTGGGAAGATCTGCAGATGAGCTACAATGATGCCGTGGTGCTCGGCCAGTTCCTGGGGCCGCCAGCCGCATGAGGCCAAGGCCAAGGCTGCGGCAATCGCCACCGACTGGGGCCGCAAGCGGCTTTATGACTTCATCCTCGGGCAGATCGGCTACCAGATCTCCGGCTGATCTTGAACCAACCGATGCTGACACTATCTCACCCGGCCTCCTCGCCGTCATTCGGCTGGAAGGCCGGGTTCGAGATCGGAACTCATCGCGCCACGCGGCAAGACCCGCCGTGACCTCGCCATGGCCTCCTGGCGGATGCAAATACGGCAACGCTCAAGACGCTGTTCTATCCGCAATCCGAACTGAGCCGGCCCCCGGCGTGCCGGTATTCGAAAACCTCGTGCTTGGTTTTGACGTGGTGACGGATGACGGCCAGCCAGTCGCGCGCTGTGTCGATGACCTGACCATCACGCATGAACTCGACTTCCGTGCGCCATCCAAGAAAGGCTGGCACCGCATCGTCTCGGATGATGCGCGCCTGCTCGAACTCGTGCGCCTGCATTGCGACCCGGGCGCCGAACAGGCGAAGACGCTGGCCCCCCTTGCCAGTTTCTTCAAGACCAGCGTCGAGCGCGCCGAGGCAGGCATGTACCGCGTCACCGACAGCCATGGCCGCTCCCTTGCGATTGCCGCCTCGCTGCCCGGCGAGCGCGAACGCGTTTGCGAACTCATCACGCCGCCCTTCGAGCGCAACCATTTTGCCCAACTTGACGCATTGCTGGCGCCCGCCCGCGCGCTTGGCTTCACCGTGCCGCAACAGGCCGCCGTCCACATTCACTTCGATGCCGCGCGGCTCAAGCACACCACGAGCTTCTGCCGGCTGGTGGAGATTTGCCACCGCTTCGGCGCGGAGATGAAATCCCGTTTCAAGGCAAACCCGCATTGCCGCCGCGTCGGCAAGGTGCCGCTGGAACTCGTCGCCCTTGTCCGCCAGCCGGGCTTCGCCAAATCCGGCTGGAAGCCCGCCGCGCGGCAATTGCAAGCGCTCAACCTTTCCAAATACAGTGACTTCAATTTCATGAACCTGGTGCATGACCTGCCGGGCAAGGACACATTCGAGGTCCGCATCCTGCCGGGCAGCATTGACGGGGAAACCATCGCCGCACAGGCGGCCTGGTTCGCGCACCTGCTTGAATGGTGCATCCGCAAGGACAGCGTCGTGCCCGACGATTTCGCAGCACTCGAAGTTATGCTTGCCGCGCAGCAATCTTCCTGATATTCGTTATTTTAGCACCTGCTAATACAAGCTTTTCAGAAGATTTCCAACCGGCGACCACGCTCATCCAGTGTGCGGCTCGACATGCTGCCATGGAACCTGACGTCATCGCCTGCCTGACGCTGGCTCCGCCTCGTTCTTTCCGGAGCCGCATATCTGGGAAAAGCTGAAAATGCCATTGTCGCTGGCACGCTGGTCAAACTGATCGACATATTCAGATTTCATTTACGCATGCCGCACCCTTTATCCTTGCCGCACTGAAACTGGGTGCAACGGCAATGAAGGGATAGCATCGTCATTTTTCAGGAAACCGTTTGGCGGCGCGGCGCAACAGCCTGACGCCCTGACCGGCGAAGAAACCCATGAGGGCTATCACCTGCCGCCACACCGCAAAAGGATGGCGGCCGACGTCACCGGCTTTGCGGCATCATCTCCAGACAGTGAATGGCGAGATGAAAAGCCATCGCCTCATCCGCGCAGACCTGTTCATGAGCGATGAAGCAAGCCAGGCCTTTTTTCGCAAGGCCAGGCTTGTGATTGCCGAACAGGGCGAAAGCCTGCTCGGCTAGATTTCATACCCCAATCTTGATGTCCGAACTTAGCGAGTCGGGCAGCAGGCCCAGCGCTTGATCTGGCAATTGCCGGTATAAAGTATTGCTGGCAAGTATTGATCGCCTCCACTACCCGCTGCTGGCCGTCTCCCCAGCCGCTGCCCCAGCCGCCAATATTGCCGACAGCCAGCGCCCCGCAGGCATTGCGGAACCAGATGGCCACCCGGCAGTCACCGGCATATTTGCGGCATTCGTTCATGGCATAGGTTTCCGCCTCACCACGACTGCTGTAGTCGTAGGAGTAGCCATGCGCGCCGGTATTGGGTGAATAGGCAATGGCGCCAAATTGTTTGCTGCAAGCTGATCCCGCACCGCCATCAGCAGGCCAGAGCCTGCATTCTGCGCCCTCCAACACAGCAGGCAACACCATTCTTTCATGTTTTCATTCTCCGGTTATCGCCCCTGCTTCAACCAGCCAAACTTCCAGCCTTTCCCGCCTTTTTGGCAAGGAGAAAAACCGCGCGAAGCCATAGCCCTTTGCAACCGGGACATTTCATGGCCATATGAAAGCGGGAACGGGAATCGGCATGGCAATCAACATCACCACAGGGAAGGAACTGCGAGCCGGGCTCAGGGACAAGCCACGTAGCGTCGGCGCCACTGCGCAAAGAGGGCGCTGAGGGTCTGCCCACTCTTCCAAACCTACTGGCGTTCCATGGCACTGGTTGGTCAGCAGGGCTTGACCTCTTGCTAAGTGTTGTGGCGAACCTGTTCTCAGCACTTGTGAGCGCGTTTTCAACCGCTGAAAACAAGTCTGCTGCTGCTGCTGCCGCTTTTGCTGCCGATGTTACTGCTACTTTTGATGCTGATGGTATTGCTGCTGCGGCGCGGCTCAAAGTTGCTGCTGCCGCTTCGCTCGTGCTGCCGTTCGTGCTGCTGATGCTGCTGATGCTGATGCTGCTGCTGCTGCTTTGCTGATGTTGCTGCTGATGTTGCTGCTGCTGCTGTCTGAAATCAATTTCTCCTCGACCTGCAAATCCTCGAAGACAAAGGCGGCAGCCCTGCGCGCAACGCTGCTCTGGCATGGCGAAACACCAGACTGGTTTTCGAGGAATTGACCGGCCTGAAAGCAATCTTCTCGGCCGGACAATCCGAACTGGTGTTGTCTGGATCGATTTTCTCGAACGCCGCTTTCAAGGCAAGCAATCACTCTTCGGCCTTGCCCGCGAGAGCGAGAAGGAAATCATCAATGCCATCGTCGAGGAAGGCGGAACTTTCTGGGAGCGCGATGCGCATGAAGTGAACGCGGATCTTGCCGAGAGGATTGGACAGCCCCCGCCCATTACAAATCTCCGCACAGACTGACTTTCAAGGAGACAAACCTGAACGACAAGGACCTGCTTGCTATCTGCACTGGTTTTAGCGCAAACCGTTTGAATCGCCAATCAACTATTTGCACAGGATGCGCCAAAACTGGGATGAAATTCGATGCTCGGCGTGGACTCGGCAGGTTAAACACGATGTTGGAGGACGAGCCCGGATGCTCGCGCTGTTCGGCGCGTCGAGGCACTTTGGTAGAGGCAAACCACCAAGACCGACTCCACATCATTCGAATCCATGCCAACGATCAATCCAAAGCACAGACTGCTGGCGCTTGTCTTCGTGCTGATGGCGGAAAAAAATTACTGGTGCCACTCAGATGCCCTGTTGCAGCTTCATAATGTGGTTCAATTCAATGCATGAGACACCAGCATAGAGATCCGCCATGCAGGGTATTTTATGAGTCCATCTTGAAGGTCATTGGCAGCTGGCGATGGAGGGTAGTGCCTGTCTCGATCATAATACGACAGTAAAAGCGGCTTTCCACCAAAGCTTTCCGTCACACTGTGAAATTGAAAGGCCCCATTGGAGCCCTGGTGGTGGCATGCGCGTTGAATCAGAGATTTCGCGAATATTGGTGGAGGATCGGACGCCTGGGACGATTTCCGCGAATCTTCGTTGCCCTGTTTGCACTGGTCGCCCATGGTATAGGTCGGGTTCAAAACCGGCTTGTTGTCCCTGATCCTGAAAAGGCAACGCTCGGCGCTTATCCCTTCAGCGGAGAATGCACCCAAAACCACACACCATGGTCAACTCTGCTTTTCCTCATTTTGGCGGTGGCGCAGCATTATCATCCATCATATTTCCGGTATTCTTCGGAATCCTTGTTGCCGCACACCCGATGCAAAGAACTATTCCTGGGTTCTGCGATCCGCTGGACAGATTTCGCAATCTGATTTTCCATGATACGTCATGCAGATAGGCCGGTATTGGTGGTGGTTGATGATCTCGACAGATGCGACCCAAAATTCGTGACTGAACTCATTCCGGTGGCATGCAGACAATATTGCGCTCACCCCGAGTCAATCTATTTGCTGTTGGGTGACAAGGATTGGATCGTGGAGCAGTGACGAAAAAAGGCCAACACGAAACAATGAAATGAATTGATGTTGGGCCAGAGCACGGCTTCTGGGTGCTCGCTTTTGTCGAAAAAGGCCATTCAATTCTCCTTTGTGCTGCCTGAGATCGAACCCGAAGAAAAGACCAATCCATGTACGTACATGACTCTCGGCGACGATAGCAGGAAGAAAGACGGTTGGCATTGAAGTGGAGGCTGCAAAGAGATACAAGAGCGATGCGCAGAAAGTCGTGAAAGAATATCATCGAAAGATGATTGCATCAATCCAGACTCAGGATATCGCACAGGAAGAAAAAGACGCCTGAACTGCCATTCTTCAACGTGTGACTTCACTAGCCCAAAGGCAGACGCAACGCACATGGAACAAGCAATACGTCACATGATAGAAGATGTGGCCCGGACATTTGCCATCCAATCCGCGCCAAATGTGAAGCGATTAACAACGCCATTGCGCTGAAAAGCAGTGTGAAATTGCACGAACAGCGCAAATGGCCCCGGCTCTCTAGGACTGGCAAAACTGGTGCCAAAATCCTGTCAATTGAGCGCCAAAAGCTGGTACACACTTTCCAAAACGACCAGAATTGTCGCGATCATTGAAAGCCTGGTAATGACATCGCGCCAAAATCCGATGATGCGGCAACATTTGAACTTTGGTAAAGCAAATTGCCTCAAGAAAGGAAGTGATGGCTCTTGTCGACTTGAAGCCATAGAAGAATGGGTCGATAATCGACTTTCCAGATGATGCCGTCCGCTGGCTTTCCATTGTGATGCCTGCAACCAGCGGCCAAATGCTGACGGGTTTCAAAACCCGAAAACGCTCGGGCTAACTGCTCCAGCACAGATTGAGCCTTGTTAAAGCATCCACCAGCACTCTGAAGCCTCCTCTAACATCTGGGAGGGATTTTGCGCAATGAAAGACCCCACCCTGCGCATCGGCCTTTGGCCCGTTGGGTCGACCCTCCCACAAGGGGGAGGGTAAAGACCGTACCTCATCCGCCGTTATCATCGGGCTGACGGCGTGCCAGTGCGCTTTGCCTTTGCGAGGAGGACGAAAGAAAATTTTCCCCCAAAAACCTATCCCTGTAGCCTTCCAAACCTCGCCCTATCATCCTCGCACTGTTGTCCGCAGCAAACGCCGCATCTGATATCGCCGTCGGGTCTGGGCTTCACAGCTGTATGGCGCCAGGGCCATGGGCGCGAATGCCTTGTGGGCAACCTGAGCGTCAGCTGGACAGTGCGCCCCAGTGCCAGTCTGACTGCAAAATCTTCGCGCGGTGGGCGGTGCGGGGCAAGCGCACAGCCCCAGGACAAAGGCGACACCGCATCGCGGTTTGCCTTGTTTTCAATCGCATCGCTGAGCTGCAGGCCGTAGCGCGTCGGAACATTCTTTCAAAACCACGACGGAACGCGGCCGCGTGAACGTGAAACTGCACCCATCCACCATCATTCCGAGGTGCGTACGAACCCGGAATGACGCAATGTAGGGTAAGCCCCTTCCCACCCTGTAATATGGCAGGAGGGGTTGAGGCAGCCAGAAGAAGAATCCCACCTTCCCTGCTCGGGACCAAAGTTTCACTTGTCAAAATCGGGGAAAAAACGGCAATAGCTTCACCATTCGGGCACGGTGAACTAGATCGAAAGACCGATAGACCCCGCCTGATGGCGTGCAATTCGCTGGACTGATCTCGGACGGGATCAGCCAGCGGGCCAAAAACTGGGACACGACATCGGGAGAAAACGGCGCACCGGGCGCTACTATGAGAGCCCGGGTATTCGGCCAAGGACCGGACGCGCCGGCGCTGACGGGCTGCGGCAAGAACGCGGTAAATGGCTCTTCCGACTACCAAAGCGTGCTTTCGCCCGATCACGCCGCAATGGAGCGTCAAGCCATGCTTTCCGGCGGGATTTTCCGGGCCGCGGGGCTGCCGGTCGGCCTTGACAGTCAGACGGTTGGGCGCAGCCCTCCGAAGCAGAAAAAACAGCGCCATTTCGAGCGGCGTACCCCGCAAAATTCTTCAATACCGACAAGGGTTTCCGGGCTTTGGTCAAGCCGACAATGGCGGACCGGACATCTTCGGTCCATTATCGGTGCGTATTACCCGGCCTTCAGGAACTGACCGAAAACCAGAAGGTTTCGACGAAACCGAGCTGACGGGCGGCGAAAAAGGCCCCAAGGCAGTCAATCTCAGCGTCGGCTGACCGCCCAACAGGCTTTTGCAACATGGCTGATCCGGGGACGCAACCATGACCTGCATTCCCGGATCAGCGATTGACTCGGCGGGGCGCTTTGATTTTTTCGCCAAGCCTCTATCCGGCCTGTCCCCACCGCTGAAAAATCGGTGACAATATCGCAATTTGTCTATTGCTGTTAACCCAACGTAAACGATAAAATCCTAGCCTTGGCCTGTGAGGGATCGGCGCCTTCCCCCAATACCCAGGGCGCTGGCAAATGACCCCACAGGATAAATGCCTGTGTGTTCCCAGGGGCCGAGACGCTTCCTGGAAACATACTGATCCCTCACACTTCACCCTTTTGGAAAGCCGGTTCAGCCGTCCTGCTTCAGGAACGGATTGGTCGCGGTGCTCATGCCTCGAAAGCCGCCGGGCCCATGCCCGCAGATGAAGCCGACATCGTCGCCCAGCGGGCTGCTTGCCGCGGATCACGAATCAGCGCATCGTGACTACTGCCGCCCCAGATCCGTGCGGCCGACCGAGCCGCCAGAACAGCGCGCACATCGCCAACAGGGCAAAGCGGGCTTCGCTGTTGAAGATATGTAGTCAGCTGCCCGGCGCATGCGCCGGGACAGGAAGATCTCAGCGGTGCCGCCCGCAATCTCGACACTGTCGCCTTGTTGAGCCAGCGATCGGGACTTGCATTGCGATAGGCACCAGCCACGCCGAACATTTCCGCCTGCTTTTCAATGCCTTGCAGCAGCGGCTTGTCGGCTTCATGCGGGCCGACAATCTCGACGCCGAGTGCGGCCTTGAG
Source organism: Nitratireductor sp. (assembly GCA_041397505.1). Classification (GTDB taxonomy): domain Bacteria; phylum Pseudomonadota; class Alphaproteobacteria; order Rhizobiales; family Rhizobiaceae; genus BOKV01. Next base: position 44,250 of record JAWKWN010000012.1, read on the forward strand.
TTCTTCCGCACCGCCTGCACGGATGATATGGCCATGGGTCAGGATATCGCCTCGACCTTGATGCCGGTCTGGCTGATGGGCATCAAGGATCGTCTTCGACATCGCCGCCGGGATCAAAGACCGCACCGCGTTTCGACACGCTGTCCCACAACAAGAGGCAGTTTTGCTGGAATGGCGTCACCGGCACGATGGCCGCCTGCAACTGGCCTTTTTCAACATCCGTCATGCGGTCTTCCTGCAATTGCATCTGGTTACGGGGTAGACGATCCTTGCAACAAGGTCAAAAAACAAAAAACGGCGCCCATGCACTGGACCGCCTGTCATGCCTTCACAGCGAAGATTATTTCTTGCCGCCGACATCGGTACCGGCAACGCGGTCAAACGCCGCCGCCGCCGAGGCCGCCACCGATGTTGCTGATCAGCGGACCCATGTCCATCGCCATTGTGGCATCGCCGGGCTCCATCATGCCGCAAATGATCGGCCAAGCGGCCATGCCGCCGCCAACGCCGCCTTCACGCACCAGCGCGATCAGTTTTGGCAGCAAGCCCATTGCAGCCTGCTTGACGATGTTGTTAACGATACCGCCGTACAACCGCGCCGGAAATTGCCTGAATGATGATTGAACATCAGTGCTTTCCGCCAATTCCTGTCTCCGTCTGGCCGCGAATTCTTCGCGTGCGCATCAAATGCCCGCAACCGGCACAAAGCAGTCATCGGTTTGGCAGAAAAAAATTCAAAGGAAAATTAACGTTACGCTAAGGAATTGGCACCATGCGCACCATTCTCACGGCGCAAATGATGTGCCACCATTGCCTCAAGCCGCCTGATTGCCGGTTTGCCGCGCACTTCCGCGTCATAATCAGTCAACACCGTGCAGACTTCGGCCCGGCGTGAATTTGTAAGGCCCGATTTCCGAGACCGGCGTCACTTCTGCAGCCGTTCCTGTCAGGAAGCATTCACCGAAGCTGGAAAGTTCGCTTTTCTGGGCATGATGGCTCCGCTCCATGATTTCGCGCCGCGACGGCGCGCAAGCTCGATCACCGTGCGCGCGTGATGCCATCAAGGAAACAGTCGGGTTTCGGCGTGTGGATGGCACCATCACGGGTGAAGAACACATTGGCCCCGGTTGCCTCTGCCACTTGCCCGCGATAGTCGAGCATCATTGCATCGGCATAGCCCTTGGCCTCGGCGGCATGTTTGGACAGCGTGCAGATCATGTAAAGACCGGCAGCCTCTCGCAAAACTGGGTGCCGTTGCCGGTCAGGCCTGCGCCATTTCGTAATATCAAGGCGGATGCCCTTGAGCTTTTCTTCCGGCTTGAAATAGTCCCGGCCATTCCCATGCGGCGATTGCCACATTGATGCGGTTGTTCTGCGCCGAAACACCCATCATCTCGCTGCCGCGCCAAGCGACGGGACGGATATAGGCGTCGCGCAATCCCTGCTTGGCGATCTCGTCAATGCAGGCCCAAGATCACGTCACGAAGCCGTAGGGAATTTCCGAAGCCGAGCGTTTCAGCGGAATAGAAAAGCCGATCCGTATGCTCTTCCAGTTTGAAGATACGGCCCTCATAGGCCCGCTCTCCCTCGAACACGGAACTGGCATAATGCAATCCGTGGGTCAGAACATGAATCTTTGCGTCTTCCCAGGCGACGAACTCGCCATTGAACCAGATATGTCCGCCAAGACGGTCATAGGGTACAGCTGCCATCGGTAATGCTCCGGCTTTCCGGATGAGCTCCCGCAGCTTTCCGGATGTTGTAATTTGCGAAAAAACCTATGCCTCGTCCAAAATTAAGTCAATAGTGCTGACTTAAATCGGGCCCTGTGGCAAACTGCATCTCGTGCCTGCCTGCCCACCCACCTGCCCAAGGGCAAATGAAGACCGGAGCAAAGCGCAATGAAAGCTGATGCAGATGCAACTTCACAGATCGTTGTCGAGCCGATAACGGAATCTGAAATTCCGCAAATTGCCAATATCGAACTGATCTTCTTCGCCTATCGTGATTTCACTGCAGACGCTGACCGCATCCTGTCGCGCTTCGGCTTTGGCCGCGCCCATCACCGCGCTTTGTATTTCGTCAATCGCAAGCCCGGAATGACGGTGGCCGACCTGATATCCATTCTGGCAATCACCAAGCAGAGCTTGTCCAGGGTCTTGCGCCAATTGATTGACGCTGGCCATATTCGCCAGATCGAGGGTCGTGAAGACCGCCGCCAGCGGCGCTTGTTCCCAACGCAGTCGGGCCGTGAACTGGTGCTTGAACTGTCGCGGCCACAGTCACGCCGTATCGATGCTGCAATGCGCGAAAGTGGATTGAGCGCCGACACATTGGTCGCTGACTTCATGAAAAACATGATAAACCCTCAGGAACGTGCTGTTCTGGCCAACCTGTCCAGCAAGGAAGGATAGCTGACAGAACCGCAAATGGGAGGAAGCAATGCCCCTCGAAAAGCTCCAATCAGCCTCCGGCAAGCCCGCTGGAACACCATGAAGGCCCCGGTCTTGATGACGATGCGGCGCATTTGCTGCTGATCGACGATGACCGGCGCATTCGCGAACTGCTCGGGCGTTATCTCATCGAGCACGGCTACCGTGTCACCATGGCCGGTGACGCCGCTTCGGCACGCCGCAAGCTCGACGGAATGGAATTCGACCTGTTGATTGTCGATGTCATGATGCCGGGGGAAACAGGCATCAATCTCACGCAATCCCTGCGCGCAAATGGCAAGAACGTGCCCGTGCTCATGTTGACGGCACTGGCTGAAGCCGACAGCCGGATCGAGGGTTTGGAGGCTGGAGCAGATGACTACCTGCCCAAGCCGTTCGAGCCTCGTGAATTGCTGTTGCGCATCGCCTCCATCCTGAAGCGCACGGCAAGGACACAGGCTCCTGCAATCGAGAATATCGCCTTTGGACCCTATCGGTTCTCGCTCAAGCGGCGCGAACTCAAGCGGGGCGATGACCCCATACGCCTGACCGAGCGCGAAATCGAGATCATGCTGGCATTTGCAGCACAACCCGGTGAAACCGTTGCGAGGCATGAATTGCTTGGCGAGGACACCATCGCTGGCGAGCGCAAGATCGATGTCCAGATCAACCGCCTGCGCCGCAAGATCGAGGACGATCCTGCCAATCCGAAATGGCTGCAGACCGTGCGTGGCATCGGCTACCGCCTGTCCACTGACTGATGCAGGGCAAATGAAATGGTGAATGAGACAAGCGATTTACCCTCGTCAAGGTTGCGGCGAAATCCATGGCGCATCCTGTCGCATTGGGTTTCATCGCGCCTGCCGAAGGGGCTGTATGCCCGCGCCCTCCTCATCATCATTGTACCCATGGTTCTGTTGCAATCCGTCATCGCCTTCGTATTCATGGAACGTCACTGGCAGACGGTAACACAGCGACTGTCGCGCGCCGTGACGGCTGACATTGCCTCGATCATCGACACGATCGAGACTTATCCGCAGAAGGACGACTACTCGGACATCATCCGCATTGCCCGTGACAGGCTGGACCTCAATATCGCGATCCTGCCACCCGACCCTTTTCCACCTGCAGGCAGCAAACCGTTTTTCTCGTTGCTGGATGACACGTTGCGCGAGCAGATTGCCCGCCAGATCAATCGGCCTTTCTGGATTGACACTGTGGGGGATTCGAACCTTCTGGAAATCCGCATCCGGTTGGAAAAACCGGAGGCCGTATTGCGGGTCTTTGCCAAGCGCAATTCGGCTTACGCTTCCAACAGCCACATCTTCCTGATCTGGATGATCGGCACCTCGATGGTCCTGCTGTTGATTGCTGTCATTTTCCTGCGAAACCAGATCCGTCCCATCCAGGCACTGGCACAGGCCGCAGAGAGTTTCGGCAAGGGCCGCGACATGCCGAAGGATTTCCGCATCCGTGGCGCCCGCGAAGTGCGTCAGGCGGGTCTTGCCTTCCTGCAGATGCGGGAGCGCATCGAACGCCAGATGCAGCAGCGCACTGCCATGCTGACAGGCGTCAGCCATGACCTTCGTACCATTCTCACCCGCTTCAAGCTGCAACTGGCCCTGACCAGCGAAGGCCCGGAAATGGAAGAGTTGCAGGGCGACGTGGACGAGATGCAGCGAATGCTTCAGGGCTATATCGACTTTGCCCGGGGTGAGAGCGGAGAATCGCCCGAAGACGTTGATATTGCAGAGATGCTGACCCGCCATGAAAGCGAGGCGCTCGCCAAGCACAAGCAGCTCGAAATCCGCTGCCCGCAGAATTTCACGATCAGGGTCCGACGCAACGCCATGGCGCGCCTGATTGCAAACCTGGTATCCAATGCCTTCAGACACGCGGATCGGCTTGCCATCAAGGTCAACCAGGGCAATGGCTGGGCAACCTCACATTTGACGATGATGGACCGGGCATTCCAGAGGACCAGCGCGAAGAGGTCTTCAAGCCATTCATGCGTCTTGACCAGGCCCGCAATGTTGACGAGGGCGGAACCGGTCTCGGGCTTTCAATCGCCCGCGACATCGTCCGCAATCATGGCGGTGACATCAACCTGCATCAAAGCCCGATGGGTGGCTTGCGCGCCATCGTCAGACTGCCGCTATAGCCCTTATTGGGTTGGGCACGGAACAGCGCTCGCTCCGCTTGTCGCCATCGGCTTGCCATTGATGAAAACGGTGGAGGAGCCGGTCACGACGGTGCCACCGCAATTCGTCTTTGACCCGACGGTCGCTGCCGGTTTGCCATTGATGAAGACATTGCTGGAACCATCCGTGACCACCTCGCCGCTGGATGTGACATCACCGCTTGTCGCGGCCTGATTGCCATCCACACTGACGTTCCCGCTTCCTGTCACGATCTGGGATGGCGAATTCTGCGCCTGAGCCGAGGCAGGCAATAGCAGGATGCAACAACAAGTGCCAGCGCAGTCATCTTCATGTCATCCAGCCTTTCGCCTTTCAGTGCAGCCGTCCGCCATTGGGAACCTTCAGATCGACATTGGCCAGCACAACCGCGCCATTCTCATCGGGAAAGCCCAGCACCAACACCTCGGACATCAACGGCCCGATCTGGCGTGGCGGGAAATTGACCACCGCCATTACCTGCCGTCCTACCAGTTCTTCCGGCTTGTAATGCACGGTAATCTGGGCAGAACTGCGCTTGATGCCGATCACCGGCCCGAAATCGACCCGAAGCTTGATGGCAGGCTTGCGCGCCTGGGAAAGGGCTCCGCCTCGACAATCGTGCCCACACGAATGTCGACCTTGAAAAATCTTCTATGCCAATCTGGTCTTCCATGGTTTCAGCCCGACAATTCTTCCGATCGCTTGCGCGCAGCCGCTATTGCCTCCGCCATCAGCGGGGCAAGGCCGTTCTCAGCCATCAAGATTGCAAGCGCAGCTGCTGTGGTGCCATTGGGCGAAGTCACGTTCTGGCGCAGCTTGCCGGCTGCCTCGGCTGACTGGCGCATCAATTCGCCAGCACCCGACACCGTTTCCCGTGCAAGTTTCATCGCCAGTTCCTCAGGCAGGCCTTGCGCCATGCCGGCTGCCGCCATGCATTCCGCGAGGTAGAACACATAGGCCGGACCGCTTCCCGAAACCGCGGTTACAGCGTCGATCAGGGCCTCGTCGTCAACCCACTCCACCGACCCGGTGGAGCGCAGCAATTGGGTGATCCGGGCGCGTTGCAAGTCCGTGACCTGATTGTTCGCGCAACATGCCGTGATGCCCCGCCCGACAAGCGCCGGAGTGTTGGGCATGCAGCGCACGATGGCACCGGCATTGCTGCCAAGGATCGATGCCATGGTCGAGATGGTCTTTCCCGCAGCAACTGAAACCACAACAGTCTGCGGCCCGCAAAGACCGAAATTGGCGGCCAATACCTGGTCGAATATCTGCGGTTTGACGGCCAGTATGACAATATCGGGATCAAAGCCTGCTGGTGCCGCAACAAGGCTTGCAACACCATGCTCGGCCATCATTTGCGCCATGGCAGGCGGCGGTGATGGGTCAATGACGGTAATGCTTGCGGCAGGTGTTCCGCCCTTTAGCCAGCCGCTCAACATGGCGCCGCCCATATTGCCGGCACCAACAAGCGCAATGGTGAAGTCAGTATTTGCAGTTGATTTTGTCATTGCAATTGATTGCCAGCATTTGCGGCCAACCTCAAGCCGCAGTTTGAACGGCGAGCAGGAATTCAGGCATTGCCCTGCGTTTCGAACAAGGCCCCGTCAAGCGCTTCCTGCGCTGTCTTGCCAGCCCAGACGACGAACTGGAACGCCTGGAAATACCGCTCGCAAGCCTCAAGCGCACTCGACAACAGGCATTCCAACTGTTCGCCGTTCGGCTCCGCACCACCATTGAGCAGCAGCGACTGGCGAAACATGATCACGCCCTCACGCGCCCAGAGATCGAAATGGCCGATCAGCAATTGCTCATTGACCAGCGACAGCAGTTTCACGGTTTCCGCGCTGCGCCGTTCCGGCACCCTGAGATCAAATGCACAGGCAAGATGCAGGGCCTCGAAATCCTCCATCCATGAGAACGACACACTGTAATCAGCCCAAAGACCGCTGACAGTGACATTGATCTCGTCATCGCCTGAACGCTCGAAATCCCAGTCATTGACCGAGGCCACTTGCTCGATCATGTCAACCGGGTTCATTTCACGTTCCAATTCCAGTTCAAGAAGGCTCATCAATCCTCGCTTCCGCCGCCGCACGGCGATTGCCTGTCTGTCGGGAACAACGCAACGCATGCAACATGAATACAGGGATTCGATATTCAGCTTCGCCGCCCGGCAATCTGGTTGCAAGGCATTGGCTGAAAAGGTCCGCCGCGAATCATCCTGTAATTTCAGTCTATTCGCGGGCGTTGGTTTGGCTACCCCGCAATCGGCCGAGCCCGAACCGAATCTGTGGAGAAGCCTTGAATCACAAATTGCAGGATCCGCGCTAAGCGATTCTGCCGACTCGCAAATCCGAGTCGGCAGGGCTGTGGATAAAAAGTTTTGTGAAATGATTATTTCTTGCCCGCAGGCGCCTTGCGCGCCGGTTTTTCCGGACTGCCAGCACCGATCTGTGCTTCCAGTGCCTCGATCCGCTTCTTCAGCAGTTCGTTTTCGGCGCGCGCATTTGCTGCCATTTCCTGACCGCCTCGAATTCATCGCGCTTGACGAGATCCATGTCGGCCATGAAACGCTCTGCCTGCGAGCGAAAGGCGGTCTCCACTTCGCGCTTGACGCCCTGGGCCGCACCCGCGGCATCCGTCATCAGCTTTGCGAATTCATCAAAAATGCGGTTCTGGCCCTGGTTCATCTCAAATCTCCTTGTTGCCTCACAAGTAGCTTCCATTGAGCACGGTTTCAATGCGTGAAACTGTCCTTGTCGGGTAACCTGAATTTTGCGCAGATGTGACAAGTGTCACATCATCTGGGCAGGATTGGATATTCTGGTTTCATCGGGCAATATGCCTTGTGTCGAGACCATAAAATGGAGGGCGAAAATGGCAAAAGCTTTGGGCGCGATCTGTCGCAATGTGTTTGCAACGCTCCCGATTGTCCTGATCGCGATTATCCTTGTCCCGACTGGCCTGCCCCCACACCGCGAATGCACAGGAGCAAAGGCGGGTAGCGCTGGTCATTGGCAATGACGACTACGAGAATGTCGCCAAGCTGCAAAAAGCCAATAATGACGCCGAAGCCGTTTCGAAGGAACTGGCCGCTATCGGCTTCCAGGTAACCACCGCGAAAGATATTGGTCGACGCGCCATGAGCCGCGCCGTCCTCGAATTCGAAAAATCGATCCAGCCGGGCGACCTCGCGCTGTTTTACTATGCCGGGCACGGCTTTGCGATTTCCAGGCAGAACTTCCTGCTGCCGGTTGATATTCCACCCGCTGGCCCGGGCGAGGAAGGCCTGGTGCGCGACGAAGCCTTTCTGGCTGACGATCTTGCCGACCGATTGCAAAAGGCTGGCGCATCAACCGTGGTCCTCATCCTGGATGCCTGCCGCGACAACCCCTTCGCATTGCCGGGCAAGCGCTCGATTGACGGCCAGGCAGGCCTTGCGCGCATGGCGCCATCCGAGGGCGTTTTCGTGCTGTTTTCCGCTGGCATCGGGCAATCCGCCCTTGATCGTCTCAATGACGCGGACACCAATCCCAATTCGGTCTTCACGCGCCAGTTTCTGAGCGAGTTGCAAAAGCCCAACGCCTCGATTGTAGAGATTGCCAAGGCTACACAGGTCAGCGTACGCGATCTCGCGGCTGAGATCGGCCATATCCAGACCCCCGCCTATTACGACCAGATCATCGGCACCGTTACGCTCAATCCGGGCGAAGGCGGTGCTGCAGAAAACCTGCTGCGCGGTTCGCAAGGCAACTTCCAGGAAGGTGCAACGGTTGCCATGCTTCCAAGGCTCGACCCAAAGCCAAAGGCAGGCAAGTCCAAGCCGATCGCCAGCTTCAGCCGTTCGAATGCAGGCTGGCAGGTGACAATATCCCTGCCCGAACCCGCCCTTCAATTCGGCTACCGCCTCGGCAAGGACGGCGACTTTGTCGATACCGGCACCATGCCGCAGATCGACCAGCGCACCGGCGCACCCATGCCTGTAACCTGGTTTTCCCTGCCCGGAGACCAGCCAGCCGGTGAAATCTACGTCACTTGGCGCGACAAGCGCGGCGAGGAAGCAGGTGTTTTCCCGATCCGCTTCGACCCGGACGACGCGCTGAAAGCTGGCCAGAAACAGATCCTCGAACAGCTTTGGACCGCCTGGCTGTCATTCCGCGAATTCAACGGCCACCTGGTCTATTTCAGCCATCTGGTTTCCTATCGTTGCGGTATCGAGAAAATAGAATACGCCTTCGACAATTCCGGCAAATTTGAAACCTGGCCGCTGCTTGATTGCGACCCGGCCAATCCGTATTCCGTGCCGGACAAGGCCGAGATCTACCGCAAGATCTCGAAAAACACCAAATCCATGCAGGTGGTCGTGACCTATTACGACGGCACGAAATCGCCGGACCGAAAGTTCAACGTGACGTTTGAGGACGAGCTTTCAAATGCCCTTCAAGGCCAGAACATTGCCGATCATGCTTGCAATTTTCTTGTTCCAGCTCTTGCTGCCAAATCCGGCCAGAGCCGTGGACGAGTTGCAGAAACTGGCGATCAAAACTGCCAAAGAGGCTTCCTCCAGGCTCGAATGCGGAAGCAATTGCGACCATTCGGTTCTTGCCGACAAGACCGTGCGGATTGCTGGCTCCGAACTTCGGACCGTGGTTGTCGGATCAATCGCGGCGGGCGAGGATTGCCACGCTTGCGCGCCGCAATTGAGCCTGTTTGCGTATCGCATGGATGATGGAAAATGGAACTCGGTGGCTCAATCAATTGCAGCTACCACGATGGGTTCATGGGGCGCGGGTCCTGAAATCTCGATTGAACCCTATTCAACCAACACGCTTGGGCTCAATATGGACGCCGGTTATTGCGGACAGGGCTACTGCTCCGACATGCGGCTGGTCTGGTTCTTGCGCGGAAGCAGTTTCGAAGAAGTCGGTTGTTACGCAACCGGTGCCGACAATTCCGGAGCCGTCGGCGAGAATTCAAGGGACCTTGAATCCTGGGAGGTGACATCATTATTCGATGCAAAATCAGAAGAAGTCGGCAGCGTAACGCTGCTGGTAACAAATCTCAAAAACAGGAAAAAGCGGAAATACGAACTTCCCTTTTCAAGCGGCCGGTTTGACAGTTCTTCACTTCCGGAAGGCTTGAAAGGGAATTGTGACGGTTAGTCGGGTTCTACAGCAAACTGCCCATGGCGCCATCGTCAATATCGGGATGGAATTTCACGGTGCCTTTACGCTGTCACTTCGCCATGGCATGAGCGTATACCGACAACGCAACCGGACCCCTCATGCCGATCTTTGCCATTCCCTTCCCGCCAATCAACCCGGTTTTCCTGCATCTGGGCCCGGTTGAAATCCACTGGTACGGCCTTGCCTATGTTGCTGGCATCCTTTTTGGCTGGTGGTATGCGCGCAGGCTGGTTGCCAATGAACGCCTGTGGGGAAACAGGCAATCGCCGATATCACCCGCTGATCTTGACGATTTCCTCACCTGGGCCGTGATCGGCATCATTGTCGGCGGACGCATCGGCCATGTGCTTTTTTACGACCTCGCGGCATATCTGGAAAATCCGCTGCGCATCCTGATGATCTGGACTGGCGGCATGAGCTTTCATGGAGGCCTCACAGGGACGATCATCGCCATGCTTCTCTTTGCAAGATCGAGGGGATTTTCCGCCTTTTCCCTGTTCGATGTCATTGCAGCATGTGTCGGACCAGGCATCCTGTTTGGCAGGATTGCCAATTTCATCAACCAGGAACTGTGGGGCAAGGTCAGTGATCTGCCCTGGGCCGTGGTTTTCCCTGCAGCGGGGCCGCAACCGCGCCATCCGAGCCAGCTTTATGAAGGATTGCTGGAAGGACTTGTCCTGTTCCTAGTCTTGCGGTTTCTCACCCACCGAATGCTGAAATTGCAAGATCCCGGCTTCGTGGCAGGTGCCTTTGTCGCCTGGTACGGGCTTTGCCGTATCCTGATCGAATTTGTTCGTCTGCCAGACCCGCAACTTGGCTACCTCGCCTTTGGCTGGCTGACCATGGGCATGGTCCTTTCATTGCCGATGATTGCACTTGGCCTTTGGGCCATGAAGACCTCGTCCCATCGCAAGGCCGGGTGACGATGGCTGGGGCAGGATTGCATAAGCGCCTTGCGAGAATGATCGCCCATTCCGGCCCGATGTCGCTGGCCGAGTTCATGCATGTCGCCATGAGCGATCCAGTTGATGGCTATTACAATCGCAAACCGGCAATTGGCAGCAAGGGAGATTTCATCACTGCCCCCGAAACCAGCCAGCTTTTCGGCGAAATGATCGCGATCTGGTGTGTATCCGCCTGGCATGGAATAGGTTCTCCAGGGACGGTGGCGCTGGTCGAGGCCGGTCCTGGAAACGGCACCCTGATGGCCGATCTGTTGCGGGCAGCAAGAAATTTTCCTGATTTCCTCTCGGCGATCCGCGTCCATCTGATCGAGACCAGTCCGGCGATGATGGCACGCCAGCGCGAGCGTCTTTCAGGGCTCGCACCTGACATCCACTGGCATGCCTCGATGGAAGCCATTCCGCCCATGCCGATGCTGTTCATCGCCAACGAATTGCTGGATGTGATGCCAATCCGCCAATATGTGAAATCCGGTCGCAACTGGCTGGAAAACTGCGTTGGCCTTGATGACGCGGGCAAACTGGCCTTCACGCTGGGCGCGGGACAGATCGACCCGGCATTGCTTCCGGAAGGTCACCAGTTGGAACCGGATGGCGCTGTCTTCGAGATATCGCCAGCGCGTGAAGCCTTCATCCTTGCCTTGTGCGAAAGGCTGAAGACCTGCAATGGCGCTGCCCTGCTGATCGACTACGGCCATTCGGCATCGGGCTTTGGAGACACCTTTCAGGCGCTTCGATCCCACACTTACGCCGAACCGCTGGCGAAGCCGGGCCAGGCCGACCTGACCAGCCATGTTGACTTTGCCCCCCTCAGGGCTCTGGCGAAGGCCACCGATATCGCCGCTGCGCCCATTTGCTGCCAGGGCGATTTCCTGCTGGCGATGGGATTGCTCCAGCGCGCCGGGATTTTGGGCGCCAATGCCGATGCCGCCCGGCGCGAACAGATTCGCGGTGAAGTGCAAAGGCTGGCTGGGACGGATGAAATGGGCAATCTGTTCAAGGTCATGGGTCTTTGGCATTGCACGGACCAACCGATACCGGACCTCCCACCCTTTCACATGCCTGAAACGGAACATTGACACCGCCCCAATCCACGGCCAATCTGGGATCATGAAATGCGGCAATATGATCGATACGCGGCAGCGATGACGCTCCCCGTCCCCCTTTCGTGTGATGTTTTTGCGCGTGCGGCGCAGGAATATGCACATCCGATCTTGCATGGCTTTTTCACGCGCAAGGGTGGGGTTTCCCGAAGGAATCTACAAGGGTTTGAATGTCGGCCTGGGTTCGAATGACGACCGGGCCGCCATCCTGGAAAATCGCCGCCGCGTCGCCGCCTTTCTGGGATCCAGGGGCGATGAACTGGTAACAGTCCACCAGGTCCATTCACCCGATGTCGCGGTGATCACCGCACCGATGGGTGAAAACGAACGACCGCAGGCAGATGCCGTGGTAACCGCCACGCCTGACGTGCCATCGGTATCCTTACCGCCGATTGCGGACCCGTATTGTTTGCTGATCCCAGGGCTGGCGTCATCGGCGCGGCGCATGCCTGCTGGAAGGGCGCAACCACCGGGGTTCTCGAAAACACGATCCTTGCCATGGAGAAGCTTGGCGCAAACCGGGCGGACATGATTGCAACCCTGGGGCCGGTGATAAGCCAGAAGAATTACGAAGTTGGACCCGAATTCGTGGAGCGGCTTCAGGCAATTCACCAGGACAATCGGAAATATTGCAAACCGGCAGAGCTAGAAGGCCATATGTTGTTCGATTTGCCCGGCTATATTACGGACCGGCTGGAAAAGGCCGGCGTCAGTGCGCGCTGGACCGGCCACTGCACCTATGCAGACGAGGAAAACTTCTTTTCCTACCGGCGAAAGACCCATCGTGGCGAGGCCGATTATGGCCGCCAGATTTCCGCAATCATTTGAGGAGTTGACCATGGCACTGCATTTTCCGCCTCCGAATATACCAATCGGCTCGAGCGCCTGCAGGCCGCCATGGACGAGAACAAGCTCGAATGCATGTTGCTGTTTTCGCAGGAAAGCATGTTTTGGCTCACCGGCTACGACACTTTCGGCTTCTGCTTCTTCCAATGCCTTGTCGTCAAGCGCAACGGCGAGATGGTGCTGGTTACCCGTTCGCCCGACCTTCGTCAGGCCCGCCACACCTCGAATATAGAGAATATCGTCATCTGGACCGACAGGGCCGGAGCTGATCCTACGCTCGACCTTTACAATGTCCTTGGTAACCTCGACCTGGTTGGCTGCCGCATAGGCATCGAATATGACACGGTCGGCCTGACGGCCAAGCACGGCAAGGCGCTCGACGAGAGGTTGAAGGCCTTCGCCGAAACCAGCGATGCCTCCGGCCTTGTGGAACGGCTGAGAACAGTGAAGTCGAAGGCAGAACTTGCCTATGTCAGGCAGGCTGGCGAACTGGCGGACCTTGCCTTTGACGAGGCCATCAAACTGACAAAGGCCGGAGCCGACGAAGGCGACATCCTTGCTGCAATGCATTCGGCAATCTTTTCGCGCGGCGGTGATTATCCCGGAAACGAATTCATCATCGGCTCCGGCAAGGATGCGCTTTTGTGCCGCTACAAGGCGGGTCGGCGAAAGCTGTCGAAGAATGACCAGTTGACGCTGGAATGGGCGGGCACGATGGCACATTACCACGCAGCCATGATGCGAACGCTCATCATCGGCAAGCCGACCCCGCGCCATGAGGAGCTTTATGCGGCTGCACGCGACGCACTGGTCGAGGTTCGCGATGCCATGGTGGTCGGCAACAAGATTTCCGACATGTTCGATGCCCATGTCAGGGTGCTGGACAATGCGGGGCTGGTGCGCCATCGCCTCAATGCCTGCGGATATTCACTGGGTGCCAGATTCAGTCCAAGCTGGATGGACACACCGATGATCTATGCGGGAAATGAAATGGAAATCCGCGAAAACATGGTGTTCTTCATTCACATGATCATTGCCGACAGTGACACGGATACAGCCATGACACTTGGGCAAAGCTACATAACAACCCCATCGGGACCGGAAAGTCTGACACGTCACGAAATTGACCTTATCGTCCGTTAGCGGCTAAACAGGGATTCGCGGAACCAACCGTATGGACATCAACGGCGGCAACCGAGGCAGCAAGTGATTGTATTGACTGGCAAGCACCGCGAAACATCGCGCAATTCGACACGAATCAGGAGAAGCCGAAATTCGGGCATGGTTACCACCACGCTGCTTGCGGCGGCCATTTCGCTGGCTTCCTGCAATTCGGGCTCGGTATCGCAAGGGCTCGGCAGCGCGGCCGTCGCGCCGCAGCAATCGGTGGTCAATGCGCCGCAACCAGCTGGTACAGTCGGCAATTCTGCCCAGTCCAATGAAACAGCCCTTGTCGCCAATCAGGGCCAGCAGGTTCAATCCGGCCAGTTCCGGCAGAACCCGCAGGGCCAGAATACCCAGACCGCGTCACTCAGTCCCACTCCGCCGGTTTCCTTCCTGCCGGTAACAGGCGCACCGCAATCCGCCGTAACTTCCCTGGCAAATGCCATGCGCAATGCGGCACAGAGCAATCAGGTGCCGGTGGTCGTGTCCCTGCAACAAGGTGCGAAATACCAGGTAAAGGGATATTTCTCCGCGCTTAATGACGGAACGGGCACGATTCTCGTTTATGTCTGGGATGTGCTCGACGCCAATGGAACGCGCGTACACCGGATATCGGGTCAGGAACGCGGCGGTGGCGCAACCGGTGATCCGTGGTCAGGTGTCACGGATGAGGTTCTGAACCGGGTTGCCCAGTCGACAATGGCTAGCCTGCGAACCTGGATATCCACACGCAACCCCGGTTGATAATTCAATCTTGGCATTGATAGTGCCCGACCCATCGCCTATACAGCCGCGCATAGGCAAGAGCCATTCCGGGTCGCACAGATTCTGGCGATCCTGACGGCGATGACAAATTCTATGGGTGACATTGTTGACCCGTTTCTGACGAAACGTGAGACAATCCAACAGGTGCGGCGCTTCCCATGAAACTATTCGCAGGCAATTCGAACCGCGTACTTGCGGAGCAGATCTCGAAATACCTCGATATCCGCCTCGGCACTGCCAATGTCCGACGCTTCGCAGACCAGGAAATCTTCGTTGAAATCCTGGAAAATGTTCGTGGCGAGGATTGCTTCATCCTGCAATCGACATCCTATCCGGCCAACGACCACCTGATGGAACTGCTGATCATGATCGATGCGCTGAAACGCGCCTCGGCCAAGCGCATTACGGCGGTCTTGCCCTATTTCGGCTATGCCCGTCAGGACCGCAAACCCGGTCCCCGCACCCCGATCTCGGCCAAGCTTGTCGCCAACATGATTACAACTGCAGGCGCTGACCGCGTGCTGACGCTGGATCTGCATGCCACCCAGATCCAGGGCTTTTTCGACATACCCACTGACAATCTTTTTGCGGTTCCCGTCCTGTCGAGCGACGTCAAGGACAATTACGATCTGGAAAATATCGTCGTGGTCTCGCCCGATGTTGGCGGCGTTGTGCGAGCCCGCTCGCTTGCCAAGCGCCTCGAGGCGCAGCTTGCCATCGTCGACAAGCGCCGCGAACGCCCGGGCGAATCCGAAGTCATGAATGTCATTGGTAATGTCGAGGGCCGCGACTGCCTGCTGATCGACGATATCATCGATTCAGGCGGAACACTGTGCAACGCGGCCGAAGCGCTGCTCAAGATCGGTGCTTCGAGCGTGACCGCCTATATCACCCATGGCGTTTTGTCGGGCGGTGCAGTTGCCCGCATCGCTGCCTCAAGCCTCAAGGAACTGGTCATCACCAATTCGATCCAGCCGACTTCGGCCATCGAGACTGCGCACAATATCCGCGTCGTTTCCGTCGCCGAACTCGTCGGCGAGGCGATCAACCGCACGGCACTCGAGAAATCGGTTTCAAGCCTCTTCGACTGATCAGGGCGCAAATCCGGTGGCAACGAGCCCTGCGCCAACACTGACCAACAATACAATTACCAGTCCTGCCCCGCGCCAGACCATCAACCCGGCCACAATGGCTATCGCTGCTGCGGGCCAATCCAGGCTTGCCAGCACCGGAAGTTCGAGGCTTGCCGGGCCGATCACCGTTTCCGCCAATTCGCGAAACAGCACATGCAGGCAAACCAGACCGAGAGATTGGCAATGGCACCGACTATGGCAGCCGTTATCGCTGCAAGTGCTGCCGATACCATCCGGTTGCCACGCAGCCGCTCGATGAACGGCGCGCCCGCAAACACCCATAGGAAGCACGGCACGAAAGTGAACCACAAAGAGACCATGCCGCCCAACAGCCCGGCAAGCATCGGGTCGGCAAATCCGGCATTGCGAAAAGCCCCCATGAACCCGACGAAAACCAGCACGAGGATCAGTGGCCCTGGCGTTGTTTCGGCGAAACCCAGCCCTGTCAGCATTTCTCCAGCCGCAAGCCACTGATGGTTTTCCACCGCCTGCTGCCCGACATAAGCAAGCACTGCATAAGCCCCGCCAAAGGTTACAATGGCTGCCTGTAAGAAAAGAACAGTGCCAGGTCTGCAAACACATTGCCCCGCCCAACCAGCAGGATCATCAATGCAAGCGGCAGCAACCACAGCAGCATTGTCCAGCCAAGCATGAGCGACAGATGGCGCCACGGCCTTGCGATTGCGCTCGTCGGCACCACGATTTCGGCGCTGGAAAAGCGGTGCGGCATGGCAAGTCCCGCGACAGCTGCACAAGCGATGACAAGGGGAAAGGGGACACGGAAGACTGCCAGCGCCAGAAAGGAAGCGACCGCCAGCACGACGCCTGCATTCCCATTCAATGCCCGTCGGCCCACCCTTGTCAAAGCCTGAACCACAATGGCCAGCACTGCAGCCTTGAGGCCGAGAATGAGACCGGCAAAAATCGGGAGATCGCCATATGCGGCGTAGGCGGCGGATAGCGCCAGCAGGACAAATGCCCCCGGCAGGTGAACAGCAATCCGGCGACCAGTCCCCCGCCAATTCCGCGCACAAGCCAGCCGGAATAGGTGGCAAGTTGCATCGCCTCTGGCCCTGGCAAGAGCATGCAAAAATTCAGCCCATGCAGGAACTGTTTTTCACCAAGCCACTTCTTTTCATCAACCAATATCCGGTGCATCAGCGCAATCGTGGCCACTGGCCCGCCGAATGACAGCAGACCTATGCGCAGCGCGGTTGCCGCAAGTTCATCCATTGCCGGTCTTGTGGTATTCATGCTCTGAGATTTCCGGGCATTGCGCAAGCCGTTCAGCCAGTGTCCGTTGCATGGCAGTCGTGACAGGATAACGACATTCACCTGCAGCACCAGCACTTGCGAAATAATCGCATTCGCTCTATACACCGCCTGCCCGCGCAGACACCCTTGGAGGCAGCGCGGGTTTGTTCGTTTGAACAATGCTCATTTGAACATTGCCTTCGCTGCAAATTCCGGTGCCGAAAAGTTCAGCAACCGGAATGCCCTCTGTACAACAAAAGGAAAAGCCATGAGCCACGAAACTTACGAGCTCAAGGCACAATTGCGCGACCGGACCGGCAAGGGGGCCCTCCCGGGAATATCGCAGAAACGCAATGGTGCCTGCCGTCATTTATGGCGACAAGAAGAACCCCTTCCGATCGCCCTTCCCTTCAAGGAATTGTCGCTTCGTCTCAATGCTGGTGGTTTCATGACCACGCTTGCGACAATTGACGTCAACGGCGAAAAACACCAGGTCCTGCCGAAGGATTTCCAGGTTGACCCAGTGCGTGAATTCATCACCCATGTGGACTTCCTGCGTATCTCCGCTTCTTCGCGCGTAACCGTTGAAATTCCGGTTCACTTCCTCAACGAGGAAGCCCGCTCCGGCCTCAAGCGCGGCGGTGTCTTGAACATCGTACGGCACGAAGTCGAACTCGAAGTACCTGCAACCGCAATTCCGGATGCAATCGAGATCGATCTTGCAGGACGCAGAAATCGGCGACTCAATTCACATCAGCCATGTGAAGCTTCCCGAAGGCGCCAAGCCAACCATTACCGATCGCGACTTCACCATCGCCACGATTGCCGGCTCGTCGGCATCGCGTTCAGGCGGTAGTGACAGCGAGGATGGCGACGAAGAAGCAGGCGGCGAGGAATAATCCTGGCTGCCCAACCTTCAGGAGTGACAGGCCATGCTTGTTATTGCCGGCTTGGGTAATCCCGGAGCTCCCTATTCGGGGAACCGTCACAATATCGGCTTCATGGCGGCGGACGCGATCGTTCGCCGCCATTCCTTCGCCCTGGAAGAAGAATTCAAGGGTGAGACATGCGAAGGCGATATCGCCGGTGAGAAGGTATTGGTCATCAAGCCACTGACCTACGATGAACAAGTCGGGCGAAGCGGTTGCCGAAGCATTGCGGTTCTACAAGCTTTCACCGGCTGATCTCATTGTCATCTATGACGAGCTTGACCTTGCGCCCGGCAAGCTCCGCATCAAGACCGGTGGCGGAGCGGGCGGGCACACGGAATTCGTTCCATCGATGCCCATTGCGGCAATGATTACCGTCGTGTCCGGTTGGGGATCGGCCATCCCGGCCACAAGGATCTGGTGCAACGCCACGTTCTGGGTGACTTTGCCAAGGTGGATGGCGAATGGCTTGAACCCTTCCTGCAGGCAATTGCCGACAATGCCGCCCTGCTCGTTGCGGGCGAGGATTCGACATTCATGAACAAGGTGGCACTTGCTACCTCCGGCAAGCAGGAGGCCTCGCCAGCCAAACCGCCAAAAGCACAGAGCCATATTCGCCAGGCCCGCAGCAACGCCAAACCGTCCAAGCTGCCGCAATCCGGCCCCATGGCCGACATGCTGCAAAAGCTGTTCGGCAAAAAGGAAGACTGAAAACGCCGCTGGCAAGTCAACTGTGGTGTAGCCATTTCGCCGCGAAAGATTTACACGATGGCCAACAAATCGGCGGAAAGACCCGGGTCGTTCCGTTCCTTCAACTTCATGCCGTTTTGTTCGGCAAATAAAGAGTAGTTCCCATGGGTTTCAAATGCGGCATCGTCGGCCTGCCAAATGTTGGCAAATCGACCCTCTTCAACGCTCTGACCAAGACAGCGGCAGCGCAGGCGGCCAATTATCCGTTCTGCACCATTGAGCCCAATACCGGCGAAGTGGCGGTTCCCGATCCGCGCCTGAAGCAGATCGCCGCCGTTGCCGGATCGAAGGAAATCATCCCGACGCGGATCTCCTTCGTCGATATCGCTGGTCTGGTGCGCGGTGCCTCCAAGGGTGAAGGCCTCGGCAACCAGTTCCTCGCCAATATCCGCGAGGTCGATGCCGTGGTCCATGTCGTGCGTTGCTTCGAAAACGACGACATCACGCATGTCGAGGGGCGCATTGATCCTGTCGCCGATATCGAAACCATCGAAACCGAACTGATGCTTGCCGATCTCGACAGCCTGGAACGGCGCACCGAGCAGACCCGCAAACGCGCTGGCGGCAAGGACAAGGAATTGATGGCGCAATTGCCGGTCATGGAAGCAGCACTGACATTGCTGCGCGACGGCAAGCCGACAAGGCAATTGCTGAAGACACTGGCTCCCGACGAAGTGCGCATCCTCAAGGGCCTGAACCTGCTGACCTCGCATCCTGTGCTTTATGTCTGCAATGTCGACGAAGGCGATGCCGCGACCGGCAATGACCAGACCCGCCGCGTGGAGGAACTGGCAAAGGCGGAAGACGCCGAGACGGTTGTCATTTCCGCCCGCATCGAGGAAGAGATTGCGCAGATGCCGGAAGCCGAACAGCCTGAATATCTGGAAATGAACGGGTTGAGCGAGTCGGGCCTCGACCGGCTGATTGCCGCGGGCTACCGCCTGCTCGACCTCATCACCTATTTCACCGCCGGTCCAAAGGAAACCCGCGCCTGGACCATCGTCAAGGGCACCAAGGCGCCGGGGGCTGCCGGTGTCATCCATACCGATTTCGAGCGCGGCTTCATTCGTGCCCAGACCATTGCCTTCAACGACTATGTAACACTTGGTGGCGAAGTGGCAGCCAAGGAAGCCGGCAAGGCACGCGACGAAGGCAAGGAATATGTCGTCCATGATGGCGACGTAATGCTGTTCAAGTTCAATACCTGACGATAGCTTTCGCTGACCCGAAACGCCAAAAGGCTCCGTCCTTTTTGGGGACAGAGCCTC
>JAWKWN010000013.1:0-63186 GCA_041397505.1 Nitratireductor sp.
ATGCGAAGCAGGCTCTATTGGGTCTGGAAACGAGGCAATCATGAAACTGACCCTGCACCACATCAATCTGTCCACCACCAATGTCGAAGCGATGGACCGTTTCTATCGCGAGGTTCTGGGTCTTGAGCGGGAGACCACGGGTCTCCCGGTTCTCGAAAAGAAGCAGGGCTATGCGGGCGACGTTGCTTTCGTGAAGGCTGATGCATTCGCCGCCACGCCTTCTGCGGCGGAGATCCAGTTTCATCTCGCCATGAAGGATGTGCATGCAGGCTTCCGGACCGGCCAGATTGTAAATGCCGTGAGCCATGGCCATATAGCGTTCCGCACCGACGACATCGAGGCATTCATGGCGCATCTGGAGAGCAAGGGCGTTCCGTTCTCGGACTGGGGCAATCGTGCTGTGGCAGGATGGCGACAGATTTTCTTCTATGATCCTGATGGCAATGTCATTGAAGTACATCAGGTGACGGCTTGAGCGACAGAAATTCGGCTGGCAGTGCAGACTTGCATTTCCGGATTTGCATTGAAGATTCTTTGCTCTTACCCCTTGCGTTACCCAATCCTTGGCTATATTTACCCCATTCCGGACCCATGGCAGCATGGGGCCGACGAATCATGTTGGCGCGTTGCTACCGCAGGAAATGCATTGGCAATGTTCGAGACAGGGTTTGATTTCGTGATGGGCCAGCATGTTTCCCGGGTTCTGGATGGGGGAATGGCTGACAACCCTGGTCATTCATAACCGATTTCCGGCAAAGGCGTTTGGGCATGGCTTCCAAGACCAATCCTTTTACCTTTTTCAGCAGGTGCGCGCGGAAACCGCCAAGGTTGCCTGGCCAACCCGTCGTGAAACACTGATCACCTCCATGATGGTTTTCGTCATGGTTATTCTGGCTGCGTTGTTCTTTTTCGCGGTCGACCAGATTTTGGGCTGGGGCGTGGGTGCACTTCTCAGCCTCGGCAATTGATGCGGCTAGCCGGTCCGGTGCTGTTGCGCCCGGACCGTACGAGGGAATGCTGAACAGACATGGCACACCGGTGGTACATCGTTCACGCCTACTCGAATTTCGAGAAGAAGGTGGCTGAAGCGATACAGGAAAAAGCGCGCCAGAAGGGCCTCGAGGACAAGTTCGAGGCAGTACTCGTGCCGACCGAGAAGGTGGTCGAGGTTCGTCGCGGACGCAAGGTTGATGCGGAGCGCAAGTTCTTTCCGGGCTATGTGCTCGTGAAAATGGAACTCACCGACGAGACGTGGCACCTGATCAAGGACACCCCGAAGGTGACAGGCTTTCTCGGCTCGGAAAACAAGCCGCAGCCGATAACCGAGCGTGAAGCAATGCATATCCTGCAGCAGGTGCAGGAAGGTGTCGATCGGCCCAAGCCATCGGTATCCTACGAGATTGGCGAGCAGGTTCGCGTTTCCGACGGACCATTTGCATCCTTCAACGGCATCGTTCAGGAAGTCGATGAAGAACGTGCCCGCCTGAAGGTGGAAGTTTCGATTTTTGGCCGGGCCACCCCGGTCGATCTGGAATATGGGCAGGTCGAAAAGGTCTGATCCATATGAGACGCTCGTGGGAGGGGAGGCGGCCTGGCCGGCCGAACGATCCGCACCACGGCGCTGCAACCGCCCCTCAAGGCTGATGCCGGTTGGGGCAAACCGTAACGTTCCGTGCGCAAGCCGGGACAATGGAAAGGCAGAGAAATGGCCAAGAAAATTACCGGCTATCTGAAGCTGCAGGTTTCGGCTGGAAGTGCGACCCCGTCGCCACCAATCGGACCGGCACTCGGTCAGCGCGGCCTCAACATCATGGAATTCTGCAAGGCGTTCAACGCCCGCACGCAGGAGATGGAAAAGGGTATGCCGATCCCGGTCGTCATCACCATTTTTGCCGACAAGTCCTTCACCTTCGAAATGAAGCAGCCGCCAATGTCGTTCTTCATCAAGAAGGCGGCTGGTCTCAAGAGCGGCAGCCAGACACCTGGCAAGGGTAATTCGGTCGGCAAGCTTTCTTCCGCACAAGTGCGCGAAATCGCCGAAAAGAAGATGAAAGACCTCAACGCAGATACGGTTGAATCCGCAATGCGCATGGTTGAAGGTTCCGCCCGTTCGATGGGCGTGGAAGTGGTGGGTTAAGGTCATGAGCACAGGCAAGCGTATCAGGAACGCCCGCGAGGGCATCGACCGCAAGAAGCTCTATCCGATCAGCGAAGCGCTGGACATGCTCAAGAGCCGCGCCTCCGCCAAATTCGACGAAACGGTCGAAGTGGCACTCAATCTTGGTGTTGACCCGCGTCATGCCGACCAGATGGTGCGTGGCGTCGTCCAGTTGCCAAATGGCTCGGGCCGCTCGGTTCGCGTTGCTGTCTTCGCCAAGGGCGACAAGGCAGAGGAAGCGAAGAAGGCGGGCGCTGACATCGTGGGCGCGGAAGACCTTTTTGAAATCGTCAATGGCGGCACGATCGATTTTGATCGCTGCATTGCCACACCGGACATGATGCCGCTCGTTGGCCGTCTCGGCAAGGTGCTTGGCCCGCGCGGCCTGATGCCAAACCCGAAGGTTGGCACGGTAACGCCGGATGTCGCTGGTGCTGTCAAGGCTTCAAAGGGTGGTGCCGTCGAGTTCCGCGTCGAAAAGGCAGGTATCATTCACGCCGGTATCGGCAAGGCCTCGTTTACAGCCGCAGCACTGGAAGAAAACATCCGCGCTCTGGCTGACGCAGTTATCAAGGCGAAGCCGGCTGGCGCCAAGGGCACCTATGTCAAGCGCGTGGCGGTTTCCTCATCCATGGGACCTGGCGTCAAGATCGACCCGGCTACCGTGCTCGCAACGCCAGGCGCATAAGCCTGCTGCACGTTGCCATGTGAATTCCGGAAGCGGTTCGCTGCTTCCGGCTGAAATCCGGAAAGGGTCAGACCCGGTTCCGGTCCCGCCAGCAGAAATGCGAAGCGGGTAATCCTGTCCGAGATTGCAGGCGGCCCCCGGCAACGGGGATCATAATTCCGGTCTTCCGGTACCTGCATGAGATGGGAGTGCGAACGGATTTTCGGAAGATGTTCTTCCAGGTCCGGTTCGAACTCGTTGGCCTTGCGCCGTTCCGGAGCTCATGCGCCGGATCGACTGTCAGGGGACAGGACCTTGAAACGTCGTTCGGGTACTGTCTCGCCAAAGCCGTGCAAGCGGTCAGGGGCAGGGGAAGGGCGGCAATGTCAACCGGCAGAAGCGATTGATGCTTCTGCCAAAATGGAGAGACAGAAGTGGACAGAGCGGAAAAACGCGAGTTTGTTGCTTCGATGAACGATGCGTTCTCAAACGCAGGCGCCATCGTGGTGGCACACTACACCGGCCTCACCGTCTCCGAGATCAGCGCTTTCCGCGCCAGGGTCAAGGAAGCGGGCGGCACCGTCAAGGTCGCGAAAAACCGCCTCGCCAAAATCGCTCTTCAAGGCACGGATGCAGCACCGATCTCGGAATTGTTCAAGGGTCAGACCCTTGTTTGCTATTCCTCGGATCCGATTGTTGCACCCAAGGCTGCCGTGGATTTCGCCAAGGTCAATGACAAGCTTGTCATTATCGGCGGCGCCATGGGAGCCACCAGTCTCGATCCTGATGGCGTAAAGGCGCTTGCCGCGCTGCCATCACTCGACGAACTGCGTGCGAAGCTGGTTGGAATGATCCAGACACCAGCCACCCGCATCGCGCAGGTCGTCAACGCGCCGGCAGGCCAGCTTGCCCGCGTTTTCGGGGCTTATGCCAAGAAGGACGAAGCGGCGTAAGGCCGTTCTTTGCATCTGTTGAAGTTCGAACCGTAAGGAAACTTGAAAATGGCTGATCTCGCAAAGATCGTGGAAGACCTTTCCAACCTCACAGTCCTGGAAGCCGCAGAGCTTTCCAAGATGCTTGAAGAAAAATGGGGCGTTTCCGCCGCAGCACCAGTAGCCGTAGCAGCAGCTGGCGGTGGTGCAGTAGCAGAAGCGGTCGAAGAAAAGACCGAATTCGATGTCGTTCTTGCCGCCGCCGGCGACAAGAAGATCGAAGTCATCAAGGAAGTCCGCGCCATCACCGGCCTGGGCCTCAAGGAAGCCAAGGATCTCGTCGAAGGTGCTCCAAAGACCGTCAAGGAAGCAGCACCCAAGGCAGAAGCCGAGGAAATCAAGAAGAAGCTCGAAGCGGCTGGCGCCAAGGTCGAGCTCAAGTAATTGCGACTGGCAGCTATTGGCTGCCGGACGTTGAAATGCGGACCCTGCCGGGTATGTGCTGGAAACGGCATGAATCCGGCAGGGCCAACCTGTTTTCAGCCGGACGGCGGAATGGTCCGGAGTGAACGGATGGCGGAATTGCCGTCATGTGTTTGGGCTTGTAAGCCGGGCTTGGCCCTCCGGTGACCAATACGTACTTACCGGTTGCATGACGCTGACCGGTGTCCCGATGGCCGACAGGATGGGCCATCCGGAGACGGGTTAAAGTGTCGCGCGCGAACTCTTACGAGGAGCACAAATGGCTCAGTCCAATAAATCCAGGTCAGTCCAGTTCAACGGTCGCAAGCGTATCCGCAAGTTCTTCGGCCACATTGCCGAAGTCGCGGAAATGCCAAACCTCATTGAGGTCCAGAAGGCGTCATATGACCAGTTCCTGATGGTCGACGAACCCGAAGGCGGCCGTGGTGACGAAGGCTTGCAGGCCGTATTCAAATCGGTGTTCCCGATTTCCGACTTCTCCGGCGCAGCCATGCTGGAATTCGTGCGCTATGATTTCGAAGCGCCGAAATATGATGTAGACGAGTGCCGCCAGCGCGACATGACCTTTGCCGCACCGCTCAAGGTGACATTGCGCCTCATCGTGTTCGATATCGATGAGGATACCGGCACAAAGTCGATCAAGGACATCAAGGAGCAGGACGTGTACATGGGCGACATGCCGCTCATGACCAATAACGGCACCTTCATCATCAACGGCACAGAGCGCGTCATTGTCTCCCAGATGCACCGCTCGCCGGGCGTCTTCTTTGATCATGACAAGGGCAAGAGCCATTCCTCCGGCAAGTTGCTGTTCGCCGCTCGTGTCATTCCCTATCGCGGATCCTGGCTCGATATCGAATTCGACGCCAAGGATATTGTCTATGCGCGTATCGACCGCCGCCGCAAGCTGCCTGCAACAACGCTGCTGATGGCGCTTGGCCTCGACGGCGAGGAAATCCTTTCGACTTTCTACACGCAGTCGCTGCTGACGCGTGATGGTACCGGATGGCGCATGCCGTTCGACCCCGAGTCGCTCAAGGGTACCAAGGCCGAAGGCGACCTGATCGATGCCGATTCCGGCGAAGTGATTGCCGAAGCCGGCAAGAAGCTGACCGCGCGTGTCATCAAGCAGCTCACCGAAAAGGGCGTCAAGGCTCTCAAGGTTTCCGATGAGCAGGTCTATGGCCGTTATCTCGCCCAGGACATGGTCAACATGGAAACCGGCGAAATCTTCCTTGAAGCTGCGGAAGAACTCACACCAAAGGCCGTCGAACTGATCGACGAAAAGGGCATCACCGAAATTCCGGTGCTCGACATCGACCACATGAACATCGGCGCCTATATTCGCAACACGCTCGCTGCCGACAAGAACGAAAGCCGCCAGGACGCGCTGTTCGACATCTATCGCGTCATGCGTCCGGGCGAACCACCGACAATGGAAACGGCGGAAGCTATGTTCAAATCGCTGTTCTTCGACAGCGAGCGCTACGACCTTTCTGCGGTCGGTCGCGTCAAGATGAACATGCGCCTCGACCTCGATGCCGAAGACACCGTCCGCGTTCTGCGCAAGGAAGACATCCTCGCCGTCGTCAAGACGCTGGTTGACCTGCGCGATGGCCGTGGCGAAATCGACGACATCGACAATCTCGGCAACCGCCGCGTCCGTTCGGTCGGCGAACTGATGGAAAACCAGTATCGCATCGGTCTGTTGCGCATGGAACGTGCGATCAAGGAACGCATGTCGTCGATCGAGATCGACACCGTCATGCCGCAGGACCTGATCAACGCCAAGCCGGCGGCCGCTGCAGTGCGCGAATTCTTCGGTTCCTCGCAGCTTTCGCAGTTCATGGACCAGACCAACCCGCTCTCGGAAATCACCCACAAGCGCCGCCTCTCGGCGCTTGGACCCGGTGGTCTGACCCGAGAGCGCGCCGGTTTTGAAGTCCGTGACGTTCATCCAACCCATTACGGCCGCATCTGCCCGATTGAAACGCCGGAAGGCCCGAATATCGGTCTTATCAACTCGCTTGCGACCTTTGCCCGCGTCAACAAATACGGCTTCATCGAGAGCCCGTATCGCAAGATCGCGAATGGCAAGGTGACGAGCGAAGTGGTCTATCTTTCGGCCATGGAAGAGGCGCGCTATTCGGTGGCTCAGGCCAATGCCGAACTGAACCCCGATGGCAGCTTTGTCAGCGAGTTCGTTGTTTGCCGCCATGCGGGCGACGTGATGATGGTGCCGCGTGAAAACGTTCACCTCATGGACGTTTCACCCAAGCAGCTGGTTTCGGTGGCAGCAGCGCTCATTCCATTCCTGGAAAACGATGACGCCAACCGCGCCCTGATGGGTTCCAACATGCAGCGTCAGGCCGTGCCTCTGGTACGTTCCGAAGCGCCGTTTGTCGGCACCGGCATGGAGCCGATTGTTGCGCGTGACTCAGGCGCTGCCATCGTTGCCCGCCGCACCGGCATCGTCGACCAGGTGGATGCAACGCGTATCGTTATCCGCGCCACGCAAGACCTTGATCCATCAAAGTCTGGCGTTGATATCTATCGCCTGATGAAGTTCCAGCGTTCCAACCAGTCGACCTGCATCAACCAGCGGCCGCTGGTTCGTGTTGGCGACGTCATCCAGAAGGGTGACATCATCGGCGACGGTCCTTCAACCGATCTTGGTGATCTGGCACTCGGCCGCAACGTGCTCGTCGCGTTCATGCCGTGGAATGGCTACAACTTCGAGGATTCGATCCTCCTGTCCGAGCGCATCGTGCGCGATGACGTCTTTACCTCGATCCATATCGAGGAATTCGAGGTCATGGCCCGCGACACCAAGCTTGGACCGGAAGAAATCACCCGCGACATCCCCAATGTTTCGGAAGAAGCGCTGAAGAATCTCGACGAGGCCGGCATCACCTATATCGGTGCCGAGGTTGGTCCTGGCGACATTCTGGTTGGCAAGATCACGCCGAAGGGCGAAAGCCCGATGACGCCGGAGGAGAAGCTCCTGCGCGCCATCTTTGGCGAAAAGGCTTCCGACGTGCGTGATACCTCCATGCGCATGCCGCCAGGCACCTTCGGCACCGTTGTCGAGGTTCGCGTTTTCAACCGTCATGGCGTTGAAAAGGACGAGCGTGCGATGGCCATCGAGCGCGAGGAAATCGAGATGCTCGCCAAGGACCGCGATGACGAGCAGTCGATTCTCGACCGCAACGTCTATGGCCGCCTTGTCGACATGCTCAACGGCCAGGAAGCAGTGGCAGGTCCCAAGGGCTTCAAGAAGGGTGACACCATCACCGCTGAAGCCATGGAAAACCATCCGCGCTCCCAGTGGTGGCAGTTTGCAGTTGCGGACGAAAAGCTGCAGGGCCAGATCGAGGCATTGCGCAACCAGTATGACGACTCCAAGAAGCAGCTTGAAGGTCGCTTCATGGACAAGGTCGAAAAACTGCAGCGCGGCGATGAACTGCCCCCGGGCGTCATGAAGATGGTCAAGGTCTTCGTCGCTGTGAAGCGCAAGATCCAGCCAGGCGACAAGATGGCCGGCCGTCACGGCAACAAGGGTGTCGTGTCGCGCATCGTTCCAATCGAGGACATGCCGTTCCTCGAAGACGGCACGCATGCCGATATCGTGCTCAACCCGTTGGGCGTGCCATCGCGCATGAATGTCGGCCAGATCCTGGAAACGCATCTGGGCTGGGCCTGTGCAGGCATGGGTCGCAAGATCGGCGAACTGATCGAAGGCTATCACAAGACCTCCGACATCAAGCCGCTTCGCACCACGCTCGAAGCGATCTATGGTGACAATGATCGCAACGAGCCGGTAGGCGACTTCGATGACGATTCGGTCATGCGTCTTGCCGACCAGCTCAAGCGCGGCGTGTCGATTGCAACGCCGGTCTTCGATGGCGCGCATGAGCCGGACATCGTGGAAATGCTGGAAATGGCGGGCCTTCATGGTTCCGGCCAGTCGACCGTCTATGACGGGCGTACCGGTGAAGCGTTCGACCGCAAGGTCACGATGGGCTATATTTACATGCTGAAGCTGCATCACCTTGTCGATGACAAGATTCATGCACGCTCCATCGGGCCATACTCGCTCGTTACGCAGCAGCCGCTGGGTGGCAAGGCGCAGTTTGGCGGCCAGCGCTTCGGCGAAATGGAAGTCTGGGCGCTGGAAGCCTATGGCGCAGCCTACACGCTGCAGGAAATGCTGACGGTCAAGTCGGATGACGTTGCCGGTCGTACCAAGGTCTATGAGGCCATCGTGCGCGGTGATGACACCTTCGAGGCTGGCATTCCCGAGAGCTTCAACGTTCTCGTCAAGGAAATGCGCTCGCTGGGTCTCAATGTCGAACTGGAAAGCGCCCGCATTCCGCTCGACGACGAGTCACTTGACGGCGACGGCCTGTCCGACGCGGCAGAGTAAGAGGCGAGGGGCGTGGCGCAGCAGTGCCACCCCCGCTTTCGCACCATCCCGAAAGGGTCGAACCGGAATGGCAACGGGTTTGATTTCGGGACATGACGGATTTTCCGGAACCACGGCAGGCCAGCCGTCGAGTTTCCGGCCAATGGGCAAAAGCCCGAAGGAGAAGGTAGCATGAACCAAGAGGTCATGAATCTCTTCAACAATCCTGCGGCCTCGCAGAGCTTTGATTCAATTCGCATCTCGATCGCATCACCGGAAAAGATCCTTTCCTGGTCCTATGGTGAGATCAAGAAGCCTGAAACCATCAACTACCGTACGTTCAAGCCCGAGCGCGACGGCCTGTTCTGTGCGCGCATCTTTGGTCCGATCAAGGACTATGAATGCCTTTGCGGCAAGTACAAGCGCATGAAGTACAAGGGCATTATCTGCGAAAAGTGCGGCGTCGAAGTCACGCTGTCGCGCGTTCGCCGTGACCGCATGGGTCATATCGAACTGGCGGCACCTGTCGCCCATATCTGGTTCCTCAAGTCGCTGCCATCGCGCATCGGCCAGCTTCTCGACATGACGCTGAAGGATCTGGAGCGCATCCTGTATTTCGAAAGCTACATCGTCACCGAACCCGGTCTGACCGCGTTGAAGGAGCACCAGCTTCTGACCGAGGAAGACTACATGATCGCCATGGACGAATATGGCGAGGATTCCTTCACTGCCATGATCGGCGCCGAGGCAATCCACGAATTGCTGGCGTCGATGGATCTTGTGCGCATCGCAGAGGAACTGCGTGTCGAAATCGCCGACACCACGTCCGATCTGAAGATGAAGAAGCTGACCAAGCGCCTCAAGACCGTCGAGAGCTTCATCGAATCCGGCAACCGTCCGGAATGGATGATCATGAAGACGATCCCGGTCATCCCGCCGGACCTGCGCCCGCTGGTTCCGCTCGATGGCGGCCGGTTCGCGACTTCGGATCTCAACGACCTGTATCGCCGCGTGATCAACCGCAACAACCGCCTCAAGCGGCTGATCGAATTGCGCGCGCCAGACATCATCATCCGCAACGAAAAGCGCATGTTGCAAGAGTCGGTTGACGCCTTGTTCGACAATGGTCGCCGTGGCCGCACCATCACCGGTGCCAACAAGCGTCCGCTGAAGTCACTGTCCGACATGCTCAAGGGCAAGCAGGGCCGCTTCCGCCAGAACCTGCTCGGCAAGCGCGTCGACTATTCCGGTCGTTCGGTCATCGTGACAGGACCTGAACTCAAGCTGCACCAGTGTGGCCTGCCGAAAAAGATGGCGCTCGAGCTGTTCAAGCCCTTCATCTATGCCCGTCTTGATGCCAAGGGCTATTCGTCCACCGTCAAGCAGGCCAAGAAGCTGGTCGAAAAGGAAAAGCCGGAAGTCTGGGATATCCTCGACGAGGTCATCCGCGAGCATCCGGTATTGCTGAACCGTGCGCCAACACTTCACCGCCTCGGCATCCAGGCTTTCGAGCCGGTGTTGATCGAAGGCAAGGCGATCCAGCTGCATCCGCTCGTCTGCGCGGCATTCAATGCCGACTTCGACGGTGACCAGATGGCGGTTCACGTACCGCTGTCGCTGGAAGCGCAGCTCGAAGCCCGTGTTCTGATGATGTCGACCAACAACATCCTGCATCCGGCCAACGGCCTGCCGATCATTGTTCCTTCGCAGGACATGGTCCTTGGCCTCTATTATCTGTCGCTGATTGCCGACAACGAGCCGGGCGAGGGAATGGTATTCTCCGACATGGGCGAATTGCACCATGCGCTGGAATCCAAGGTTGTCACCCTGCATACCAAGATCAAGGGTCGCTACAAGACAATCGACGAGAACGGCAAGCCATTGTGGCAGATCCACGAAACGACACCGGGTCGCATGATCATCGGGGAATTGCTGCCGCGCAACCACAATGTGCCTTTCGACATCTGCAACACGGAACTGACCAAGAAGAACATCTCCAAGATGATCGACCTGGTCTACCGTCACACCGGCCAGAAAGAGACCGTCATTTTCTGCGACCGCATCATGCAGCTGGGCTTTGTCTATGCCTGCCGAGCCGGTATCTCATTCGGCAAGGACGACATGGTCATCCCGGATACCAAGATCAAGCTGGTGGCCGACACCACTGCGCTCACCAAGGAATACGAGCAGCAGTACAATGACGGCCTGATCACCCAGGGCGAGAAGTACAACAAGGTCGTTGATGCCTGGGGCAAGTGCGGTGATCGCGTTGCCGAGGAAATGATGAAGCGCATTTCTGCGGTTCAGATCGACGAGGAAACCGGTCGTCGAAGCAGATGAACTCCATCTACATGATGAGCCATTCCGGTGCACGTGGTTCGCCGACCCAGATGAAGCAGCTTGCCGGCATGCGCGGCCTGATGGCCAAGCCGTCTGGCGAGATCATCGAAAGCCCGATCATCTCGAACTTCAAGGAAGGCCTGACCGTTCTTGAATACTTCAACCTCGACCCACGGCGCTCGCAAGGCCTGGCCGACACCGCATTGAAGACGGCAAACTCGGGTTACCTGACCCGCCGTCTCGTCGATGTCGCCCAGGATTGCATCGTCAACGAAGTCGATTGCGGTACCGAGGGTGGTCTCACCATGCAGGCTGTCGTCGATGCCGGCCAGGTTGTAGCCTCGCTTGGCATGCGCATTCTTGGCCGTACTTCGGCCGAGGACATCGTGCATCCTGAAACCGGTGAAGTGATCATTCCAAACAACCACCTCATCGACGAGCGTGACGTGGAACTGGTGGAAGCAGCAGGCGTCAAGCGGGTCAAGATCCGCTCGGCTCTGACCTGCGAACCCAGAACGGCATCTGCGCCGTGTGCTACGGTCGCGACCTTGCACGCGGAACACCGGTCAACCAGGGCGAAGCGGTGGGTGTCATCGCTGCCCAGTCGATCGGTGAACCGGGTACCAGCTCACCATGCGTACCTTCCACATCGGTGGCGCGGCGCAGGTTGTCGACTCCTTCATCGAAGCCTGTATGGCGAAGGTACGGTCCGCATCCGCAACCGTAACCTCGTGCGTGACTCTGAAGGTCGCCAGATGGTCATGGGCCGCAACATGGCGGTCGTGATCGAGGACGGCAAGGGCGTCGAGCGTGCCTCGCATCGCCTGACCTATGGTTCTCGCCTGCATGTCGATGATGGTGATGAGGTCAAGCAGGGCCAGCGCCTAGCCGAATGGGATCCGTATACCCGTCCGATCCTCACCGATGTTGGTGGCACCGTGGAATTCGAGGACATGGTCGATGGCCTGTCCGTATCGGAAAACACCGACGAATCCACCGGCATCACCAAGCGTGTCGTTGTCGACTGGCGTGCAAACCCGCGTGGGGCCGACCTCAAGCCGGCCATCATCAAGGACGCCAAGGGTGAGATCGCCAAACTGGAGCGTGGCGGCGAGGCCCGCTTCCTGCTCTCGGTCGATGCGATCCTCTCCGTCGAGCCGGGCGCGAAAGTCTCCGGTGGTGACGTTCTTGCCCGTATTCCGATGGAAAGCGCCAAGACCAAGGACATCACTGGCGGTCTGCCGCGTGTTGCCGAACTGTTCGAGGCGCGCCGTCCGAAGGATCACGCCGTCATCGCCGAAATCGATGGCACCGTGCGCTTCGGCAGGGACTACAAGAACAAGCGTCGTATCCTGATCGAGCCGCATGACTCGACCATGGAGCCGGTGGAGTACCTGATCCTGAAGGGCAAGCCGTTCCATCTCCAGACGGTGACCAGATCGAAAAGGGTGACTACATCCTCGACGGCAACCGGCCCCGCACGACATCCTTGCGATCAAGGGCGTCGAGGCACTGGCGTCTATCTCGTCAACGAGATCCGAGAAGTCTACCGCCTGCAGGGCGTTGTCATCAACGACAAGCATATCGAGGTGATCGTTCGCCAGATGCTGCAGAAGGTGGAAATCACCGAAGCAGGCGATTCAGGCCTGATTGCGGGCGAGCATATCGACCGCATCGAAATGACCTGATGAACGAGAAGCTGGCCGAAGAGGGCAAGGCGCTCGTAGCCGGTACGCCGGTTCTTCTGGGCATCACCAAGGCAAGCTTGCAGACCCGCTCCTTCATCTCGGCCGCGTCCTTCCGGGAAACAACGCGTCCTGACCGAGGCAGCGGTTGCCGGCAAGTCCGATACGCTCGAAGGTCTGAAGGAAAACGTCATCGTAGGCCGTCTGATTCCGGCTGGTACCGGTGGCATGATGACCAAGGTGCGCCGTCTGGCTACCCAGCGCGACGACCTCATTCTCGGCGAACGCCGCAAGGATGCAGGATCGGTTCCGCTCCTGGAAAGCTCGAAGGAAGGCGAAGCCGCCGAGTAAGCTGCGGCCGACTGCTGTAATATGTTACCCGCGCCGGGCAACTGGCGCGGGTTTTTCATATCCGGCTTCCTTGTTGCAAAGCCGGTAAGCCGCATTATGCTGTGACCGTGATCCAAACAACGGACAAGTCTCATGCGGCAATCAGGTCCAACCCTGCAGTATCGGCGATCTGCCTGTTCCTCGGCTTATCGCCAGCGGTGGCCGCAAACCTTCACACAGGCACATTCATCGGCTGCGCTGAATCCGACGGCACGATGGTTCCCGTTGCGACGACCTTGTCGGGCGGCCGGATGGCTCCTACCTTTTCGTGGAGGAAGACGGCTCGCATGTTCCGGGCACGCTCGATGGCGGCAGGGCGAACGGGCCGATGGTGGAATTTGTATGGCGTGACAAATATGGGGTCGGCAATCTCCATCCTGCCAACGCCGGAAGGCGATGCCTTCACCGGCGTCTGGTCGGACCCCGGAAGGGCAGGGCTCGCATATCTGGTGGGGAAAGCGCGGAGACCCGTCGAGAATCGACATGATGGATTGCGGCGAGCGCAAATCAAGCTGAACGCGACTCTGCAGATTGTGCAGACATAGAATTACCTCGTTCGGCGATTGCGCTGCCGGATCCTGCGTCAAAGTGAGATCAAGATCATCACTTCACGCTGCAATGGGTTGTTTTGACTCCGTTTTTTTCGATTCCTGAATCAAAACTTCAACGGGAAGGCTTGACGCGGCGAATCCGAACCACTATTACCGCGTCAACAGATCGATGTGAGCGCTTCACGTTCCTTCAGGCGACTTGCGCGGGACTACCCGCTCAAACAGGATTTGACCATACGAAGTTATAAATGCTGCAAGACCGGAAGCGGTCCTCTGTGTTTTGACAGGTTCCTCCGCATAGGCAAATGGCCATGGCGGATGTGGACCTTTCTTGCATGTTGAGCCTGCAAATGCAGGCGGTGGCAAACGTCGCGAAGGCTCGTGCCGTATATCGGCAGACAAACCGTGCCAACAGATCGTGATTGAACCGCAATGCCTCGGCGAAACCGCACGGCATTGCATGAATAGCGTTTGGCCCGTTGGGCCGCATGAAAAGGTAGGGTTGAATGCCAACCATTAACCAGCTGATACGCAATCCCCGCCAACCGGTGGTGAAGCGCAACAAGGTTCCGGCCATGGAAGCCTGCCCGCAGAAGCGTGGCGTGTGCACCCGCGTCTATACCACGACGCCGAAAAAGCCGAACTCACCTTGCGCAAGGTTACAAAGATCGCCTCACCAACGGGTTTGAGTCATCGGCTATATTCCTGGTGAAGGTCACAATCTTCAGGAGCACTCCGTAGTCAGCGGATCCGCGGCGGCCGCGTGAAGGACTTGCCAGGCGTTCGTTATCACATCATTCGTGGCGTTCTCGATACCCAGTGGTGTCAAGAACCGCAAGCAGCGCCGTTCTAAATACCGGCGCAAAGCGCCCGAAATAATCGCGGTCAAGGAGTTTACGCATGTCTCGTCGTCACCGCGCAGAAAAACGCGAAATCAACCCGGACCCGAAGTTCGGCGACATCATCATTACAAAGTTCATGAACGCGCTCATGCTCGACGGCAAGAAGTCTGTCGCAGAGCGGATCGTTTATGGCGCACTGGATACCGTTGGCGAAAAGACCAAGGCGGATCCGGTCGAGAGCTTCCACACCGCGCTTGAAAACGTGGCTCCGCATATCGAAGTGCGTTCACGCCGCGTCGGTGGTGCAACATACCAGGTTCCGGTCGAGGTTCGTGTCGAGCGTCGTCAGGCGCTTGCCATTCGCTGGTTGATCGCTGCTGCGCGCAAGCGCAACGAAACAACAATGATCGGTCGTCTGTCAGGTGAACTGATGGACGCGGCAAACAATCGTGGTTCTGCCGTCAAGAAGCGTGAAGACACGCACAAGATGGCAGACGCCAACAAGGCATTCTCGCATTACCGCTGGTAAGCACGGTTTCAGGTTAATCCGGGGAACGCTCGGGTTCCCCGCTCGAAAAGGTGAAGGCAATGGCCCGCGAATACAAGATCGAGGACTATCGCAATTTCGGTATCATGGCCCACATTGATGCCGGGAAGACGACGACGACTGAGCGCATTCTGTACTACACCGGAAAGTCCCACAAGATCGGCGAAGTCCATGACGGCGCCGCAACCATGGACTGGATGGAGCAGGAGCAGAGTGTGGCATCACCATCACGTCTGCTGCGACCACCACATTCTGGACTGGCCGCGATGGCAAGAAGCGCCGCTTCAACATCATCGACACCCCCGGACATGTCGACTACCAGTGAAGGTCGAGCGTTCGCTGCGCGTTCGACGGCGCGATTGCGCTCCTCGATGCCAATGCCGGCGTTGAGCCGCAGACCGAAACCGTCTGGCGCCAGGCTGACAAGTACAATGTCCCGCGCATGATCTTCTGCAACAAGATGGACAAGATCGGCGCCGACTTCTACCGCTCTGTCGAGATGATCAAGACCCGTCTCGGTGCGACCGCAGTGGTGGTGCAGTTGCCAATTGGCGCTGAAAACGAATTTGCCGGCGTCATCGATCTCATCGAGATGAAGGCTCTGGTATGGAAGTCCGAAAACTCCGGCGCTGAGGGACGTGCTGGATATTCCGGCAGACATGCAGGCAAAGGCAGAAGAATTCCGCGAAAAGATGATCGAGACCGCGGTCGAGATGGACGAGGCGCGCTGGAGCGTTACCTCGAAGGCGAAATGCCATCGACGACGAGCTGCGTTCGCTGATCCGCAAGGGTACGATTGCGGGTGAAGTTCTTCCTGATGTTCTGCGGCTCTGCCTTCAAGAACAAAGGCGTTCAGCCGCTGCTTGATGGCGTTGTTGATTTCCTGCCGTCGCCAACTGAAGTTCCGGCGATCACGCGGTATCAACCCGAAGGACGATCGGAAATGACCTCGCAAGTCATCCGACGAAGAGCCGCTTTCGCTGCTGCCTTCAAGATCATGAACGATCCGTTTGTTGGCTCCTTGACTTTCTGCCGCATCTATTCCGGCAAGATGGAAAAGGGCATGTCGCTGCAGAACACGGTCAAGGAAAAGCGCGAGCGCATCGGCCGCATGCTGCAGATGCATTCCAACTCGCGCGAAGACATCGAAGAAGCCTTTGCCGGCGACATCGTTGCGCTTGCCGGTCTCAAGGAAACCACGACGGGTGACACGCTTTGCGATCCGTTGAAGCCGGTCATCCTGGAGCGCATGGAATTTCCGGATCTGGTTATCCAGATCGCCATTGAGCCAAAGACCAAGGGCGACCAGGAAAAGATGGGCCTCGCGCTCAACCGTCTTGCGGCAGAAGATCCTTCATTCCGCGTCAAGACGGATGAAGAATCGGGCCAGACCATTATTGCAGGCATGGGCGAGCTTCACCTCGACATTCTCGTTGACCGCATGCGTCGCGAGTTCAAGGTCGAGGCAATGTCGGCGCTCCAGCAGGTCGCCTATCGCAGAACGATTACCCGCAAGACCGAAAAGACTATACCCACAAGAAGCAGACCAGTGGTACCGGCCAGTTCGCCCGCGTCAAGCTGGTGTTCGAGCCAAACCCTGAGAGCGAGGAATTCGCATTCAGAATCCAAGATTGTCGGTGGTGCGGTTCCAAAGGAATATATCCCCGGTGTCCAGGAAGGGTATCGAAAGCGTCATGAACAACGGTCCGTTGGCCGGCTTCCCGATGCTGGGTGTCAAGGCGACACTCATCGACGGTGCCTTCCCATGATGTTGACTGGAGCGTTCTGGCCTTCGAAATCGCATCCCGCGCAGCCTTCCGTGAGGCAGCAAGGGAGGCTGGTGCACAGCTTCTCGAGCCGATCATGAAGGTCGAGGTCGTGACGCCGAGGATTATGTTGGTGACGTCATTGGCGATCTGAACCGCGTCGCGGTCAGATTCAGGGTCAGGAAATGCGCGGCATTGCGACCGTTATCAATGCCCATGTGCGCTGGCCAACATGTTCTAATATGTCGATACGCTGCGTTCGATGTCACAGGGCCGCGCCCAGTACACGATGCTGTTCGATCACTATTCACCAGTCCCGTCGGCTGTTTCGCAGGAAATCGAGGCGAAATACGCAGGCTGAGTTTAAACCGCTGGCGTGACCCGGCTACGAGAAAAGATGGAGAGCCACCATGGCAAAAGCAAAGTTTGAGAGGACGAAGCCTCACTGCAACATCGGCACGATTGGCCATGTTGACCACGGCAAGACGTCGCTGACGGCAGCGATCACGAAGTTCTTTGGCGAATTCAAGGCCTATGACCAGATTGACGCGGCACCTGAAGAGCGCGCCCGCGGCATCACCATCTCGACGGCACACGTTGAGTATGAGACCGAGAACCGTCACTACGCACACGTTGATTGCCCCGGCCACGCCGACTACGTGAAGAACATGATCACCGGTGCTGCGCAGATGGACGGCGCGATCCTGGTTTGCTCGGCTGCTGACGGCCCGATGCCGCAGACCCGCGAGCACATTCTTCTGGCGCGCCAGGTTGGCGTTCCTGCGATCGTGGTGTTCCTCAACAAGGTTGACCAGGTTGACGATGCCGAGCTTCTGGAACTCGTCGAGATGGAAGTGCGCGAGCTTCTTTCGTCCTATGAATTCCCGGGCGACGACATTCCGATCATCAAGGGTTCGGCACTTGCTGCCCTTGAAGACAGCAACAAGGAAATCGGCGAGAACGCGGTTCGCGAACTGATGGCGGCAGTTGATGCCTACATCCCGCAGCCAGAGCGTCCGGTTGACCAGCCATTCCTGCTGCCGATCGAAGACGTGTTCTCGATCTCGGGCCGTGGCACGGTTGTCACGGGTCGTGTTGAGCGTGGCATTGTCAAGGTTGGCGAGGAAGTCGAGATTGTCGGCATCCGCGACACCACCAAGACGACCTGCACGGGCGTTGAAATGTTCCGCAAGCTGCTCGACCAGGGCCAGGCGGGCGACAATGTCGGCGTTCTGCTTCGCGGTGTTGACCGTGAAGGCGTTGAGCGTGGCCAGGTTCTGGCAAAGCCCGGCTCGGTGAAGCCGCACAAGAAGTTCAAGGCTGAAGCCTATATCCTGACCAAGGACGAGGGTGGCCGTCACACGCCATTCTTCACCAACTACCGTCCGCAGTTCTACTTCCGCACGACCGACGTGACGGGCATTGTTGCCCTTCCCGAAGGCACGGAAATGGTTATGCCGGGCGACAACATCGAAATGACGGTCGAGCTGATCGTGCCGATCGCGATGGAAGAGCGCCTGCGCTTCGCCATCCGTGAAGGTGGTCGCACCGTTGGTGCAGGTATCGTTGCTGCGATCCTGGACTAATCCGATAACGGGCCGGGCGGCGATTGTCGCCTGGTCCAATGCCTGCCCTTGTGGGCAAGGCTTGTCAGTCAACAAAACGCGGGCAAACGCGGCGGCTATGGCGGCCGGTTAGCTTGAGGAAAACTGAACATGAACGGCCAAAACATCCGCATTCGCCTCAAGGCGTTTGACCACCGCATCCTTGATGCCTCGACCAAGGAAATCGTTTCCACGGCCAAGCGCACGGGTGCTCAGGTGAGGGGACCGGTTCCGCTTCCGACCCGAATCGAGAAGTTCACCGTCAACCGCTCGCCGCATATCGACAAGAAGAGCCGTGAGCAGTTTGAAATGCGCACGCACAAGCGTCTTCTCGACATCGTCGACCCGACGCCACAGACGGTCGATGCGCTCATGAAACTCGACCTGTCCGCTGGCGTGGACGTGGAGATCAAGCTCTGAAAAGAGCCGTTTGGAATTAAGGATTGAACCGATGCGTTCAGGTGTAATTGCACAAAAGCTGGGAATGACCCGCGTCTACAACGACGCTGGTGAGCAGATCCCTGTGACAGTGCTGAAGATGGACAATCTTCAGGTTGTTGCCCAGCGTACCGAGGAAAAGAACGGCTACACGGCTGTTCAGCTGGGTGTTGGTCTTGCCAAGGTCAAGAACACGTCCAAGGCGATGCGCGGTCACTTTGCCGTCGCCCAGGTCGAGCCCAAGCGCAAGCTGGCCGAATTCCGTGTATCACCCGACAACCTCATCGAAGTGGGTGCCGAAATCACGGCTGACCATT
This sequence comes from Nitratireductor sp., assembly GCA_041397505.1. Taxonomy (GTDB): domain Bacteria; phylum Pseudomonadota; class Alphaproteobacteria; order Rhizobiales; family Rhizobiaceae; genus BOKV01. Next base: position 19,126 of record JAWKWN010000013.1, read on the forward strand.
TCGTGGAAGGCCAGTTGGTTGACGTCACCGGCACATCGGTCGGCAAGGGCTTTGCCGGTGTCATGAAGCGCCACAATTTCGGTGGTGGCCGCGCGACACACGGTAACTCCGTTTCACACCGTTCGCATGGTTCGACCGGTAACCGTCAGGACCCGGGCCGCGTCTTCAAGAACAAGAAGATGGCAGGCCATATGGGCCAGACCCGCGTAACAACGCAGAACCTGCAGGTCGTTCGTACAGATACCGAGCGTGGCCTGATCCTGATCCGCGGTGCGGTTCCAGGCTCCAAGGGCACCTGGATCACCGTTCGTGATGCGGTCAAGCACGCAATTCCGGCCAATGCACCGAAGCCTGCAGCAATCCGTCCGGCTGCCAATGTGGCAGCTGCTGCGGCTCCTGCAGAATCAGGCGCTGCCGAGGGAGGTAACGAATAATGGATATCAAGGTCACAACCCTCGACGGCAAGGCATCGGGCAAGGTTTCCGTCTCCGACGAAGTCTTCGGTCTTGAGCCACGCATCGATATTCTGGATCGCATGGTTCGCTACCAGCTGGCCAAGCGCCGCTCCGGCAATCACGCAGTCAAGAACCGCGCCGATATCAGCCGCACCGGTGGCAAGATGTACAAGCAGAAGGGAACGGGCCGCGCCCGTCACTCCTCGGCTCGTGCGCCACAGTTTCGTGGTGGTGGTCGCGCATTTGGTCCCGTTGTCCGTGATCATGCGACCGACCTTCCAAAGAAGGTTCGCGCATTGGCGCTTCGTCATGCACTCTCGGCGAAGCTGAAGTCGGACGCCATCATCGTGATCGATGATCTGGCTTCGAAGGAGCCAAAGACTGCGGCGCTCAAGGCTCAGCTTGCAAAGCTGGGCATTGCAAACGCCCTGTTCATCGGTGGCACGGAACTGGATACCAATTTCCGCCTTGCTGCCCGCAACATTCCGCATCTCGACGTCCTGCCGATCCAGGGCATCAACGTGTATGACATTCTTCGTCGTCACACGCTGGTCCTGTCCAAGGCGGCTGTCGAGGCAATCGAGGCACGCTTTGCCGTGGCAGGTGCATAATGGTCGATATTCGCCACTACGACGTGATTGTCTCTCCGGTAATCACCGAAAAATCCACGCTGGCTTCTGAATCCAACCAGGTTGTTTTCAATGTTGCGAAGAACGCAACAAAGCCGGCAATCAAGAAGGCGGTCGAGGCGCTTTTCGGCGTCAAGGTCACTGCAGTGAACACCCTGGTCCGCAAGGGCAAGGTGAAGCGCTTTCGTGGCACGATCGGACGTCAGAGCGACGTCAAGAAGGCTGTTGTCACACTCGCCGATGGTCAGTCCATCGACGTGACAACCGGTCTGTAAGACGAGCGTAAGGGTCAGAAAAAATGGCACTCAAGACTTTCAACCCGACGACGCCGAGCCAGAGACAGCTCGTCATCGTCGACCGTTCCGAACTCTGGAAGGGCAAGCCGGTCAAGACATTGACCGAAGGCCTTACAAAGTCCGGCGGACGCAACAACCACGGTCGCGTGACGTCGTTTCACCGCGGTGGCGGTCACAAGCGTTCTTACCGCATCGTTGATTTCAAGCGGCGCAAGTGGGACATGGAGGCGACAGTCGAGCGCCTCGAATATGACCCGAACCGCACTGCATTCATCGCGTTGATCAAGTATAGCGACGGTGAGCTTGCCTATATCCTGGCGCCACAGCGCATATCCGCTGGCGACAAGGTCATTGCAGGCGCATCTTGCGACATCAAGCCAGGCAATGCGATGCCGGTTCGCTCCATCCCGGTTGGCACGATCGTGCACAATATCGAGATGAAGCCTGAGAAAGGCGGCCAGATCGCCCGTTCGGCAGGGGCCTATGCCCAGGTCGTCGGTCGTGACGGACCCTATACCATCATGCGTCTGAACTCGGGCGAACAGCTCCTGATCCACGGCAATTGCATGGATACTGTTGGTGCGGTTTCCAACCCGGACCACGGCAACATCAATATCGGCAAGGCAGGGCGTCAGCGCTGGCTCGGACGTCGCCCGAACGTCCGCGGCGTTGCCATGAACCCGGTCGACCATCCGCATGGCGGTGGTGAAGGCCGCACCTCGGGTGGCCGTAATCCGGTCACGCCGTGGGGCAAGCCTACCAAGGGCAAGAAAACCCGGACGAACAAGTCGTCTGACAAATTCATCATGCGCTCGCGCCATCAGCGCAAGAAGTAAGGGGTCGTAACCGTGACTCGTTCTACCTGGAAAGGCCCGTTTATCGACGGCTACCTTTTGAAAAAAGTCGACAAGGTCCGCGAAGGCGGCCGCAACGAAGTGATCAAGACGTGGAGCCGTCGCTCCACGATCCTGCCGCAATTCGTGGGCCTCACCTTTGGTGTCTATAACGGCCAGAAGCACATCCCGGTCTCCGTGTCGGAAGACATGGTCGGCCACAAGCTCGGCGAGTTCTCGCCAACGCGCACCTATTATGGCCATGGCGCGGACAAGAAAGCCAAGAGGAAGTAAACCATGGGCAAGGCAAAGCGCGATCGTGCGCTCAAGGACAACGAGGCGATGGCGGTATTGCGCACCATCCGCGTAAGCCCGCAGAAGCTCAACCTGGTTGCGGCCCAGATCCGCGGCAAGAAGGTGGCAACGGCGCTCGCCGATCTCACATTCTCGCGCAAGCGGATCTCCGACACCGTGAAAAAGACGCTTCAGTCTGCGATTGCAAACGCTGAAAACAACCATGACCTGGATGTTGACAGCCTGGTGGTTGCCGAAGCCTGGGTTGGCAAGTCGGTGACGATGAAGCGGTTTCATGTACGCGGCCGTGGCCGGGGAACACGCATCCTGCGTCCGTTCTCGCATCTCACGATCGTGGTTCGCGAAGTTCAAGAGGAGGCCGCCTGATGGGCCAGAAAGTAAACCCCGTCGGCATGCGCCTTGGCATCAACCGGACCTGGGATTCCCGCTGGTTTGCCAACAAGGGTGAATATGGAAAGCTCCTGCACGAGGATTTCGCCATTCGCGAATATCTCGAAAGGGAACTCGCTGCCGCTTCGATTTCGAAGATCGTCATCGAGCGTCCGCACAAGAAGTGCCGCGTTTCCATTCATGCGGCCCGTCCGGGCATCATCATCGGCAAGAAGGGTGCAGACATTGAAAAGCTGCGCAAGAAGCTGAGCGAGATGACGGCTTCGGAAGTGCATGTGAACATCGTCGAAGTGCGCAAGCCGGAAATCGACGCCACGATCGTGGCACAGTCGATTGCCCAGCAGCTTGAGCGCCGCATTGCCTTCCGCCGCGCGATGAAGCGCTCGGTCCAGTCGGCCATGCGCCTCGGCGCACAGGGCATCCGCATCAACTGCTCGGGTCGTCTGGGCGGTGCGGAAATTGCCCGCATGGAGTGGTATCGTGAGGGCCGGGTGCCGCTTCACACACTGCGTGCAGACATTGATTACGGAACGGCAGAAGCCAAGACGGCCTATGGAATTTGCGGCGTGAAGGTCTGGATCTTCAAGGGCGAAATCCTTGAGCATGATCCAATGGCTTCGGAACGCCGCTCGATTGAGGGCCAGGAGCAGGGCGGTTCAGGTGGCGGTCATCGTCGCCAGAACTCGAACTGATCAGGTCAGCCGGACAGGCAGCCCCCCGGACCTCATATTCCGGGGGCGTCAAAGGACAAGTGACAGGAATTTACGACCATGATGCAGCCCAAGCGCACCAAGTTCCGCAAACAGTTCAAGGGCCGGATTCACGGCACCGCGAAAGGCGGAACAGCACTTAACTTCGGCGCCTACGGCTTGAAAGCCCAGGCTCCAGAGCGTATTACCGCACGCCAGATCGAAGCGGCCCGCCGCGCGATCACCCGTCACATGAAGCGTGCCGGGCGTGTATGGATCCGCATCTTCCCGGACGTGCCGGTTTCTTCGAAGCCGACCGAAGTCCGCATGGGTAAGGGCAAGGGTTCGCCGGAATATTGGGTATGCCGCGTCAAGCCGGGCAAGGTCATGTTCGAAATTGACGGCGTATCCGAGGAAATTGCACGTGAGGCGTTCCGCCTTGGTGCAGCAAAACTGCCGATCAAGACCCGGTTCGTGGCACGTATCGCCGAGTAACCGGGCAGAAATTTCGAGAAAGGGTGAGCCAATGAAGGCCTCCGATATTCGCGCAATGACGGTGGACCAGCTCAAGGATGAGCTGGCCAAACTCAAGAAGGAGCAGTTCAATCTGCGCTTTCGCGGTGCCACCGGCCAGCGAAAACACTGTGCGGGTCCGGCAGATACGCCGTGACATCGCTCGCATCATGACGATCGCCGCTGAAAAGCAGGCGGTTGAGTCAAAGGCGTAAGGAAGGTTCAAAATGCCGAAACGCGTGCTGCAGGGCACTGTTGTCAGTGACAAGAATGACAAGACCGTCGTGGTGAAAGTGGAGCGTCGCTTCACCCATCCGCTGTTCAAGAAGACGGTTCGTCGTTCGAAGAACTACAAGGCCCATGACGAAGCAAACAAGTGCAAGGTCGGTGATACGGTCTTCATCGAGGAATGCCGCCCGATCTCCAGGGACAAGACCTGGATCGTCGTGGAGAACCAGGCGTAACTCGGCAGGCAATTGCGGCGCATGAGAATGCGTCGGTTCAGAAAAAGAAGGTAGCCAGTCATGATTCAGATGCAAACAAACCTCGACGTCGCCGACAATTCCGGCGCCCGTCGTGTTATGTGCATCAAGGTGTTGGGCGGTTCCAAGCGGAAATACGCTTCCGTGGGCGACATCATTGTCGTTTCCATCAAGGAAGCCATTCCAAGGGGCCGCGTCAAGAAGGGTGACGTGATGAAGGCGGTTGTGGTACGCACAGCCAAGGACATCCGCCGCGCCGATGGCAGCGTTATTCGCTTCGACACCAATGCAGCCGTCCTGATCGACAACAAGAAAGAGCCCGTCGGCACCCGTATCTTCGGACCGGTTCCGCGCGAATTGCGCGCCAAGAACCACATGAAGATCATCTCGCTGGCGCCGGAAGTGCTGTAAGGAAAACGACCCATGCAGAAGATTCGCAAAGGCGACCGCGTGGTCGTACTCGCCGGCAAGGACAAGGGCCGTACCGGTGAAATCATCAAGATGATGCCGAAAGACGGCAAGGCTCTGGTCAGCGGCATCAATGTCGTCAAGCGCCACCAGCGCCAGACCCAGAACCAGGAAGCTGGCATCATCAACAAGGAAGCTCCGATCCAGGTCTCCAACCTGGCGATTGTCGATCCCAAGGACGGCAAGGCAACACGTGTCGGATTCAAGGTTCTCGAAGACGGGCGCAAGGTCCGCTTCGCCAAGCGCTCGGGAGACATGATCGATGGCTGAAGCAGCTTACAAAGCCCGCCTTCACGCCGAGTATGACGAAGTCATCAAGGCAAAGATGGTCGAAGAATTCGGCTACAAGAACGTGATGGAAATCCCGCGCATCGACAAGATCGTGCTGAACATGGGTGTTGGCAGATCCACGCAGGATTCAAAGAAGGCCCAGATCGCAGCCGATGACCTGACGATGATTGCAGGCCAGAAGGCCGTTGTAACCCGCGCGCGCACTTCAATCGCTACCTTCAAGGTGCGTGAGAACATGCCGCTCGGTGCCAAGGTCACGCTGCGCAAGACCCGCATGTACGAATTTCTGGATCGCCTGGTCACCATCGCGCTGCCGCGCGTTCGCGACTTTCGCGGTCTCAATCCCAAGAGCTTCGATGGCCGTGGCAACTATGCCATGGGCATCAAGGAACATATCGTGTTCCCGGAAATCAACTACGACAAGGTAGATCAGATCTGGGGCATGGACGTCATCGTTTGTACGACGGCGAAAACGGATGATGAGGCGCGCGCATTGCTGCGTCACTTCAATTTCCCGTTCCGCAAGTAACGGCAAGCGAACAGAAGGACAACTGACATGGCCAAGACCAGCGCAGTAGAGAAGAACAACAGCCGCGCCCGGCTTGTGAAGAAGTTCGCAGCCAAGCGCAAGGCGTTGAAAGAGACCATCATGAACAAGGAAGCGCCGATGGAAGAGCGCTTCCGTGCACAGCTGAAGCTCGCACAGCTTCCGCGCAATGGCGCCAAGATCCGCCTGCGCAATCGCTGCGAGGTAACAGGCCGTCCGCGCGCCTATTACCGCAAGCTGAAGATGTCGCGTATCGCCTTGCGTGAGCTTGGCAACCAGGGCCAGGTGCCCGGTATCGTCAAGTCGAGCTGGTAAGGGAGAGCGCAATGTCGATGAACGATCCTCTCGGTGACATGCTCACCCGTATCCGCAATGGTCTGATGCGCGGCAAATCCAAGGTATCGACACCAGCTTCAACGCTGCGTGTTCGCGTCCTTGATGTGTTGCAGTCGGAAGGCTATATCCGCGGTTACACCACAGTGGATTTTGGTGACGGCAAGTCCGAAATCGAGATCGAGCTGAAATATTACGAGGGAGCGCCGGTGATCCGCGAGATCTCGCGCGTTTCCAAGCCGGGCCGTCGCGTTTACGTGTCGGTCAAGTCGATCCCCCGTGTGGCAAACGGTCTTGGCGTATCCATCCTTTCGACCCCGAAAGGTGTGATGGCCGATCACAGCGCGCGTGAACAGAATGTGGGCGGAGAAGTTCTCTGCCAGATATTCTGACCGGCGTGTTGTGAACAGGACCCCGAAACGGACAGGTTGAAACGATGTCTCGCATAGGAAAGAAACCGGTTGAAGTTCCCGCAGGCGTAACCGCCTCCGTGGACGGCCAGACCGTTACCGCAAAAGGCCCGAAGGGCGAACTGAAATTCGTCGTCAACGACGAGGTTCTGGTCAAGATGGAGAATGGCGCAGTCAGCGTTGATCCTCGTGACCAGTCCAAGGACGCACGCTCCAAATGGGGCATGTCCCGCACCATGATCAACAACATCTTCACCGGTGTTAAGGACGGCTTTGAAAAGAAGCTCGAGATCAACGGTGTTGGTTATCGTGCGGCCATGCAGGGCAAGAACCTGCAGCTCTCGCTCGGCTTCAGCCATGAAGTGATCTATCAGGTTCCAGAGGGCGTTTCAGTCGCCTGCCCGAAACCTACAGAGATCGTGGTGACAGGCATCGACAAACAAAAGGTTGGCCAGGCCGCCGCCGAAATCCGTGAATATCGCGGACCGGAGCCCTACAAGGGCAAGGGCGTCAAATATGCTGACGAAACCATCTTCCGCAAGGAAGGCAAGAAGAAGTAAGGCAGGCTGGACATGGCTAGCAAACTCCAAAACAGCGTCCGTCGCGCAGCGCGTGTACGCCGTTCGCTCAAGAAGGTCGCAAATGGCCGTCCACGCCTCAGCGTGTACCGTTCGGCGCAGAATATCTACGCCCAGGTCATCGATGATGTGGCAGGTCACACGCTTGCGGCAGCTTCCACGCTGGAAAAGGATCTGCGCGGGGCACTCAAGAGCCGCGCGTCAACCGATGCGGCTGCTGCAGTCGGCAAGCTTCTTGCAGAGCGTGCCGTCAAGGCAGGTGTAAAGGAAGTGGTCTTCGACCGCGGTGCATATTTGTATCACGGCCGCGTCAAGGCGCTCGCAGAGGCAGCCCGCGAAGGCGGTCTGAACTTCTGATTTTTCGCCCTGCGCACTGGCCGCATGGCCAGGCGCAGACAATTGTGTGCTACCGAAAAAGAATAAAGGCTAAGGACAATGGCACAGGAAAGAAGGCCCCGGGACAATAACCGGGAACGTGATAGGGAAGAGCGCGACAGCGAATTCGTCGACAAGCTCGTCCACATCAACCGTGTCGCCAAGGTCGTCAAGGGCGGCCGGCGTTTCGGCTTTGCCGCGCTCGTCGTGGTGGGTGACCAGAAGGGCCGCGTCGGCTTTGGTCATGGCAAGGCACGTGAAGTGCCCGAAGCAATCCGCAAGGCAACGGAAGCTGCAAAGCGCGAACTGATTTTCGTGCCACTGCGCTCCGGTCGTACCCTGCATCACGATGTCGAGGGCCGTCATGGCGCCGGCAAGGTTATCCTGCGTTCGGCACCTGCGGGTACCGGTATCATCGCCGGTGGCCCGATGCGCGCGGTATTCGAAACACTCGGCGTTCAGGACGTTGTTGCAAAGTCGATGGGTTCATCGAACAAGTACAACATGGTTCGCGCCACGTTTGACGCTCTCAAGCGCCAGATGCACCCCAAGGACATTGCCGCGCAGCGCGGGCTGAAATATGCAGCCCTTCAGGCGCGCCGCAAGGACCTGATCGGCGCCGACGAGTAAAATCGCAGTTTGGATCGTATTTGACGGGAGCCTGAAAATGGCCGCAACACAGAAAAAGATCACGGTCGAGCAGATCGGAAGCCCGCTTCGCCGCCCAGGCGAGCAGCGTGCCACCCTGATCGGACTTGGCCTGAACAAGATGAATCGCCGCGCCGAACTGGAGGATACTCCGGCAGTTCGTGGCATGATCCGCAAGGTCCAGCACCTCGTCCGCGTCGTCGACGAAGCCTGACACTTAGGAGTTTGACGAGATGAAACTGAACGAAATTCGCGGCAACGAAGGCTCGACCAAGGCGCGCAAGCGTGTTGGCCGCGGCATTGGTTCGGGTTCCGGCAAGACTGGTGGACGTGGCGTCAAGGGACAGAAGTCCCGCTCAGGCGTTGCGATCAACGGTTTTGAGGGCGGCCAGATGCCAATCTATCGCCGTCTGCCGAAGCGCGGCTTCACCAACGCCATGTTCACCAAGCACTTCAACGAAGTGTCGGTTGGTCGTGTTCAGGCAGCGGTTGAAGCAGGTCGGCTGGATGCCAAGGAAACCGTGACCATCGAAGGCCTGATCAAGGCCGGGATCATTCGTCGTGCAAAACAGGGCGTACGCCTTCTTGCAAATGGCGAGATCAATACCAAAATGACATTCGAAGTCGCAGGTGCCTCCAAGGCAGCGATTGAGAAGGTCGAAAAGGCCGGCGGTTCCGTGACCGTCCTTGCAACGAAGCAGGAAGCCGCAGCCGAATAGGCTGACGGCCTCCCGCATGTTACCCGCCGTGCGGATCTCCGCCGGCGGGCACAATCATGACCGGAGAGCTTCATGGCATCTGCCGCTGAACAACTTGCATCGAACCTGAACTTCTCGGCTTTCTCGAAGGCTGAGGAACTCAAGAAGCGCATCTGGTTTACGCTGGGTGCGCTTATCGTTTATCGCCTCGGCACCTATGTCCCGCTGCCCGGCATCAACCCAGAGGCTTATGCCCAGGCGTTTGGCCAGCAGAGCCAGGGCGTTCTTGGCATGTTCAACATGTTTTCGGGTGGTGCCGTTCAGCGCCTGGCGATTTGTGCCCTCGGAATCATGCCCTATATCTCCGCTTCGATCATCATTCAGTTGATGACTTCCATTGTTCCCTCGCTGGAGCAGTTGAAGAAGGAAGGCGAGCAGGGCCGCAAGATCATCAACCAGTATACCCGCTATGGCACGGTCCTTCTGGCGACCCTTCAGGCCTATGGCATTGCCGTCGGGCTTGAATCCGGCAATGGTATTGTAGCCGATCCGGGCTGGTTCTTCCGCATTTCAACCGTGATCACGCTGGTTGGCGGCACCATGTTCCTGATGTGGCTTGGCGAGCAGATCACTGCACGCGGCATCGGAAACGGCATTTCGCTGATCATTTTCTCTGGCATCGTCGCGCATTTGCCGACTGCACTCGCCGGAACGCTGGAACTCGGTCGTCAGGGCGCACTTTCAACCGCGCTGATCCTTGCAATCCTGGCACTTGCCGTGATCGTGATCTTCTTCATCGTGTTCATGGAACGCGCCCAGCGCAAGCTGCTGATCCAGTATCCCAAGCGCCAGGTAGGCAATCGGATGTTCCAGGGTGACACCTCGCATCTGCCATTGAAGCTGAACACATCGGGCGTGATCCCGCCGATCTTCGCGTCATCACTTCTGTTGTTGCCAGCAACGGCAGCAGGCTTTGCCAACCGTGAATCCATGCCTGAATGGCTGGCTACCATCACGGCGACGCTCGGCCATGGCCAGCCAGCCTATATGCTGATCTACGCCTCGCTGATCGCGTTCTTCGCGTTCTTCTATACCGCGATTGTCTTCAATCCCAAGGATACGGCAGACAATCTCAAGCGCCATGGCGGGTTCATTCCGGGTATTCGCCCCGGTGACCGCACGGCCGAATATATCGATTACGTGCTGACCCGCATTACCGTTATCGGTGCCATCTACCTGATCATCGTCTGCTTGTTACCCGAATTTCTAATATCGGCGACCGGCGTTCCGTTCTATCTCGGTGGAACATCCCTTCTTATCGTCGTGAGTGTCACGATGGATACGGTTGCCCAGGTCCAGGGACATCTTCTGGCGCACCAATATGAGGGACTGGTCAAGAAGTCCCGGCTGCGCGGAGGAAAACGGAACCGATGAGATTGATACTGCTTGGCCCGCCAGGAGCGGGAAGGGGACCCAGGCAAAGCTGCTGCTCGACCACTATTCGATACCGCAGCTTTCCACAGGCGACATGTTGCGCGAAGCGGTTGCTGCCCGGACAGAAGTTGGCCTGCGCGCCAAGGCTGTAATGGATGCAGGCAAGCTGGTTTCAGATGAAATCGTCAATGCCATCGTATCCGAGCGGCTCGACCAGCCCGATTGCGCCAATGGCTTCATCCTGGATGGCTATCCGCGAACATTGCAACAGGCTGATGCCCTCGGTGAGATGCTGACCAGCAAGGGAATCGGGCTCGACTGCGTGGTTGAACTCGAAGTCAATGATGAGCAGCTCGTGGAACGCGTTGCCGGTCGGTATACCTGTGCAAAATGCGGTGAGGGCTATCACGACACGTTCAAGCAGCCCAAGCATGCAGACACATGCGACCGGTGCGGCAATCACGAGTTCAAGCGTCGACCCGACGACAATGCCGAGACTATGCGCACGAGGCTGCAGGCCTATTACAAGGAAACATCCCCGCTGATTGGCTATTATTATGCCAAGGGAATGCTCCGCAAGGTCGATGGCATGGGCGAGATCGGCGCAATTCAAACCGCGATCCGCAAGGTTCTCGACTGAATTGGGAAGGAATGGGCAGGCGTGCTTGGGACAACGCCTGCTTGACACAATGTTTGCAAATGCGTAAACGGACCGCAGTTTGCATACAGGCAAGACCGGTTGTCGGTTTCCGCGAGGGGACCGGGCCGGTCGTTTGATGCTTGAAAAGCACGATGAATGCCCGCATGGGCCGGTCTCCACCGGACGCGGGTCAACCTCAGCGCCGGTCTTCCGGCCCACATGGAGAGAGAAAATGGCTCGTATAGCCGGTGTAAACATTCCCACGAACAAGCGCGTGATCATAGCGCTGCAATATATTCACGGCATCGGCCCGAAGATCGCCAAGGAGATCGTCGAAAAGGTCAGCATTGAAGCAGCCCGCCGCGTCAACCAGCTTTCGGATGCCGAAGTGCTGCAGATCCGTGAAGTTATCGACCGCGATTACCAGGTCGAAGGCGACCTGCGCCGCGAAACCTCGATGAACATCAAGCGCCTCATGGACCTTGGCTGCTATCGTGGCCTTCGCCATCGTCGCGGCCTGCCGGTTCGTGGCCAGCGTACCCATACCAATGCCCGCACCCGCAAGGGCCCGGCAAAGGCAATTGCAGGCAAGAAGAAGTAATTTGTCGCTCGTCATTCGTTGTTTGCGGTTCGGTCTTGAACTGCGAGCAACGGGTTGCGAATGACCAATACGGTGTAGCCGCTGGAACTACGGCGGCGTGAAGATCGACAGAAAGGACTGACATGGCCAAGGAAGCCGCACGTGTTCGCCGTCGCGAACGCAAGAATATCTCGTCGGGCGTAGCCCACGTAAATTCAACCTTCAACAACACGATGATCACCATTACCGACGCACAGGGCAACGCCATTTCATGGTCGTCAGCTGGCGCGCAGGGCTTCAAGGGATCACGCAAATCCACACCTTATGCCGCACAGATTGCAGCAGAAGATGCCGCCAAGAAGGCCAGGAGCACGGCATGCGCTCGCTGGAAGTGGAAGTTCGCGGCCCCGGTTCCGGTCGTGAATCGGCATTGCGTGCCTTGCAGGCAGCCGGTTTCCAGATCACCTCGATCCGCGATGTGACCTCGATCCCGCACAATGGTTGCCGTCCGCGCAAGAAGCGCCGCGTATAAGCCATTACCGACGCCTGCAACAAATCCGCATTGCAGGCCGTCTTTGGGAACTCGCCACGAAGGGATGGTGGCAGTCCAACCTGAAGGGAAATACCCCATGATCCAGAAGAACTGGCAGGAACTTATCAAGCCGAACAAGCTTGAAGTTGTCTCAAGCTCTCCGACAAAATCCGTCATTGTGGCCGAGCCGCTCGAGCGTGGCTATGGCCTGACACTGGGCAACGCGCTGCGTCGTGTATTGCTGTCCTCGCTGCAAGGTGCAGCAGTCATGGCCGTGCAAATCGACGGTGTATTGCATGAATTCTCGTCGATTCCAGGCGTTCGTGAAGATGTCACCGACATCGTGCTCAACATCAAGGAAATCGCGATCCGCATGGAAAGCGACACGCCAAAGCGCATGGTCATCCGCAAGGAAGGCCCGGGTGCTGTTACTGCGGGCGATATCCAGACCGTTGGCGATGTCGAGATACTGAACCCCGACCATGTGCTTTGCACACTGGACGAGGGCGCGGAAATTCGCATGGAGCTGACCGTTGCCACCGGCAAGGGCTATGTTCCTGCCGAGCGCAATCGCGCTGAAGATGCGCCAATCGGCCTTATTCCGGTCGATAGCCTCTATTCGCCGGTCCGCAAGGTCTCCTACAAGATCGACAATACACGCGAAGGCCAGTATCTCGACTATGACAAGCTGACCATGACCATCGAGACCGATGGCTCGATCACGCCGGAAGATGCGATTGCCTATGCGGCCCGCATCGTTCAGGACCAGCTGTCGATTTTCGTCAATTTCGAAGAGCCGGCCAAGGAAGTCGTCCACGAGGAAGTCGCGGAACTAGCATTCAACCCGGCACTTCTCAAGAAGGTCGACGAACTCGAATTGTCAGTCCGTTCGGCAAACTGCCTGAAGAACGACAACATCGTCTATATCGGCGACCTGATCCAGAAGACGGAAGCCGAGATGCTGCGCACGCCGAACTTCGGCCGCAAGTCGCTCAACGAAATCAAGGAAGTGCTGGCCGGGATGGGCCTGCACCTTGGCATGGAAGTTCCCGCCTGGCCGCCTGAGAATATCGAAGACCTGGCCAAGCGCTACGAAGACCAATATTGATCTGAAACAACAAGAGGGGGCGGTCTTAAGAGCCAGGCCGTCCCGCATAAAAGGAGAGCGCCATGCGCCACGGAAACAAAGGCCGCAAACTCAATCGTACAGCAAGCCACCGCAAGGCGATGTTCGCCAACATGGCGGCATCGCTGATTGAGCACGAACAGATCGTCACCACGCTGCCAAAGGCGAAGGAATTGCGTTCCATCGTCGACAAGCTGATCACGCTTGGCAAGCGCGGCGACCTGCATGCACGTCGCCTGGCCATCGGCCAGATCCGCGATGTCGAACAGGCAAAGAAGCTCGTCGAGGTTCTGGGACCCCGCTACAAGGACCGCAATGGTGGCTACACCCGCGTCCTCAAGGCCGGCTTTCGTTATGGCGACAATGCACCGCTCGCAGTTATCGAACTGGTGGACCGCGATACCGACGCCAAGGGCGCCAAGGACCGTGCCCGCATGGAAGCGATGGAAGCCGAAGGCGCATCCGCAGAGTGATTTTCCCGCAAGGGAATGGTGAAAAGGCCGGGCAGGGAACTGTCCGGCCTTTTGCGTTGGAGTGCCCGCCGGTTCAGGCTATGGACTGCAGATTGATGTCTACCCAGACCGCATGATGGTCGGATGCGGCATGAACCGGCTTGGTGATCGTGTCATAGACTTCCCATTTCCTTGGTCGCACCCCGGGCCATGCGCCGCGCCGGAACACACCGCCCGATACCACATTTGCAAACAGCGCCGGCGACAGGAAGATATAATCGATCTTCGTTGATCTGGTCGCGCCGGCATAAGTTCCGGGATAGCCGCCATCGTCGAATTCGGGATGCTCGAACACATCCTTGAGGTCTGTACCGTCAATGATGGGCGAAAGCGGATCGCGCGCCGGCGTGTCGTTCATGTCACCCAGTACCACTACATTCGCGATGTCCCGGTTACGCAATTCGCGATAGATTTCCGCCACCCGGTTTGCCTGTGCCTTCCGCTTGCGGTCATTTTCGGCAGGACTTCCATATCCCTTGCTCTTGAGGTGATTGACCAGAAACCAGATTTCCGTGCCATTGGGACCGATCACCTGGAATTCCGGGCAGTCGCGGCTGAAAATGACGGGATAGTCGGCATTGCCGTCATGCACATGGCTGCGCATTAGATTGATCTTGAAACCGGACCGGGTCATCAGTCCGACATCGATGCCTCTTTCGTCATTGCCGTCGATGAGCATGATCTGTTCATAGGGAGTACCGCCGCCGAGCGGAATGATATCCTCATTGAATTCCTTGAGTGCAATCCGGTTTTCAGCCTCGACCAGCGCAATCACATCGGCATTGACGTTGCCAATCACCCGGCCGGTATTGACAATTGCCTTTTCGTTGACCGGTTCGGTGCGCAATTCCACCCAGCCGATCCAGTCATTGCGACCGTCGGCCACGATCTCGATCTCGCCGGTTTTCTTTCGCTTCACGAGATGGCCCCTGTTCCGCCTGAGAATGACGAATGGGCCGGTATCGCTCTTTTCCATGCCCAGTTCGACAATCAGCCGTGAGATGCGGGTCTTTGTGGCCAGATCATAGACCGGTTCTTCCAGAAGCGTTGACAGTTCCCTGAACCGCTCGAGAGTGGGGCGGCCTTCGTCCCACGTTTCCTGGTTCAGCGCCTTTGCCCGGTCGAACAGGTTTTCAAGATTGAAAGACGCGATGCGCATGCCATTCCTCCCTTGCATGACTGCCCAGGGACAGATAGTGCGGCCAAATCATGTCATTTTGATTGCAAACAGCCTTCCGGACACGCATGGGGAGTTGGATGACATGTCTTGGCCAAATTCTTTGGCAATTGCTGGCGTTTGACTATATTCAAAAGCCCATGCAAACCCGATGTCGAGGAGGCGAGCCCATGAACAATGCCCTGTTGAAACCGATGCTGCTCTTGGCGGTGTTTGTCTTCATGGCGGTTCCCGCCCGCGCCGAATATGGCGTTGACGACATGTTCAAGGACGCCATCGGCAAATTGCTGAATGGGGGCAACGGCCAGCAGGGTGAAAACCAGCGTGGCGATCAGAAGCGCGAGCAGGTGAGGGTGCCGGCAAGCCGCGCCGAGGTGCAGCTTTCGTTCGCTCCAGTGGTCAAGAAGGTTGCCCATTCCGTCGTCAATGTCTACGCCGCCCGCCGCCAGACACAGCGTTCCCCCTTCGAGGGTGATCCGTTTTTCGAACGCTTCTTCGGGTCTGGTGTTTTTGGACAGCCTCAGCAGCGCAACCAGAATTCACTCGGTTCCGGCGTTATTGTCAGCGAGGATGGCGTCATCCTGACCAACAACCATGTCATCGAGAACATGGATGAGGTGAAGGTGGCCCTGTCAGATGGGCGCGAATTCGAATGCGATATCGTGCTCAAGGACCCGAAATCCGATCTTGCCGTTCTCAAGGTTCGCGACAAGACGCGGTTCGATCCGATCGAGATAGCCGACTCGGATGATGTTGAGGTAGGCGATCTGGTATTGGCCATCGGCAATCCGTTCGGCGTCGGCCAGACCGTGACGAGTGGCATTGTGTCGGCGGTCTCGCGCTCGCTTGCCGGTGTCAATGACTATGGCTATTTCATCCAGACCGATGCGGCGATCAATCCCGGCAATTCCGGCGGCGCACTGGTCGACATGAATGGCCGCCTGATCGGTATCAATTCTGCGATCTATTCGCGTACTGGCAGTTCCGTGGGCATTGGCTATGCCATTCCCTCCAACATGACCAATGTCGTCCTGCGCTCGTCGAAGACGGGTGCAACGGTGGTTCGGCCCTGGATTGGTGCTGACTTTCAGAATGTGACTGCCGAAATCGCGGAAAGCATAGGCATGCGGCGTCCGCGCGGGGCAATCGTTACAGGGGTTGTCGAGAATGGCCCGTCCGACAAGGCAGGCCTTAAAGTCGGCGATGTGGTTCTGGAGATCAACAATCGCGACATTGATGGTGCGGATGCCCTGGGCTACCGGCTCGATACGGTGGGCACGGGCGGCATTGCAGAACTGACGGTTTTGTCACGCGGCAAGCGGCGCACCATTGATATTTCGCTTTCCGCGCCACCTGAAACCGTTCCCCGTGACGAGCGCGTCCTGCCACGCAATTCTCCGCTGCTGGGTGCAAAGGTCGCCAATCTGTCGCCAGCTGTAGCGGTCGAAGCCGGTATTCCCGGAGACAAGACCGGCGTGGTGGTGCTGGATGTCCAGCGCGGCTCGCCAGCCGCCCAGAACGGGATGCGCCCCGGCGATGTTATGCGCGAGGTCAATGGCGTCAAGATCAAGGATACCCGCCAGCTTGAACAGGTGGTGACACAAAGACAGCGGGCCTGGCAATTCGTTGTCGAACGCAGCGGTCGAATGTTCGTGTTCGAGCGCAACGGACCGATCTTCCGCCAATATGCACAATAGCCGCACGCAAGGGCACAACAACGGATATTGCAGATGAGCGACCTGTTCGGGTCTGCCGAAAATGTCCAGGGCGAGACGAAAGCCTTTCGTCCGCTTGCCGACAGGTTGCGCCCGTCCCGCCTTGACGAGGTACTGGGTCAGGATCACCTGACCGGTGAAAATGGCTCGCTGACACGGATGATCCGCTCTGGCGCGCTTGGCAATCTGATATTCTGGGGGCCGCCCGGTACCGGCAAGACGACGATAGCCCGCCTTCTGGCCAATGAGACCGGTCTTGCCTATGAGCAGATTTCCGCGATCTTTTCAGGCGTTGCAGATCTCAAGAAAGTCTTCGAATCCGCCCGCCTGCGCCGCTCCCAGGGCCGCACCACCTTGTTGTTCGTTGATGAGATCCATCGCTTCAACCGCGCGCAGCAGGATTCCTTCCTGCCGGTGATGGAAGACGGGACCATTGTGCTGGTGGGAGCGACAACCGAGAACCCGTCTTTCGAGTTGAATGCGGCCCTGCTATCACGCGCCAATGTCCTGACCTTCAGGCCGCACAGCCCGGACAGCCTTGGCAAACTGCTGTTGCGCGCAGAAGAAATCACCGGCAAGACCCTGCCGCTCGACGATGCGGCACGCGCAGCCCTGATCCGGATGGCTGATGGCGATGGCCGCGCAGTGCTGATGCTGGCCGAGGATGTCTGGAGAACGGCTGGCGAGAGCGAGGTCTATGATGGCGAGCGCCTGCAGCAGATATTGCAACGCCGCGCGCCGATCTATGACAAGGGCCAGGATGGCCACTACAACCTGATATCGGCGCTGCACAAGGCCGTGCGCGGATCGGATCCGGATGCGGCATTGTATTATCTGTGCCGGATGCTCGATGCAGGCGAGGACCGTCGCTTCATTGCCAGACGGCTGGTGCGCATGGCCAGCGAGGATATCGGCCTGGCCGATCCCCAGGCGCTGGCCGTCACCACTGCTGCACGGGAAGCCTGGGACTTTCTGGGCCCGCCCGAAGGGGAACTGGCGCTCGCCCAGGCTTGCGTCTATCTGGCCACCGCACCCAAGTCCAACGCGCTTTACACGGCCTATAAGGCAGCGATGGCTGCCGCCACGCAGCATGGTTCGCTACCCCCGCCCAAGCATATCCTCAATGCCCCGACCAAACTGATGAAGGGTGAAGGCTACGGTGAGGGCTATCGCTATGACCACGATGAACCCGATGCCTTTTCGGGTCAGGACTATTTTCCGGAAAAAATGGGCCGACAGCGATTTTATGATCCCGTCGAACGCGGTTTCGAGCGTGACTTGCGCAAACGGCTGGAATGGTGGGAGAAGCTGCGTCGTGAGCGCAACAGCAAGTGATCCTTCGACCGCGTCGGCTTGACCCCGGTCAAGGCGTTCCGGGATTTGCAATGTGAAGATGGTCTCTCAACCAAGGAGGCCGACATGAAAGTCATCATCGCAGCTGCGGCAATCGCATCCGTCATCATGATACCGCTTCAGGCAGGTCTGGCGCAGGCCCAGTCCGCCGATCCAGCCTGGCTTGACGATCTGAAGCAACAGATCGCTCTCGATGAGAAATGCGAGGTCAGCTATTTTCTCAACATGCGCGAGGGCAAACTTGGTGCGGATCTGACCTTCGAGGCGCGCGTTCAATGCGCCGATGGGCGGATGTTTGACGCATCCCGCATTGGAGAAAACAACATTTTCACCTTCAAGCGTTGCGAAACGCAGGTTTGCTGAGGATCGGTCATGATCATTCTGGTTGCCTTTGCCACGGTGGAAGGCCAAACCCGCAAGATTGCCTCGCATATTGGCGCGCAAATCGAAAAGGAGGGACATCAGGCCGTTCTGCTTGATGTCGCAGGGCCGGGTTTCGGATTGCCCGGCCGGATGGATGCCGTGATCCTGTGTGGCCCGATCCATATCGGTCGCTATCCAGCGCAACTGGTTTCCTTCGTCGCGAACTGGAAAGCCGAATTGCAGGCATTGCCATCGGCTCTGGTAACGGTGTCGCTGGCAATTGCCAGCAAGAACAAGGAAGAGCAGGAAGAGGCGCGAACCTTCCCCCGCCAGATTACGGCAGGCATAGGCTGGCAGCCGGACTACTTCCATCATGCGGCGGGTGCCTTGAAATATGTCGAATATGACTTCTTCAAGCGCTGGATGCTGCGCCGTATTGCAGCCAGCGAAGGCGGGCCGGTGGATACATCGAGGGATCACGAACTGACGGACTGGCTGAGCCTCGACAAATTCGTGGCCGGGTTTCTGGATTTTGCTGCACGTACTCCGGTGGATTGATCCCGGCTTCTCTCGTCCCGGCTGTCATAGGCTTTGACACCACATTCCTTTTCGGTTCTAACACCCCGATATTGATCGATCGATATCGTGGACACCATGCAGCATCTCATCCTTGTAGCAATAGGCGGCGCTTTGGGCGCCTCCGGCCGCCATCTGGCAAACATGGCTGCCCTGCGGCTTGCCGGACCGCATTTTCCGTGGGGCACGATGTTCGTCAACATCACCGGCTCGCTAGCCATGGGCCTGCTAATCGGGTGGCTGACGCGCAGAACGGGTGGCTCGACCAATGAATTGCGGTTGATCCTTGCCACTGGTTTCTTGGGCGGTTTCACGACTTTCTCCGCATTTTCACTTGATTTTGCTGTTCTATGGGAGCGCGGTGCTGCGAGCGGCGCAGTTATCTATGCTGTTTCTAGCGTGCTTCTAGCAATTCTGGCTGTGTTTGCGGGGCTTTGGATCATGAGGATTGCGGCATGAGCGCCGGAGTTGAAAGCCGGGTGGTCGATGGCGAGGAAGCCGGAATGCGCCTTGACCGCTGGTTCAAACTGCATTTTCCGGGACTGGGTTTCACCCCGTTGCAGAAACTGCTGCGCTCCGGGCAAATCCGCGTTGATGGCGGCCGGGTCAAGACCGACACACGCCTTGCCAAGGGGCAGACAGTGCGCCTGCCGCCGATGGTAACGGGCCTTGCCGAAGGCAGTCGCGAGGATCTGGCCAGTTCCGGCAAGCCGGTGACCTCCGGCACGATCCGGGATCGCGGTGATGCCGAGGTGCTCAACGCAATGATGTTGTATGAAGACAAGAAGGTTTATGTCTTCAACAAGCCGGCCGGGCTCGCGGTTCAGGGCGGTTCCGGCATCAATCGCCATGTCGACATGATGCTGGAAGCCTTTCGCAACCAGAAAGGCGAAAAGCCGCGTCTGGTTCACCGCATCGACCGAGATACGACCGGCGTTCTGGTGGTAGCAAGGACAAGGGGCGCTGCAGTGGCGCTGACCAAGTCGTTTCGCCATCGTGATACGGAGAAGACCTATTGGGCGATCGTCAGGGGTGTGCCGCGCAAACGTGAAGGGCGCATCTCCACCTGGATGGTGAAGGAAAAGACGCCCGATGGTGACCGCATGCGCGTTGCCAGACACGGGGAACCCGATGCCGATCATGCCGAGAGCTTTTACCGCGTCATCGCGACGGCGGGCCAGAACCTGTCCTGGGTGGAACTGAGGCCTGTATCGGGCCGTACCCACCAATTGCGGGTGCACATGGATTCCATCGGCCATCCCATTATCGGTGATCCGAAATATTTCAGCATTGAAAACTGGGAGTTTCCCGGCGGCATACAAAAGCGGCTGCACTTGCATGCGCGGCGTATCCGGGTTCCGCACCCCGATGGCGGGATGCTGGACATCACCGCGCCGCTCCCCCGCACATGGTCCAGACCTTCAATCTGCTGGGCCTCGACGAGGCGGATGGCGACGAGGAAAACTGATGCGCCTTGTCCTGTTTGATGTCGATGGCACACTGCTTGACAGTGCGGCGCTTATCCATGCCTGCATGTGCGATGCCTTTGCGGATTTCGGCCTTCCGCCACCGCGGCCCGAGGCAAGTCGCGCCATTATCGGCCTGACGCTGGACCGGGCGATTGCACGGGTTCTCGACCGCGAGATCGACGATCAGGTCAATGCGCTGACTGTCCGCTACAAGGAGGTCTGGCTCGACAATGTCGGGAAGCCGGAACTGCAGTCGCCATTCTTCCCGGGAATGCTCGACCTCATTCACGATCTTGCCGGGCGCGATGATCTGTTGCTGGGAATGGTAACCGGCAAGTCGCGGCGCGGCGTGGTGCGCCTGCTTGACCAATATGGACTGCATGCGCATTTTGTTACCAGCAGAACCGCTGACGACTGCCCGTCGAAGCCCCATCCGGCAATGGTTCTTGAATGTTGTTCTGAAACCGGGATGGCGGCAAGCAGCACTGTTGTCATCGGAGATACCAGTTTCGACATGGAGATGGCCCGTGCTGCGGGCGCCCTCGCAATTGGGGTTTCGTGGGGATATCATCCCGTGGACGCCTTGCGCGCTTCGGGTGCCGGAGCCATCGCCCCCGATGCGGGTGCCATACCGTCACTGGTCGAAACCTTGCTGCCGCGCGGCTGACAGATACAGGATCGAAGAACCATGCGTGAAATCCTTGAAAACCTCGAATATTCCGAGGATCCGGGCGATCCGGTTCGCAAGGCGCAATTGGCAATGAAGACGCCATTGCCGAAGCGCTTCTACAAACAGGCGACAGTAGAGGCATTGGCAGACGGCCATACCATTCACCTTGATGGCAAGCCGGTGCGAACACCATCGCGCGCCGCGCTGATCCTTCCCACCAGGGCGGCTGCGGAACTGGTTGCCGCCGAATGGCAGGCACAGGAAACCGAGATCGACCCCGCCCGCATGCCGGCAACCCGTATCGCCAATACGGCGATAGACGGCATTGCTGCCGACCCGCAAGCGGTTGCCAGCGACATTGTGCAATTCGCCGGTTCTGACCTGCTATGTTACCGCGCCCATGCGCCCAAGGGGCTGGTAGAGCGACAGGCGGAACTATGGGACCCCGTCATTGCCTGGTATCGCGATGCGCATGGTGCGAATTTCATGCTTGCCGAGGGTATCACCCATGTTTCCCAGCCGCCCGAGGCGCTGGCAATTTTCGCCGGCCGTGTGTCGCAGTTCACGCAGCCACTGGCTCTGGCATGCCTGCATGTCATCACCACAATGACAGGTTCCGCCCTTCTGGCAATTGCGCTGGGTGAGGGGCGTTTGAGCCTTGAAGAGGCCTGGGCAGCAGCGCATGTCGATGAGGACTGGAACATCCGGCATTGGGGAGAGGATGAGGAAGCGGCAAGGCGCAGGGCAGCGCGGCTTGTTGATATGACGAGCGCATCACAACTGCTCTCAGCTCTGGGCTGAATACATGATCGTTTCTGCCGCAGAACGCTCACGCCTTGGTGTCTGGCTGTTCATTACCCTGGCAGGAGCGCTGGTGGGCCTGATTTATGTGGCAGCAGTCTATCCGCCGGAAGAGGGGGGTGATGGCAGCCTGTGGCTCGGTGTGTTTACCGGAATGCTGATCGGCTCGACCACTGCCGGGTTTGAGCTCTGGTTCGTCTCGCATCCCTATTCGCTGATCCGCAGGCTATCCTTCATACCGGCATTCATCGTCAGGGTTCTCGCGCAGTTTGCGTTGATCTCGGTATCGATTGCCATCGTCCAGATCATTTACGACCTGATTTACGGAACCAGCCTTTTTGAGCTCACACGGGAGGGTATTATCGGGCATCTGAAGGATGTCTCCTTCTCGCTCATTGTATCAGCGGTCATCGTCTTCTACATGCAGATGCGGCTGTTCATCGGCGGTGCGAACCTGCGCAAGCTGGTACTTGGGGTCTACAATCATCCCGTTGTCGAGGAGCGGATATTCATGATCCTCGACATTCCCGGCACCACTGCAGCTGCACAGGCCATTGGCGACACCAGCTTTCACCGCTACATCAACCAGCTTTTCATTCTCTTCGATCCCGCCATTACCCGCCATGGCGGTGAGGTCCATTCCTATGTCGGCGATGCGATCATCGCAGTATGGCCGTTGACCGAGTTGCCGGACCGCAATTCCCGTGTCTTGCGGGCGCTGGCCGAGATTGCCGAGATCACCGTTTCCGAGGCAGCCAGAATTGAGAAGCTGTTCGGCGTGAAGCCCGGCGTCCGCGCGGCCATTCATGGCGGCAGCGTTGTCGCCGGTGAAATGGGCAATTCCAAACGCCAGATAACCTATCTGGGCGACGTCATGAACATAGCCTCGCGTATCGAGGCCAAGACCAAGGAACTGGAGAAACCGTTCCTGATTTCGCAATCCACGCTTGAGAGAATTACGCTTCCCAAAGGCTTCAGCTCCGAAGCGATTGGCAGTCACAGTATCAAGGATCGCGTGAGAAACTGGCCCTGTCTGAGTTGCGCTGGACACCGAAAAGATAGCATTATCAATTCCTTGCCGGATTTTCCGGAATCAGCAAGCCGCACTTGAATCAATATGTGAAGTTGTTGAATCATTGTGTCAGCCGACACCCGCAATGTTTTACCCTTCCTTAACCGAGTTCTTTCGCCAAATATCAAAACTGCTGCGTTAGCTTCATGCCAACTTTGTCGGCAATGCCCGTGCTTTGAACAGTGGGACTAGCGGGATGCCGGTATTCATGAAGGGACAACACATGAACCAGCATCATCACCATGACCAGCGCCATGCAGCGCCGAAGGATTTCTCGGGCCTGCTCGAAAATCCCGACCGGATCACTGCACGTGATGTCTCGTATTTTCGCCGTGAAGTTTTCCGCGATGGTGTCGTTTCGCGGGCCGAAGCCGATGCGATTTTTGCAATCGACAATGCCGTTGCTGATCGCTGCGAGGAATGGCGCGAATTCTATGTCGAGGCGCTGTCGGAATATGCCGTCAACCAGGAAGAGCCACGCGGCTATGTCAGCGTACCCAATGCCGAATGGCTGATCGAGCGCGTGTCGCATGACGGGCGCATCGATCTGCTGAGCGAACTGGAACTGCTGGTCAAGGTCTTGTCGAAGTCGTCACGTTCACCGGAAATGCTGGTGCGGTTCGTGCTGGAAACCGTTGCCCGCTCGGTGATCGATGGCGAGGCCCGCTGGCGCGCGGCCGTCAACTCACGCCCGGTGTCATCGGTGAGCCGGAAGTCGAACTGATCCGCCATGTGCTTTATGCCTTTGGCGGGGAGCAGGGCATTTCGATCTCCCGTGCGGAGGCCGATGTTCTGTTCGATCTCAATGACCGTACCATCGAGGCGCAAAATCATCCGGCCTGGCGTGAGCTTTTCGTCAAGGCGATTGCCAATCACCTGATGGCAGCCTCCACCTTCAAGGCACCACCGCGCACTGTCGCGCTTGCACGCGAAGAATGGCTTGATGAACCTTCGCAGGGCGTCGGCGCCATGTTGCTGGGTGCTGTAACCGGAATGGGCCAGTTGCTTTCCGGATCGCTGCTTGGCGACATTACCGATCTGCACGGCCAGATCGAGAAAGCATGGGCAGAACGCAATGCCCGCATGGAAGCCGAAGAAGCCCAGGCTTCCATCATTGAAGACCAGGAAGCGGAGTGGCTGATTGATCGCATTTCGCATGATGGTCGCATGCATGAAAACGAAAAGGCATTCGCTGCGCTTCCTGCGTGAGGAAAGCCCGGACATTCATCCAAGCCTCAAACCATGGCTTGAGAAAGTCGCCTGAAGCGATCTTTTGACTCAGCAAATTACTCTGAAGAAGGGGTTCGGGTCGATCAGATCGGGACCCCTTGTTCATGTGACTGTCTGAAAGTCACCAAAGATCGGCTCGAAGTTCCGCATCAGCGCCACATCCAGATCGCCCATGGCCACCGGCAATCCAAGGTCTACCAGGCTGGTCACGCCATGACCCTCCACGCCACACGGAACGATGCCCGTATAGTGTGACAGGTCCGGCTCGACATTGATGGCGATGCCGTGAAAGGTCACCCATCGCCGGATGCGAATGCCGATAGCCGCAATCTTGTCCTCGCGCATCGAGCCATTGGGCAGGGGTGGCTTGTCGGGGCGCTGCACCCATACACCGACCCTGTCCTCGCGCCGTTCTCCCTTGATGTTGAATTCCCCCAGCGCAGCAATGATCCAGTCCTCGAGCGCGGCCACATAGGCCCTGACATCCTGTTTTCGCCGCTTCAGCTCAAGCATCACATAGACGACACGCTGGCCGGGGCCGTGATAGGTGTATTCGCCGCCGCGTCCTGTCTGAAACACCGGGAACCTGTCTGCTTGCAAAGGTCAGTCGCCTGCGCGCTGGTTCCGGCGGTGTAAAGCGGCGGATGCTCACTCAGCCAGACCCGCTCGCTGGCTTTGCCGGCATGGATATCGGCAACAACGGCCTCCATACGGTCAACCGCTTCGAGATATGGGACGAGGCCCTGGCTCACATGCCATTCAACCGCTGGCCCGGCAAGCGTCGGCAGCATGCTCGAGCCAAGGCGTTCGCGGGTCGTATTCCGTGTCTGTGCAGAGGTGATCAGATCCATGGCGGCAATTTGCGCTGGAGCAGGTTGATTTGCAACCTTTCGCATCCCAAGCTTTTTTTGTCGGCATGTCCGATTAGCCTTGTTTCAAGCCAATGCATTTGCTACATGCCCCCAGCCGGGAGCAATGGCTGTTTCAGCCCGCTCCCTCCCCACATGCGGTCGTGGCGGAATTGGTAGACGCGCAGCGTTGAGGTCGCTGTCCTTTAACCGGGGTGGAAGTTCGAGTCTTCTCGACCGCACCAAAAAAAAGCCGACGGATTTTCCGTCGGCTTTTTTGTTGCATGGATCGTCTCAATTGCGCGATCTGAACGAGTTGATCAGGCTGCTTCCGCCAGTGGGGCGGGCATTCGCGTCCCGCTCCGGCCAGGGGCGCGGCGCAAACATCGGTTCGGGAGATTTGCCGGATGCGCTATCCTCGAAAACCGGCGGCCGCGTCTGTTCTGGCTGGCGCGGGGCAGGTGATTGCAATTGCGCGCCTGGCTGCGGCGATGCCGGGCGATATCCGCCCGGGTCTTGCTGGCGCTGGATTGGTGCTTCCCCGCGCTGCTGCAGCGGCGTCGCCACGCTGTGGCAGTGGTGGTTCGCCGCCCGTGCCGGTCTGTGCCATGAAGCTCTCCTCGTCGCGGGAACCTCCTGCAGAGCGTGTATCTGAATCGCGCATACGCCCAATGACAGTAGCGACATCGATTTCGAGGCCGTTCCGGACCTTCTCCTGCATCTCGTAGATATGGCTGCCTGGCAGGTTTTCCTTGGCAATGGTCTCGAATGTAAGGCGCATCGGCGTTTTCAACGCTTCCCCGAATGCAATCGCTTCACGGTTTGCAATCGAGGCCAGGAATGCCACCGAGCTTTGCGCGCCATTGGTCATCGCGCCGCCGATGATCTTCTGGTCGGCCTGGTTCGAAAGCCGCATCGCAAACACGGTATTGCACTGTGACAGGATTGTCGGATCAAGTTCGCTCGGGCGCTGGGTGATGATGCCGAGATAGACCCCGTATTTGCGGCCTTCCTTGGCTATGCGAGCAATAGCCTGGCGCGTCGGCCAGAAACCGGCATCGGGATCAGACGGAATGTAGCGGTGCGCTTCTTCGCACACGACCAGTGTCTGGATGCCGCCTTGCGATGACATCGCCAGGTCAAAGGCGAGGCGGCACAGGACCGCCGCCACCGAGCTTACCACTTCGGATGGCAGGCCCGACATGTCGATAACGCTGATCGGCTTCTCGTTCTGCGGTACGCGGAACAGGTCTGATACGATCTCGACCATTCGGTCGCCACCGGAATTTGCAGCCCCGAACATGAACACGAAGCGCGGATCGCGCGAGATGGATGTCAGGCGATCACGCAGCGATTTCAGAATGGGCCGGTCAGCCTTTCCGTCGAGCAGGCCGAGTTTCTCGTCGATGATCTTGAACAGGTCTATCATCCGGTAGGGGACGGGCGAATCAGCCGTAAAACCGGTCTTGCTGATCCCCTTGCGCATCAGTGATGCAGACGATCCACCGCTGCTATTGCCTTCGACATAGCGTTCCTTGGCTTCGGCAACCAGGTCACGCAGCATTTCCGATTCGGCTTCGACGCCCTTCTGTCCGCGAAACACGACTTCGGTAAATTCATCAAACATGAAAAACCAGAACGGCAATTGCAGGTTCGTTGAATCCTTCACCACCGATTCATTGGCAAAGGCGGCAGTGAATTCGTTGTGTGGATCAAGGATGAGGACCCTGATGTCCTTGCGCTTTGCAATTACCTTGCGAAGGATCAGCGACACCGATGTCGATTTGCCCACGCCGGTTGAACCGACCACCGAAAAGTGCCGGGTCAGCAATTTGTCGAGGTCGATTTTCGCCTCGATGGTTGATTCCTGTGTCAGGCTGCCGACCGAAATCGTGTTGTCGGATTCGTTCTGGTAAATCGCTTCGAGGTCATTGGCACGGATTCGATGGCCAATCGAACCCATGCGGGGATAATTGGCTATGCCGCTTGAAAACGTGGCAGTGTGTTCGTCGCGCTGGGTGATTTCACCGACCAGTTCGATATGCACCAGAACCGTGTTTTCGCCTTCTTCAGCCCAGGCAGATTCATGCGATTCCACTTTGTAGGTCTGACCGACAACCCGGTTATGTCCTTCCCAGATGGAAACCAGCTGGCCCACGGCCCAGTAGTTTTCCATATGTTCGATATCCGGATTGACATGCGCCATCAGAACCGCGCGTTGACCATCGCAATGCACGACATATCCTTGCGTGCGCTTGCGGTGTTGCAGCCCCGGTAGCGGTGGTTCGTTGGCCGATACTGTTCGCAAATGTGGCTGAGTGTTCATGAAAGCCCCCAAATTGGACTTCATTCTATACGATTGAAGCTTAACGAGTGGTTCCTCCTGAAAGTGAAGGGATTGGCTCAATCTGTGGCTGTATTTTCCGAAAATCCAACCGGATTTTTCAGAAAATAATGGTCCCGCCCCCTTGGGACCCAAGTCTTGTCACTCTATGTGTCTACCAGGGAAGTCTGAAGCGATCCTGCTGCAACCTCGCGGAGAAGGGGCAATCATGAAATTGGTCATTAACGGAAACAGTGTCGATGTGGGCGATGACCCGGAAATGCCCTTGCTCTGGGCATTGCGTGACATTGCCGGCCTGAAGGGAACCAAATTCGGCTGCGGTGTTGCTGCTTGCGGCGCCTGTACGGTTCACATCGACGGTGTGCCGGTCCGTTCCTGTCAGACTGCCATTGGGGATGTCACTGGCGCAGTCACCACCATTGAAGGCATTGGAACCCTTGAGAGCCTTCACCGTGTCCAGGAAGCCTGGATTGCGGAACAGGTGCCACAATGCGGCTATTGCCAGTCAGGCCAGATCATGGCGGCCGTTGCGCTGCTCGCGGAAAAGCCCAATCCAAGCGACGCCGATATCGATGAGGCCATGAGCGGAAATCTTTGCCGCTGCGGCACCTATCCGCGCATTCGCGCTGCCATCCGCCGCGCCGCTACCATTGAGGGAGCATGATCATGGGCATTGCAAAGATAGCAAGACGCACATTCCTCGTTGGTGCTGCAGCAGTCGCAGGCGGTGTCGCGTTCGGATATTACTATGTCAGCCGTGACTATCCCAACCCGCTGGAGCGCGACCTTGCTTCCGGCGAGACGACATTCAACCCGTTTGTGAAAATTGCGACCGACAATACCATCACCATCATCGCGCCCCGCGCTGAAATGGGGCAGGGCATCCATACCTCGCTGGCGGCACTGGTCGCAGAAGAGCTTGATGTTGACCCGGCCAGCGTGAAGGTGGAGCACGGCCCTGCCAGTTTTGCCTACTTCAATTCAGCGATGCTGGAAGATGGCGGCCCGTTCCCGACATTTGACGAGGGGTTTCTGGCAGAGACAATGCGGTCTGCTGCTTATCCCATTTCGAAGGTTCTCGGTCTTCAGGTTACCGGTGGCTCGTCCTCGATTCGCGATGGATATGACAAGATGCGCATGGCAGGCTGTGCTGCGCGCCATATGCTGCTCGCTGCTGCATCCGCCCATCTTGGTGCCCATGCCGAAAGCCTTGAGGCTGCAAATGGCGAAATCCGCGATCCCGCCTCAGGTAAGAGCGTAACCTATGGTGAATTGGCCAATGAGGCGCTGCGCCATGCGCCGCCCTCCGACATGAAACTGCGCGATCCCGCCCAATGGAAAGTCCTCGGCAAACCGGTCCCACGCACCGATATTCCGGCGAAGGTGACAGGCAGTGCCCAGTTCGGCATCGATGTAGACCTGCCCGAAATGCTTTACGCTACCGTCCGCATGTCACCGCGCTTCGGCTCGAAAGCGTCGACATATTCAGCCGATGCGGCGATGGCCGTTCCTGGAGTCGTCAAGGTGGTGCCGATCACAACCAATCAGGGAAGCGGATTTGGCGTGATCGCCAACAATACCTGGGCGGCATTCAAGGGTGCGGAGGCACTGGACATCGAATGGGAGGCGGCAAGCTATCCTCTCGACAGCGAGGCAATGTTCGCCGAGCTGGCGGCCAGGCTCAAAGCATCGCCATCCTTTTCCTTGCGTGATGATGGCAATGCGGAAACAGCATTTGCCGATGCTCCGCGCGAGGAAGTCATTAATGCCGAATACCAGGCTCCTTGGCTCGCCCATGCCTGCATGGAGCCGATGAACGCTACTGCGCAGTGGAAAGATGGAATTCTCGAAATCTGGTCTCCGAACCAGTCGCCCACCATCATCCAGATGGCGGCAGCACCGCTGGTTGGCGTAGAGGCCGCGGATGTGCGCGTGCACACCACCTATATGGGTGGCGGATTTGGTCGCCGTGCCGAAGTGGACTTTTCGCTCTATGCCGTCGAACTGGCAAAGGAAACCGAAGGCAAGCCCGTCAAGGTGACATGGACGCGCGAAGAAGACATGCGCCACGACACCTATCGCCCTGCCGCTGTTGCCAGCATGCGGGCGCGCATCGTCAAGGGCGAGGGGCCTTCTGCGGTTGATATCAGGATTGCCTCGCCCTCGATCCTCAAAAGCGTGATGAAGCGGACTTTCCCTTCCATCTCACCCATGGGGCCGGACAAGACGGTAACGGAAGGCGCGCATGACCAGCCCTACAGGATCGCGGATTACCGGGTCTCCGGCCATGTCAGTGACCTGCCGATCCCGGTCGGTTTCTGGCGTTCGGTCGGCAATTCCTTCAACGCCTTCTTCCATGAGAGTTTCATGGATGAAGTGGCAGTTGCATCCGGTGTTGATCCGCTGGAAATGCGCCTGAAACTGATGGCAGACTATCCTGCTGCCGTTGGCGTGTTGAAGAAGGTCGCCGAAATGTCCGGCTGGGGCTACGAATTGCCCAAGGGCAGGGGCATGGGCATCGCCCACACCCTGTCTTTCGGGTCATGGGTGGCGCAAGTCGTCCAGGTTCGCGACACCGATTCCGGCATTCGCATCGAAAAGGTCTGGTGTGCAATCGACATCGGCACAGCGATCGACCCCTCGATCATCAAGGCGCAGATGATGTCCGGCATCGTCTTTGGCCTGTCCTCGGCAATGGGCCAGGAAATCACCTTCGCCGATGGCGAGGTGGAGCAGGCCAATTTCCCCGACTATGACGCGATGCGAATGGGCCAGTGCCCGCAGATCGAGGTGGAAATCCTTGAGACATGGCACAAGATGGGCGGGGCTGGTGAGCCGGGCACGCCGCCTTCCATTCCCGCTCTTGCCAATGCCATCCACGCCGCGACCGGCAAGCGCCTGCGCACCTTGCCATTCGCGAGGGATGTCACATTCGCCTGATATGCATTGACCTGTTCTGATCAGACCTGATCCGACCCGGCCTGGCTTGCTGGTGCAGCGGCGGCGAAACTTATTTTTTCCACCCCTTTGCCCCCGGTCACGCACTGCGATAGGTATGGTGCAACTGCCCTCAAGCGGAATGGAAAATGGAAAGCCAGCCGGAAATCGATTTGGCCGCGAAGCCGACCGACATGGATGCCGCTGTTGAGCAGGGCATCTATGACGAGGACGGCTATGTGCGCTCCGATTTTCAGGAGCGGATTGGCGGTTATCTTGAAGCCAATGATGGCGAAGCCCTGCGCGCAGCGATCGCTCCGCTGCACGAGGCGGAGCTTGGCGACCTGCTGGAAGCGCTTGATTCAGACCAGCGCGCCAACCTGGTCCGCCTTGCCGGTGACAGTTTCGACCTGACAGCCCTGACCGAGGTCGACGAGGCAGTGCGCCTCGAGATCATCGACGCGCTTCCCAATTCCAAGATTGCCGAAGCGGTGCAGGAACTCGATTCCGATGATGCCGTATACATTCTCGAGGACATGGAGCGCGAGGACCAGGACGAGGTTCTGGCTGCACTTCCCTTCGAGGAACGACTGCGCCTTCGTCGCTCGCTCGACTATCCCGAAGAAAGCGCCGGCAGGCGCATGCAGACCGAATTCATCGCCGTGCCGCCATTCTGGTCGGTTGGCCAGACCATCGACTACATGCGCGATGACCAGGACTTGCCCGACCGGTTCCATGAGATTTTTGTCGTTTCACCGGCATTCGAACTGCTCGGTTCTGTCGCGCTGGACCAGATATTGCGCACGGGTCGCAAGACCCGCGTCGAGGATATCATGGGCGAGACCCGCCATGCCATTCCTGCCGATCTCGACCAGGAAGAGGCGGCGCGCCTCTTCGAACGGTATGACCTCTTGTCCGCAGCCGTTGTTGACGAGGCCAAGCGCCTTGTCGGCGTACTGACCATTGACGACATGGTTGACGTCATCCACCAGGAAGCCGACGAGGACATCAAGCGCCTTGCCGGTGTTGGCGATGAAGAACTTTCCGACTCTGTCTGGGAAATTTCCAAGTCGCGCTTCCTGTGGCTGTTCATCAACCTGCTGACGGCAATTTTGGCCTCGGCAGTCATCGGCCTGTTTGGCGTTGCCATCGAAAAGATGGTGGCGCTTGCCGTGCTGATGCCGATCGTCGCCTCCATGGGCGGCAATGCTGGTACCCAGACCATGACCGTTGCCGTGCGCGCACTCGCAACCCGCGATATCGACAGCTACAATGCCAGGCGCATCATTTTCAGGGAAGTCAGGTAGGGCTGTTCAACGGGGTTGTTTTCGCCGTGATCATCGGTGCCGTGGCAGCACTCTGGTTTCGTGATGCCCAGATCGGCGGCATCATCGGCGTTGCCATGATATTCAACATGGTGTCTGCAGCGCTTGCAGGCATATTGATCCCGATGATCCTCGATCATTTCGAGATCGATCCAGCCGTTGCCTCAAGCGTCTTTGTGACGACTGTTACCGACGTGGTCGGTTTCTTCGCGTTTCTGGGGCTGGCAGCTTGGTGGTTCGGGTGATCTAGGACATCAATGGCCCGGCTTGCCGGTCTTGGGCCGGTTTCCTGATTTTTCAGGCGTCTTGCCCTTTCAACGCATTACTCATGCTTGCTTTCAACTCAGCTTCCCAGGCCTCCGTGTTTTCGCGCACGAGCCGTGAATATTCGCTATCGTCTGCATGCGGATCGTCACTTTCGATAAAGGCTTGCGCTGTTTCAAGCATGGATTTGCGATCAAAGTTGATCTGGAAAACGCTGACGAGTTCTTCTGCCTTCTTGCGGGGATGGCCGAGTGCCTCGAATGCCGAACGTGTTGCCCGGATCGAGCTGTCATAGGTTTCGCGAATGATGTCCCGGCAACCTGCAGACCAGAGGTCGTAGACGCCAGCGGTCGATGGCGCGGGCAATCACATGCACGTTCGGATGATGCTCGTGCATGTAGCGCGCAAGTTCTGTCGCTGCCTGCTTGTTGTCGATGGCAATCACCAGCACCTTTGCTTCCTCGATCCCTGCTGCATGGAGAAGATCAGGGCGGGTCGCGTCGCCGTAATAGGCGCTGAGGCCGAACCTGCGCAGCATCTTGAGTTGTTCATTGCTGTAGTCGACCACTGTGGTTTCGTAACCGGCCGCCCGCAAGGCGCGGTTGACGATGCCGCCGAACCTGCCATGCCCGGCGATGATAATTCCGGATGCATGGGCGATTTCATCGGATCTGCGTTCCTGCTGGCGTGAATAACGCGGCGCGATCATGCGGTCGTAGACGATGAAAAGCGCTGGCGTCAGCAACATCGACATCGCAATAACAAGCAGTAGCAAGTCGGCGACTTCGGAAGGAATGACCGAATTGGCAACCGTGAACGACAAGCACGAACCCGAATTCACCAGCCTGCGCGAGACCAAGCGCATAAAGCCATTTGTCGCCGCCCGCGAGTTTGAAAATGTGCCCAAGCCCGAGCATGACAATGCATTTGAGCAAGATCAGCCGATCGTAAGGCCGATGACAAGCGCGAGGTTTTCACCCAGCAGCGGAAAATCGATACTGGCACCGACGGTAATGAAGAATACGCCGAGAAAGATACCCTTGAACGGGGCAATATCGCTTTCGAGTTCATGCCGGTACTCGCTGTTGGCCATGACCACACCGGCAAGGAATGTACCCGTGGCAGGCGACAGACTAACCATCGTCATCAGCAATGCAATGCCGACGACCATCATCAGTGCGGTGCTGACGAAAAGTTCACGAAGCCGCGCCCGCGCAATATAGCGGAATACCGGACCGGTGAGATAGCGGCCTGCCAGTACCACGAGAGCGATGGCCGCAAGCGTAATCAGCGCAGTTTGCCAACCCGGCAGTCCCTCAACCAGGTTGAAGTTCAGCACAGCTTCCTGGTGCCCGCCGGAGTGATCTGCCTGATGACCAGGCGCACCGGCCAGTTCCGGCAAGGCCAGAAGCGGGATCAATGCGAGCATCGGGATTACGGCGATGTCCTGGAAAAGCAGGACCGCGAAGCTCGCCTGTCCGCCATCGCTGCGCATCAAGCCCTTCTCGTTGAGCGTCTGGGTTACGATCGCGGTCGAGGAAAGGGCGAAGACGAGGCCGATCGCGAGCGCGATTGACCATGCCAGCCCGAAGGCAATTGCCGCCGCCATGACGGCAATGGCAGTGATGGCGACCTGCAAGCCGCCCATCAGGAAAATTTGCGACCGCATGGCCCACAACACCTTGGGCTGCATCTCAAGGCCGATCAGGAAAAGCATCATCACCACGCCGAACTCGGTGAAGTGCTGGAGGGCAACAACATCCACCCCGGCCCAGTGCAACACCGGCCCGATACCAATGCCGGCAATAAGGTAGCCAAGGACAGATCCAAGGCCAAAACGGGACGCCAGGGGCACGGCAATCATCCCGGCAAGGAAAAGAGTGAAAGTAATGAACATGAACTCAGCGGTCATGATGTCTCCCGAACAGTCATCGAATGCATTTGCTCTTCCTGGCAGGGCGTTTTCAAGCCGGTAATCGGCACCCTGGCAGTGGCATCACGCGGCCGTGCTTGGGTCGCCAGATGCCCATGCCACGCCATTGCCCTGATCCATTGTCCGGATGGTAGCCATGTCCGCCTCTTCAATATCGAAGCCATCGAGATCAATGTTCTTTTTCATGCGTTCCCGGTTAAGGCTTTTGGGGAGGACCGCATATCCGTTTTGTACTCCCCAGCGAAGAAGGAATTGCGCTTCCGTCACGCCGTATTTCCCGGCCATTTCCGTGAATATACCACTGTCTGCCTTCATTTGTTCGGTTTTTGCACTGGCTTGCCCTTCCTGTGTCCGCCATGTGGAAAGCGGTACGAGGCTGCTATAGGCAATCGGCGCAATGCCATTCTTTGTCATATAGGCAACAAGGTCGGGCTTTTGCGACCAAGG
Source organism: Nitratireductor sp. (assembly GCA_041397505.1). Classification (GTDB taxonomy): domain Bacteria; phylum Pseudomonadota; class Alphaproteobacteria; order Rhizobiales; family Rhizobiaceae; genus BOKV01. The sequence goes on from JAWKWN010000013.1 coordinate 53,424, forward strand.
ATGCAGCTCTATCTGATTGGCATCAGGTGTTTGAAGGTTGGCAGCGCGTATCTCTTCCAGATGCGAAACATTGAAATTGCTCACGCAATGGCGCGGGCCTTGCCCGTTCTTTGCAGTTCAATCAATGCTCGCCACTGGGAAAGGCGCTCCGGACCGCCATAAGGCGCATGGATGAGGTACAAATCCACATGGTCAAGGCCAAGCAGTTTCAGGCTTGCATCGCAATCGGCAATTGTCTGCTCATAGGTCTTTGGTGCGTCACCCCATGCCGGATTTCCCGGCCAGAGCTTGGTGGTGACAAAAACATCCTCCCTTGCAAGCCCTGTCGATGCCAGGCCCGCCCGGATACCCTTGCCAACCGCTTCCTCGTTGCGATAGCCCGAGGCCGTGTCGATGTGCCGGTATCCGCATTCCAGTGCGGTTTGGACAGCCTTCGGCGCATCCTCGTTTGAAACCAGATAGGTGCCAAATCCCACTGCCGGGATATTGACGCTACCGTTCAGCGGGAAGCTGCGGGTCATAAGGGTCATGATCGTCTCCGATTGCTGGTTAACGTTCAGCCGAGGCTACAGGACACGATCACGCCAAGCCTGCCACATCCTTCGTAAAATCTGCCAATTCCTCCAATCTTTCGCAGGGAAGGGTGCGGAAACATGCAAATGCTGGTATTAAAAATCCAAACGAGGATCAAATCATGCATTTCACCGATCTGATTGCGCCCGCGCTCGAACATTCGAACCGCATTGCCGGCAAGAGTGGCAATGCATTGCCAAACCTGACCGTGCTCCAGAAGCGCGAAATCAGCGAATTCGATTCCGTCGTCTACAAGCCGGTGGTTTGCCTTGTCCTGCAAGGCGCCAAGGAAACAACCGTCGGGGATCAGGCCGTCAAGCTGCAATCCGGCGATGCGCTCATTGTCAGTCATGAACTGCCAGTTCAATCGAGGATCGTTTCCGCTTCGCACGAAAAGCCGTATCTGGCGCTGATCATATCCCTGGAACTCGGCCTCGTGCGAAGCCTCTATGAACAGATCGGATCGCTTGCGGAAAGCATGGTGCCGGTGCGCTCGCTCTCGGCCGGCCCAGCCGATTCCTCCGTGATCGAGGCGATCGCGCGGTATCTGGCGCTGGCAAACAATTCTGTGGAGGCTGAGGTGCTTGGACCATCCATCCTTCGTGAGATCCACTTTCGCCTGCTGATGTCGCCCATCGGCGGAATGCTGCGCAGCCTGTTGTCGATTGACAGTCATGCAAGCCGCGTGGCGAAGACAATCATTCAGATCCGGCGCGAATTCCGCCAAACCCTGTCTGTTCCCGAACTCGCCCAGTCAGCAGGCATGAGCCTTTCCTCGTTTCACAGCCACTTCAAGCAGGTAACCGGTACCACGCCGCTTCAATACCAGAAGGATTTGCGCATGATTGCCGCCCGCGATCTGCTACGGGGAGGGCGTCACAGTGTTGCCTCGGCAAGTTTCGAGGTGGGTTATGAAAGCCCGACGCATTTTTCCAGGGACTACCAGCGCAAGTTTGCGACAGCACCAAGCAGGGAAAGTTCATCGGCGCTGGAAATGGCATGATTGCTCGCGTCTGCCCGCGCCATCGGCGCTACAGGGAAACTGCGATGATCGTGTCTGTGCTGATACGCGATTGGTCATGGGCCGGAACCCTGACCGCAAATCACTCTATCGGTGCATAGGCCCTGGGCTGTACGGCAACGCCGGTAGCTGCCGTATAGGTATAATCCACCGAAACCGGGCCGATATCCATCGGATAGGTGCTGATCTGGTGCAGGATGCGCTGGTGCACTTCCTCATTGTCGCCGAGCGCAATATGCGTGGTCGTATAGGCGAAATGGTTCTCGATGGTCTCGGTATTGCCCCTCATCAGGCGGACCTTGTCACGCAGGCAACCGGGCAGGTTGCAGATGAAATTGTCGACGCGCTTCACATTCTTGGTAATCGGTGCCAGCGGCAGGCCGTCGAGAATGCCGAGATAGCTGACCGGAATGCCTTCCTTGTCGAGTTGTGCCACCATGCGCGAAAGCATGTTTGCCCCAAAGGAAATGCCGATCAGGTTGATCTCTACATCCGGGTTGCGCCTGTAGGCTGCACGAATGTCATTCATCACCTTGGGTTGGATGATCGCAAGACCTTCGGCCGGGCCGATATAGGAGTAGAGGTCTGATCCGGGGATCTTCTTTTTCAGGTTTGCAAAACCGTAACCGACAAACGGCACAGCGCTGCCAAACCCGTTGATCAACCAGGTTTTGGACTCAACTTGCTGTGCATTTGCTGCTGCCGGCACGGCCAGTGCCAGCGCCATGGCTGCTATCGTGGATTTCAAGCTCATCGCCTTATCCGCTCCTTGGCCCGTATCTTCCCCCGATCCAGTATGAGGACAACTGCGTTAATAGTGTCTAAAGCGACGAATTTAAGGCATGTGACAGTTTTACACCGTTATCCATACCGATTTGGCCCTGCTGTGCCCTTTGCAATCAGCCAATAGGGCAGTGGAAGCACCGTCAGCGCCATCCAGGCCGGCTTGTCATGGTCATGCACCCGACGCACGATCAGCCCGATCAGCGGAATGACATTGAGCACAAGCCAGCCATTGGAGAAATAACGCGGCACACCTTCTTCCCCGGCAGATAATCCAGCCATTCCGCAACTGTCTGAAGGTCGAACTGCAGTAGCGCGAGCCAGGCGACCACCGCAAAGCCGAGCCAGAACCAGAAATCCCGCCGATTGGCGCGGCCCGAAAAATTGAAATAATTGCGATAGGCAGCGGCTACGGATCGAAGAAAGGACATGGAACTTCCGGAAATTTTCTGGGCCTGCAATCGAATTTGGCAGGCTTTCACTGTGGGTTTTTCCAACCCTAGTCACAGCTTCCGGCTTGCGCAAACTTCTGTGGCCTGTTTTTGCTGTCAATTGACTTTTACGTAAATACCTCTAACAGGAAAAGCAGGGTTTTGCTGCAGGCGCAATTCCCGTTGTGCCGAGCCCCGGCGGGTCGATCACTTCCCGGCAGGGCAGGCAGGCGCAATGGCAGCATGCAACAGTCAGGAATACCGGAAATGTCCGCCAAGTCCGAGAGCGCAGAATTTTTCACGATTACTGAATTGACGCGCGAATTCGGCATTTCAACACGCACCATTCGCTTCTACGAGGATGAGGGGCTGATCAAGCCCGTGCGCCGTGGCCGTACCTGGTTGTTTCGCCCGGCCGACCGACGCCTGCTGATGATGATCCTGCGCGGCAAGCGCCTTGGCTTTTCCATCGCCGAAATCCGCGAGATCCTCAACATGTATCGCTCGCCGCCGGGCGAGGAGGGGCAGATGCGTCTGCTGATGAAGCGCGTTACCGAGCGCCGTCGCGAACTCGAACAGAAACGTCGCGATATCGAGGAAACCCTGCGCGAACTCGAACAGGTGGAAGATGCCTGTCTGGCGCGTCTGGCCGAATTGGGCGTGGGGCGCTAACCCGGTATCAGATCCAGCGCCGCACCCGCTTCTTGTAGTCACGCCAGGCCCTGCCGAACTTGTGCCCCAGATGCGCTTCCTCGCGCTCGATCCCCAGCTTCTGTTCGCCGTGCCGCAATCAGCGCGGCAATGGGCAGCCAAAGATTGGCAAGTGCGAGGCCGAGCCCGGTCACAAGAATGAAATTCGCTAGGTAAATCGGATTGCGCGAAAAGGCGAACGGGCCGTCTGTCACCAGATGGTCGGCTGCCCGATGCGGCAGGATATTCGTGCGCATTCGTTGCATCGCGCGAAATGCCATTGCGTAGATCAGCACCGCAACGCCAATGGCGATGATCCCGACACCCTGCAAAATGTCGCGCGCCATGCCCGAAGACGCCCAGGGCAAGGGAAAATACCGACCGGCGAGCCATCCGCACAAGATGGATCCCAGCAATATGATCGGTGGCCAGGGAATGGTATTGGGTGCTTCATCGGTATTTCTCATCTGGTCCTTACCCTTGCGCATCAGCGCGGTAAACATTCCGGGTGACAAACCTATATTGAGGGATCATTGCATGGCAATCACCATCCGCGCCGCTGTTGAAAAAGACCGGGAAGCCTGGGAACGCTTGTGGAAGGGCTATCAGGAATTCTATGAGGCAGACCTGTCAGCGGGAACCGATGCGTTGTGGAAAAGGCTGATGACGGCATCCGGCGATGGGCCATATTGCCTGGTGGCTGATACGGGAAATGATCAACTGCTTGGATTTGCCCACTACCTCTTTCATGCCACCACATGGTCCGAGGACAAGCGCTGCTATCTCAACGACCTTTTCACCAGCAAGGATGCCCGCAGCAAGGGCGTCGGCAGGGCGCTGATTGAGGCTGTCTACCGCAATGCGGACGCTGCTGGCGCTGGTCAGGTCTACTGGCTCACCCAGGAATTCAACCATACGGCACGCAAGCTTTATGACAGCATTGCCAATGTGACACCCTTCATGAAATACGTCCGCTGATCTTCAGCACTGCGTAAAGCAGCGCGATCATCACCGGCTGGTGCAGAAGGTAATAAACGAGGCTGTTTCGACCCAGAAATCGCAGGAGCCTTGCAGGCGCGATCTGCAATTGCGGCTTTGCCAATGTCGCTGTGAAGCCGCTGGACTGCGCCAGCTTGGCTGCGGCAACGCCAATCAGCACCATGCCGAGAAACGGAAACAGCGGCACATAGTCATTTGAGCGTTGAATATATTGCGACAATCCGCTCCACCACCACCATGGATCGTCAAGAGCCGCTGTCTGGAGTGTGGAGCGCATGCTCACCACGAACGCGCCGCATAGCGCGGTGATCCACCAGGGCAACCGCAGGAAGATCAAACCGATCACGCTTGATACGGCAATGCAGTGCAGAATGCCGAAGAATATGAAGGCCGGAGTGAAATACCAGGTGGCAAGCGAAATGACGGCTGCCGCTGCGGCCACCATCAGCAAGGCCGCTTGAGGAAGCGTCATCTGCAATTGCTTGCCATGCGCCGTAGAGTGAGAATCCGACCGTGAAACAGGAAGCTGCTTGCGATGATCCAGCGCCGACCAGATTGCCTGGGGCTGCGCCATGAAGCCCGCGCACAAGGCCGACTTTCCGTGTCCCAGCAGAAGTGAAAGACGGTCATCGCGATCAGCGCTATCCCGCGCGCAAGATCAATCGCGGCGATGCCTTGCGTGGCGACAGGGACGGAAAGCGGCGTTGCCATGGGCGACCCTGTTGATGATGCCCGCGGCTGTTCACGTCCGCAAGCCTGTCGCAAAACGTGGCAGAAGGCTGATCCGTCATTGCCTTCATGCCCACCAGAAATGGCATCACATTCGCCGTAGAGACATTTCATCGAAACGATTTTTCAGGAAATTCGAAAGTCTCCAGCTCGAATCACATCCGGCAAGACATCGCGTTACCTGATTTCGCTGCTCGCGCGAAAAAAGCGCCGCAATCAGCTGGATTTCCGGGATTCTGACGCGAAATTCCGACTTCAAGCAACGCGCTTCGACGCCAAAAACACGGGTGGTGATGCAGCCGAAATTCATTCGAGATTTCGAATTGCCTGATCGGGAAGAAATGCTGCGCCGCAACAAGGTTCCGACCTATCGAATATGTTAACCCTTTGGCAATGCAAATTAATTTGGCATAACCCATTGAAAAAACAATAAGCATATGCCAATTGCATGGCAGCCATTCAAAATCCGCCACATTGATGCCGCTTTTGCGCTTGCGAACCAACTGTATGAGTAAATCCGCCACGTCATCAAGACGAGACCGCACAAATCCGGCAAGTCTAACAGGGTGCAATTCTGTTGATGAGCTGATTATGGAAAACAGGACCAAAGGTTCTGTTTGGGGCGTTGCGGCTGTAGCCGTAATGATTGTTGTCGCGGTAATTCTGGTTGGCATTTTCGGCAACCCTGAAATCGCCACGGTGGCTGCAGCGAATTGATACCGAATTAGCTGGGGAAACCTGGTAGTGACGCTGAAAGGGCTGGTCGCAAACCAGCCCTTTGTTTGTGGATCAGCTTGCGCCCCATGGCGACCTCCGGGATAGTGGTCCGCTGCATCAGGAGGACACCATGGCAATTATTCCCGTTTCCGAATTGGTGGCGCGAGCCAATGAGCAGATCATCACCCTTTCGCCGCAAGAGGCTCTCGATACAGCAGGCGCGGCGAAGTTTGTCGATATTCGCGATGTGCGTGAACTCGAACGCGAGGGCAAGGTCGACGGATCGGTGCATGCACCACGCGGCATGCTTGAATTCTGGTTCGATCCGCAAAGCCTTCTATCATCACGATGTGTTTGCAAATGCCGAGACAACCTATGTGCTGTTTTGTGCGGCCGCTGGGCGCTCGGCCCTCGCCACCAAGACCGCCGAAATGGGTTTTGCCAACATCGCCCATGTCGATGGCGGCTTCGGCGCCCCGAAGGCTGGGCTGATAGCCCTTGCCACCAAGGCAGGAGCAGGCTGGGGGGCCGACTAGTTTCACCGCCGAGCTGTGAAAGGGGCTGATGCCGCTTTCACCCCGGACGAGGAGGCGCAGCGCTGATCCATATCTCTGCAATGGCACTTCATCTGGGTCACCATATGCGGGTATCCTCGGTCGAGGAACTGGTCGCCTGGATCGACCGGGCGGCTCGATGAAAAACGTCGCTTGGGTGAAGTTGCGGAGCAAGCACACGACCCGAATGGTGCCCAAGCGCACCGCTGAATTGCTGGATTGCGGGTCACTTTACTGGGTGATTGCGGGGCAATGTTCAAATCCGTCAGAATTGATCGACATTCGTCCCTTCACGGACAAGGAAGGCATTCAGCGTTGTGATCTCGTTCTGCACCCAAAACCTGCGCTTACCCAATGGCAACCACGACGTGCATTTCAGGGTTATGCTATCTGACGGCCGAGGATGCCCGCCGATCCGGCAAGGGTGGGGCCAACGCACTTCCACCCCATCTGCGGGCAGAACTGGTTGAACTTGGGCTGTTATAGGACTTTCCACCAGGGCTTGAATTGACCCAAAGGCATGCAATCATAGCCTTAACCAATTATAAACTAATTGGTCCCTGGAGCCGTATCCGTATTGAAACTGAATCAGATTTGAACGACACTGTTTGCAGGGGCGGTGAATAGTTGTGGGTCGAACGCCAATGAACATGCTTGGAACACGGGAAGTTGGGCCGCGTCAGGCCTATGTCATCGTTTGCGGCAACGAAAAGGTGGCTCTGGCAAGACGACAACCGCCATGCATCTGCGGTTGCATTGCTGAATGCTGGGCACAAGGTGGCGAGCATCGATCTCGACAGCCGCCAGAAAAGCCTCACCCGCTATATCGAAAATCGCAAGGCAAACAACCGCCGCCGTGGCATTAACCTCGCAGTGCCGGACCATTTCGTCCTTGATCGCGCCGTTGCAGATCCAGCCGCAGAAAACGAGACAACCGAGCTTGGCCAGTTTCAGGATATCCTGCAACAGGTCGAACGCACTCATGATTTCATCCTGATAGATACACCTGGTCACGACAGTTATTCCATGCGTCTCGCCCATTCCATGGCGGATACGCTGGTGACCCCGATCAATGATTCATACGTCGATTTCGATGTGCTTGGCCAGGTCGAACTGGCAACGGGTAAGTCATCGATATCTCCCATTACGCCAAGATGGTGCGCGAAGCCCGTCGTCACCGCAGAACCGTCGACAATGGCCTGATGGACTGGGTTGTGGTTCGCAACCGGCTTTCACACCTTACTTCCGCAACAATCAGGAGCCTATCGAAAGCCTGGAAAGATCTCTCGATGCGCCTGGCTGCCGCCCGCAGACGGCATTTCGGAGCGCGTGGTGTTCCGTGAACTGTTCCCGGTCGGCATGACAGCACTCGATGAAATGAGTTCTGAAACCCTTTGGCTCGGGACCAACGCTTTCGCATCTTTCTGCTCGGTAAAGCATGCTCCTTGTTGAACATGCTGAAGCTCATTGATGACCAGGGTTGCCGCCGCGCCCAGGTGCACGGCGCATGTGGCTGGACAATGCCTCACGGCCCATGGAAATATCTTTGGCATTTTTGCCGATTGAGCTCGCAACCGCTGTCTCACGCACTGGTCTGAGGGCTGATCAATTTCCGTTGGGTGAATGTGATGGATGGCTCGCGCTTGCAATTTGAAATGCCAAATATGATTCATGGCGCAAGACAAGCTTCCAACCACCGGTTCAAAATCCAGACTTGCAACGGCTCCCGAGCGCGGGGGAGCTGTCGGCATTTCTTCAAGCGTGCTCGGCAGTTTAACCACAGCCTCTGGACGCCTGATTTGCACCCTCGACGCCACGCTTAGCCGCCAGCCGGCCTGGGATATGGCGATGCAATACCAGGCTTCGATGTTCGATGCCGTCAGCAAGAGTGCCTAAGCCAGTGCAGCTTGTCTATTTCAGGGGTTTTGGCGAGTGCCGGGCGTCGAAATGGGTAATGAATGCCGCAGCACTTTCAAGGCTGATGACCGGTATCGAGTGCCGGGGCGGACAGACCCAGATTGCCAAACTACGTAACATGCAAGACGCGAAACCGCGTCTGCTGCTTGATGCGCCTGTCTTCATTGGTGACGCCATGGAGGAAAAATACTGACACGCTCTGCCATCTTGCGGGCGAACTGGCGCTGAAGCGTAAACGAGAATGTTCATATTCCAGGAGGGCCGTGGATCAGCTCGCCGAAAGACTTTCCGCGAAATGACGCGGCTCACTTCCGGTACCGTCCTGGCTGGGACCCAACTCCGCCCGCGACATTGCCGAGCTTCTCGGTGCAATTGCGACCTATGCCAGTGGCGGAAGAAGGCACTGAAGCACGCGGCGGCAAGGGGACAACCCTGCTGTTGCAACAGATGGGCAAAGGAAGTGGGTGGCAGCCGTTGAGCATATTTCGGGATTTTTCCTGCTGGTATTCCTGGTGGCAAGCATTGCAGCATTGATGGCGACTCCACTGCCAGCGGCCAAACTTGCCGCGATGTTGCGGGCGGTCGGCCCGGTAACGGTGATGCTGGCAGGCGGGGTCATGCTGCTGATAGGGCGGGCCGCCCTTGGCGTGCCGCTGATCGGAATGGGCCTTGCCTGGTGGTCACGCAATCGCAAGCTCCGACCGTTGAAAACCGAAAGCAGCGGCCAGTCAACGGTGCGCTCGGCAATGCTGGAAATGACACTTGATCATGACAGCGGCGAGATGGACGGCCTGGTGCTGACCGGCAGTCTTGAAGGCCGCATGCTTTCCTCGATCAGCCTGGACGGGCTGGCGGATCTGTATCGCGAATCCCTGGCCGATCCGGAAAGCGCCAGCCTATTGGAAGCGTATCTTGATCGCCGCAGTCCCTTTTGGCGTGAACACGCACATACGGATGCCGACCCTGGGCAAAGACGCCCGTCTGGCTCGGGCGCCATGACCAAGGAGGAGGCCTATCAGGTTCTTGGTCTTTCTGCGGGAGCCGGGCCGGATAAGGTCCGCGAAGCTCATCGGCGGCTTATGAAGCGTCTCCACCCGGACAATGGCGGGTCCACTTTTCTCGCGGCCAAGATCAATCAGGCCAAGGATATTCTTATCGACTGACATGTTTTCCCTCAACACAATACAAAGACAGGGAAAAAGGATGCCGGGCTGTCAGTTGGCGACAGCCAGGCAGGCGAACTTCTGCTTCTTCAACTGACCGCAGGCATCCCATGCGGCAGACTTGGAGGAGAAGCCGGCAAAGCGTGCGCGGTAAAGCACGTCGCCATTCTTCTCGACGGTTTCGGT
>JAWKWN010000014.1:0-62278 GCA_041397505.1 Nitratireductor sp.
CCTTTTCGTCCGATGTAACGCCCCGCTATTGCGAGGCTGACGCCTTCGAGGGTGGCAAGCAGGCCGTCGCCGAATGCTGGCGCAATCTGTGCGCCGTCGGTGCCGAACCTCTCGCTGCCACCGACAATCTCAATTTCGGCAATCCCGAGCGCCCGGAAATCATGGGGCAACTGGTTTCGGCCATCAAGGGCATAGGCGAAGCCTGTTCGGCACTCGATTTTCCGATCGTTTCCGGCAATGTGTCGCTCTACAACGAGACCAACGGCCAGGGCATATTGCCAACACCAACCATCGCCGGCGTCGGCCTCATACCGGACTGGAGCCTGACTGCAAGAATTGCGGGGGCAAATCCCGGCGACATCCTGTTCATGATCGGAACAGAGGGGACGCATCTTGGCCAGTCGCTCTATCTGCGTGAATGCCTCGGCCGCGAGGAAGGCCCGCCTCCCCCGGTTGACCTGATGATGGAAAAGGCGCGGGGCGAATTTGTCCGCGCGGCAATCCGCTCAGGCAATGTCACGGCCTGCCACGACATTTCCGGTGGCGGCATGGCAGTGGCGCTCGCCGAAATGTGCATGGCTGGTTCGATAGGCGCGAAAACGGCATTGGAGGGAGACAACCCGCATGCCATCCTGTTTGGCGAAGACCAGGCCCGCTACCTGCTGGCAGTCAAACCGGACTATGCGACGCTTTTTGCTGCCAATGCCGAAGGCTCGGGCGTATCCTTCCGCAGAATGGGCGAATTTGGCGGCGAGCGTCTGGAAATCGGAACCGCAATTGCCATATCCGTGAAGCAATTGCGCGAGACCCATGAATCATGGTTCCCTCGTTTCATGGATGGTGGCACAGGCATGAGCCAGGCCGCCGAATAGGATGGAGAACAAGCATGCCCATGTCAGCCGGTGACATCGAGAAAATGATCAAGCAGGGAATTCCGGACGCTGTCGTGACGATTCGCGACCTTGCCGGTGACGGCGATCATTACGCCGCTGAAGTCGTTGCCGAAAGCTTCCGCGGCCTTTCCCGTGTCAAGCAGCACCAACTGGTCTATGACGCGCTGAAGGGCAATATGGGCGGCGTCCTGCATGCCTTGGCGCTTCAGACCAGCGTGCCGGAATAAGCGCCAACATGTCATCAGGCCTGAAAAGACCCCGCATATCTTTGACCGCCCCGTCTGGCGTGACCCGTTTTTCTGGTAATGCTGGCAATGGCGGGGTTCTGGGCATTGCTGATCTGGTATTTCCTTTTCACCTGAGCAGCGCATCTGCCTTGGAAACGCTTCGCAAAAGCGCTATTCACACCCGATCACAGATCCATTCTTTCGGGCCTTGAACCCGAAACAAGCCCCGAACCGGGGAAGGAGACCGATATGAGCGCCCATGATTTCATCGACAATACCGTGAAGACCAACGACGTTGTGCTGTTCATGAAAGGCACACCCGATTTCCCGCAATGCGGCTTTTCCGGTCAGGTTGTCCAGATCCTCAACTATCTTGGCGTTGACTACAAGGGCGTCAATGTTCTGGCTGACGACGACATTCGCCAGGGCATCAAGGACTACACCAATTGGCCAACCGTGCCGCAGCTTTACGTGAAGGGCGAATTCGTTGGCGGTTGCGACATCATACGCGAGATGTTCCAGGCCGGTGAATTGCAGCAGCATATGAGCGACCACGGCATTGCCGTGAATGCGCCGGCCACTGCCTGAATTTGGTGCCGACTGAAATAAACTAGCCCCGGCAAGCGATTGCCGGGGCTTTTTGATTCAGGCAGTGAACATGGGTTTACCGTGATCCGTAAAGGATAGGCGTGATACGCCGTATGGTAACGCGACGGTTTTCCGGTTCCTCGAACTCGGTCGGGATGCGCGGATATTCCTCGCCATAGCCTGCAATTTCCAGATTCTTCTCAGGAATATAGAAATAGGTCGTAAGCGCATCGCGGATCGCGGCCGCCCGGCGTAGCGACAGGGCCTCATTATAGGCAGCGCTGCCAACAAGGTCGGTATGGCCCTCGATCAGAAAGACCTCTTCGGGATTGCCCGCAATGATCCGCTCCAGGATCTCGCCGATCCGGTCGAGCTTGCCGATCTCCTGCTCACGAACAAAATCCTCGTTGAAGCCGAACTTCACCGTATCAACCTCGATGCCCGGCATCAGCGTACGCAAGGATGGCGTTTGCCGATACTCCCGCAAGCTGTAGCGACGCTCGATCGGGCGGCTCGGCGGTGCTACCAACTGGCGCTGGACATCCTCGTCATAGGCTTCAGCCAGAGCAATTGCCGGCAAGGGTGTGTATCGGGCCCGCCTGTCGATCACGATGACATTCTGGCGGTTTTGAAGACGCCGTTGCCGTTCGGCCCTCGCGTCAAGCAGTTCACGACGCAGCGCATCACGGTTGCGACCAATACCCTGGTCATTTCCCCTCGCCTGATCGCGCCGATTGTTCGAATTGGCACCATCGCGCTGCCGCCTGTCCTCGCGACTCGCTACCCGTGACCTGAGTTCCGTGCGGTCACCGTTGAGCATTGATCTCAATTCATTCTCGAAGCGTGGGGCCAGTCCGCCCTGGGCCAGAACACCGCGAACAGACTGCATCCGCTGGCGCAGGTCGTTTTCGTTCAACGATCTCGCATCACGCCCATCCGAAAGAATTCGGCGTGCTTCACGATTTGCGTCCACCTGCCGTGTATCGACCCCAGTGGTGGCCTTGATCCGGTTCGCCAATTCACCGGCGTCAGCATCCAACCTGCTGAATGCGGTTTGCCTGGCGAGGCCGCAGTTTGAACCAATCCACGAGCCAGATCGATGCGCTGACGCAATTGAGCATCGTTGAGTTGCCCGGCGGGCCGCCCATCAGACAGCAGTGTGCGCAGCCGCGGATCACTACCAGCCCGGTCCGTATTTCGCGGATTCGCCGGTATTGGCTCCCGCAATTGCGGTTCCTGCGCGGCATCCCGGCGCTTGCTGTCACGTTTTCTCGGTTGTTCGGCAACTGGCTGTTCGACAACTGGCTGTTCTGCCGGCTGCTCGGCACGTTGGCGGTCACGCCGTCGCGGCTCTTCCGCAACTGGCTGCTGTGGTGCCGGCTGTTCGACAACCGGCTTTTCTGCCGGCTGCTCGGCGCGTTGGCGATCACGCCGTCGCGGCTCTTCCGCTACCGGCTGCTCAGGTGCTGGCTGCTCGACTACTGGCTGCTGTGGTGGAGGTTGCGTACCGTTCTGCCTGCTCATTAACTCTGCCTGTCGGCACGCAACATGGCATCAGCGCCCGGAATATTGTTTCTTACCGCCCTTGCGCAACAATTCGATCCGGTCGCGCAATTCGCGATTGGGCAATTCAGAGGATGGGCGCGCATCAATTCCGTTCAATTGGAACCCTGACCAGATCAGGATTGGTCTGGAAAGCGGGCTGGATACGAGTGGCCGGAGCGGCATTCACACTTGCTACGGAAGCAAAGGGCAAGCGACTGGCGCTGCCGAAACAATTCTGTTCATTCCTAACTCCTCGTTGTGGTTACCTGTCGATATTGGCCAAACATGGCCAAGACTTGTTGCCGCTGACAAAAATCATGACAAACCGGCCTGAACCCGACTATGCGGCTTTCGGATGATATTCATGAAAAAACGCGCCCCACTCCCCTTTCCTGCCGCATTCACCTGCTTTGGCCTTGGCTTCATTTTGCCCGTTGGTCCTTCCGCCGCGTGGCGAAGCGCTGATGGTCTGTTGCCCATGGCGCGGATGAAAAGAAAAACTGCCGCTGCTTGAGCCTGCTCAATGCCCGCCCTCACAGCATCGGGTAGCATTTTCTTAATGTTAACGCTTCTTTGCTTCCATGGAGCATCGGATGAGTGTCGAGTACCGGTGGACAAATATGAAAAACAGACAAGACCGCGCAATTGCGCTTCGCGAATCCAGCAGGGTTTCTGGCACGTTGGCACGCTGCTACCTCTGGCCGGATGCATGTCGTCTGGCGCTTCGAGCCTGGCGGATGGATTGGTACTGGAAAAACCGGTCGCTGCAGCGCCTGCTGCACAGGCGACTGCGGAACCAAGACCCGCAACCAGTTCGAGCGGCCCAACGGCGCGCAAGGAAATCTACAAGGACGGCAAGCTGGTTGACACCGCAAACGTCCCCATCGGGCCGACCTCGATGCTGACCCCTCAGGCTGACAAGCTTCCAGATGCAGGGACCCGAAGCGGGACACAATACGGAAGTTGTTACCGCTTCGGTCGAGAAATTGCAGGTCGAAAACGTCTCTGCACTTGTGGAAGAGCCGCCGGTTCGCCCCGTGGAGGTGGCACATTCGGCAGTCATCGCGCCACTGGCGGCAGGATCAGCCGATGAACCGGTAGCTGACACTGCCGAAGCTCAGGCAGAAGCGCGCATCAAGCCGCTTTTTGCCAGCATCGATCATGGCCAGTGCAAGGGCGGATGGGGCCCCAAGCCGCAGATGATCAATGCCAAGCGGGTAACCAATGGTGACCCCTATTACATCGAAATGCGCATGCGCCACACGCCTCCTTTGCCGATTGGCCATGTCTATGTAGCCTATGGCCGTCTTGGCGCTGATGGTGAGCCGCTGGATGAACACCTCATCATGCTGGCCCCGATTGGCGGCTATGGCAGTGCCATCCGGCGAAATCCCGGAAATCAGCCGCATGAAACCGGACATGACCGATTGCAGCCTGCGCCCGGTCGGTGCCTATCGCGTGTCGCTGAATGCCCAGAACTACGAGAAGCTTTGAAGCGCATTGCCCAGGCCAAGCGGGAAAAGCCGATGTACCGGTGTGGTCCTACATTGTAACCACTTCCTGTCCGACATCGTCGCGCAATCGGCATCCTGCCGCCGGTCAATCGCCAGACCGCATCGCTTCAGTATTTCTATGAGATGATGGATCGCAATGAAGGCCGCAAGGTCGCACGCGGGCCAGCCAGCCTGAAATTTGCTTCTGCAAACTGGAGGTCTTCAGCATCAAGCATGAACACGCCGCCAGCCACTACTGGCGGCGTTTTTTATTGCGCCTCGAACATCCAGCTGTCGAAAGCAAAGAAGCCCATCTGCCGCGAGGCATGCGCGCGAGTGGCGTGTGGATTGCTGCCCCCTGCCCCATAGGCAAAGAACAGCGGCATCAAATGCTCGTCCGTCGGGTGGTTCTCTCGCACATGCGGAGCAGCATTGGCCCAGTCGAGTATCGCTTCCCGGTCATTGTCAGCGAACTTCTCCGCAAACCAGTCGGTAAAGGCGGCAACCTTTCCGGCCATTTCGGCATCTGGTGAAATGCCGCCACGCATCGCGCCAAACACTGCCCGCAGATTGTGCGTGATATGGCCCGAGCCGACGAGCAGGATATCTTCCTGCGCCAGCGGCGCCAATGCCTGCCCCAACGCAAAATGATAGGCCGCATCGCGATTGGGGTCGATGGAAAGCTGCACGATCGGGATATCCGCATCCGGAAAGGCGAGCTTCATCGAGGTCCATGTGCCATGGTCATAGCCGCGTTTCGGCGCGATCCGCGGTGCCAGCCCCGCCTCATCAAGCAACACAGCCACGCGCATCGCCAGTTCCGGCTCACCAGGTGCCGGATAGACCATTTCATACAATTCCTGGGAAAACCCACCGAAATCATAGATCATTTCCGGTGCCGGATCGGTGACAACAACCGGACCCTGCGTTTCAAAATGCGCCGAAACGATCACGATTGCCCGCGGCTTGCCGATCTTTTCAGGCAGTGAAACCAGATAATCGCGTGCCTCGGACGGGTCAGTGATGATGTTGGGTCCACCATGGGAAATGAAGAGCGACGGCATCGACATGGCAATTCTCCTTCTCGATGGCCCTCATATACGCTTGGCCGTGCGCGATTGCAGCCGCCAAACCGGCAACGCAGTGTTCACCGGATCAGCAAACATCTTCAATAAGTATCAAACTTCGGCAAGTCGTCATTCAGCGTGTAGTAGTCGCCCATGTCGGCACAGAAGATATGCCGTTCGCCCTTGAGCGGTCTTCCCGTCCAGCGAGCCAGCAAGGATGGCCGTATGCGGCGCGCTGTCCATCTTCCAGAACAGTGCCGATCCGCAAGTGCCGCAGAAGCCCCGTTTGGCATGGCTGGAAGCATGATACCAGGTGACATGCTCAGCGCCTTCAACGCTCAGATCACCATCGGCTACCGCGGTTGTGGCATAGTAAAGCCCCGTCTGCTTGCGGCACTGGCTGCAATGGCAATAGGTGACAGGCCGCAAATCGCCGCGTGTTGAATACCGCACTGCGCCGCACAGACATGAACCCTTGTGTATCGTTTCGTCCATGATGATCCCTCCCTGATTTCTCTCAGCAGACCACAAAACAAAAACGGCGGGAACCTGTCCCGCCGTCGGTTTTGTTTCATTTCCGCCATGCTTCAGGCGATGGCAGCTACCTTGGCGTCCGAGGCATCGCTCTCCGCCTGCAGCAATTCCGAAACCAGGAAGGCCAGTTCCAGCGCCTGCGTGGCATTGAGGCGCGGGTCGCAATGCGTGTGATAGCGGTCCTTCAGATCCTCGTCGCTGACTGCGCGCGCGCCACCGGTGCATTCCGTGACATCCTTGCCGGTCATCTCGAAATGCACGCCACCGGCATGGGTGCCTTCCGCCTTGTGGACCTGGAAGAACTCCTGCACTTCCTGCAACACCTTGTCGAATGGACGGGTCTTGTAGCCGGTAACCGATGAGATCGTGTTGCCATGCATGGGATCGCACGACCACACGACCTTGCGGCCTTCCTGCTCTACCGCGCGAATGAGGCCCGGCAGGTGATCGCCAACCTTGCCCGCACCAAAGCGCGCAATCAGCGTCAGCCGCCCGGCTTCGTTTTCCGGGTTCAGACGATCGATCAGGTTGAGCAATCCGTCGGCTGAAAGCGATGGTCCGCATTTCAGGCCAATCGGTTTTCACGCCACGGCAATATTCGATATGCGCGTGGTCCGGCTGGCGGGTGCGGTCACCGATCCAGATCATGTGGCCCGATGTCGAATAGTAATCGCCCGACGTGGAATCGACGCGCGTGAACGCCTCTTCATAACCAAGCAGCAATGCCTCATGGCTGGTATAGAAATCGGTCTCGCGCAGGCGCTGATACTCATCCGCCGAAAAGCCGATTGCCTTCATGAAACGCAGTGTCTGCGTCAGGCGGTCGGCCAACTGGCGATAGCGCTCGGATTGCGGCGAATTGTCGATGAAGCCAAGCATCCACTGATGCACATGCTCCAGATTGGCATAGCCACCCTGCGCGAAGGCGCGCAACAGGTTGAGCGTCGCGGCAGACTGACGGTATGCCATGATCTGGCGCTCAGGGTCAGGAATGCGCGATGCCTCGGTGAAATCGATGCCATTGATGATGTCGCCGCGATAGCTCGGCAGCGTCACATCGCCCTGCTTTTCGAAATCCGATGAGCGCGGCTTGGCAAACTGACCGGCAATGCGCCCGACCTTGACCACCGGTTTTGCCGCAGCATAGGTCAGGACCACCGACATCTGCAGAAACACCCGGAAGAAATCGCGTATATTGTCAGCGCCATGCTCGGCGAAACTTTCGGCGCAATCACCGCCCTGCAGCAGGAATGCCTTGCCTTCCGCCACATTTGCCAACTGCTTTTTCAGCGCGCGCGCCTCACCTGCAAAAACCAGCGGCGGGAAGCTCGCCAGCCGCGCTTCCACAACCTTCAAGGCCTCCTGGTCGGGATAGGCTGGAACCTGCACGATTGGCTTGCTGCGCCATGATTGCGGTGTCCAATTCTCGGCCATGATCTTTTCCTCACGCTATACCAAGGTTTTCGCGCCAGCCTGGGATCAGGTTGCGCATCGTGTTGCATAAAGCAATGTTGCGGCCTTATAGCGGCGCTTTTTGCGCCCGTCATCCCCATTATCGAAACCAGCACCGGTTTATGGCGCGAAGGTCGCACCATGTTTCGTCAGCAAATGATCGAACCAGGATGCCAGTTCCTGTTCGAGCACGACCGCCCGCGGATATAATGGATCATGCCGGTCTGCAATGACGCGCCGATCAAATCCGACAGTCGTTTCCAGGAAATGATGGACGCCCGCCTCACCATATTCGGTGAGGAAACCGGCCATCACCGCGTCCAGATAGCTTTGCAGCAAGGCCGGGGCGGCCTCCGACTGCACATCATTGCGTCCCACATAGACATAAAGCTCATCCGGCAATTCGCCCGCAGAGCCGTGGGTCGTTCCATGGTCATGCAGTTGCAGGTCTTCTCGGGCAATCGCCACCCGGTCGTATCGGGCCTCGCGCAGATCAACCGCATCGAGATTTGCCTTGCGGTCGATGACCAGCATGCCACTGATCAAAGCATCTGCGTTTCGGTGGATCGACAACAGCGCAATCTGGCGACCCTGATGGTTTTCCATGTCAACGCCCCTGTTTCAGCCAATCGCCGTCGCCAACCTGAAAGGCTCGCGCGATGGGTGGAAACATAATCCGTCCGCAAGGTCTGGGCGGTTGACCAGCGAACCATAAACTAAAATAGCCAATCACAGCGTCGCTCATGCGCACAAGTCCCGTTTCCGCATCATGTTGTCATGCAATTTGCAAGCGATTTTGGCAAGGACCGCTTGACCTGCATTACGGCCAACCTATCGTGGATGCATGGAAATATATCGAGATACTCACCGAAATATTTGGCATCCAGATCGAGGCAACGCTGTTTGAAAGCGTCGCTGGCGCATGGCCGCGGCCCGGCGATCCTGATCTCTTTCGGCAACGGCTGTGCCGCGACAGGTCTATCGTCGCTTTATGCAATATCTGGCAGATCACGGCGCCAGCGCTGTCATGACCTATGATTATCGCGGTATCGGCAGGCCCTGCCGCGTGGAATGAACCGCAAGGTCCGCATGTCGGATTGGGCAACGCGCGACATGCCTGCCGCCATCAAGGCATTGCGCAGGCACAAGCCTGAAAAGCCCGCTTGCGGGCATCGGCCATTCGTTTGGCGGTCAGGCGCTGGGCCTGAGCGGCATGTCAGATCATTTCCCGGTGCTACATGACGATTGCCGCAGGCTCCGGCTATTCGGCCTCACCCGCGAGCGGGAAAAACTCAGCCGCAACATGAACCTGATCGGCTATCCGGTCGCCGCTAAGACTGGCAAATTGCCGGGCTGGGCCGGCATGGGCAAGGATATTCCCTTCGGCGCTTTCAACCAGTGCGCAAATGGTGCAATTCGCCCGATTACTTCACATGTCCGACAATGAGGTACCGCAGCGCGAGCGCTTCGCCGAGGTTTCGATACCGATCATGGCCGTGGGCTTTGACGACGACCCATGGGCCACTCGCGAAAGCACCAATGCGCTCATCGCCTGGTATGAAAACGCTCCGACAAAATCCGGTGGTATTTAAGCGAGGAATGCGGCGCACCGGTGGGCCATTTCGGCTTCTTCCGCGAAGATCACCGCGAGACACTATGGCCACAGGTCGCCGACTGGCTGGTAAGGGAGAAACACTTCACTCCTCCCTCTTCCCCGTCCTTCACCAGGTAGCTCGGTTTGTACATCGTCACCAAAGCTCTTCCGCCGCGGTCGGGTGAACCGCCATCGTCTTGTCGAAATCATCCTTCGTCGCGCCCATTTTCAGCGCGATTCCAGCGTCTGCGCCATTTCGCCGGCGTCGGGCCCGAGGATGTGCACGCCCAGCACCTTGCGCGATTTCGCTTCGACCACGATCTTCGTCAGCATCTTCTCCGTCGCGGCCTGCGCAGTGTGCTTCATCGGGCGGAATGCGCGCGGTAGATTTCCAGCTCGCGATATTGCCGCCCTGCTGCTTCCCTGCCATGCCGACGGTGCCGATTTCCGGAGAGGTAAATACAGCCGTTGGAATGAGATCATGGTCCGGGCTGACTGGATTGCCGCGAACCTGGTCTCGATCAGGCACATCGCCTCATGGACCGCCACTGGCGTCAGCGCCATGCGGCTGGTCACGTCTGCTCCACCGCCAGAATGTGGCGGATCGAACTGCGCGAATACTGGTCGACCCGGATGTCACCGATCCGGTCGGTGACAACGCCAGCCTTTTCAAGGCCAAGGCCCTTGGTGTTCGGCAGGCGCCCGACCGCCAGCATCACCGGTCGGCATCGAGCACTTCGCCATTGTCGATTGTCACTTTCTTCGATGCACCATTGGCCCCTGACCCGGGCGATATTGGCATCGAGAATGATATTGATCTCTTCTTTTCCATCTCTTCCTGAGATGGAAGGCAAGGTCGCGGTCGAAGCCGCGCAGGATATGGTCGCTGCGATAGACCAGCGTTGTCTCGTGCCGAGACCCGCAAAGATGCAGGCAAACTCCACTGCAATGTAGCCGCCGCCCTTGATGACGATTGATTTCGGCTGCTCTACCAGATGGAACACCTCATTGGAGGAAATGCAAAGCTCGTGGCCCCCAAGAGATCTGCCTAGTCGGTGTCCCGCCCGTGGCAATCAGGATGCGCTCGGCGGTGACCGTGCGGCCTTCATTGACCAGCAGGATTTCGTGCGAACCGTGAGCTCGGCCCTCGTGTTGAATATCTCGGCGCCGGCACTTTCCAGGCCCTTGCGGTACAGCCCTTCCAACCGGTCGATTTCACGGTCCTTGTTGGCAATCAGTTTTTTCCAGTCAAAACTGGCTTCACCAACACTCCAGCCAAAGCCTGCAGCTGTCTTCAAATGACTTCGGAAAATGCGATGCATAGACCATCAGCTTTTTCGGCACGCAGCCGCGAATGACGCAGGTTCCGCCATAGCGATATTCTTCGCTATCGCGACCCTTTTTCCCATCGCGGCAGCAAGGCGCTCCGGCCCTGACCCCGCCAGACCCTCCGCCAATGACAAAAATCATAGTCGAAATCAGGCATGGAAGTTTCTGTCATCGCAACAATCAAAAAGGCCCGGAAGCATGTATCCGGGCCTCTGCAAATTCATATGCTACAGCACCGGACGTGATCCAGTCACTGTTGCATCAAAGTTTATTCAAGTCCGGCTTCCCTTCAGGCGCTTTGCCACTTCCGCCGAAAGATCGCGCTGCATGCCATTGGTCCACGCGCGCGGCTTGGTCCATGCTCCGCGCAATGACCGGTGTCTCGCGAATGAGCTTCTTCCCGGCCTCGCTGTTGTAGAAATCCTCGATTGTCTTCAACTCTTCGGCCGAGAAGACATTGGCATATATCCGCGCGACTTCATCTTCGAGATCGCGACGACGCGCTGCCAGCGAAATGGTCGCTTCATCAACGATTGCCGAAATCTTGTCCGCTTCATCCGGCCGGTTGGTAATAAGCTGTTCTTTCGCCTTTTCACCGATTTCCGGCAGGATGTTGTCCAGCGACGTCGTTGACGCGGACGCTGCAACTGCAGCACGCGCTGCCTTGAGGTGCTCTTCCGACACTTCCTGTGCCGATGCCGAATGGATCGAAACAAAGCCCAGAAGGCCTGCCAGCAATGCGCTGACAAATGCCGATTTGGCCGAGGAAACCAGATTCATGTCATTTTCTCCGTCTTGTTGCGCGCCTGCCGCTTGGACGCGGCGCAGTAATCTTTTTCAAACACCGACCTCGCGCAAACCGCCCGGTCCGCTGACAATCGCAAGATCGGCCATTTCCAGAAAAAGTCCGTGCTGAACGACTCCAGGGATCTCCAGAAGCGCTGTTGAAAGCGCCTTTGCATCGGGAATGCGGCCAAAAGATGCATCAAGGATGAAGTGACCCTCATCGGTGATGAACCGTTCATTGCCGGCCTGACGCCAGGAAACAGGACCATCGAGACCAAGCTGCTGCCCTGCCTTGACAATCTGCATTCTGGTTGTCTCGGCCCCAAAGCGGTTGACCTCGACAGGCAAGGGAAAAGCACCCAGCATGTCGACCAGCTTGCTTTCATCGGCAATGACGATCATGCGGCTGGAGGCGCCAGCGACGATCTTCTCGCGCAGGAGCGCGCCACCGCCGCCCTTGATCAGCGAAAGGCCGGGGCCGATTTCATCTGCACCATCAATGACGAGATCAAGTTCGGGTAATGCTTCCAGCGTCGTAAGTTTGATGCCGAGTTCGGCACAAAGCGCGGAAGTGCGCTCCGAGGTCGAGACGCCGGAAATCGCCATTCCGTCCCTGACCCTTTCAGCCAGCAAACGAACGAATTCCTCTGCCGTAGAGCCGGTACCAATTCCCAGGCGCATTCCATCCCTGACATGGGCAAGTGCGGCTCTTGCCGCCTCGATCTTGTATTGCCTGCTCATCAAAAAGCGTTTCCTGTGACATCTGGCCGGTAAGTCAGCGTTCGCCTATCACGCATGTATCCCGATTTCCAGTGTTGATCACCTCGCCTGCTGCGGTTATGCCTCGCATCAGCGCAACATCACTCCCACTCTGCAGCCACAGGCCATTTTCATGCCGTCGAACACAAGACCCACGCTCGTCCTCGATCTCGATGGCACGCTTGCAGACACGAACCGTGATCTGGTGCCGGTGCTGAACCGGGTGATTGGCGCTGAAGGCCTGCAACCCGTTGCCTTTGCCGATATCGGCCACATTGTCGGCCTGGGTGCGAAGAAGATGATCGAACGCGCCTATGAATTCCGCGGCGTGCCGCTGGGAAATGCAAAACTGGAGCAGTTGTTTGATGCTTTCCTCAGCGATTATGAGCAGAACATGGCGGTCAACACAGTCCTATATGACGGTGTGGAGGGCGCTCTCGAACGGTTCGCCAAAGCTGGCTGGCAATTGGCCATCTGCACCAACAAGCAGGAAGCCATGGCCCGCAAACTGGTATCTGAACTGGGTGTGGCAGATTATTTCGTGGCAATAGCGGGTGGCAATACGTTTCCGGTCCGCAAGCCTGATCCCCGCCACCTGACAGGAACGGTGCAACAGGCAGGCGGCAACCCGGCAAGGACCGTGATGGTGGGAGATTCCATCACCGATATTTCTGCGGCCAGGGCGGCATCGATCCCGGTTGTTGCCGTTGATTTCGGCTATTCCGACAAGCCCATCCGCGAATATTCACCAGATCACATCATTTCACACTATGACGAATTGTGGGAAACCGTCGCCGGGATTGCAGCAAACTGGGTTTGAACCAGCCCTCAGGCAGACATTTTCTTGCGGTTGGCCTTAACGCCGATCTGCTTCAATTCAGACGCCGAGCGATCCGCGATCCACTCCATCAAGGCGCTGATCGGCATTGGCCGCGCGAACAGGTAGCCCTGCGCGGACTTGCAGCCTGCTTCGGCCAGGATCTTGCGCTGTTCCTCGGTCTCAACGCCTTCGGCAACCGTTTCATAGTTGAGGCTTTGAGCCATCGCCATGATGGTCTTGATGATCACTATGCCATGCTCGTCTGATGTGTTATCCAGCATTTGCACGAATGACCGGTCAATCTTGAAGACGTCGAAGGGCAAGCGGCTCAATTGCGCCAGATTGGAATATCCCGTTCCAAAGTCATCGATGGCTATGCGGATACCTGCACGCTTGAGCTGGCGGATATGGTTGAGCGCGCGCTTGGGATCACTCATCGCCATGCTTTCGGTAATCTCGATTTCGAGATTTTTCGCGCTGATACCGGCTTCCTTCACCACGGAGCACCCAATCGGAGAAATCCTGCTGCTCGAACTGCTGCATCGAGATATTGACCGCGATCGGCAAAACCATCCCGGCATCCTCGAACTCGCAGATCTGCGAACAGGCAGCTTTCAGCACCCATTTGCCCAGCTGGAGGATCAAGCCGCATTCCTCGGCAATCGAAATGAACTCGCCCGGATGCACCATGCCGTTCTGGGGATGATGCCAGCGAACAAGTGCTTCAAGCGAAGTAGGGGCACCCGTCTTGCAATCCACTTTGGCTGGTAGTGAAGCTCGAGTTCGCCTTCGGCCAGTGCGGCGCAAATCGGTTTCGATCTGCATGCGCTTGGAGGCGCGGTCGTTCCATTCTTCCGAGAAGAAGCGGAAGGTGTTCTTGCCCTCCTCCTTGGCCAGATACATGGCCATGTCGGCGCTCTTGAGCACGGACTGGTAGTCGGCGCCATCGCGCGGGAATGTGGCAATGCCGACAGAAGCGCCGATGCGCACTTCGGTGCCGCCAATGTCAAACGGCTCGCTGACTGCCCTGATGATGCGGCGCGCAACGGTCGCGGCATCCGTTTCCTCGCGAATTTCCGCGAGCAGGATCGTGAATTCGTCGCCACCAAGGCGCGCAAGAACCTGTTTTTCCTTTTCTCTGGCTTCCTGCTCTTCCGTGTTCTTCTCGAACTCAGCCGCTGCCTGATAGGAAATGGTGTCATCTGAACGCACGACCTGCGAAATACGCTCGGCGAATTTGCCAAGCAGCTTGTCGCCCAGATCATGGCCCAATGTATCATTGACCCGCTTGAAGCCATCAAGATCGACAAACAGCAAGGCACCGGCAACATTGGTGCGCTGCGCCTTGTTGATCGCACGCGTCAATTCCATCCTGAAATATTCGCGGTTCGGCAATTGCGTGATGCGATCCACATAAGCCAGTTCGTAAATCTGCTCGATATTGGCCTTCAGCTTCTCGATCATGGATGCGAATGCCTCGCCAAGCTGGCGAATTTCGCGTGCCCCCTCGACCTTGATCTTCAAATTCAGATCACCTGCGGAAAACGCCATGGCCGCAACCGACAAGCGGCGCAGCGGCAAGGTGATCTGGCTGACCAGACCTGCAGAAAACAGCAGGCCGGCAATCAGGATCGGCACCATGGTCATAAGCTTCGAGCCGATGATTGGCAGAACGGTTTCGAGAAAGCCCGGATTGCGGAAGCGGATATAGACCGATCCGATTGCCATGCCGTTTGATAGCAGTGGCTCGCCGACTTCTATACCCTTTTCGCTGACCTTGTGTTCGGTCTTGGCGGACTTGAGTGCACGAAGCTGGACATCTGAATTGTTGAAGGATGCGATGGGTGAGGTGCGCGGATCACCATCGAGATAGAATGTCAGGTCGCGGTCGACTACACTCAACTGCAAAACGCCCGGGCGGCTTCGCACCGACGAAAGAATTTCCTCGATATCGGAAAGCTCGAAACGGTCGAACTGTTTTTCGAGGCTGCGCGCCATGACAGCTGTGATACTCAGCGCATCGGCGATCTGTCGCTGGTTTGCCTTGCGAATTTCATTCGCGGTATCTGTTACCAGCTGCGCAGCCAACAGGGCCACGGCCAATCCTGACACGAGCAACAGAAACCTGAAATGAAGCCCCGTACGAAAGGCGCGGAATTTACCGAGCATTATGTTTACCCCATGCCGGCTCATGAAAATTATTCTTGTTTTGCCGGTCCCTGCTTCAGGCAAACTAGCCAATACAAACAATAAAAAGGTAAACCCCGCAACGATCCGGGCAAAAAGCTGAATTGAGCCTGAATCAAGGGTTAAGATCCCGCAAGCCCGGCTTTTGCGCGACACAAGCCAAAGGTCGCGTTGCGCCACAGCGCAAATCCGTTAGATAGAGGGAAATTTCGCATTTGGAGGTATCGCCATGAATTCGACTGGTTTTGAACTGTTTCCGCATGGCAAGGACGAAACACCCTGGCGCAAGCTTGAGGGAAATTTCGTGACCACCGACACCTTCCGTGGCGAAGAAATCCTGGTGGTCGAACCAGAGGCATTGCGCATGCTGTCCGAGCAGGCATTCATGGATATCAACCACCTGCTTCGGCCAGGTCATCTGACGCAGCTTGCAGCCATCCTCGACGATCCGGAAGCCACCGAGAATGACCGCTTCGTCGCCTATGACCTTCTGAAAAACGCCAATATCGCAGCCGGCGGCGTGCTGCCGATGTGTCAGGACACCGGAACGGCCATCATCATGGGCAAGAAAGGCAGGCGCGTCTGGACGGCCGGCGGCGATGAAGCGGCTTTGGGTGCAGGCGTTCTTGATGCCTATGAGAAGAAGAATCTGCGCTATTCACAACTGGCTCCGATCTCGATGTTCGAGGAAAAGAACACCAAGAACAATCTTCCAGCCCAGATTGATGTCTATGAGGAAGGCGAGGACGAATACAGGTTCCTTTTCGTCGCCAAGGGCGGTGGCTCGGCCAACAAGACCTTCCTATTCCAGGGCACGCCATCGCTGCTGACCCATGACCGCATGATTGATTTTCTCAAGGAAAAGATCCTGACATTGGGGACAGCCGCCTGCCCGCCCTATCATCTGGCAATCGTCATTGGCGGCACCTCGGCAGAAATGAACCTGAAAACGGTGAAGCTTGCATCCACGCGCTATCTTGATGACTTGCCAACCTCCGGTTCAGAGGCCGGCCACGCATTCCGCGATCTCGAAATGGAAGCGGAAGTCCACAAGCTCACCCAGCAAATGGGGGTTGGCGCGCAATTTGGCGGAAAGTATTTCTGCCATGACGTGCGTGTCATCCGCCTGCCGCGCCACGGCGCATCATTGCCAATTGGCCTTGGCGTCTCCTGCTCCGCCGACCGTCAGGCGCTGGGCAAGATCACCCGCGATGGTATCTACCTGGAGGCGCTGGAAACCGACCCGTCCAAATATCTGCCTGAAATCACCGATGAGGCGCTGCATGCCGGTGAGGTGAAGATCGATCTCAATCAGCCGATGAATCAAATCCTCAGCGAATTGTCGAAACACCCGGTAAAGACTCGTCTTTCCCTGACCGGCACCATCATTGTTGCACGTGATCTGGCGCACGCAAAAATCCGTGAGCGGCTCGAAAATGGCGAAGGCATGCCCGACTATTTCAAGAACCATCCTGTCTATTATGCTGGCCCCGCCAAGACACCGGCGGGCTATGCCTCGGGTTCCTTCGGACCAACAACGGCAGGCCGCATGGACAGCTATGTGGACCAGTTCCAGTCCTTCGGCGGGTCAATGGTCATGCTGGCCAAGGGCAACCGTTCGAAACAGGTGCGCGACGCCTGCCAGCGCCATGGCGGCTTCTACCTCGGTTCGATTGGCGGCCCGGCTGCCCGCCTCGCACAGGATTGCATCCGCAAGGTCGAGGTGCTGGAATATCCCGAGCTGGGCATGGAAGCGATCTGGAAGATCGAGGTCGAGGACTTCCCCGCCTTCATCGTGATCGATGACAAGGGCAATGATTTCTTCAAGGATTGATCTGGGATAGCTAGGGTCAGGACTCATTAATTTGACTGAAATGGCGCTCGAGATGACAAGATATGCAAGGAAAAACCTGCAAAGCGGGGTTCTTCCCCCGGTTAAATGTTTTGACGAAGCAGATCGACGTCAGATCGAACGTCCTACGGATCGGGTGGATTTGCCCGGCTACATTGTTGCAAGTCCTTGAAAGGCTACAGCCTTCCGGCCAACTTGCTCCGCGTATCCGAACAAATCCCTCCGACCATTGCAGCCAAATCAATGGGTCCTGACCCTACTCAATAACTGCAATCAATCTTTGCCTGTGCGCGTGAAATCACCTTGTCCATTTGCTCGGCTTGTTGCTCCCCGACATCAGCAGCACTTCGCGCACCTGCTGTGGTGATGCGCCAAAGCCAAGCAGGTTCCCGCAACCATTTTTGCATAGGAGCCGAATACCGCCACCTTTTCGGCTTTCGCCAGCGCGATGAACCGCTTGGCACCATTCCCCGGCACTTCCCCGCGCAGGGCCATCTGGCACAACCCGCCAAGGCCTGCCAGGAAGGGATGCTGCCATAGCTGGTCCCTTTTTCGCCTGGAATTGCGGGCAAGCATCCTGTCGGCATCTTCAATAAGCCAGAACAACTGATCTGCACCCTGCTCGCCAAAATCGGCGAGCCGCTTCAACGCCAAATAGCCATGGGTTCGCAGATTTCATTCCTGGCAAGGCGCACCAGACCATCGAAGTGTTTTTGCGCAATTGCCCCTTGCGGCAATGCAGCAATTGCGCGCGAAATCTGGTCAACCTGCGGAAACTGTGAAGAAATGTAACCTTGCGGCTTCTTGCTGCCCGGCACCACATCGAGCCTCGCTTCCAGCCGTTGGAACAGGAGATCGGCAAATTCCTGATGCCTGTTACTGTCCGCCTTTGGCAGGTTGTCCACCATTCGTGAGACACGATAGCTGACCGGAATTGCCATGTTTGAGAGGATCTGGCTGCCCAGCTCCATTTGGCGTTCATCGACTGCCTTGCGATATTCGATATTGGCGAAAAAGCGCTCGACCAGGGCAATCTGTGCCGAAGTCGGCTCCTTTGCATTGGCAAGTATTTCATCAAGTTGATTGAGCTCATCCGATGGCGAGATCGTATTCCTGACCGCAAGCTTCAGCCCAAGCCTGTCCTCGACAAAAGTTGCAATTGAAATGCCCGATGAATAGCGCTTGGCGCCGCCACGATATTCCGTGCTGCGCGCCAGCGATGGATAGAGCTTCATGCCGCCGCCATCAAACATGCCGGGCAGGACCAGATACCACAATTTTCGGGTCGAGGTGCTGGTCTTCCTGTACACCGGAACAAACCCGCCAGCCCTGCGAACAAGCAAAGTCAGGCGGGTTCCAGAACTGTGTCGGCAAGAATGTTGAGGCCGGACCTTGCAGAATTTCCCCTTCTTGTGACCGCCCCCAGCATCAATACGGCATCAGCCCGCGAAAATGGCACCGTGTCACTAACCAGGCAATTGCCAGCCGCGGCATTGGCCACGATCAGGTCATCAAGGCTGCGGCCCTCCATCCCCTCGTCATCTTTCGCCAAACCAAGGGAATCGCCCGAAATGAGGCCATCGGGCGCCTTGCAAATGGCTTGTCGCACGAAGCGGTACCTCTGGCCGATTTGCGGCAATTTCGCTTCGTCGAATGGCTCAGCTTCTCGCCACATGATGAATTCATCAACCTGGCCATTGAGAAGCAGCCGCTTGCAGAGCTCGTCACATTGCCCGCCCTTGTAATATCCCCTTGCCGCAACCACTGCGAGGCTTCTTACCTTCGCGATCCCGGTGACATCGTCAATGTCCGGGCAATCAGTGCATCAGCCTTCTTGTCGAGCCAGGAGTTCACCAGCACCGGCGGCACTGCAGGATCACCAGCGCAAGGCCTAGCGCCATACCACTGAACCGCGCTGCGTGGCCTGGGGAAAAGCAGGTAGATCAGCCGCGACAGGAAGTAGATCACAAAAAGGCCAGGCAATGCGGTGATCAGCAGAGCGATCGGAATGCCAATGACCGAAATCATGCCAATTACAATCAGTATACTTCCGATTTCGCTGAGCGAAACCAAAGCAACCAAGCCAAACAGGAATGTTTTCCAACCCATTACGCCACGATTCCGAATATCTGACCCAATTTCTGCGCGGAATGGTACAATCGAAAAGATAACATTTGCTTAGGCGCAGGGCCGGTAGATTGGCGCCAAATGGCATTCCAGAACCGTGATTCCGCCTTGACCTTACAGTAGCAGGATCCTTTAGCCTCGCTTCCCTCGTAAACCTGAAATGGAGGGATTCGAAAATGAGCAACAGCTTGCGGGTCATTGTCGTGGCGATGGTGGCGGTATTGGCAGCTGGCGCTTTCTGGATTTCGCGGCCTTCGCCAGTCGCCGTCCAGCCTGCGGCACAATCCGCAAATTCTGAGACAATCGCAATTACCATGCCGACGTTGAGCGCCGAGGAAAAATCCGGGCAAGTCCAGTATTCAATGCTCTGCGCGCAGTGCCACGGCGCAAATGCTGGCGGAACAATGCAAGGCCCTCCCCTCATCCACAAGATTTACGAACCCTCGCATCACGGCGACATGGCTTTCCTGCTGGCAGCGCAAAATGGCGTTCGTGCGCATCACTGGAATTTTGGCGACATGCCTGCTGTCGAAGGCTCCAATGATGATATTGTCGCGGAAATCGTCACATTCATCAGGGCGGTGCAGCGCGCCAACGGGATACAATAAGAGCCGGAAAATCGGATCCATATACGCCAACCCATTGACGCCCGCGCTGCCGGGACATAGGTTCCGCTCATGACCGATATTTCCGCGCAACATATCGCTTCTTCGGAAGCCAAACCTGCCATGATCGATCCGTTTGGCCGCATGGTGTCTTATCTGCGCGTCTCGGTGACCGACCGTTGTGATTTCCGCTGCACCTATTGCATGGCGGAAGACATGACGTTTCTTCCCAAGAAGGACTTGCTGACGCTCGAAGAACTTGATCGCCTTTGTTCGGCATTCATTGCCAAGGGCGTACGGAAACTGCGACTGACGGGCGGCGAACCGCTGGTACGGCGCAACATCATGCATCTGGTCAGGAGCCTGTCACGCCATCTTGCAAGCGGAGCGCTGGAAGAACTGACGCTGACGACCAACGGCTCGCAATTGAGCCGGTTTGCGCACGAACTCGCCGATGCCGGCGTAAAGCGCATCAACGTCTCGCTTGATACACTCGACGAGGCCAAATTTGCGGAAGTCACCCGTTGGGGACGCCTTCCGCAGGTAATGGCAGGCCTTGAAGCAGCAGAAAAAGCCGGTCTGAAGATCAAGATCAATGCGGTTGCGCTCAAGGATTTCAACGAGCACGAAATCGAGACGTTGATGACCTGGGCACATGGCCGTGGCTATGACCTGACCCTGATTGAAACCATGCCATTGGGTGAAATCAGCGAAGACCGAACCGACCAGTATTTGCCGCTATCCCTGGTCCGCCAGCGCCTTGAGGAAAAATACTCGCTTGAGCCAATCCCCTACAAGACCGGCGGTCCGGCGCGCTATGTCGCGGTCAGTGAGACCGGGGGACGTATCGGCTTCATCACGCCGATGACGCATAATTTCTGCGAAAGCTGCAACCGCGTCCGCATAACCTGCACCGGAACGCTTTTCATGTGCCTTGGCCAGGAAGATGCCGCAGATTTGCGCGCGCCCTTGCGGGCCTCCGAGGGGGATGAATTGCTCTCGCAGGCTATTGACGAAGCGATTACCCGCAAGCCCAAGGGCCATGACTTTGTCATTGGTCGCAATTCTGCGCCTTCCATATCCCGCCATATGTCGACAACCGGTGGCTGATAACGGCTTTTGACCGAAACTGGCGCTATCCAGTAGCGGTTTTTCATAATATCGCTGCCAATCGGAATCACAGCGGAAGCTTCACATGCAAAACCATGGCACCAATGCCAGCCCGGCGGAAAATCTGCGGGGTGCTGCCTTCATGACCATTGGAATGTTCGCCTTCACGGTCAATGATCTGGCCATGAAGTCGTTTACCGGCCAGTTGAACCTGGGTCAGGTGGTGTTCATTCGCGGCGCAATCGCGACCATTCTCGTCTATTTTCTGGCCCTGAAAATGGGGCAGATGCGCCCGATAAAGCTGGCATTCAGGCCCCTGCTCTTCATCCGCGCGGCGGGTGAGGCATCTGCCACCTACCTGTTCGTGACCGCGCTGTTCCACATTCCCATCGCCAATGTGTCGGCCATCATGCAGGCGCTGCCACTGGCGCTGACATTCTTTGCAGCGTTCCTGTTCGGCGAGAAAGTCGGCTGGCGCAGATATACCGCCGTCATGGTTGGCCTTTGCGGCGTCCTGCTGATTGTGAGGCCGGGCCTGCAAGGCTTTGATATCTATTCGCTTTACGTGCTGGGAGCAGTGGCTGGCTGTGTTGTTCGCGACCTTGCAACGCGTCGCCTCGCCTCTGATATTCCAGCCCTTTTCATTACCTTTGTCACCGCAATCCTGGTCGCCACCATGGGCGGCGTGATTGCACTTGCCGAGGAATGGAAGCCCGTCGCCTTCCATCATGTCGCCTTGATGGGCGCGACATCCTCCTTCCTGCTGGCGGGCTATTTCTTCACCGTCACATCCATGCGCACAGGTGACATCGGCTTCGTCTCGCCGTTCCGCTACACGGTTCTGGTCTTTTCCGTCATTGGTGGCATGCTGATCTATTCTGAATTTCCCGACATCTACACGATCATCGGTTCGCTGGTCGTGGTTGCCACCGGCATCTATACGCTGTATCGCGAGGGTGGTCCATCGCCAGCGCATTACCCCTGCCCCGGTAAGAACCTGATACCACGCTGAAACCATGCAAAAAGGGCTTTGCTCAACCCCATGAGTCATCAGAGGTTTCTCGACAGAAACACCCATCCGCATATCATCACACTGGTCATGGCCACCGCCTTCGGCGCACTCGCCATGAACCTGTTCCTGCCGGCCTTGCCAAGCATGGCGCGCTATTTCAACGCACCATATTCGACCGCCCAATATGCAGTGTCGCTATACCTGGCCGCTACCGCCGTAATGCAGCTTGGCATCGGTCCGTTGTCGGATCGGTTTGGCCGTCGACCGCTGATGGCCGCATGCCTCGCAATCTCCCTGCTGGCAACACTTGCCGGAATTTACGCGACCACGATCGAATGGTTCCTGACAGCGCGGATTGTCCAGGGAACGGCCATTGCCGGCATGGTGATCGGACGCGCTGCCATTCGCGACGTCGTCGATACCGACCAGGCTGCCAGCAAGATTGGCTATGTCACCATGGGCATGTCGCTTGCCCCCATGGTGGGACCGGTCATCGGCGGCCTGCTCGATGAACAATTCGGCTGGCAATCCACATTCTGGCTGCTTTTCGGTTTTGGTCTTGTCGCATTTCTGCTGGTGTGGTTCGACATGGGGAAACCAATTCCAACCTTTCCAGCAGCTTCACCAGCAATTTCGCAGTTGGCCCGACCTGCTGCGCTCGCGCCGCTTCTGGGGTTATTCGCTTACCTCCGCCTTCGGCTCCGGCACCTTCTACGCCTTTCTGGGCGGCGGACCATTTTTGGCGACTGACTTCTATGAACTGACGCCCTCCCAATACGGCCTGCATTTCGCCTTCGTGTCACTGGGCTATATTACCGGGAATTTCATATCCGGAAGATTTTCCGCCCGCACCGGCATCAACCGCATGGCATTGACAGGTGGCATCGTCATCACGCTCGGCATGGCGCTGGCGATATCGCTTCAACATGCAGGCTTCAGCCACCCACTCGCCTTTTTCATGCCAATCACCATGGTTGGCCTCGGCAATGGCATTACGCTACCCAATGCGAATGCTGGCATTGTCAGCGTCCGTCCGCATCTTGCAGGAGCGGCTTCCGGCCTCGGCGGCTTCCTTCAGGTCAGCGGCGGCGCCATCCTGGCAGTGCTGGCAGGCAAGGTTCTGTCGCATGGCTCGGGCCCATTGCCGCTCTTGTATGTCATGATAACTTCGGCGGTATTGTCCATTGTCACGATCACTTTCGTGATACAGGTTGCCAGAAGCGAGGCCGTAAAACAGGCAGGTAATTCCCCTGAACAATAGGCTCATGAGGCCCAACAGGAAATTAGTCTTGACCCGCGAATTCATGATCCGGCCGGACCCTTCGGCGCCCAATCTCTCCACTGCCGTCACCGGCAGGGACCAGGACGGAAATCCGGTCGAGACACGCGTCGTTACCGAAAAGCCGCTCACCCTCTTCCTGAACCGTCAGGAAATAGTCACCATGATGACGATAGGCGATCACCCCGACCTGCTGGCGATTGGTTATTTGCTGAACCAGAACATGTTGAAACGCGGTGACACGATATCTGCTATCGACCACGACGAGGATCTCGGCGTTATTGTGGTTCGAACCCCGGCCGAGACCAATTACGAGGCAAAGCTGCAAAAGAAGGTTCGCACTTCCGGCTGCGCCCAGGGCACCGTATTTGGCGATGTCATCGACAGCTTCGAAGGCGTGAAACTCGCTTCCAATTCAAGACTGAAGACATCCTGGCTCTACGCATTGACAAGGAAGATCAACACCGCGCCGAGTCTTTATCTGGAGGCGGGAGCCATTCACGGCTGCGTCCTGTGCGAAGAAGACCGTCCGCTGGTGTATATGGAAGATGTTGGCCGCCATAATGCCGTCGACAAGGTGGCAGGCTGGATGTTCCGTGAAAGCGAACCGGCAGACAACAAGATCTTCTATACCACCGGTCGCCTCACCTCCGAGATGGTCATCAAGACAGTGATGATGGGCATACCCATTCTGGTTTCACGCTCCGGCTTCACCGCATGGGGTGTTGAATTGGCCAGAAAATCCGGCTTGACGCTGATCGGTCGGGCCAGAGGCAAGCGGTTTGTCGTCCTTTCAGGCGAGGAACGCATCGAATTCGATGCCGATACCGGCTACGAGCCCGACGAAGACCACAAGCATCGCCGCAAGGGATCGCGCGATGATTGAGCGCGAGCATATCGCAGGGATCATTCTTGCCGGTGGTTTGTCACGGCGCATGGGCGGCCCGGAAAAAAGCCTTCTCGAACTCGCGGGCAAACCGCTTGTCGCCCATGTGCGCGACAGACTGGCAAGCCAGACCGGGCGGATCGTGCTCAATGCCAATGGCGACCCCGCAAGATTTTCCATGCTGAACCTGCCAATTCAGGCAGACACGATTGCCGGCTTTGCCGGACCGCTTGCAGGAATACTCGCCGGCATGCGATGGGTTCGATCAAACCTGCCGGGCGCAAGATACATCGTCTCGGTTGCTGCCGACACGCCGTTTTTCCCCGATGATCTCATCACGCAATTCATCTCCCGTCACGACGGCAGCGATACGATGATTGCGCTCGCCACCTCCAGCGGCAATCGCCATCCGGTCTTTGGCCTCTGGCCGGTCGCTCTGGCGGATGCCCTTGAGGATTTTCTGGTTACCGGCGACAATGGCAAGGTCATGCTGTTTGTAAGGCAATATGGTCTGGTCGAGGTCGACTTCCAGATGAGCAGGAAGGGCAGCGATCCGTTTTTCAACATCAACACGCCCGAGGAACTGGCGCTGGCACACGCAATGCTGGAGGACTCAGAAATTGGCTGAACCGCATGTTGTTTTCGGCGTGACCGGCTGGAAGAATTCCGGCAAGACCACACTTCTGGCAAACCTGGTCAGCGAATTATCGTCGCGTGGATTGACTGTGTCGACGATCAAGCACGCCCATCACAGCTTTGACATTGACCATGAAGGCACCGACTCCTGGAAGCATCGCAAGGCTGGCGCCAAGGAAACAGCCCTCGTTTCGGCCAATCGCTGGGCCATCATGCACGAATTGCAGGGGCTGGATGAACCACCGCTCGAAGACATCCTTGCACGACTTGGGGAGTGTGATCTCGTCCTGATCGAAGGCTACAAGCGCGAGGGGCATGACAAGATAGAGGTGCTGCGTGGCGAGCGCTCCAGGGATGCCCCGCTTTGGCCTGACGACAAGAGCATTGTCGCGATTGCAGCCGAGACCCGGCCGCAGGGCTGCACCCTGCCCTGTTTCAATCCCGACGACATCGCATCGATTGCCGGGTTCATTCTCGAGCATTGTGCCATTGTCGGCAAGGATGGACGCAATGCCGCGGAGTAACGCGCGCAAATTGCTGGACGATTGCTTCCTGCATGATACCGACCGATTGCGCCATGATGAAGCCCTGACACTGTTACGCGACAGGCTTGCGCCGCTTGCTGACATCGAAAGCGTGTCGCTTGCCTCGGCCAGTGGCCGTATAGCGGCAGCCCCGCTTGTCGCCAGCCACAACATTCCCGATCACGACAATTCGGCGGTGGATGGCTATGCCTATCTGTCCGCGTCGATGCAAGGTGATGCCACCACATACGCGATAGGCACACGCATTCCGGCAGGCTCAAAGCAGAAAGCAAGCCTGCGCCAAGGTGAAGCTGCCCGGATATTTACCGGTGCCGTCATGCCGGACGGCGCTGATACCGTTGCCATGCAGGAAGACTGCGTGGTGTCGGAGGATGGAAATTTCGTCACGATTCCAGTTGGATTGAAGCCCGGCGCCAATCGCAGAAAGGCTGGCGAGGACGTCGCGCGGGGATCGCTGCTGTTCGGACCAGGAACGCGTCTGCGCCCGCAGGAAATAGCAGCGGCAGCCTCAGCCGGTTTTGCCAGTCTCAATGTGTTCAAACCGCTTGATATCGCAGTGATCTCATCAGGCGACGAACTCGTTGCCCCCGGAAAGCCCCTGCGGTCGGGCCAGGTACACGATTCCAACCGCTTCCTGCTTCAGTCGTTACTCGCGCCACTGAGTGTCAACATCCAGGATTTTGGCATCATCGCCGACAGCGCCGATGCAACACGGGTCGCATTGGAGAAAGCGGCCACATCCTGCCAGGTAATCATCACCACCGGCGGCGCGTCGCGCGGTGAGGAAGATCACATGATCACCACGCTGGATGCGCTCGGCAAACGCCATCTGTGGCAGCTTGCAGTCAAGCCCGGTCGACCGATGTGTTTCGGACAGATTGGCGACACGCTCTATTTCGGCCTTCCGGGCAATCCGGTCGCTGCCTTTGTCTGTTTCCTGCTCTATGTACGCCCCGCGCTGGTGCGCCTTGGCGGCGGAGAATGGCCGGAGCCGCAACGCTACCTTGTCCCTGCGGGGTTTTCTGTACCGCGCAAGAAGCCGGACAGGCGCGAATTCTGGCGCGGCTGGATCGGGATGAACGAGCATGGCGAAGCAGTTGCGAAAAAATTCGAACGCGACGGTTCTGGTCTGATATCCGGCCTGCGCAAGGCAACCGGCCTCATCGAAATCAGGGAAGAAACTACCGCCGTGGCGCAAGGCGACATGGTCAGTTTCATACCCTTTGCCGAATTCGGCATCCTGTAACCCGGGATTTGACATTGCAGAATTGTCACTTGGAAAGTCGCGCGACTCGGCTAGTTTGCAGCGAAATCAATTTACGAGACGGATTTTCCCATGACGGCCAATCGCAATGCATACAGTTCTGCATCAATCTGGATACACTGGCTCACCGCCGTTTTGGTGGTGGTGTTTTTCTTCACCCATGAAAGCGAGCGTGGCAGCCTTGGCCGGACTTTTCATGTCTCGGGTGGAATGCTGATCGCCTGGTTTTTTCTTTGGCGCATATTCCGCCGATTTCGCAATGGCGTTGCTGCAAAGCCCGAGCAATCAGAGGCACTCAACTGGCTGTCGCGCATCGTGCTTTGGGGCATTTTGCTGGCGCTCCTGGTCGTGTCGGTTTCGGGCGTGCTGCTGCCATGGTCTGGCGGCCGGGCGATTGACCTGTTCGGCCTCGCAATTCCCTCGCCCATCACCGGCAGCAGGTCACTGCACGAATTCTTCGAGGAAGTGCACGACATCGCCGGCCATGCCTTCATCCCGCTGGTAGCGCTCCACATTCTGGGCGTGATCAAGCATGTCTTCATGGATGCCGACAAGGGTGTCGCGCTGCGCATGGCCCAGCCGGACAAGGAAGGCCTTTGAGAATTCCGCCTTCGCCGTTGCACCCGGCGATCAGCAATGCTTCAATCCTCCCCGTCCGGGGAGGATTGGTTCGTGAAAATTGACAGGATGATGTTCGAAAATGCCAGGTGCTGCAGGTGAGCGCTGCCGTAAGCCTGCCCTACTGGCTCGTGGTGATCCTGGCATTCTTTGCAGTGGTTGGCATTGTCGACCGCATTTTTGCGCCTTCCGTCCGCTGGTTCTTTCGCCGTCGCGTCAACAACGCCATTGACGAGTTGAACCAGCGCCTCGACATGCGCATCCAGCCCTTCAAGCTGACACGCCGCCAGTCGCTGATCGATCAATTGATGTATGACCGCAAGGTGCTTGAGGCCGTTGAAGCAGAGGCGCTGGCATCGGGCACTCCGCGCGCAGTCATCATGAAGCGCGCGGAACGCTACGCCCGGGAAATCGTGCCTTCATTCTCCGTCACCACCTATTTCAGTTTCGGAACCCGGATAGCCCGATGGATGTCCGAATTCGTCTACCGCGTCCGCCTTGGCTTTGCCGATGATGAAGCGCTGAAACATGTCGATCCGCAGGCTTCGGTCGTGTTCGTCATGAACCATCGTTCCAACATGGATTATGTGCTGGTAACCTACATGGCTTCAAGCCGCGCCTCCTTGTCCTATGCCGTTGGTGAATGGGCCCGCATCTGGTTGCTCCAGAGCCTTATCCGGTCAATGGGCGCCTACTTCATCAGGCGCAATTCCAACGACGAACTGTATCGCCGTGTGTTGGGCCGATATGTTGCCATGGCGACGCGCCAGGGTGTGACGCAGGCTGTCTTTCCCGAAGGCGGACTGACCCGTGACGGCAAGTTGCGTGAACCGAAACTCGGACTGCTGAGCTACATGGTCGCCGATTTCACTCCAGCGCAGGAGCGCGACATCGTTTTCGTTCCAGTCGGGCTGAACTATGATCGCGTAATCGAGGATCGCATCCTGACAGCGGGTGCCGAAAAGGAATTTTCCGGGCGCAGCTTTCGGGTTCGGCCAGGGGCAATTGCCGGATCGTGTACAATCTGCTGAAATTGCGCCTCCACGGCAGGCTTTACCGCTATGGCCATGCCTGTGTCAGCTTTGGCGAACCACTGTCGCTGAGCCAGTGGCAAAAAGCCAATGGGGTGGACTTCGCAATCGATGAGAAGGAACATCGATTTGCTGCCGTTTCACGCCTTGCCGATGACCTGATGACGCGGATAGGCAAAATCATCCCAGCCCTTCCGGTGGCGCTGGTTTCGACCGTTTTGCTGGAAGACCCCGACACATGGATGGGTGAACTTGAACTGAAATCACGCGTTTTCGACCTCATTTCCAGCCTTGAGGCAAAAGGCGCGCATGTCCACATTCCGCGTTCAGACCGCGACTATGCCGTCGGCACCGGGCTTCGAATGCTGACCCTGCGCCACCTGGCCGAGGAAAACGAGCGCGGCCTGTTCCGTGCCAACCCGAAAGAGCAGATCCTGCTCCAATATTATGCCAATTCCATCGCCCACCTGTTGCGATGACATTCAGACAAACAGTGGCACTTTCTCGAATTTGCGAACATCGATGATACCGATATCGGATATCCGCAATTCCGGAATCACGACCAGCGCCAGCAGCGAATGCTGCATATAGGCGTTGTTGAGCCTGCATCCCATTTTACGCATTGCCTCGACCATCTTGTCAGCCTTTGCCGCTACCGTTTCGGCAGGCTCATCCGACATCAGGCCAGCGATGGGAAGTTCGACCAGTGCCAGTTCCTCTCCCTTGTGGAAGACGCAGACCCCGCCGCCGACCTCGCGCAACCTGTTTGCTGCTGCGGCCATGTCCTTGCGATTGGTGCCAACAACGATCATGTGATGGCTGTCATGGGCTACGGTTGCAGCAACCGCGCATTTCTTGTCATAGCCAAAACCGGACACGAAACCATTGGTCACCGAGCCCGTGGCGCGGTGCCGCTCGACCAGTGCGATCTGGCAGATATCGTTGTCGCGGTCCATCTGCACCACGTCATCCTTGACTTCCAGCATTCGCTCCAGAGCCCGCGTTGGCGCCTGGTTCTCGATCACGCCAATGACACGTGCCTTCACCTTTTTCGCGTTCCCGGGTGCTGCGATCTCGAAATCATCGGCAATCAGGTCGCGCTTCATGTTGATGGTGTTTCGCGCCGATTGTGGATAGTCGAAATTCGGCATTTCCACATGAAGGCCCTTGCTGTCGGAAAGCAACCGGCCCCGCGCATAGACGGCATCAATGGCAAGCTCGGCCAGATTTGAAACGATCAGGAAATCGCCGCGCCTGCCCGGGGTGATTGATCCCAGTTCGCGCTCAAGCCCGAAATGCTGTGCTGTATTGATGGTTGCCATCTGGATAGCGGTGATGGGTTTCAAGCCCTGGCTGATCGCATGGCGCACCACACGGTTCATGTGCCCGTCATGTACCAGCGTTCCCGAATGGCAGTCATCCGTGCACAAGATGAAATTCCGCGGATCAAGCCCCATCTCGGTTACAGCGCGGATTTGCTCGGCAACATCATACCAGGCCGATCCGAGCCGCAGCATCGCCTTCATGCCCTGGCGCACCCGCGCAATCGCATCGATCATCCGGGTGCCTTCGTGATCGTCAGCAGGACCGCCAGCTGCATAGGCGTGGAAAGCCGGTCCAAGATCGGGCGAGGCATAATGTCCGCCAACGGTCTTGCCCGCCGACATGGTGGCGGCAATCTCGCCCATCATGGTAGCGTCACCGGCTGCAACGCCAGGAAAATTCATTACCTCGCCAAGCCCGATGATGTTCGGCCAACCCATCGCCTCTCGCACCTCATCGGGGCCAAGCTGGGCACCAGCATGTTCAAGCCCTGGCGCCGACGGCACACAGGATGGCATCTGCACGAACACATTGACAGGCAATCCGGCTGCCTCGTCATGCATCAGCCGCACACCGTCAAGTCCGAGCACATTGGCGATCTCGTGCGGGTCGATAAACATCGAGGTAGTGCCATGTGGAATGACGGCACGGGCGAATTCAGTAACGGTCAGCATGCCGCTTTCGACATGCATATGCGCGTCACACAGACCGGGCACGAGATAGCGGCCATCGGCTTCGACAATCTCGGTATCCTCGCCAATGCAATGGCTGGCATCGGGACCACAATAGGCAAAACGCCCGGCGGAAATCGCAATATCGGTTGCCGGAATGATTTCACCGGAATGAACATTCACCCAGCGGCCATTGCGAACGACCATGTCTGCCGGGGTGCGACCTGCCGCGACATCGACAAGGCGCGGCGCTACTTCACGCCATTCTTTCAACTCGCTCATATCATTCCCCTTGCTTTTGTGCCGGTGTCAGCGTCCAGGCGCCATCCGCACCCTGTTCATAGTCTTCGCGTTTGGTCGTCATGACAATATAGTCGGATGCGGCCCATTTTGCAGCGAGATCATCATAATGCGGTGACAGAAAATGCCCGCTCTGTCCCGTCGAAATCACGAACTGCGATTGATCAGGATCACCAAGGTCATACCATGCCCGATAGGCTGACGCGTGAACATTGTAATACGGGTTCTTTTCGCGGAAGTCGGTACGCCCGCGCATCAGCGTATATGACCCTCCGGCGCTTTCCGGCATCACGGTGAAATATTTCGCCAGCGGTGCCACCGATGAAAACGGCCTGTGCTCACCGAATGCAATATGGGCAGCGCCCCAGCGCCATTTTCTCCAGTCACTTCCCTGCATCTTTTCCAACTCGCTGTTTGCAGCCGCAAAGGACTGCGCGAGCAGGGTGCCGCAGGTTTCGACCTGTGGTGTCGTGATATTGTCGCACCAGTCGCGGCTGGTCCTGCCGCGCAGCACGCCCAATAGCGAATCCATGTATCCCTTGCCAATTCGGCTGAAATCCTTGCCGAGTTCATCCTCGAACAGCATCTTGTGGAAATGCCGCCACCATGCCGTCATGATCAGCGGTTCTGCCCGGTCGATCAGCATCTGGCCGTCCCAGGACCTGAGCGCATCCAGCATGGCCTGTTCCTGCCCTGCGCCCGATTGCAGTTGCGCCAGCGCCTCATCGCGAAACTGCACCAGTGCTGGTGAAAACTTGTCGGCCTGAATGTCGCGCATGCTCTGCGGTGTATGCCTGGCATTGGCACCGATCACCAGTTGCTCGACACGCCCCTGGCGGAAATGCTCATCCCAGTCATAGGTGATGAGCTTGTCATAGCCGGCAGGAAGCCAATTGGCATTGGCAGTCGCAAGCGCACCCGAGACCGGGTTCTCGATCAATGGCAGGGAATCGAAAGGCAGCCATCCCTTCCAGTCGTAAAGCGGATCCCAGCCCGGCACGGGAGCCCGCCCCGCAACCAGATTGGCCGGGTCGCGCACGGGCACCCTGCCCGGCGCAACCAGCGCAATATTCCCATCTGCGTCGGCAACCACCATCGACTGCATCGGCGAAACTGCCTTGCGCATCGCATTGATATAATCGGAAACTGTATCGGCCGTGCCGATATCGATGGCTGCCTCGCTGGTCGTGTCATCCTGTGCCAGTGCCGTCCATTGAAGTGCAGCCACATGGCCACCCGGCACGATCTCGCTGACGGACTTGTATCTTTCCGGCAATACCGGTCCATGGCGGGTAGCGCGGCGTGTAAAGGTGAAGTCCGGCTCACCCTTGACCTTGACCACGACCTCTCGCTTGTCGAATTCAGCCCAACCGGTCGGCGTCAGATACTGGTCCGGATTTTCCGGGTTCAGCCGCTCGATAAACACATCCTGTGCATCGAGATTCGTGGTCGTCAAACCCAGGCAACCCGGTCATTGCGTCCGAGCAGGAATAGCGGCGTGCCTGGCAGTGTCGCTCCGATCAGGTTCCTGACCTTGCCGTCTTCCTTCGTTGCCAGATGCGCCAGATAAAAGACTGACGGTGTGGTCAGACCAAGATGCGGATCATTGGCCAGCAACGGTTTGCCGCTTTCGCTTCGCGCACCCGACACTACCCAATTGTTGGAGGCATCTACTCCGATGTCCCAGGCCAGACCTTCAATCGCGCCGTCACCAGACGACTTTGCCACACTTGCCTGCTTGGCGACTATGGGGAACAGTTGCCGCAGGTCCGGCATGGGCGGCGGATTGTCCCGCGGTCCATAGGGCATCAACTCGTCGATCTCGCGCGGCGTGAAGCCCTTGTTGGCGAAAGCCAGCCTGCGCAATTCCTCTTCCATGTTCGAATCAAGTGTCAATGCCATCACCTTCAAAATGGCGATTGTCTGCCAGGCTTCCCATGGTTCGGGCGAGACACCCAATATCAGGAATTCGGGGAAGCCGCATCTCCGCCAGGCGCGTCTTGCGATTGATCCAGCTGTTCACGCCCTCCGCATAGGCAGTCAGCATCATCCTGGCCGAGGGTGAAAGCACCTCGAGGGATCTGCGAGCGGCTGTCTCGATATCCATCGTCTTGAGGAAGACATCGGTCTCGATTGTCGGCTTGCCAAACATTTCCGACAAACGGCCCTGGGCAACCATTCTCAGCACATGCATCTGCCATAGCCTGTCCTGCGCATGGGCGATGCCCAGGGCACGAATTGCATCGATCTGCCTTTGCGCCTCTATATGCGGCACTCCGTACCTGTCGCGCACCAGGCGAACATCGCCTTCAAGGCCGGCAATCTCCATATTGCCATTGGCAGCCGGTATCGACGTTCTCAATGCCGTATAGCCAAGGCCGGCCGCCACT
Source organism: Nitratireductor sp. (assembly GCA_041397505.1). Classification (GTDB taxonomy): domain Bacteria; phylum Pseudomonadota; class Alphaproteobacteria; order Rhizobiales; family Rhizobiaceae; genus BOKV01. The sequence goes on from JAWKWN010000014.1 coordinate 32,924, forward strand.
GCGCCGACTGCCGGACGAGAACCAAAAGGCCTGCCAGCCATTTGAAAATGCGGCGCATTGTTGTATCCCCTCAATGATGCTTCGCGGAGTAGTATCCGAGAAATGACTTTGGCAGAAAGGGATTTGACATGGCAAGAGTAGCTTTCATCGGACTGGGCGTGATGGGATTTCCCATGGCGGGTCATATTGCAAAGGCAGGCCATGATGTGACGGTCTATAACCGCACTGCCGCCAAGGCGACAGAATGGGTCGCCAAGCATGGCGGCAAGTCCGCTGCAACGCCGCGCGAAGCAGCGCAAGGCTGCGATTTTGTCTTTTCATGCGTAGGCAATGACGACGATCTGCGATCAGTAACAACAGGTCTGGATGGCGCATTCGCCTCCATGAAACCCGGCGCGATCTTCATTGACAACACGACAGCATCCGCGCTCGTCGCCCGCGAATTGGCGGCAGCAGCCGATGAGGCCGGCTTCGGTTTCCTCGACGCCCCGGTATCGGGCGGCCAGGCGGGCGCTGAAAATGGAGTGCTGACCGTCATGGTTGGCGGCGATGCTGCCATATTTGAAAAGGCCAGACCCGTCATCGACTGCTATGCAAGAATGGTTGGCCTGATGGGTGCCTCAGGCGCTGGCCAACTCACCAAGATGGTCAACCAGATCTGTATCGCCGGCCTTGTCCAGGGACTGTCGGAAGGCATTCATTTTGCCCAGAACGCTGGCCTTGACGTCGAGAAGGTCATCGAGGTGATTTCAAGGGCGCAGCCGGTTCGTGGCAGATGGAAAACCGCCACAAGACCATGAATGCCGGAAAATACGATCACGGTTTTGCCGTCGACTGGATGCGCAAGGATCTCGACATCGTATTGTCGGAAGCACGTGCCAATGGCTCGACACTGCCGGTCACGGCACTGGTCGACCAGTTCTATGCAGAGGTTCAGGCAATGGGTGGCAATCGCTGGGATACGTCGAGCCTCCTGGCGCGCCTCAAGCGGAAATAGCGGCCATGGCGCGCAGGCCATACACGGCTGATGAGGCTGTTGCGGCCTTGCGCGCGCTCGCAAATGCCGAAAATCTTGCCGGTATGGCCCGTTTTGGCATCGAAACCGGCACGGCGCTTGGTGTTTCAATGCCGGGCATTCGCTCGGTTGCAGCCAGGATCAGCCACGATCATCAACTCGCGGAGGACTTGTGGCAGAGCGGCATTCACGAAGCACGTATCATGGCCGGACTGGTTGACAGGCCGCATTGGGTTACCCCGGACCAGATGAAGCGCTGGACGGCCGACTTCAACTCCTGGGATGTATGTGACCAGATTTGCGGATCACTTTTCGACAAGACCCCCTTGACCGATGCCATGATAGTCGAGTGGGCCGAGTCCGAGCATGAATTCGTCAAACGCGCGGCGTTCGCTACCATTGCGTGGAAATCGGTGCATGACAAGAAAGCCGATGATATCGGTTTCGTCCCCTTTCTTGCCTTGATCCGCAAGGCTTCCACCGATCACCGAAACTTCGTCAAAAAGGCTGTCAACTGGGCGTTGCGCCAGATCGGCAAACGCTCCGCGCAACTCCATGCTCCAGCCCTTGAACTCGCACATGAACTGGCTTCCGGCAACGACAAGACTGCGCGCTGGATCGGCAGGGACGCCGCGAGGGAACTGCAAACGCCAGCGGTTCTCGGGCGTCTGGGCCTTTCCTGACCGCAATTTCCTCATTGGAAGCCGGTAGAGGCCGAATGCCCTGCAGCGCTCAGTCCTTCACTTTTGCCGGTTTTTCCAGCGAAATATAATTGAGCGGCAATTGGGTCGTTTCCTTGATACGCTCCATGGCGAAAGCCGATGAGACATCTTCTATGTCGATCTCGCTGACCAGCCTTTGTAAAAGGCATCATAGGCAGCAATATCGGGGACCACGACCTTGAGCAGGTAATCCACCTGCCCGCTCATGCGATAGAAACTGACAACCTCGGGATATTTGGAAATCAGTTCCGAAAACCGCTTCAGCCACTCGTGATTGTGCTTGTCGGTGGTAACGGACACAAAGACCGTGACACCAACATTGACCTTTGCCGGATTGAGCACCGCCACCCGGCGCTCGATCACCTTGTCTTCTTCCATCTTTTGTATGCGTCGCCAGCACGGCGTCGTCGAAAGCCCGACGCGCTTTGCAATATCGGCAACGGGCATTGTTGCATCCTCCTGCAGGAGGGCCAGTATCATCTTGTCTGTTCTGTCCATGATTGTCGCCAGATGGAAAATCGTTCCATCATTGTGTAATTCGCAGACCAGGTTTGCGCACGTGGGGGTCAAATACAGCTATTGTGAAATACTGTCCTGCGAACGGCGCGAACCCTGCAAGCCTGACCCTCCGGGCACCCGAACAGCCAATCAGGATTTGCCGACAAGCAATCGTTGAATCAGTTTCTTCAAATCAGGCAACAAGGCATTGGAAAACCATGGATTGCGCGTGATCCAGGCATTGTTGCGCCAGGAAGGATGAGGCAGCGGAAAAACAACGGGCTTGCAAGGACGCATGACAATGGATTGCCATTCGCCAACGGTTGCATTGACGCCGCCGCGCGAAAGCTCTCCCAAATGCCAGTTCTGGGCATACCCACCGATTGCCAGGATCAATTCGACCTGATCCATGGTCTCGAAGATGCGCTGCCGCCATGTTGCCGCGCATTCCTTGCGGGGCGGCAAATCCCCGCCCTTCGCGTCAAGCCCGGGAAAACACATGCCCATCGGCACAATGGCAATACGTTGTGGATCGTAGAAGATATCAGGCCCGACGCCCATCCAGTCTCGCAAGCGATCCCCCGAGGGGTCAGTGAAAGGCACGCCGCTCTGGTGAACCCTGGTTCCTGGTGCCTGCCCACAAATGGCAATGCGTGCAGTTCTCGACAAGACCACCACCGGCCTCGGCTCATGCGGCAATGCCTTGCCGCGCGGGGCATCCACGCAAATCCGGCATCGACTGATCTCCCTTGCCAGTTCCGCCTGTTTCATCCGCTTTCCCGCCTAGGCCACGCTTGGCCGCGCCACGATCTGCCTTGCCCAGCGCGTCAGATGCTGCAAATCGTCAGGATAGGCAATCCGGCCGGGTTTGAGGAATTGATAGGAAACAATTCCGGTGATGTCGGCAATGGTGAACTTTTCTCCAGCAATGAATTCCCGGCTCTGCAATTCGCGGTCGAGAAATTCCATGAATTCGCGGGCCCTGCCCTGATTGACCGTACCCCACTGCGCCACCTGGGGTATTTCCAGATGCGCAGCGCCTGGATGCAGATGCCGGAAGGCGAAGGCAACCGGCAACAGGAAATTCAACTCCATCCGCCGCTGCCACATTCCGACAAGCGCCTTGTCGAGGGCTGTTGCCCCCAACAAAGGCGGGTCCGGCCGGATTTCCTCGAGATAACGGCAAATGGCAACGGTCTCGGCAATGACAGTGCCATCCTCCAGTTCAAGGACAGGAACCCGTTGCATCGGGTTCTTGGCAGTGAATTGCGGGCTTTGGGTCTCGAGCTTGTTGATGTCCACCTGCACACGCTCGATATCAAGGCCCTTTTCCGCCAGGAATATCTGCACACGGCGCGGATTGGCGCGCCCTTCCGCCATCAGCGGAGACGCATACCGCCAAGCATTTCAACCAAGGTATTTTCCTTTCAGATCAGGCTTTTGAGCCATGCGATCAAACTGGCAAACATTCGCTTTGCACGCAAGGTCATGCTGTCATTCGTGAGGACACGGGGCGTTTCCTCGCCGGAGTGATCCTTGCGCCAGTCGGAAGGCTCTTCGAAACCATAGGCCCACATTCCGCGCTTCGCATTCCGGAGCTTCCGCCTCCAGCCATTGATGGTCACCATAAGCGACCGCCCAGCCATCGCGCACCATCGCCTCGTTGAGATTTCTCGCCAGCGCGGCAAATAGCAAGCGTCCGGTCATATTTGTCGGGACCAAGGGCCGTGCATGTCACCTCCTGCCGTGCAATCAGCTTGCGCAAGTGGTCGTGGCAGCTTGCCACATGGCAATCTCTACCCCGAATTCGTGCAGCTTTGCTGATATTCCGGTGCATCAATTCCCTCCAGCCGGATGCGCTCGCCATTGACCTCGAGACTGTCTCCATCCACGACGATGGCACGTCCCTGAAGCGGTTCGGAGCCACCCAGATAGGCTGCAGCAAAGGCAATAGCCGCAAACAGTGCGAGCATGGTGAGCCAATCGCGAAAGGAACCGCGACGCCGCATTCCGGGTTTTCGATCAATCCTTGCCAATGCCGTGTTTTCCCGAGTTGTTTTGGCTTGAATAACCTGATGTTAACCAAACACCGATACCCATGATGGGCTGATATGCGTATTGGGTACGGCTTTTCCGATGACCACCAGAAAATCACAATCCTCCGACAAGAACATTGTCGATCGCACGCGAAAACGCAGTGCCTCGTCGCATCTTGTCAAGGACTTGCGCACCCGCTTCAGCCAGGGTGGCGGACAGCCCATAGCCTATGAATTGAACTGATGACGAGTTTTGCGGAAAACCACCGCAATGCCGCCATTGCCATGCCGGTCTTCACACTGATAATCGGGCTGATTGCCGGTTCCTATATCGGTTATTATCTAGCTGCCTTCGTGGTTGCCTTGTCCATCATGTCCTATGGCCTGATGGCAACCCTTTCTGCAAGGTTCATGAAGGAAGCGCATGAGGAAGATGCATTGCGCAAATGGCGCAAGATCTACCTTCTGGCCCAAATGCTGGTTGCAGTCTCCTGGTCGATATTCTCGCTATATTCGTGCCTTACCTGCGAAGACAGCACCTATTCGATCATCCAGTTTTCCACGATTCTGGTTTTCCAGGCGATCACCATGATCCTTTCTTACGGATTTGGTGCGAGCTTGCTGATCACGTCCGCCCCGCCGACTTCCGCGCTCTCGATCCGCTTCATGATGACCTATGATCCGGCCCAGATGATGATGGGTGCCATTCTGCTCGGCTCGCAGACCTTCTTCTACCTGATAGCCGATCGCTTCAAATTGTCGGTGATCTCGATCCTGGAACACAAGGCGGAAAAAGAAGGCCTGATTGCCGATCTCGAAACCGCCAAGTCGATGTCAGAAGAAGCACGGCGCCGCGCCGAGGAAGCAACCTGGCCAAATCGCGGTTCCTTGCCACGATGAGCCATGAATTGCGCACGCCGCTCAACGCCATTCTCGGATTTTCAGAAGTCATGATGGGCGAGGTTCTGGGCCCCATCGGCAACCCGACCTACAAGGAATATGTCGGCGACATTCACAATTCCGGCAAGCACCTGCTCAATGTGATCAACGAAATTCTCGACCTGAGCCGCATCGAGGCAGGCCGCCAGGAACTGGTCGAAGAGGCCGTTCGCCTGGTTCTATGTGGTGGATGACGCCAATCACATGGTCCAGATCAAGGCCAAGAGCAAGAACATCAACATTATTCGCCAGTTCGAGGAAAATCTTCCTCAGATCTGGCTGATGAGCGCGCGGTTCGCCAGATTGCGCTCAATCTTCTGTCCAATGCGCTGAAATTCACTCCGCCAGGCGGCACCATCTGGCTAAAGGTTGGCTGGACCAGTTCAGGTGGCCAGTATTTTGCGGTTCGCGACACAGGCCCCGGCATTCCGGAAGACGAAATCCTGATTGTGCTCTCCTCCTTCGGCCAGGGCTCGATCGCCATCAAGAGCGCAGAACAGGGCACGGGTCTTGGTCTGCCAATCGTTCAGGCACTGATGCACATGCATGACGGCAAGTTCGAATTGCGCTCGAAACTTCGCGAGGGCACCGAGGTCATCGCCACTTTCCCGCGCACCCGGGTGCTGGAAATCATGCCGCCAGTGCAAAATGCAGGCGCAAGCCAGCCCAAGCCGAAATCAATCCTGTCGATGCGCAATTCGGCTTAGCACCCGCTTGGCTGCAAGCCTGGTCAGGCCGGTAATTCAGCACGATGCATGGCGGCCGCCGACTTGGCCATCATGATGGCCAGGGCACCCGCCCTCGCCTGTCTCAAGCTGCATCGAGAAATCCAGCAAGGGCTGCATTTCGAGCGCATCCGCCATTGCCCTGCAGGCATCACTCCCATGGCCCTGAGCCAAAACGCAATGGGCGATTGCATGAGGGTTGAGCGTCTTCAGCACTGCTGCTGCGGCCATTGCGTGAGGACCATCCAGAAACATCGGCACATGCTGCACCCTGCTTGCCAGTATTGCTCCGGCAATGGCTGCCGTCTCGCGTCCGCCCAGACGCCGCAACAGTTCCAGCGGGTCCCTTGACGCCGCGCCATGTAGCGCAATTGCAGCCTCGACAATGGCCGCATCGTCGCTGTTGCCCGCCCATTGCGCTGCCGTGCCACCATGCAGGGCAAGAAAAATCGCCGCTGGCGAAAATCCAGCGCCCGACACGCACGAACCGGCGACCATCAGGTCAATACCGCCAGATACAGCTTCCATGCCAAAGGCAATGGTGGCCGCGCAATCGCGTTCGCTCAGCGCTGCTTCCTGCCTGATATCGCCCACCGGATAGGCCAATGCCAGGTCAAACACCTTCAGCCCCAGTTCCTGGGCCGAGCATATCTGGTTGATCGGAGCACCCCCTGCTGCAATCCGCGAAACCTGTTCCGGCACATCGGCTCTTGCTGCTTCGTCCTGCGCACCATGAGTTCCGGCAAACAGCGCCACGAGCGGCCTGGTTACCGATGGCGACTTGCCTGACCACTCCGCCAGCCATTCGCACAAGTCACCGAGCCGCCCGGCACCACCAGCACCAAACAATTGCAGGTTGCGCGAGCGCACGGCATCCACTGCCCTGTCATCGCCGTCAGACAGAGATGCAACAACAGCCCTGATATCATCGAAGGGCAAGCCTGTTACCGGCCCTGATTTCGTCATGTCGAACTCCTCGTTCATTCATCGTGACGTCTATCCGTTTTTGAACCCGTATGGCAACGCTCAAACCGATATGGCCCTATTTCATCGCCCGGTGTTGTCTTTCGCCCGCAAGTTGCTACTTGAATAGACAATTCGAAATGGAAACCTGCCCGATGAAATCGCCTTGCATTCTGGTCTGTTCGATCGACATGGAAACCGGCTACTGCTTCGGATGCGGTCGCACAGGCGATGAAATATCGCACTGGACCAGCTATTCGGACCGCGAACGGGATTTCCTGATGTCCGCCCTGCCAGCCCGGCTTGCGACCATCAAGCGCAAGCCGCGACGCGAAACCCGCCGCAGCAGAATGGCGCGCGAGCGACAGTCATCGGGTCCTGACAGCAAGGATACGCAACTTTGAGAAGCCTGTGGATCATCTTCGCAGTGATCGGCGCTGCCGCCATCCTGCTGATTGCCAATGGCGACAGCGGCACGGTCCTCGGCATGAAAAGCGGCCAGTTCGCAGGCCTCGTCTATCTTGGGCTTTGGGGTAGCTTGCTCGGCGCTGCCATCCTGCCAGGGCGCGGGCAGTTTCGTGAATTTGCCAGAAACGCAATTGCCTGGATTGCAATCATCCTGATCCTGATGGCCGGATATCTGTATCGCTATGAATTGCAGGACGTGGCCTCCCGGATGACGGCAGGTCTCGTTCCAGGCAGTCCGCATACGGCAATGAATTCACAGGGTCGCCAGACCGTAACCCTGATCGCGGGCTCCGATGGCCATATCACCGCAAGGGCAGAAGTTGACGGAACGCAAGTGACCTTTCTGGTGGATACCGGTGCAAGTTCCGTCGTGATGAGCGATGAAGACGCCAGGGCAATCGGTATCGACGTTGCCAAACTTTCCTATGATACACCGGTTGCCACTGCCAATGGTATCACCACTGCAGCGCGCGTCAGGCTCGACACCATTTCCATAGGTGATATCCGCCGCAACGAGGTGTCAGCAATGGTCGCCAGGAAAGGCGCCATGAATGGAAGCCTGCTCGGCATGACATTCCTGTCCACACTCAGCGCATTCGAATTTCGCGGTAACAGACTGATCCTTACGGATTGAACGCCCGGATCAGGCGGCGCGCTGCTGTGTTTCGGATCGAACCTCGGTAAATGCCGTGTTGATCTGGCGGAACATGTCGGTGAGATAACGTTCCACCTCTGCAGGTAGTGCCAGGCCCGAATAGCTGTCGGGGTGATACTGCTTGGCCAATCGGTGATAGGCCTCCTTGGCAGCGTCGAAACTGCAACCGCGCTCAAGCCCCAGTATCCCGTAACAATCGACATATCGCGGATCGCTGGGTGACACCAGAACCGGCTTGCGCAATGGTTCCACCGGCTCGACATAGGCAATCTGGTGCTTGGCAATGAATTTGCGCTGGCCATCCCTGGAAACGAATTCGAGGAAGGGCGTTTCCTTGGAGAGTACGCCTTCCAGGCTGGATGCATGGCCCTGCAGGATGGCTCCGCGGATAACGGCTCCATCCAGCATGCGAATGGAAACATCGATATTCTTGGATGAATTGCTGAACAAGCGCGAACTCCCGTATCATTCACTTGCGGAACATGCCGGAAGACTGACATGGATCGGCTAAAATCGCGTTAAAATTGAATCAGCCCACCAGGTTTCGCGCCAGCAGTTCACAATAGCGAGACAAAAAACCGGATCGCCACGAAGAACATGAACAGGCCAAAGGCGACTTTCAGTTGGCGTCTTGTCAACGCATGCGCAATCTTTACGCCCAGGGGAGCCGCGACCAGCGTTACCGGAATGAGGATGGCGAGCGCCAGCAGGTTGACATAGCCGATGGTAAAGGGCGGCATGCCGCCTGTACCCCAACCAGCCCAGATATAGCCGATGACGCCGGGTATCGAAATCAGAACCCCGGTGCCGGAAGATGTTGCGACAGCCTGGTGCATCGGTCTGCCAAAGAGCGTCATGAAAGTGTTGTTCATGACACCGCCGCCAATGCCCATGAAGGTGGAAAGAAACCGATAAGGAAACCGATGATACCGCGCACCGGATTGCCGGGAATGTCATCTGCCAGCTTCCAGTGGCTCTTCGCAAACAACAGCTTGGCCCCGACCACAAGTGCCACGAATGCGAAAATGCCGCGCAGGCTCGCACCGGAAATATGCGCAGTAATGATCGAGGCAGCCACCACGCCTGCCGGAACCACAATCAGGAAGGATCGCAAGAGATCCATGTCGACTGCGCCTTTGAGATAATGGGCGCGAAACGAGCGGATCGACGTTGGAACAATGATTGCAAGCGACGTTCCGACCGACAAATGCATTCGTATTGAATCGTCAAATCCCAATACTCCCAGCATCTGGTAGAAGACCGGAACCAGGATTGCACCGCCTCCAATGCCGAAAACGCCAGCCAGCAGACCCGCAACCGCGCCTGCTGCAATCAGCGCCACGACAAAAGGCAATATCTCGGAAAAATGCGCAGCGATGTCCAAGGGAAAACCTCAATCTGGCAGGAAGCATGATGCTTGAAGCGTTTCGCATTTCCTCACAAGCGAGGCGACGCCGGAACGACACGAAATTCTGTACCCATTCAGCATTTGCCGCAGAGGTAGACCGAACCTGCTCTAGGCCGCAGCACTGGCTGCGTCAAGCCGGACGCAGGAAAAGGCCTTGTCGATGATTTCCGGCGAAGCATCCTCCCGCACACTTTCCACAGACAGGATTTGCCGCCAGCGCCGCGCTCCCGGCACGCCCTGGAAAAGTCCTACCATGTGGCGCGTCACATGGTTCAACCTACCCCCACGTTCCAGATGACGCGCCGAATATTCCATCATCGCATCGATGACTTCGCGGTAGCTGGCGGTTCATCTTTCGCGTCGTAAAACAGACGATCCACATCGCGCAGGATGTGCGGGTTTTGATAGGCTGCTCGTCCCAACATCGCGCCATTGAGCTGCGGCTCACCTTGAATCAATTCCTCAAGCGCCTGAATCGGGGTCTGAAGGCCGCCATTCAAGCCAATGAAATGAATCGGATTTTCACGCTTCAATTGATGCACGCGACTGTAATCGAGTGGCGGAATATCGCGGTTTTCCCTGGGGCTCAGTCCATCGAGCCAAGCCTTGCGAGCGTGAACCCAGAGCGCGTCCGCCCCCGCTTTCCAGGCAGTATCAGCCAGTGCATCAAGTGCTGGACCGGGGTCCTGGTCATCAACCCCGATGCGTGACTTGACGGTCACGGGTATCGACACCGATGATTTCATCGCGGCCACACATTCCCGACAAGCTCCGGAACCCGCATCAGGCAGGCACCAAATGCGCCCGACTGAACCCGGTCGGAAGGACAGCCGACATTGAGATTGATCTCGTCATAGCCGAAATCCGCAGCGATGCGCGCCGCCTCCGCCAGCCTGTCCGGCTCAGAACCACCCAATTGCAAGGCAACAGGATGCTCTTCGCGGTCAAATCCCAGCAGGCGTTCCCGCTGCCCGTGGATTACCGCTTCTGCCGTTACCATCTCCGTATAAAGCAATGCATGGCGCGTCAGCTGCCGGTGAAAGAACCGGCAATGACGATCCGTCCAATCCATCATCGGCGCGATGGAAAAGAGTTTGTTTTTGTTTTTCAAGGCTTCGAGATACATGACATTGCTTTGGCGCTGGCGGCTGCAGACCCTTGTCCGTTGTCGCATTGGTTGGCCACTGTTTAGGGAGTTTGTACGGATTTTGAAAGTGCCTGCCGTGATACGGCCTTGTCACGAAACAGGGAGTACGCCAATCCTGACAGGTAGGAGGGTGCAATTTCATCTGCTTCGACCGCCACCAGTGACCTGGCCATGATCAAGTTGCCGATTTCAGCTGCCGTGATTTCCAGCGAACAGTGAAGCCAGTTCGGCCCGGCTGTTAACGCCCGTCTTTTCGTAAATCGACTGGGTCTGATTGCGAACCGTGTTTGGCGCAACGCCCAGCATCCGGGCAACATCCTTGTGGCTGTGGCCGCCGGCCAGCAGCCGTCCCACCTCGCGTTCGCGAACGGTGAGAAAATCAACCGGCGTCATCCGGCGTATCGTCAGCCGCCTCAGCCCCATGTTCTGGTAGTCCGGCGCCCTTTCGCAGGTGACAACAATACCCCTGTCCGGAAGCAGATGCTGACCGGGATGGGCAATCAGTGATCGCAGTTGCTCAGGCAGGAGGTCACCTTGCCATTCGCGAAAGAAGTCACCAAGCTGTTCACGCAGATTGCCAAGGCCAAGTATGCCGATCCCAGATTCATTGACCAGAATGGAAATCGACCCGTCCTCGACCATGGAATCGCGAGAAAGGGCTGACAATTTCATGGCATGTCCAAGCTGCTCGATGGCGCATTGCAGGAACTCCTGTTCCTGCGGCTCGAAACCGCGCGAGCGTTGGCCGAGGCGATAGCTGGAGAGATAGAACGAAGCGAGCCTGCCCTCGCGATGATTCATTACCGTTGCGATCTTGCCGAGCCCGTAGCGGTCGGCAAGTGCAGTCATTCGATCGTTCTGATCACCCGAATGCCGGTCATAGGTCGCAATGGCACCTGGTTCCTTGAGCAGCCTTGCGGCGAGAAGATCCTGCTCGGCCATCGATGTCCAGAAGCTGAAATAGTCCCCAGGCAGATTCAATGTCGCATTGGCGTGGATCGTGACACCACTGTCATCGATCTGGGCCCAGCCATACCAGGCGCATTCGAAGCCGATTTTGCGGGCGAGTTCGTCCACTGTCCAGCGGGCCAGACCTTCTGCATCCGTTTCTTGAGCCAGGGCATTCATCTCGGAAACGAGCCCCGAAAATGCCCGCAAACCAAACAAACTTGCCATCGTCAGCGAATGCCGGTCAGCGCCAGAGCTTCTCGTCTCCGACGAATTGCGAACCCGGCAGCTTTCCCTCCTTCGTGAATGCGTCAAGCACATTGCGCATCACCACAGCCACGTTATTCTCACCGCCATTGCATGGCAAGGCTTGGGACCAGGCTATCGATCCGGCAGCAAAGACCGCCCCGTTGTTCGGTGTCGTGAAATAGATCATGTCACCGCGAACCTGGGCATCCTGCGTGCCTCCCCTGCCCGGGAACGCGTAGGTGACTTCTTCCGATACGAGCGGATAATTGTCCGAATGTCCCCACGACGAGGCAAGCAGCATCGTATGTGGCGGTGTTCCAAGGCCCAACTCGTAGCGATCGAGTTCGACCCCGGCGGCCCCTCCTGCTGCAAGGCCAAAGTCGCCGATGGGCTCGCGTTCTCCGATTCCCTTGAATATCCATGAAACCCGCTTGTGGAAGCTGTCGGGCATCCGCTCGAAGGCCTGGCTTTCATCCATGCCTTCAGTGGTAAAGCCAAGGCCGACGATCTTTTGCGGTGCCCTCCCGCGAGAGCGCCACAGGCCCGACCTTTCACCGGTGCAGGCAAGATATCCCTCGCCCGGTTCTGCCTGCCATGCGCGCGAGCCCGCATCAAGCTTGCGGACTTCAATGCAGTGTGGCTCACCCTCGCGCAGGCCCGTTACCCAGTAATAGCCATTGCCGCCGATATACATGACGCGACCACCGGCAGCCAGATACTGCTCGGTGCCGTCCATCATTTCTTCCGAATAATATTCGGGATGCGTCCCGTTCATCACGACCTTGTAGGGTTCGAGCGCGGCCTTGCCCTCTGCATGCAGATCATGGTCGGTGATGATGTCATATTCATAGCCTGCATGCTCCAACCACCAGATGAGAGACAGGTCAGCAGGCAAGGCCCAGGGAAAATTCATCGCCGGCATTCGATAGCGCGGCCGCAGGGATATGATGGGCCGGCGCCAGGAGGAATAGCAGCACCCCGCCCCGTCGGTATGGTGGTCATAAGTCGAAAGGCCGAATTCCTCGAGCTTCTTGTATTCCAGATCCTCAGGCACGATCACGGGCGTATGGGCAGTGATGGCCTGCGCAATCGGTGCCTCATAAGCAAGATGCTCATTGGCATAGGCAAGATAGGTGAAAGTCGGCAGAAGGAATGCGATCTTCGCACGCGGCTTGTTCGGACGGACAATGAAAACCACATGATCGCTGGTAGGCCCGCTTGTGAGCTTCAAGGCATAAACGCCACTTTGCAGATCGACAGGCACCTTGAATGAGCATGTCGTTTCCCACTTCGAGTCCGTCAGCGCGTCGTCATGGTAGTGCACGCCGCCATATTCATGCGGGGCCAGGCGAAAGCTGTCTGATCCGCGCCAGTTGAAACCGGTCATGCAGCGCACGGGGCGGTTCACGCCATCAAGGTGCAGACCATTGGGGCCTGTGTCGACTATGACATCGCCGATGCCCGTATCGGTATAGCCTTCGGTCGGGTCCCAATAGGCAATCAACCCGTCAGTGGCAGGACGCTCTCCACGCGCGAGGTTTTCCATCTCGGCTGGTTTCAATTGCCTGGAAAAGACGCCTGCCCTGTCGACCTTGCCATTGTAGAGCAGTGTGGTGTGCGGTCCCCTGGCTGCATTGGTTTCGCTTGCACCTGCAAGCATGAAACGCACATGCTCCCGGGTGCGGACGGGGGCAACCCGCAATTTCTCTTTCAACCAGCAGTTCATCTGGAACGGCACCACGGTTGAAAATCTGGAGTTCCACGAATTGACGCAATCAATGACCCGCAGCCAAGCCTGGCCTGTCGACTTGCGATATCCTGCCGCAATGAAAACCCAGCATCTTGGAAGATCTCTGCAACAATCTGGTCGATCCACTTTCCCGTCGCCCACCCAGAACGAGAAATGCCCGTCGGGGTCGATGCCCAAAGCATAGCCCTTGTTTTCATCGACGCACCACTGACCCATGATGTGCTGTCGTTCCGCCTTTATCAGGGTCGGGCAGACATGGGCGAAGATGGCAAAATCCTCAAGCCCGTCAAGCATCCTGTCGGGATCCCGTGCAACGGCGAATGAACCGATCTGGGTAAACTGCCGTTTCACCGCCAGCGTCGCGGGGATCGATGATTTCACGGCCTCCTCGACAAATCCGGGACCGACGGGATTTTCATCTCCGTGAAGAAGCCTGGAAAGCGAGGCATCGACCTTGCTTGCCCCTTCCACGGAGAGCTTGAAATCCACGGTTTCACCCGTCTTCACGCAAAGCGGATCGCTATATCCGAATATCCTGATCGTGGTCATTGGCTCAGCTTTCCAGAAGATCGTTGACGCGGAGCAGGAAGACAGCGTGATAGGCTTCCTCGATGGTTTCGTAGATCCTGTCGTCAACAAGACGCGGTGGCGCTCCGCGCTCGCCCGAAAGGGCAACAATCTTGTACCGGTTGAACCCGTCCGGCTGGCGCATGATGGCATATTTGTCCGCCATTTCCCCGCGCCTGAAATAGTTCAGCACCCGGCTCAGCCCATCCGAATGGCGACCAAGCGGCTTTTGCCTGTGCTCCTCCAGCAGGTCCGGCGTGATGAGCAGCTCTGAGTTCCTCACGCAGCCGCTTGTTGAAGCGCCTGAAATAGACTTCCTGCTTGTCAGCGATTTCGATGGCCTCTTCAGGCATGACCTCACCTCCCTTTTCCGTTCTGCGGGCACGGGCTTCGGACTTCTTGCGGTTTCTGAAATTGCGGAATTGTTCCCTGATCCCCACCAGCCCGTTATGCGCAAACAGGGTCACGACCATCATGATGACGGCAATCAGCAGGATGCGTGCCGGCCCGAGATCGAGCATCCCCTTGTCTATCAGGATCACGATCGCAGTCCCCAATACGGCGCCGTCTGCGCGTCCGATACCGCCGATAACGATCATCGCAAACAGAAGCAGCAACTGGTCCAGCGAAAACACTGCGGGCGATATCGAGCTGTAATACATCGCGTAAAACGAACCGATGACGCCAAGTCCGGCCGAGGAAATCATGAAGACCTGGCTGCGCGCCCCGCGATAGTCGATGCCAATCGCTTCGGCAAAAGCCTCTTCATCGCGCGCCGTCTGCAACACCAGGCCCAGCCGCTCGGAATTGATCAGCCGGAACAGAAGCAACGCACCAAGAAGCAGCGCAAAGGCCGCAGCAAACCCAAGCAACAGCCCTTCCCTTTGCAGAAACCATTCGGATGGGATGAAGGACCCCACCGCGTTGATCGATCCGTTGGACGGAGCAAGTGGCTTCAATTGCTGGATGAACACGCGATAGATTTCTGCCATGCCAAGCGTGAGCAAGGCATAATACAAGCCGTCGAGCCGTGTGGAAGGAAGCGCAAGGAATGCACCGGTGACAAGGCCCGCGACACCGCCGATCAGCAACATGAACGGCCAGGGCACGCCGAGATAGACATTCGCCGCTGCGGCCGCATATCCGGCAAGTCCGACAACCGCCATGGTTGCCAGCGAGAATATCCCCGCCGTTCCGATGATCAGTGTCCACAACACGTTGATTGCGGCATACATGCAGAAGATCGCAGCTATCGAAAGGCTGGAATTGCTGAGAAATGGCGCTGCCACTGCAAGGCTGCCCAGCGCCAGAACCCACCATAACGGCTTCTTGTCGGCAAGCCGCTTTTCCACCACCAGCGTCTTTGGATTGTGGCGCAGGCGCCATTTCAGCCAGTGGCGCCGCGACAATGGCACGCGCAGTCTGCTGCGTGGTTGATTGCCATCTGGATACAACAGGATTTCGCGGTGGCGATTGCCGATTTCGTGCAATGCGGTTTTCGCGTCCATGGTCATTCCCTGGTCTCGTCCAGGAGGCCGCCGATACCGCGCGGCCTGATGATCAGGAAGGTGATGATGAAAAGGAACTGGCTGAAAAGCACATAGCGCTGCCCTGGAGGAAGGGTATCGCTCCGACAATCGCTTCGAGGAAGCCGATGATCACCGCTCCAGCCAGCGCACCCGGAATGGAACCTAGTCCGCCCAGAAGGGCTATCGTGAGCCCCTTGATCAGCGGCGTCGCGCCGGCAGTGGGACTGACAAAGATGGTCTGCGAAAGCAGGACTGCAGCAAGTCCTGCCAAGGCGCCGGTCATCATGGTGACGGGAAGTGCTGTCCAGCGCACGGATATGCCGGAAAGCTCTGCCCTTCCGGATTCTGCATCATGGCCCGGATTTCAAGCCCCTTGCGCGAATATCGCAGCCACGCCAAAACCAGAAGCATGATTGCAAATGTCGACACGATGGTGCCGATCTGGTCATAACGCATGTTGACGCCAAGCAGTTCGACCTTGCCAAAACCGAATATCTTCGGCAGGCCGCGTTGGTTCGGGCCAAACAGGTACAGAAGGACCTGAACCGTTGCCAGATTGATTGCCAGCGTCATGATCAGGCTGCGGACCGCAAAATTGGCCTTGTCGTGGATCGGCAGATAGGCAAGCAGGTAAATGAGCAATCCAAACAGCGCACCCGACAATATGCCGCTTGCAAGCATGGCCGCAGCCATGCTCACCGATGCCATCACGGAGTTTCCGAAAGCAGCAGCGATGATCGGCTTCAGGACGAGCGAGACCTGCCAGGCGGTATAGCCCGAGACTGCAAAGGTCGCCCCATGCGCCATGTTGATCATGCCGACCGACGACCAGAGTATGGAAATGCCGATCGCCATCAGGCCGTAGATGGCAGCAAGGTTGAGACCATGGATGAGGGTGATTGCCGACATGATCCTATCCCAGGCTCACATGGCCAACATCGCCGCGCAACCGCCCTGCATGCATGCCGATCATGCGGTCGACCCTGCCTGAAAGAAGCGCGACATTCTGTTCTGCAATGACCATCGCGCGACCTTCCGTCGGGATGGAAAAGAGTGCCTCGACCACCGAGGTCGATATCTTTGGCGCGAGGCCAAGCGAAGGCTCGTCGATCAGATATAGCGACGCCTCGGTCATCAGGGCACGGCCCACCGACACCATTCTCCGCTCACCGCCCGACAGCGTACCAACGAGGGCGTGTTCGAGTTTTCGCAAGGGCGCGAAGATATCCATCACCATGTCGCGCCGCTTGGCACGTTCCCGCCAGGCAATCCTGGAATAGGCGCCGCAATCGAGATGCTGGTTTACTGTCAGTCCGGGGAATATCGCGTCACCTTGCGGCGTCAGGGCAATTCCAAGCCGGACTATGGAATGGGTCTTGCGCCCTGCCCCGGTGGAACGGCTTCCGCCGATCTCGCGTCCCTTGAACAGGATCGAACCATTCTGCCACCCGACCAGCGACATCACCGAGCGGAACAATGTGCTCTTGCCGTGACCATTGAGCCCGACAAGTCCGATGCGCTCGCCTTCACGCACGGTGAAGTCGATTTCATGGAGGACGCGCAAAGGCCCATAGCCAGCGTTCAGGCGGCGGATTGACAGAACCTCATCCATGCCCGGCCTCCTCGAAATAGGCGGCCCGCACCCTTGGATCGTCGAACACTTCCTCGGGCTTTCCCTCGGCAATGATTTCACCCAGATCAAGCACCACGACCCTGTCGGCAATGGCTGTGAGAAGTTCGAGCCTGTGTTCGATCAGGATCACCCCGATCCCGAACTCGTCTGCCTGGTGCCGGATGATGATGTCGAGCGTGTCGATCTCGGAATTGATCAATCCCGATGCCGGTTCATCCAGCAAGAGCACATCAGGTTCGCGCATGAATTGGCATGCAAGCATCAGCTTGCGCCGGTCAAATGTGTCTAGCGTTCCCGACTGCCTGTCCCATGAAACATGCAGATGGGCATGGCGCGCACCCCATTCCGCATCAAAACGCGAAAGATAGGGCTTGTAGGCCTCGCGCGCAGCGCGGAAGACATCGCCCACCGACATCGATGATGGAACAATCGGGCTTTGATAGGTTCGTGCGAGGCCAAGCCGGGCACGCTCATGAATGGAGAGGCGGGTAATGTCTTCGCCATTGAGCATCACCCGTCCGGTATTTGGTTGGTAGCGGCCGGTAAAGACCTCGAAGAGCGATGTCTTGCCGGCACCATTGGGCCCTACCAGCCCGAGGATTTCACCCGGTTTTACATGCAGACCGACATCGGCGAGTATTGACCTGCCCCAAGGGACAGGCCGATCTCTCGCAACTGAAAAGATGCATTGCCATTCCGGTTCCCTGTCGGTCGACCAGTACCGGTTACATCCACGGCGCGGGTCTGAAGGCGCTTTCGGAGAACGGATCGGGCGCAATGATCTTGTGCTCGCCATCCTGCACCTGGAAGAACAGGTGTGCTTGGCCGCCTTCGGGATCCGATACCATGTTGGGATAGCTGACACCGGACTGGGTCTCGGGAAGGAACTTGTAGAAGCCGTTGACACCGCGATATTCGGCCCCGCGAATGGCATTGCCGACTGCATCGAAATCCGCGGGGTCTGTTGTCTTCCAGACATTTGCCAGCAGGTGTACCGCATCGTAACCACCACCGGTATAGACCACCCCCATCGTGCCCGGATAAGCCGCCTTGTACGCCTCGCGGAAGGCTGCACCCTTCTCATCGGCATAAACGCCATAAACGGTACCCCAGACAAAGCCCTCCGCAGCACCACCTGCAAGATCGAGGAATTCGGGCTGCGAGGGACCATATTGCAGGTAGACCATCGCGCCTTCCACCGGATCAATCGCAAAGGACTGGGCAAATGCGGCAAGCTCCGCAGCCACCCAGTGGTCGATCATGATGAGGCCGGCATCGGTTTCCTTGAGTGCCGCGATGATCGGCGACCAGTCCTGAACCGGGAACTGGATATCTGTAATCGCACCGATTTCCCATTCGCCGCCGGACGCGGCAATCGCGTCCTGGGTCGCCTTCGAAATTACCTGGGTATAGGCGATCTGCTCCTGGACAATGTGCACCTTGTTGTTTTTCGGCGTCCACTTGCCCGATGCCTTCAGGTCCGATGCAAACTTGATCAGGCCCGAACCATACCAGGTCTCGGCCACATCCAACTGAAAGATGTTGCGGTACTTCTTGGGGTCTGTCTTGAACAGGTCGAGTGACGCAAGCTGCGTATTGCCATGGACATAGGGAATGCCGGACGCTGCCGCAGTATCCATTGCCGGTTGCGGAATTAGCACGAAGGCGGATGCGATGGCATGAACCCCTGATTCCGTCAGGTTCTGGAAGGCAGCAATCGTGCCCTCCGGTGAAAGGATGTCGATATCGACCACCTTGGTCTGGAGCATGCGACCATTGACGCCACCTGCCGCATTGATCTCGGAAATCGCCAGATCAACACCATTTTGCCAATCCTTGTGATCGGCAATTCCGACCGGTCCCGACTGTGCGCTCGGTACACCAATGATGATCGGATCGGCAGCGCCGGCGATCTGCGGCAGGGCGAGCGATGCCCCCAATGCTGTTGTGGTGGCCAGAAACTGGCGACGTGTTTGTGTGATCATGGTTTCAAACCTCCCAGATGAATACTGTATCCAAGAAGATCAGAACGGCCCGCTGATTACCATGATGCAAATGCACTATGGCGCAATCCATCTCTGCAAATGCAAACCACACCTGGGCCACTTTCAGCCCGCACAAGCGCTAACCTCACAGCTGAACGCATGACAACCGGCCTGGCTCACTGCCCCTTGCGGCCGACCATCACACCAATCGTTGCTAGGGCTATGGACAGATCGGCCTTCAGCCAGCTCCACACCGACTCCAGCTGCAGGGCATAGGCATGGTCCCAGCCAACTTTCCGAGCGCACATCCTCGATCGACTCGTCATAGCCCTGATTGACCTGGGCAAGGCCGGTAACGCCGGGAAGAATGCCATAGGTTCTCTCGATATAAAGCAGGATAGACCCTTCCAGTCGCGAGGAAGAAGACCGGACGCTCGGGCCTTGGACCGATCAGCGACATCTCCCCCTTGAGGATGTTGATGGCCTGGGGCAGCTCATCGAGACGGGTCTTGCGCAGGAACATCCCCACACGGGTAATCCGGCTGTCCCCCTTTTTTGCCCAGGCCGCACCACCAGCTTCCGCATCGCTGCGCATCGTGCGAAACTTGATCAGTTCAAACAGGTCAGTCCGGTCAGCAAGCGCGCGCCCCACCCGCAACTGGCGATAGAAGACGGGCCCGGTTCTCAAGCCTGATCAAGTGCAACCGGAATGAAGACAATTGCCAGAACCGAAAGCAGCGCCATTGCCCCGACGATATCGAACATCCGCTTTGCCTTGATGACGGCAACAGGCATATAGCCCTGCCCGCCACTGGATGGTGCTGCTGCCCATTGCCCACGATGGTCAAACCTTCCGCTCATCCAGGCAAGGCCACCAATGCCGCTTGCCAGATATCCGCTGAACAGCGTTGCTGCCATCGCTTGTAGCCGTGATCGCCTTCCCTCCGCCAGGAGAGGGAGAAGAGCGAGAACGCCAGGCCACAGAAATCAGGGCCGCTACCATAAGCAAAGAAGCTGCTGGAAAAGGCCAGCACTGCCGCAGCCAGCGCTATCAGCACCAGCAAGAAGGGCATGAAGGCGCGCAAGGCCTTTCCTGATATGAAGGCATAAGCAATTCCCGGCGAAAGTGGATTTGCCAGGCTGCCAACAAGGAACACCTGCTGCACATTGCCTGCGCCAATGCGAATGCGGCGCGCCCATTCCTGTCCGGGTCGGGTCCGCTCCGTTTCACGCACCACGATCCGGCGGTCCAGTATTGCGCGCCATTTTCTGGCGACAATCTGCATTGGCAATACAAAGTCATCGAGTGGTGGTGCCGGAAATGGATTGGAAGGCCTCGCGACGAATGGCATAAAACGCACCCGAAAAGCCGATTGGCGAACCCAGCGACGCTTCGCCAAGGCGCAGCCTGTTCTGGAAATCCCAATATCGCTGTTCGCCTGGCGTGCCATTGGCATCGCAGTCATAAATGCTGCCATGACACCGACCTTCGGATCGGCAAATCCGGCTGCGAGACGCATCAGCGCATCCTTGTCAACTTCTGCAGAGGCATCGCTCAACACAACGATCGGCGACGTGACCAATTCAATTGCCTCGTTGAGAACGGCAACCTTGCCACGATTGACCTTGTGCTCAACCACCTCGAAGCGCTTGGCACCATTGTCATGAAGCGCAATGGCGCGTCGTGCTGCTTGCGCCGTATCATCGGGCGAACCGTCACAGATGATCTTCACCTCGACCAGGCCGTCGGGATAGTCGAGATTGGCAAGATTGGCGATCTTGTCGCTGATCGATGCGCCTCTCGATAGGCGGGAACAAGGACCGTGATGGCCGGAAATTCCGTTGGCTCGGCAACCGGCCCCTCCCTCTTGGGAAGCGCCAGCAGGCTCAGCGGATAGGTGACATGGTGATGAACAACGGCTGCAGCCGTAATCCGAAGGGCGGTCTCAAGCATTGGGCTTCCTTTCAAGGCGAAGATAGGCATCAAGCATTTTTGAAAATGAATGGGTGGTTTCGACGAAACCGCGCGGGCTTCCCGGACTGGCGCTGCGAGTTGCTCTGACATTGCGCGAGCCAGCCTTTCGGCCTGTGCATTGCTGCCTGCCTTGCCGGCTTCCGGTTCGGCAAAGGGCACAAGCCTGCCACTGGACGGGCAAACGCCTTCGCTCACCCCGCCCACATCATGGGCAACCACCGGCACGCCACAGGCCTGCGCCTCGAGGCGCAAGGGGCAGGCCTTCGTGGCGCGATGGCAGGCAGAACAGGTCCATTGCAGGATAGACCTGCTCCATGGCGCTTGATGAACCGGCAAGGATCACCCTGTCCTGCAAATTCAGATCACGAACCATCGCGGCCAGGTTTTCGCGCTGCGAGCCGTCACCCCAGATCACCACAAGCGTGTCGGGATCGAGATGACTTGCAGCACGGATCAGGAGATCGAAACCCTTGACGGTTTCAAGCCGTCCTGCCGCGCCAATGATCCGGCGATCAGTTGGCAAACCCAGTGACTGGCGAAACTGCTTGCTGTCGCCGGGAAGGAAGCGGCTGCAGTCAATGCCATTGGCAATGGTATCAAAGCAAGGCCGGTATGAAGGGAAGCCGAGCGCGCGACCGTCGATGAAACCGCGATCCGCTTCGGACCGATCAGTTTGAGCACCCAGCGCACAATCATGCGACGACGGGCTGATTCAAGATGCCAGGCATCATGTTCGACATGCGCGAGGCTGGATATGCGGGCAATCCTGGCAGCAATACCGCCATAGATCAGCGGACCGACATGGTGACTGACCACCGAACCTGGCTGCACCTTTCGCAACACACCGGCAATGCGGATTGGCATCAGGGCATCACGCCCGGGCTTCTTGTCAAATCCGGTGATCCGGTCCCGAAATGCTTCCAGCACCGGCCAGTCGCGACACAGCGTCTCCGCTGCACTTCAAGGCTGAAAAGGCGCATGTCCGCCTTCCGGGCCATCGACAGCACAAGCTGTTCTATGCCCCCGGGCGACAATCTCTGGACAATGTGAACCTGTGTCATTGGCAACTCCGATGCAGGTCTGGCCGCGCGAATGCGGCGAAACTCGCAAGGGTGGTTGCAAGAGCCATGCCGGATCAAAGGCCGGGATTTGGCTGCCATTTCTGGCGAATTGCAAAGATATCCTTTTCGCTTTTGCAAATTGCGACGAACCGGGCATGCGCAATCCGCAAAACGCGGCCAATTGCCGTGAAATCAACTGGCATGGCTATTGCAGCGGGGGTTGGCAGCAGGAACTTCGCCACCATGGAGACCACCAATGAACAGAACAATCACGATCGAAGGTGAACTGGACGCGGCACGCGTCGAAACCCTTCGCAAGACCCTTGATGAACTTGCCGCTGACAACAGCGACCTGACCATCGAAATGAGCCGCTG
This sequence comes from Nitratireductor sp., assembly GCA_041397505.1. Classification (GTDB taxonomy): domain Bacteria; phylum Pseudomonadota; class Alphaproteobacteria; order Rhizobiales; family Rhizobiaceae; genus BOKV01. Next base: position 55,572 of record JAWKWN010000014.1, read on the forward strand.
CACCTTCCTTGATTCCTCGGGCGTTGGCGCAGTGGTCTTTATCTACAAGCGCAAGCTCGCACGAGGCTACAAACTGCGCCTCTCGGGTCTTGGCGGCCAACCGCAGAAACTGCTTCGCCATCTCGGCATTGCGAGCCTGCTGGCCGAGAACAACCGATCAGCGGCCTGATCAAACGAGGGCGGCATCATGAAACGGCACTTCAATATATTCCTGGCATCAAGCCTTGCGGGATCCTTGCTGATCCTTTCAGGCTGTGCGCAGCCATGGCCCCAGCGCGCAACCGGCGGGCTGGCCGAGCGCGACCTGCCATACAGTGTCGTTCATGCAGATGCCGCCGAAGCAATCCTGAACAATCGCAGCAGCAGGAAGATTGCCCCTGCCCGTCTGGCCGAGGCCGAAGATCACCTGATCATTGCCATTCGCGAGCGTGCGGCTGGCCTATGCGCGGATTCAGAGGAAAACACATTTGCCGTATCGAATGCGCTCGGCCCGGTCCCTCACCATCGCCAGCCAATCGAACAGCTTGAGAGCGCCGGACCCTGCGACGCATATGCAGGAGACCAGCAATGAGCGCCCTACAAAAACTCCTGGCCGTTTTCACAATGCTTCTGTTGGCTGGGATTCTTCAGGCTGCATCCGCCTCTGCAGCCGATGAGACGCGACTTCGCATCGGTGACGTGATGAGCCTGTCGCTGCCCGGCGAGGAATCGCTGACCGGTGATTTTGCAATTGACCGCAATGGCGAGATCGCATTGCCCGAAATCGGCCCGATCAGGATTGTCGGCATGTCGATAGCGAAGGCGGAAACCGCCACGCGCCAGGCGCTTGCCAAGGCATTCCGCAATGTCGAGCGGTTTTCACTTCGACTGAAAGAGCAAAAGCTCCTGGTTGCGGTCGCCGGACAGGTCACCAAGCCCGGAACCCTCGAATTGCCCGGTGACGCAACGGTAGAAGTTGCAATCGCATCTGCCGGTGGCTTGCAGGCAGGCGCTCAGCTTGATCGCCTCAAGATCATCCGCGACAGCAAGGAAATCACCTTCAACTACAAGGCTTATCTCGACTCGGGCGATCCATCCCTGCTGCCACAGCTACAGCCGCTGGATGTGATCTTCGTCCCAATCTCGCCGCTAACCGGCAACGTCCAGATCGACTTCGATGCGGCAACCCTTTCGCGCGCTGGCGATGGTGCCGAGGATGGCAAGGCCGTGCGGGTATTTGGGGAAGTCGCGAACCCCGCCCAATTTGCCTACAAGGAAGGCATGTCGATTGTCGACCTGATCATGCGGGCGGGCGGCGTGACGCGCTATGCGGCCGTCGAACAGATACGCCTGATTTCGAGTGGCGAACCGGTCCTTTTCAACCTTCAGGCATGGCTCGACACCGGTGATCCAAGCCTTCTGCCGAAAATGGTTCCAGGCTCCACAGTGTTTGTTCCGATCCTCTCCGACCAGATCAAGCGCGGAAAGCACACCGTCTATGTCATGGGCGAAGTGGCCAAGCCCGGCGCCTATGATGCGCAACCCGGCACCACCTTCATCGATATCCTTGCCAATGCCGGCGGCCCGACACGCTATGCCGACGGGCGCCAGATGCGCATCCTCAAACAGGGCGGCAAGGTCATGATGTTTGACATGGTTGCCTATACCGAGGGCGGCAATGTCAAGCCGCCGAAGATCGATGCCGGAGATGCGATCCTGGTCCCGGAAAAGACCGACAATCTTCAGCCATCCTGGTTGAAGACACCACCAGACCGCGCGAGTCACATGCTCGGTGCCGTCTACAAGCCGGGTCGCTATGAATGGTCGGACGAGATGAGCTTGTTTGACCTGATCGCCAATGCCGGTGGTCCGACCGAAAGCGGTGATCTTTCCTCGATCCGCATTCTGGTGAACAAGGACTCAAGGGCAAAACCCGTTATCTTCGACATGAAGGCATTCATCGAAAATGGTGGCGACCTCTCCACCGTTCCGCAATTGCATGCCGGCTATACCGTCATGGTGCCGGAACTGCCCAAGGACCCGACCGACAACAAGTCGCAATGGCTGGCCCAGAGCCCTGACCGTTCGATCTATATCATGGGTGCAGTTGGCTCACCGGGCCGCTATGCTTTCAACACGACAATGGGCTTCCTCGACATTCTGGGCGCAGCTGACGGCCCTACCAGCAAGGCTGACCTGAAGCGAATCCGCGTCTCGCTGAGGGGCAAGGCCAACGCGGACCCGATTGTGGTGGACCTGGTGCGCTACATGGAAACAGGCGATGAAGCCTCTTGCCGGCGCCTCGAACCCGGCGACATGATCTATATCCCGGATCGCGAACGCGAATGGACCGATATCGCCACCGCCGATACCGTCAGGGTTATTGGCGCCGTCGCCAAGCCCGGTCGCTATTTATTCAATGCCCGCATGACAATCCTGGATTTGCTGGCCGAGGCCGGCGGCCCCAACAGTGATGCCCTGCAGCGTCGTATCGTCGTGGTCAATATGGGCAAGGAAGTAAAAGCCTTTCACTTCGATCTCGAAAAATTCGTGCGCAGCGGAGACTATTCGCTTCTGCCGGTCGTTCGCCCCGGCGACACCGTCTATGTGCCCGACAAGACCCAGAGCAACCACGCCCGCTTCATGGAGGGCATCAAGGACGCAGCGCAGGTGGTCGGATTGCTTGCCGCAATTGCGGCTCTCTAGGAGATAATGCGATGAACAAGGATAGTTTGGCATTGGCCGCACAGCGCGCTTATTCGGCGACCGTTGGCAGAGGAGCCATGGCAATAGCGGTTACCGGCACCTCGATCGAGGCCGGGTCTTCGGAATTTGCAAAGGCTGTCGCCAGGGCTGGCAGTGACTTCGGCAAGCGGGTCCTGCTGCTCAAGGCAGGCCATGGCACGGGCGACAACTATCGCTGCGAAGCCGATCTGGATAGTGTCATGTCCCGGGCAATCCGCGAGACGGAATTCCTTTCCGTGTTGGAGGTCCCCCACGGCACCAGCCTTCATTCCATGCTCAATGACAGCATGCACCTTTCTGCCGTGTTGTCCGGCTGGGCAGAAGCCTTTGATGCCATCATCATCGACTGCCCGCCTTATGGGGTGGTATCCCCCGGCGAGTCTATACGCCATTGACGGCCTCCGCCGCCGATGCCGTGCTGATGGTGGCAATGCCGGGCACACTGCCAACCAAGGAATTCGATGAAGTCGATGCCAGTGGCTTGCTGAATCAGGTGCAGAACTTTCCGCCCTTGTGCTCAATGACCAGTTCAATCCGACCCTGGGCCAGGAAATAATCCGCGAGGCTGGCAGGCTACGGCGCTTCTGGCCCCGCTTCCCCGAAATCATTGCCCGCCAGATTGGCCGCTATCCCTGCTCAACCGATACAATTGAGGGACCATGATTTTCCATTATCTTGACGCACGCGCCATTGGCGGAATTGAAACCCATGTGGAAACGCTTGCACTCGCGCAAATTGCCGCCGGATATCCGGCAGCCGTGATCCTGCATGCTGACTATCCCGATAGCAATGTCAGGCAACGCTATGAGAATGCCGGGCTGTCCGTTCACGTGGCATCGGGAACGACCGGGCTTTGGAAGCTGCTGACCCGGCATCGTCCGGCGATCATTCATACCCACGGCTACAAGGCCGGTATCAATGCAAGGCCGATTGCCCGTCTCCTGTCCATTCCGCTCATCTCGACCTTTCATGCGGGCGAGCGCGGCAGAGGCAAATTGGCAATTTACCAGTTTGTGGATGAGTGGACGAGTTTTGCCGGCCAGCGCCTTGCAGTCTCCCGGAAATCGCCGAGCGAATGCCGTTCGAGACCAGGGTGATACGCAATTTTGTTCCGCTGGCACCGGTCGCACGCAGGGTTCCGGAGAAGTCCCGCTTCATCTTTGCCGGCAGGTTGAGCCACGAAAAAGGACCCGATATCTTCTGCTGGCTTGCCAGCCGAAACCGCCAATCGGGACAATTCGATATCCATGGCGATGGGCCAATGCGTACGGAGCTGGAAGAAGGCTACGGAAAGAATGTCCGGTTCCACGGCTTTACCAACAACATCAAGGCAGCGCTTGGCGAGGCCTCCGCACTTGTCATGACCAGCAGGAATGAGGGTCTTCCGATGATTGCACTGGAGGCAATGGCCCAGGGCGTGCCGGTTATCGCGCCTGCAATCGGCGGCTTGCCGGAGCTGATTTCAAATGGTCGTAACGGCTATCTGTTCGAGGCTGCAAATCTTGCTTCCCTCGAAGACAGCCTGCATGATTTCTGCGAACTGGGCCGTGACGAAATTCAAGCCATGGGAAGTGCGGCACGACATACCATCGCCTCGCAATACTCTCCCCAGGCTGTCATGCCGGACCTGTTGGCCGCCTACGAATTGGCGGGGTTGAAATCCGAGCGCTCGATCAGGACAAAGGTCCAGTCATCCGCTGGATAGGGACCAAGCAGATCAAGAAGCGTGGCGGAAAGCCTTTGCGACAATTCCCCGATCGGCAGGCCAGGGCTTTTTCCCTGAGAACCCTGGCAATCGCCTTTGGCATTCCGTCAAGCATGTCGGCACTGTCAGGCGCAAACCCATCTGTAGCCATCAATAGTCGCTCGCCGCGCGCCAGTTGTAGCATCACCGGTTCGACATGGGTCTTTGGCAGCAATCCGGGCAGGCCTCATGAGGCCAATCGGACACATTTCGCCATCAGGCGAAATGATCATCGGTGACGGATGCCCGCGGTCGCCAGTTGCAGCCGGTGGCCGGGAAGCAGATCGGCAACAAGGATTGTGGCGATCGGGTCCCGGCGACCTTTTCCTGATAGACAAGGTCGGACAGGGTTCCGAGAAAACCGGCAGCGCCCCGCAGGGCGATTGTTAAGAGGTCCCGGCCATCAGGCCATAGAGCAAAGCTGCCTGAGCGCGCTGGCATGCCATGGCCCGCAGTCCGCGAGCACGAAACGACGGCTCTCGATACCATTGTCGACACGGCTGCCCAGATCGGCAAAGACATCGCCACCGCCAGTGCTGGCCACGGCCGCGCCAGCCGCAATGCGGAAATCCATGGCACTGCCCGGCTCGCGCATCTCGACCAGCGGGCCAATGTTGCCGACAAGCCGGCGCGAGGCTCTGACCTCATGGGCATGATTGGCGGCAATTGCCTCACCGGCACGCTCAGCAGTTCACGCGGGCGAACCGGCACTGAGCACCGCATGGATGCCATGGCGCAAGCCGCTCTGGCGTGCCTTGCCGCTCCTGTCGCCGGTCACGAATATGAACGGCATTTCCAGTTGCGTATTTTCCGAACGGAAATCCTCCAACAGGTCCGAAGTGTTGCCGTCTCCGAGATTGTAGTCGGCGATCACCAGTTCAAAGGATGAGCTGCCAAGGATTTCCCTTGCGGCCAATGAGCTTGCGCAGCTCACATGCGCCATTTTCGACAATGTGGTGACAAACATTCCCCGCGTTGCCTCGTCATCCTCGACCAGCAGTATTGAGGGCTTTGCACTCTTGGTAGAGCTGCGCCAGGCTCCATTGTTGTAGCCTGCGCCATTTGTGGCAACATGTTCATAGGTGAGCCGGTCCACGGAATTGCGAATGAGCCACATACCTCGCCCGCTTTCCAGCGGATCCATCAGGCCATCTGACCCTGCGACCAATACCGCTCGAAATCGTCGAAACAGGTCTCCGTCATCGGTCATTTCCACGCAGCATCGTGCCCTCGGCAAAAATCTGCATCGTCATCTGGCCGGGTGGATTGGGTGAATAGGCAATGGCATTGGCGGCCAATTCGCTGACCGCAAGACAGCAATCGTCAAAGAACCTCCTGGCGAACCGCAGCCAAGCCTTTCTGCGGTGAACAGCGAACGCAAATGCCTGACATTGTCGAGCGTGGCACTTCCCTCGAAACGCGATATCAACATGATCAGTTACCCGCCGGCGAGTTGGTCGCAGGAACAGCATTCTGCCTTTTTGCAAGATGACGACTGAAGGCGAGCGCCTCACGCAGCGCCCGACGGTCCGGCCTGCATCACAAAGGCCGCCCAGCCATATGCCAATGCCGATGCCGGCTTGTTCATTTCATGCATCCATTGTGCCTTGGAAGTCAGGATGCGCGATCTTGCATGGCGCATGGCCCAGGCTTTCGCCCCCGCTTTCCTGTTGGCCTCCAGAACGATCTCCATGGCATTTGTCCTTGCTGCCCGGTTCGATGTTTCGCTGCCTGGCCGCATCAGGTAGTGCATGGTAACAGCCGAAGAGACCGCCACCGGTCCCAGTTTTGCCAGCCTCAACCACAAGTCCCAATCCTCTGCCGACGGCAAGTCTGGCGCAAAACCGTTTGCAATTCGCAAAAATTCGCTTTTTGCAACAACGCAGGATGTGCCAACCACATTGGTTGCCAGCAGTTCATTGCCCGCGTCTGCAAGCAGGGAAAAACCGGTTCCTGCCGGTTGCCATTTCGGCTGCCAATAGTCGAAAGCAGTGCTGCGACGGTTTCCCGCCATGTCGACATGGCGATAATCCGTGAATGAAAACGCCACTTCCGGATTTGCTGCATGAAACACTATTTCACGCGAAAGCTTGTCCTCAAGCCAGGTATCGTCAGCATCCAGAAACGCGATGATATCTGATTTTGCGTTTTCTATCAGATAGTTACGCGCCCTGGCTGGACCAAGGCGGCCGCCTTTGAAAACCCTGACTCTCGGGTCCCTTTCGGCCATTTCCTGTAG
>JAWKWN010000015.1:0-52437 GCA_041397505.1 Nitratireductor sp.
TGGTCAGCCGATATTGAGCTGCCTGCCCCGGTTCTGCAAACGCGTTGGCAAACCGGACATCAATGTGTCGACATAGCGCTTAGCCTGGAAATTCCCGTTGAGTGAAATCCTTGGCAAGGCATGCAGATGGTTTGCATGTGCGGGATATAGCACGCCATGGCGGGTGGTCAGCGCAGTCTCGAAGCCGGCTTGTTGCGCAAGACGAAAATCACGGTCACCGGCGGCGGCAGGATAGCCATATGGAAACGCAAAGTGGCGTGCGGCTTTTCCGGTTTCCATCTCGATCACCCGCGCGCTTTCGCGCATTTCGTCGAGCGCGAGCTTTTCATCCAGACGGGCAACCGCAAAATGGTGAATGGTATGCGCACCCAGCGTGCAAAGCGGGTCGCGCGAAAGTTCGACAAGCTCTTTCCAGTTCATGATCGAGCTGGCCCGGTGCGCCTCCTGGTCGATGCCACACTGGGTGCACAGATCGGCAACGATTTTGCGCTGCTCGAATTCAGAAACATCTGTGGTCAACATTGCCAGCATCTCGTTGAAGACGCTGGCTTTCTTCGAGCGTGTGGAAACATCGAATGTCACATTGCCCTTTGGCGAGCGCAGCACGAAATGCTCCCGCCGCGCAATGGCCATGCCCAAATCTTCCCACCAGGGTGTCGCACGGCCGTCAACCAGGCCCGGCGCCACAAAAATCGTGAAAGGTGTCCCGTGCTTGCGAAATACGGGAACCGCGTTTTCCAGATTATCGCGATATCCGTCATCAAGCGTGATTTCGCGACAACGGGATCCTGATCGCGGTCAAAGTCGGAACCGAGAATCTGCTTGAGGTCATCCAGCGCGACAAAGCGGATGCCTTGCGCTCTCAACGAGCCAAGCAATTGGTCAAGAAAAGCCTGGAGAAACCGACAAATGTGCGTTGGGATCAAATCCCGACAGCGGATCACGGGTCCGGTGTTAAAGCATCAGCACAGCCCTGCGGCCGCGGTGCCAGTATCGCGAGGCGGTCTGTGCTCCCAGTACCGGAGCGCGTTCAAGATCGCCTTGTAGGCCAGTAAAAGGGCATGCATCCTCGATCGTTTGAAATGAGCGGGAAGCCGGTATGGCGCCTGGCGTACCAGTCGAAACTTGTCGATCCGGACGGGTAAGCGCTGTATTTGGCCCGCAATGTTCCATCCTATTCCATCTTTTTCTTTAGATTTCCTTTGTAGTGTATTATGGGAAGGAGAGGATATGCACCGGACAGTTTGACATCAGTGGTCGACGACAAGGATCTTGCGCCAGAGCAATCTGACGCTAGCTATGATCTGTCGCAGACCGCCTCGACATCACTGTTTCCGACCGGATTGGAAAGTGTTGAGAAACCTGGCGCACCCTCGAGGCCGAGGCGACGGCTTCCGTCTATCAGCGTTTTGAATGGACACGGGCAAGCCTTCCGACCATCGAAAACGAAGAAGACCGTTCACCATTCATCGTGACTGCGATGCTTGATGGAAGGCCAGCCTTTGTGCTGCCGCTGTCGGTGAAGGGCAAATTCCTCCGCAAGCTAAGCTCGATTGGCGGAAGCCATGTCAATTTTTCCATGGGGCTCTACAGTCGGGAATTCCTGGCTGCAATCGGGCCTGGCGACATGGCGCGCATCATGCGGCGCGTAACCAGGCTGGTCCCCGGTATCGGCTATGTGAAATTGTGCTGCCAACCCGTCGACTGGCGCGGCAATCGCAATCCGATGTTCGACCTGCCACATCAACGCGCCATGAATCCGGCTTTCATGATGACGCTGGCAGGCGGCTTTGAAGCAACACTTGCGCATGGCAACGCCAAGCGCAAACGCAAGAAATTTCGCCAGCAATGCAGGATCGCCGATGAGGCGGGAGGCTGGAAATTCCTTGTCCCGCGCGATGTAGACGGCATTTCCAGATTGCTCGACGTGTTCATCGAGCAGAAATCGCAGCGCCTGCGCGAGAAGGGGATCACTGACATATTCGGTGCACGCAATGCCCAGCTTCCCGATGAACCTGGCCCTGAAGTCAATTTCGATGGAAGAGCCATTGCTCCAGTTCTATGGATTGAGATCATCGTGGCAAGATCTGTGTGGTCTTTGGTGGCGGCGTTCACCAGCGGCACTTGTCCGGATATTTCAGCTCCATCTCCACCGACGAATTCACCGCGATGAGCCCGGGCGAAATGCTGCTCTGGCTGACCGTTGAGCACAGTTGTGCGGCTGGCCTGACCTGCTTTGACCTTGGTGGCGGCGATGAACGCTACAAGCGGTCGTGGTGTGACGTGGAGATCGGGATGTTCGACGTGATCCTGCCGGTCAGCCTTGTTGGCTATCCGCTTGTGCTGGCTTCAAGACTGACCAATTGGAGCAAGCGGGTAATTCGCGAGAGCAGTTACGCGTGGTGGCTTGTTGGCATGTTGCGCAAGGTCAGAAGCAAGCTTCACCTGATTGGTCCCAAACCTCAATAGCGGCACCTGGGCGGCATACCTTCTTCGATTGTCACCGTAAACGGAAAGGCCCGCCATATACCATGGCGGGCCTTCTTTCTTGTTGTCTTTGCGGAATTGTCAGGCAGCAACGACGTTTGCTCGTGACACCGCGTCCATGCGAATGCAGATGGTGTCCTGAAAGCCTGCAGCGCGGAAATCGCCGGCAAAGCTCCTTGCTTCTGCCGATGTGCATCCCTCTCGGCTTATGATGACGATCATTTCGTTGTCAGCAATTGCATCCAGCGCATCAGGGCTCGTGAAGCCGCAATCGAGGATCACGACTTCATAGCGATGCCATCGCGCGAATATTTCGCCCAGACGTTCAAGCGAGAACTCCGGCATCCACCACGCCTACCGGAAGGATATGCGCGTCGGAATGGCGATCTCGTAATGTGCTGGCGGAAGAAATGCTGCCGATCAATTCCTTAAGGCCGGCATGGGCCTTGTCTCCAGGAATTGCGCACTGGTGCAACTGCACTGCCGGTAAGATCGATAGATAAACCGAGCGACCGGCATTGGACATTGTGCGGGCAAGGTTCCAGGCGACCACTGAACCCGGGTCACCCGGCCGGCGAGACAACGGCCAGGCGAACATTGTCCATCTGCAGGAGCAGTTGCGACGCTTCGCCAAAAGGAAAATGTATCGGGGTCATTGGCAGGCACCGGCGGGAAACCGCCAGACCACTGCCGACCATTTCCATCGCAGCAGGGCTGTCGTCGAAAATGCCCGGTTTGGTCTGGCCTTGGGTTTCGGAACGGGCCGCAACAACAGGCTTTGGCGGTGTTTGCATACTTGGCGCCCGCATGACTGGTGCTTGTGGCATTTGCGCTTCCAGCCCGGCGGCCGGATGGGCTTCCACGCCGGGATTTGAAATGGGTTCAATACGTTCCGGCATCATTTCCGGATCGACGCAGCTGATTGGCTTGAATGCCTTGCCGGTCATCAGCGCCCATCCCAGTATGCCAACAATGCTGAGGATCATCACCGCCAGTGAACCGGCAATGGTGAAGGGCAACACCTTGGGGAAATAGCTTTCGGAAGGCGCAATGGCTCTGGAAATCACCCTGCGTCGATCGGCAGATAGTCCTTGCTCTGGCGGCTCGCTGCTTCGCGGTACCGGGTCAGATGGGTCTTCAGCAATTCACGCTGGGCATTGGCCTCGCGCTCAAGAGCACGCAAGCCTACCTCCGCCTCGCCGACGCGGGCGGATTCCATCTTTAACCGGTTCAGGTCGGCAACGAGTGATGCCTCCGCTTGCGGGTGAGCTCGATATTGGTCTCGAGGCTGCGAAGGATATTGCGTGTCTCGATGCGGATCTGCGCTTCGAAATCGTTCACCTGCGATTGCAGTGCCTTCAGCCTTGGATGGCTTGGCAAAAGGGTCGTTGACAGTTCGGATATCTCGGCGCGCAGCTGCACGCTGACGCTCGCGCAAACGCTGAACCAGCGGCGACGCAATCACCCGGGATAATGTCGACAGAAGCACCGCGATCCAGAACCGCGCACCGTTGCAATCTTGAAAGCTGGCATTCGAACGCTCGGCACGCAGGCGTGAAAGCTCGATGAAACTTCCGAAAGCTGCTGCGTTGCCAGGAGTGCATTGTTGTTGCCGATCAGGATGTCCGAATTGGCACGGAATTCGGCGACCTTGCTCGCTTCGCGGACCTTCTTGCGCAATTCGTCGATTTCAGGTCCGAGCCACTGGGTCGCCTCTTCATTGGCGGAAAAATTGCTCTGCTTCGCAAATTCCAAATAGGCATCGACAATCGCGTTGGGCACTTTTTGCGCCAAGGCGGGGTCCTTTGCCCAGAATTCCACGACGATGACCCTCGACTTGTCGACCGAGTAGACCTGCAAACGCTCCTTGAACGCCTTCAATATCCGCTCGTCCGGCGTCAGGTTCAGCGCGTTCGAACCCATGCCGAATGCGCCAAGCACGGTTCCAAACAGGGACGGCTTCTCGTCGTTGAAGTCACGGGAGTCGGCAAGCTTAAGGTCGGAAATCACCTTCAATGCAATGTCATCCGAATCCAGGATCTGCACCTGGCTGCCAATTGCCTGTTCGTCGAACTGGTTTCCGGAAAGGGTATAGTCCCCATCGGAACGGCGCGTGAAAACCGATTCCCGCTTCTCTATCACGATCCTTGCATCCGACTTGTAGCGAGGAGAGACATTGGAAAGCAGGAAGAGCAGGCCAACTGCGCTAAACAGGGTCAGCGCGGCAATCAGCCACTTCTTTTTCCAAACTTCAGCCATCAGACCGGCAATGTCGATATCAACATCCGCGGTCAATGCTCGGTTCGAATTCATGGGGTACTCCATACTCCGGGATTTCACGATGCGTGACCAGAGAATGAAGCTCATGGTAACCAGCAGGTTAAACTGGCAATATTTATAGTTAATTGATGTTAATATTCGTTAATATATGATTAATACTTTATTAAATTCATAAAATTTCTGAAATTTCACGCCGCGGTTTACGTGCGATTAACCATGGCAGGTAATAAATGACCCGACAATGGATGCCGGACAGCAGTCAGGCTCTGGTGGCGGTGCCAATGTGCCCTGCCCGCAAACACAAACACTGGACTGCCGGGAAGCAAGATGTTGCGCGTGAATACCCTTTGATATCAAGAAATGTGATGATGGTAGTCCTGGCATCCGCACTGGTGGGTGGCTGTTCGACCTATCGTCCGGTCGATGAAGCCTTCCATGCAGCATTGCAGCAGCCCTACAAGCTGGATTCCTGGGTGACAGGTTGCGAATTACCGTTTTCGGCCAGACTGACTCCACAACACCTATTCGGTCGACAAGGCCGGTTACCTCGCCTTCCCGCTGGTTGGGGGCGGTGCAGCACGCGGCCAGACACCAAAACAGATTGAAGGCCAGTTGGCGGGCAAATTGTGCAATGGATTCCTGCGCAATCCCGATGTTTCGGTCGAGGTTGACCGCTACAGGCCGGTTTTCATCATGGGTGAAGTCGGCGCACTGGCCAGTATACCCATGTTCCGGGAATGACAGTTCAAAATGCCATTGCACTGGCAGGCGGTTATTCAGGACGCGCCTTGCAGGACAATGCAGACATAACCCGGCAGGTCAACGGTCAGGGTGATGAATGGCCGGGTGCCTATCAGTGACCCGGTATTACCTGGTGACACGATTTCACATTCGCGAGCGGCTTTTCTGATCCATGCCGCAGTGCACCCTTCGCATCGTGCATTGTTTCAGGTCGCCCGTCGGCGGCATTTCCGCCAGCGTGCGCGATCTGGTGGAGGCGCAAAAGTGCGGCAGGGTATTCGTCGGCATCATTTGCGATTCTCTGACGGGTGGCGCGCATGAAGAGAAGCTGTTTGACGCCATTCGTCCGAAGCTTCTTGCCCTTGGCCTGACGCGCATTCCGATGCGCCGGGCCATACACCCGGTGACACGTCACCTTGCTGCGCAGTCAGCGCGAAATTTCGAGATTGGGTAACCGGATGTGCTGCATCACGCATTTGGTGCCAAGGGGGGCGCCTATGCACGCATCACCGGTTCACCGCTACGGGTATCAGGTAGTCGCGTTGCCCGTCTATATTGTCCACATGGTGGCAGCATCCATGATGCAGCCACCATGAAAGGCCGCCTCTTTCTTCTTTCTGGAGCGGTTCCTGGAGCGAATGACAGACCGCTGATCTTTGTCAGCGGTTATGAACGAGACGGTTATATCGAGAAGGTCGGTACGCTCGCGCTGCGCGGTCAGTCTCGTCTATAACGGTTTGTCAGCGGAAGAATTCGAGCCTGTCTACCTCTGATCAGATGGTGGATTTCCTGTATATCGGCATGATGCGCGACCTCGGCATGGGATGTCTTTCTCGGAAGCGCTTGCCCTGTTGCGGGAGCGTGACGGGATTTCGGCCAGTGCGTTTTGTCGGCGACGGGCCGGACAAAACAGAAATACCTCTCCGATAATGAGCATCTGGGTCTCGCATCAAGTCATCGTGCATGACGCCACGCCAGCAAGAAATGCGCCTTTAAGCGGCACGCAGGGTGGTTGTTCCCCGCGCGCGGATCCATGCCCTTATACTGCCTCTGAAGCCATCGCCGCGCAATTGCCGATCATTGCGACCAATGTGGGCGGAATTCCCGAGATACTGGAAGGCGAAAGCGGTCAACTGGTTGAACCAGGGAGCGTCTCTGCGCTTGCCGATGCCATGAAGGCTTCGCTGTCCGACCCTGCGCTGCAGGAGCAGGCTGCAAGGCGGCGTGAAGAATTGCGCGGCAGGTTTTCTGTGGAACGCATGGCACAGGATGTCGAAGCGGCCTACCGCGCCTCACGTTAACCGGCTGTTCATCGTGAATCACTCGATTTGTCGGTTTTTCCGTTTTGCCGTCACACAGGCGGCGAAATCGAGGGTTTGTTAGCCAATTTCGAATAGCGTCACCGGCAATCAAGCCACAACCGGTGAAAAAAACATGAGCGTTACAAAGAATAGCGGACCGGCCGATCCTCGTATGATCTTTTCTGCCAAAGCCATTCGCGAGGCAGAGGGCGACGAAAAGATCAGCGAAAAACGTGCGGTCGAGCTGAATGAACTGGCAAAACAGGTCGCGGAGCTGTTCTCCTCCGACGCGGTTTCGCCCTTCATGATCAGCGGGATGGTACGGATCATCGAGTTTCTGGGACTTCTGGCAATCTCGCTGGCCGTTTCCTTTGTGTATCTTCCCGGTGAAGAGCGCTTCAGCTTCACCTATATCGGCGCTTCATTTCTGGGTGCTTTCCTGGCGGTGTGTTTCACGCAGGCAGTCGACGGCCTATCAGGTCAATTCACTGCGCAGCTTTGCCAACCAGACATCAGGTGGTGACTGGTTTCACCATTGCCATGATCATGCTGGTCGTGGTCGGGTTCTTTTCCAAGACATCGATCGACTATTCCGTTTCTGGTTTGGCGGCTGGTATGCAGCAGGGATGGTTTTCTCGTTCTCTTCCGCTCGCTTGTATCGATCTATGTGAAACGCGCGATTGCGGACGGACGTCTGGAGCGCCGCGCGGTGATTGTGGGAGGTGGTGAACCTGCCGCGGAACTAATCCGCTCGCTTGAGGGGACGAAGCGATATCACGATGCGGTATCTTCGATGACCGCACCGACGACCGCTCACCAGCCATTGTTGCTGGCTATCCAAAACTTGGCACTGTGCGGAACTCGTGGAATTTGGCCGCATGGCGCGGGTCGACTGCTGATCGTGTCCTTACCGCTGTCGGCAGAAAAGCGCGTCTTGCAACTGCTGCGCAGGCTGTGGGTGCTGCCGGTCGATATTCGGCTGTCGGCGCATACCAACAAGCTGCGCTTTCGCCCCGCGCTCTATTCCTATGAAGGATCAGTGCCGTTCCTCGACGTTTTCGACAAGCCGATTGCTGACTGGGATTCGATCTCAAGCGGGTATTCGACGTCTTCTTCTCGGTTTTGGCGCTGATCGTGCTCAGCCCGATCATGCTTGGCACCATGCTGGCGATCCGCATGGAAAGCAAGGGACCGGTCATCTTCAGACAAGAAGCGCTACGGCTTCAACAATGAGGTGATCGAGGTTCTGAAATTCCGTTCCATGTATCACGAAATGTCGGCCCTGACGCCAAGCGCGTTGTCACCAAGGGTGATCACGTGTCCGTGTCAGGCGCATCATCCACCAAGACATCGATCGACGAGTTGCCGCAATTGTTCAACGTGTTGTAGCGACCTTTCCCTTGTCGGACCCCGCCCCATGCGGTGAACGCACATACGCAGAACCGGTTGTGGGATGAAATTGGTTGACGGATATTTCGCGCGCCACGGAGTAAGCCGGGCGTTACGGGCTGGGCCCAGATCAATGGCTGGCGCGGTGAAGTGGACACAGAGGACAAGATACGCGAACGCGTCAATTGCGACCTGTACTACATCGAGAACTGGTCATTGATGCTTGATCTGCAAATCCTGTTCATGACGCCGTTCGGCTCCTGAACACTGAAAACGCCTATTGAGCGATCTAGCCATGATGCAGCCAAGCTTTGACCATGTCCGGTGCAGCGGCGACTGGAGCAGCACAGCGCGGCCTGCCGGTCGGTTCATCGCGAATAGCGCAATCGCGTTTGCCGCCTTCCTGGGCGGCTTCGTGATTTTCGAACCAGCACCCTATGAGCTGTTTCTGAGTTTGCTACTGGGCATCTGGGTATTGTTCCATGCGCGTTCCGCGCTCGGTCCTGCCCTTGCTGATCCTGTTCACGATCTTCAATTTCGGTGGCGTCATATCCTTCTTCAGATCCCGCAATGGGATCGCGGCGTGATATATGTGGCAGTTTCCTATTTTCTGGCGCTGAGCTCGGTCTTTTCGCCATCGTGATCCTAGAAGAACCGGCGCGGTTGCGGATCATTTCCGCGCCTATGTCGTGGCAGCTTTGATAACAACCATGCTTGGCCTGATCGGCTATTTTCACGCCCTGCCCGGCTTCGAGATATTCACGCGCTATTCGCGCGCCATGGGCGCATTCCAGGACCCCAATGTCTACGGCCCGTTTCTGGTCCCGCCGATCCTTTATCTGGTCTACGGCATCATGAACCGCTCACCGACCATGTTGCCGATCAGGGCATTCTCGCCGTGTTGCTGATGGGGCTCTTCCTGGCATTTTCATGACTGCACAGGGCCTCGCGATCGTCTGGCGCAATGTTATACATGTTGCTGGTCATCAACGAGCAGACTGCCAAGATAAGGCTCAAATATATCGTATTGGGCGTGGCCGGTGTTGTTGCGGTGGTCCTGATGCTGGGCATTGCCCTGCAATTTGACGCGGTTTCCGACCTGTTCACGCAGCGCCTCAAGGTAGTCCAGGATTACGACGGCGGTCGTGAAGGCCGGTTTGCCCGGCATTGGGCCGGCTATTATCTGGCACTGTCAAAGCCGCTCGGTATCGGACCGCTGGAGTTTGGCTATATCTTTACCGAGGACACGCACAACATCTTCGTCAAGGCATTGATGGACTATGGCTGGATCGGCTTCATTTCGCTGGTAACGCTGTTCATCTGGACCCTGGTCGCGGGCTTCAAGCTGTTGTTCCGCCAACGCCCATGGCTGCCATATTACCAGATCGCCTATGTGGTCTTTGTCGGACACCTGCTGATCGGCAATGTAATCGACATCGACCACTGGAGGCATTTCTACCTCATGACAGGAATAGTCTGGGGCGGGATTGCGCTGGAATCACGCCTGTTGCGCGAACGCCGACAAGGGCTGCTGATGCAAGCAAGGGCGAAGTTTGCGACATCTGCAAAAACCCGCTGAAATGGCAATCTCGAAATAGTGGAAATGGTCGGAGCGAGAGGATTCGAACCTCCGACCCCCTGGACCCCATCCAGGTGCGCTACCAGACTGCGCTACGCTCCGTAATGGCGCGGACTATATGCAGGTGCCCCTGCCAATTCAACATGAAAGATCGGACTTGGAGAGCTAAATTGGCGAAGCAATCATCCGCTCAGCCATGCCGCGTCAATTCCCGCGCACCTGGTCCAGCAGGCGTTTGCATTCCAGCAACTCGTATAGTGTTGCCTGAAGATTGCGCCGATCATCGGCATTAAGCTCATAGCCTGCCTCAATGGGCGGCAGACTGTTTTCACGGCTGATCAGGCGGCCGAAAATGCCGCGCGACTTTTCCTGCCCGCCAACGACTTCATGAACAGGAACTGCCTTGCGCGACGGAGCTCTTGGCGTTTCGGGCATTTCGGGCATTTCATCTTCCGCGTCAAGATCGTCTTGTTGCCCGTGCTCGCTGCCATGGGCGCCGTCTGCGCGAACCACCCCTATTGCAGTGGTGGGCGGAAGGTCTGAAGCCTTCCGTTCCAGCCTCGATCTCGCCGCTGCCTACGGCTACGACAAAACGATTGCCCTGTTCCTTGAGAATGCGCTGAAGACCGCGGATCGTATAGCCTTCTTCGTAAAGAAGCTTCTTGATGCCACGCAGAAGGTCCACATCATCCGGCCGATAGTAACGACGACCACCGCCACGCTTGAGCGGCTTGATCTGCGTGAACCGCGTTTCCCAGAAACGCAGGACGTGCTGCGGGAGATCAAGGTCCTCCGCAACTTCACTTATGGTCCTGAATGCGTCAGGGCTCTTGTTCAAGCAGGTGCTCCCGAATTCAATGCGAACCAGAACGAACGAATGCAGACAATGCCAAATAATGACTGCTTGTCATGAGGTTAGCATGATTCTGCGCCGGTTTTCCCCTTGGCAGCCAGCTTACTTGCCAGACTTCCTGTGTCCGGCAATCACGGCATCCTTGAGGACGTTGGACGGCTTGAATACCATCACCTTTCTCGACGAGATCGGCACCTCTTCACCGGTCTTCGGATTGCGGCCCACACGCTCGTTCTTGCTACGGACAAGAAATGAGCCAAAGGATGAGCTTGACCGACTGGCCGCTCACAATACTGTCGCAGATCGTATCCAGCACCATTTCGACAAGCTCTGCCAACTCGGTGCGTGACAATCCGACTTTCTGGTAGACTGCTTCGCAAAGGTCTACCCGGGTTATGGTTTTTCCCCCATGGCAATTTCCTGTCTGCCTGGCTTACTAATCTCTGGCCCTGAACCGTATCACGGTTTTACCAAAAACGTGACAACAACCCGATCAACAATTTCCAACATGCATTTGTCTGGCTGATAATGCCGAAACAGGTATGCTTCAAGACCCATGGACGGATTACTCCGGAAGTATTCTTGTTTCCCTAACGGCACCAGTCATGCAAATCTTCAGACAAACTTGCTGATTGTATGGAATTCGACTTTCAAATCCAACACCACCAATGCGCGCAAGAACCCGAAATTGTAATCAAACCAACACCTGGAGTGCCGATTTAATGCGAAAACTTTCGTGGGCGAAGCTTGCGCAATCCGTATACTACAGAATTAAAGTTGGTGCTTCAAGGTTGATATACCGGGGGTCCTTGCCGGTTCACTCACCACCGAAGCAGGATAGACCCCCAGGTAAATCCGCCGCCCATCGCCTCGAGCATTACCAGATCCCCGGTCTTGATGCGTCCATCTGCCACTGCCTCGCAAAGGGCAAGCGGGATGGAGGCCGCTGATGTATTGCCGTGACGATCAACCGTCATGACCACTTTTTCAGGCGCAATATCAAGCTTCTTTGCTGAAGCGTCGATTATTCGACGGTTTGCCTGGTGAGGAACGAACCAGTCCAGATCAGCACTGGTAAGGCCGGTCGCTTCATAAGCCGCCTCGATCACGTCGGTAATCATTCCCACCGCATGGCGGAACACTTCGCGGCCTTCCATGCGCAAGTGGCCAACGGTGCCTGTCGTCGAAGGGCCGCCATCGACATAGAGCTTGTCCTTGTGTGCGCCGTCTGAACGAAGATGCGCGGTCAGGATGCCACGATCGGAACTGTCACCCTTGCCTTCCATCGCCTCGACAATGACTGCGCCCGCACCGTCACCGAACAGGACGCAGGTCGTACGATCGGTCCAGTCAAGGATGCGCGAGAAGGTTTCCAGCACCGATCACCAAGATGCGCTTTGCAAATCCGGTACGGATATACTGGTCTGCCGTCGTGAGCGCGAAGATGAAGCCCGAACAAACCGCCTGCGATCGAAGGCAGCACCGTGATGCATTCCCAGCCGATGCTGGATCTCGACCGCGGTTGCCGGGAAGGTATTGTTGGGAGTGGATGTGGCGAGGATGATCATGTCGAGTTCATCGACTGTCACACCGGCAGCGGCCATTGCGGCGCGAGCGGCCTTTCGCCCAGGTCAGCAGTTGTTTCGCCCTCGGCCGCAATCCTTCGCTCGCGAATGCCCGTGCGTTGGGCGATCCACTCGTCATTGGTGTCAATCATGCCTTCAAAATCGGCATTCTTCATGATGCGCGACGGCAGGTAGCTACCGCAGCCGGTGATGACTGATCTTATCACTTCGATTTCCCGTCATTCTCCGATGGATCTGGCTTCTTTGGACCTGATTCCACCGAAATAGTTCAAATCACTGGCTATGCGGCCAATTATCTCGTTTGCCGCCATGTCATGGCCCATGGCAATGGCTGCGGCGAATCCTTCTGCGTCTGTACCACCATGGCTCTTGATGACAATACCATTGAGGCCCAGCATGACCGCACCATTGACCTTGCGCGGGTCCATCTTCTCCCGCAAATGGTCAAAGGCCGATTTCGCCAGCAGGTATCCGAGCTTTGCCAGGAGTGTACGCCCCATGGCAGCCCGCAGGTATTCTGCAATCTGCTTTGCCGTTCCCTCGGCGGTCTTCAATGCGATGTTGCCCGAAAATCCTTCCGTTACCACCACATCCACAGTGCCCCGACCGAGATCATCCCCTTCGACGAAGCCGTGGTAAACCAGATTGGGCAAGTGGTAATCGCGCAGAATCTGGCCTGCTTCCTTTACCTCCTCCATGCCCTTGACCTCTTCAACGCCAATGTTGAGAAGCCCGATGCTGGGTCGCTCCAGATCATAAAGGGCACGCGCCATGGCTGCGCCCATCAGGGCAAAATCGATCAGCTGGCTGGCATCAGCGCCAATATTGGCACCCACATCCAGCACCACACTCTCGCCTTTCAGGGTCGGCCAGAGTGCGGCCATTGCCGGGCGTTCAATTCCGGCCATTGTCCGCAGACAGAACTTCGCCATTGCCATCAGTGCGCCGGTATTGCCAGCGGAAACACAGAAATCGGCCTCGCCAGACTTTACCGCCTCAATGGCGCGCCACATGCCCGACTTCCAGCGCCCCCGACGCAGCGCCTGGCTGGGCTTGTCGTCCATGGAAATGGATACTTCGCAATGGATGATGCTGGAAACAGGCTCAAGACGCGGATGGCTGGCCAAGATCTTGCGGATAGCGGTTTCATCGCCATAAAAGCGAAACCGCAATTCCGGGCGGCGCTCATGCGCTATGGCAGCACCGCCGATGACTACGGCCGGACCGTGGTCGCCTCCCATTGCATCAAGTGAAACTGTTCTGGATTGAGACATTTGGGAAATTCGTACCATACCCCTTGGGTGCTGCGGGAGCTTCGCGATCAGAATCCTGCCTGCCAGCAAACCGTTGGCCTTTGGCGGACAATAGTGTTTTCCACACAGTTCGCAAGGCGAATGCAGTCAGCCGCTCTGCATCCCACCGGTTTTTGCCTAATCGTTTTCCCGTTTGAGCGCTTTCAACACGGCAAATGGTGAGGGCGGGCGCTCATCCTCATCGTTTTCCCCGGTGATTTCCGGCGGCAGCTCTGCTCCCTCTGATCTTGGAAACAGATCGATCTCCAATCCCAGCCATTCAACGACCACCGGCCAGAGATCGATCGTGTCGCCGGAAAAACTTTCGGGAATGTCTTCACCGTCAGGATCCAGGACCAGTTCACCAGTATCAACGGGCTGGCGCCTGGAGAGTTTGGAATCCTCACTGATGAAGGTCACATCCAACTGACCGTCTATCTGTTGCAGCACAGGCTCCAGCGTAATGACGCAGGGCTGCTCGACAGTGGCGCGAATCTCACCCGTGATGTCGACACCATCGCGACGCCAGCGCCTGACCAGCAAATCCGCTTCAAGGCGGTGAAAGGCTGTCACGCCACATGCGGCTGCAACCATCGCCGTTTCGGCTTCGTCGGGACGCAGACGCGCGCGAAACCCCGAACCGGGCAGCACGGCGACGTGAACTTCAAATTGGGGAATTGGCGCGAGTTCTGTCATGGTCATTCCTCGGATCGGGATCGGGCCAGGAGAGCCGGGCTTCGCCAATCTCGGCCGGACTGGCCGCGGCAAGGCAATCAGCAGCCCTGAACATGTATCCAGTGAGCCTTTCGACCTCATCGGCCTGAAGCGTGGTGAAACGGTTGGCAATTGCCGACTTCATCGCTTGTGCGTCACGACTGCTCAAGGGTTCGGCAAATTCGGAAATCTGGCCGTAGAATCCCGAATCATTGCCTTCTTCCGCTTTGGGACTGACGTGTCGCCAATGCCGATTTCACGCAAGGCGCGGTCCGTGTCGGCGGTGAATATGTCGAATACCTGCTGGCCCAGCTCTGCCGAAACCGGATCATCCGCATTTGCCAATCTGTGCGACAGCAGAAACATGTGCAAGGCCAGCATGTCGAAGCGGCCTGTGACCGTGTCCTCAAAACCATATCGGGTATAGAATGTGCCATTGCGGGCCTGTGCCATAACACGGCCATAAATTTCCTGCGGAACAACGTGGTTGGCGGATGAGCCGCGAAGTCCGGCAAGAAATCTTGAAAGCGGGGCGATGGGCATGGTCTGGAAACGTCCTTTTGACCGGGTTCGGGATCGTTCACTTGCAACTTGGCAAACGGTGATATACCGGAAACGACTGGAATTACAGGTATTGAACTGGCATTGATGTGCGGCAATTCCATCCAGCGCATCTTCGAATAGACGGGAATGACCCAAGTCATGACGAAAGAATGGGCGAACATGAACAGAAGTCTGCGCCTTGCAGGCATGGTTGCCGCGGCAATCAGCCTCGGCGCGCTGCAGGGCTGCAATTCGCAGCAGGTATTCACCCATGGCGCGGTAATCACCCAGAACCAGATCGAACTGATCCCGGTCGGTTCCAGCCGTGACCAGGTGCTGCTTGCGCTCGGAACGCCATCGACCACCGGCAGTTTCGACAACGAGGTGTTCTACTACATCACGCAGACCAAGGAAAAGAAGTTTGCCTATCAGAAGGGCCAGATCGTCGATCAGCGCATTCTGGCAGTCTATTTCGATGAGACGCAGACCGTTGCCAATGTCGCCAATTACGGATTGCAGGACGGCAAGGTGTTCGACTTCATTTCGCGTACAACCCCGACAACGGGCAAGGACCTCAGCTTCCTGGCACAAATCTTTGCCGGTGGCGGCAAGAATGCCAAGCCGATTGCACCATTGCCACCGCAAGGAAGCAAGCTCTGAACAGCTTCAGAACCAAGCCTGAACAAACAAAAACCCCGCGGATCGCTCCGCGGGGTTTTTCATTTCAGCGTGGATCACGCAGATCAGTGTGCCAGGACTGCCAGAAGCAGCAGCGCCACGATGTTCGTGATCTTGATGGCCGGGTTTACTGCCGGGCCGGCTGTGTCCTTGTACGGATCGCCAACCGTATCGCCGGTCACGGAGGCCTTGTGGGCTTCCGAACCCTTCTGGTGGGTCACGCCGTCCTTGTCGGTGAAGCCGTCTTCAAACGACTTCTTGGCGTTGTCCCACGCACCACCACCTGATGTCATGGAGATCGCAACGAACAGGCCGTTGACGATAACACCAAGCAGCGATGCACCCAGGGCCGCGAAGGCAGAAGCCTTGGAACCGGAGATGAGCAACACACCGAAATAGACGACGAGTGGCGCAAGCACCGGAAGCAGCGACGGAATGACCATCTCGCGGATCGCAGCCTTGGTCAGGATGTCGACAGCACGCGCATAGTTCGGCTTGGAAGTGCCGGCCATGATGCCTGCATCGTCGCGGAACTGGCGACGAACTTCCTCGACGATCGAGCCTGCGGCGCGACCGACTGCGGTCATTGCAATACCACCGAAGAGGTAGGGAATGAGACCGCCGAAGATAAGGCCTGCCACAACATATGGGTTCGAAAGATCGAAGGAAATCTCGCCCATACCCTTGAAGTAGGGGTACAGGGTTGAACCTTCCGCATTTGCCTTGGAAGCAAAGAACTGCAGATCATTGGAATAGGCTGCGAACAGTACCAGGGCACCCAGACCTGCCGAACCAATGGCATAGCCCTTGGTGACAGCCTTTGTGGTGTTGCCTACCGCGTCCAGTGCGTCGGTTGACTTGCGAACTTCCGGATCAAGACCGGACATTTCCGCGATACCGCCGGCATTGTCAGTAACCGGACCAAAGGCATCGAGAGCAACGATCATGCCCGCAATGCCGAGCATGGCGGTAACTGCGATACCGGTGCCGAACAGGCCGGCCAGCTGGTAGGTTGCGATGATGCCGCCAACAATGACGATTGCCGGCATTGCAGTTGATTCAAGCGAAACCGCCAGGCCCTGGATGACGTTGGTGCCATGGCCGGTAACCGATGCCTGGGCAATCGAATTAACCGGACACTTGTTGGTGCCGGTGTAATATTCGGTGATCACGACAATCAGCGCTGTTACCAGCAGGCCGATCAGGCCGCAGATGAACAGGTTGGTGCCTGTGATCGACATGCCATTGGCAACGCCCACTTCGCCCCAGCCGATGGTGAACTGGGTAGCAACCCACAAGCCGACGATCGACAGCAGGCCGGTGACGATGAGGCCCTTGTAGAGGGCGCCCATGATCGAACCATTGGCGCCGAGCTTGACGAAGAAGGTACCGATGATCGAGGTCAGGATGCATGCGCCGCAAATTGCGAGCGGATAGACCATGACGGATTCAAGAACGCCCGAGCCGCCGAAGAAGATTGCGCCCAGAACCATGGTTGCAACAATCGTGACCGCATAGGTTTCAAACAGGTCGGCTGCCATGCCCGCGCAGTCACCGACATTGTCGCCGACATTGTCGGCGATTGTTGCCGGGTTGCGTGGATCATCTTCGGGAATACCGGCTTCCACCTTGCCGACGAGATCGCCGCCAACGTCTGCACCCTTGGTGAAGATGCCGCCGCCGAGGCGGGCAAAGATGGAGATCAGCGATGCGCCAAAGCCCAGTGAAACCAGTGCGTCGATGACTTCACGGCTGTCTGAAGGCAGACCGACCATGACGGTCAGGTACCAGTAATAGACAGCAACGCCGAGGAGCGCCAGGCCTGCAACCAGCATGCCGGTGATCGCGCCCGACACGAAGGCGATGCTGAGGCCTGCGGCAAGGCTCTTCGAAGCGGCCTGTGCGGTGCGCACATTGGCGCGGACCGAGACGTTCATGCCAATGAAGCCTGCTGCGCCCGAAAGCACGGCACCGATCAGGAAGCCGATTGCAGCAGTGGCCGAGAGCAGATACCAGGCCAGCGCGAACACCACCGCGCCCACAATGGCGATGGTTGTGTACTGGCGGTTGAGATAGGCAGAGGCGCCTTCGCGGATAGCGCCCGCGATTTCCTGCATGCGTGCATTGCCGGCATCAGCCGCCAGTACCGAGCGTGTAGCCCAGATGGCATAGACGATCGACACGACGCCGCAGAGGATTGCGACAGTAAGTGCGTCCATTTCCCTCAATTCCCTTTGTTGTTCATTGAATCCGGGGCTGTTCACGCGTTTTTGGAACAGATTGCCGCGGAAGCCCGACCTCGGTTGAAATCGGGCAAAACCGTGGCGCACACTATTCAGAAAGCGCGCCGCGTCAAGGAAATGTTAGGCTTTTCCCATGCCACATTAGGCTTATGGAGGCTTATGATGCGGTTTTGCCCCGGCTTTTGCCGTGAAGCAGCAACCAGCCCAGCGCAATGAGGCCAATTCCAACCACCGGAAACACGATCATGTTGATGACATTCCAGCCAAAATGGTTGAGCGTCAGTCCGGACATCAGCGAGGCAAGCGCCACGGTTCCAAACAGGATGAAGTCATTGGCACCCTGTGCCTTGTTTTTTTCGGCCGGCGTATAGGTCTCGGTCACCATCGATGTTGCGCCAATAAAGGCGAAGTTCCAGCCGATACCGAGCAGGATCAATGATCCCCAGAAATGCATCAGTTCGACGCCCATCAACGCGACGAAGGCGCAGGCAAGCAAAACGACAAGTCCGGTGGCAACGATGGTCTCCTTGCCGAAGCGGGCAATCAGGTTTCCGGTAAAGAAGCTTGGGCCGAACATGGCAAGCACATGCCATTGAATGCCAAGGGTCGAATTCGTCTGGGAAAAGCCACAACCCAGCATCGCCAGCGGCGCTGCCGTCATGACGAAGCTCATCAAGGCATAGGATGTAGTTCCGCATACCACCGCAACGATGAAGCGTGGCTGCATCATGATCTCGGGCAGCGGCCTTCCCGTGTCGCGGATTTCGCCTGCTTTCGGCTTTACCGGCACGGATGGATCAAGAAATGACATCACGACGATGCTGGCGGCAAACAGCAGCGTTCCGGTCAGGAAGGCTCCGGCAAATGGAATTGGCGAGAGCAGATCCTTTGTCCAGATCACGACCTGCGGCCCGATGACGGCAGCCGCAATGCCACCTACCAGAACCCAGGAAATCGCCTTTGCCTTGAAATCAGGCGTGCCGCGGTCAGCTGCGGCGAAACGGTATTGCTGGGTAAAGGCACCAGCCATGCCGTTGAGCATCAGGCCTACGCAGAACATGACAAAGGAGTGCATCCAGATTGCGGTTGCCGAAAACAGCAGGCCGAAGATCCCAATGACTGCACCCGACATGAAGCCATAGCGCCTGCCGATGCGGCGCATGATCATGGCTGCAGGCAACGCACCGAGCGCCACGCCCAGATTGAAGCCGGTAACCGGTGCCGTCGCCAGCGACTTGTCGGCAGCCAGCAGGTAACTGCCGACAATGCCACCAAGGGCAATATTGATGGGTGCTGCTGCGCCATTAAGGGACTGGCAGGCCGCGTAAAGGGCAGCGTTTTTCCTGGCGACCGCGTTTTCTTCCTGCGGGGTAAGCGTGATAGCGGCTTGAGTCATTTCGGGCTTTCAATGGACCGGCCCAGGGGGACCGGGCTAGGGTCGATGCTTGATGGTTCAAAAATGGTTCCAGGATTCGCTGGCAAGCGACAGGGGCGCGCCATCCGGTCCAGATATCGCGACAACACCTGCATTGGCATTGGCCTGACCCAGGGAAGTTACGCGAATATCCCCCTTTTGCGCTTCCTGTACAAATCGTGCAACGCGACTTTGCGGCACAGTGAAAAGAAACTGGTAGTCATCCCCTCCGGAAAGTGCGCTGGCAAGAATATCGGGTCTGTTTTCGGCAAGGGTCTGCAACCTCCCGCGACAGGGAACACGGCTTGCCGGAATGTCAAAACCCACGTCTGAACCTGCCGCAAGTTTGCGCAGGTCGCCCAGAAAGCCATCGGAAATGTCCATCGACGCAGAGGCATGGCGGGCAATCAGCGGGGCGAAAGCGACGGGCGGGTTCGGCAGCCATAGGCCTGGCAGCAAGGCCGCGTCGGTGTCGTTGGTGGTCAATTCGCCGCTACGCACTTTCAGCCCAAGCGCGCCATCGCCGATGGTTCCGGTCACGAACAGCGTGTCTGAAGGCGATGCCCTAGCCGCGATGCATATTCACCATCGGTGATTTCACCCAAGGCGGTAATTGAAACAACCAGACCGCCCGGTGAGCGGAAGGTGTCGCCACCTGTCAGCGTAATGCCGAAATGGGCGCAATCTTCGCCAAGGCCCCTTGCAAAGGATGAAAGCCAAGCCTCATCCCAGCCATCCCAAAGCCCGAGTGCAAGCGAAAATGCGGTTGGCCTGGCACCCTTGGCCGCCAAGTCGGAGAGGTTTACCCGCAGCGCCTTTCTCGCGACAAGATCGGGAGGATCATCGGCGAAGAAATGAACGCCCGAAGCAACCGCATCCTGCGTGACAACCAGTTTCGCGCCAGGCGAAACATCAACAAGGGCAGCATCGTCGCGAAGGCCGAAGGCTCCAGACGAGTTGGCGAGCGGCGCGAAATAGCGGGCGATCAGATCAAATTCGCCGGGCCGGGCATTGTCGTCAACCTGGCTTCCCATCCGGCACCGTTCCGCCTGCGGCTCTGCCGCCGGCCGCTCTTTCGGGAAGCTCTTCTGCGCGCAATTTGCGGGTGATCCGATCCAGCACGCCGTTGATCATGCCCGGTTCATCGTCAGAAAAGAACGCCTTGGCGACATCAACATATTCGGAAATGATGACGCGGGCTGGCACTTCCTTGCGGTTGATCAGTTCATAGACCGCCGCACGCAGGATCGAGCGCAAAAGGGTGTGCAGCCGCGACAACGGCCATTCCGGCGTGAGCATGGCATGGATTTCGGGATCGATCTTTCGCTGCTGGCTGACGACACCGGACACTACCGAGCGGAACCAGCCATGATCGGCGTCGAGATAATGTTCGCCATCGATCTCCTGGCCAAGGCGCGAGTTTTCGTATTCGGCAACAATCTCGGTGACGTTCGCGCCGGAAATCTCCATCTGGTACAGCGCCTGCACCGCGGCGAGACGCGCTGCGCCGCGCTTGTTGGCAGGTTTGACGGGAGCATTGGCGGCGTTGTCTGCTGGCTTTTGGGACATTGAATTACGCACCGAGCTTGCGCCGAACCCGGATCATTTCCAAAGCCGCCTCTGCTGCGCCACCACCCTTGTTCTTCTCGGTAACGCGGGCGCGGGCCCAGGCCTGTTCGCCATTTTCGCAGGTGATGATGCCATTGCCGACCGCAATGCATTCGTCGATGGCCAGGTCCATCAGGGCGCGCGCGGATTCTCCGGCCACGATGTCATAATGGCTGGTTTCGCCGCGAATCACACAGCCAAGGGCTACAAAGCCGTCATATTCAACGCCATTGTCTTCGGACGCATAGAGCGCCATGGCGATTGCCGCCGGGATTTCCAGCGCACCGGGAACCGAAATCCGGTCATGCGTGGCACCGGCACTATCAAGGGCATTGACGGCGCCAGACAGCAGTTCGTCGGCGATATCCTCATAGAATCGCGCTTCTACAATCAGCAGGTGCGGGGCGGAAGCCATGGCAAATCTCCGAAGTTGATGCGGCAGGTCAAACCACGCCCACCGCCAAATCGCAAGCAATTTGTGCTGCCCTGACCCCGGCTGGACTATTGGGCGGGAAAGCTGGCGAGCCGCGCTGCATAGCGCGCCATGATGTCGACTTCGAGATTGAGGAAGTCGCCCGGCTTGCGCGCGCCCCAGGTTGTCACTTCCAGCGTGTGGCGGATCAGCAGCACGTCGAAGCGGCTGCCCTCGACTGCATTGACCGTCAGCGATGTGCCATCAAGTGCCACAGAACCCTTTGGCGCAATGAAACGCGCAAGCGGTTCTGGCGCTTCGATGGTGAACCGCACCGCGCCGCCTTCATCCTTGCGCGTCAGGATTTTGGCCTTGCCGTCGACATGGCCGGAGACCATGTGGCCGCCGAGTTCGTCGCCCATTTTCAGGGAGCGCTCGAGATTGATGCTGTCGCCTGCCTGCAGCGAGCCGAGCGTTGTCAGGCGAAGTGCCTCTTCCCAGGCTTCCGTCTCGAACGAGCCCGGCGCTTTCGACACCACCGTCAGGCAGGTTCCGGCATGGGCAACAGACGCACCGATTTCGAGATCGCCGGTGTCCCACGCTGTTTCAACGTGGAAGCGTTTGCCCTCATCAAGCGGCTCGATCCTGGTGATCGTTCCAATGTCGGTGACGATGCCGGTGAACATGGTTCAGGCCTTTCTCGAATAATGCGTCAGGTGATCGTCGCCATAGCGCGCTTCGCCGGTTTGTGTGAAGCCCGCAAGGCTGGCGCCATCAACGAGCGGAGAGGCAACCGCCCCTTGCCGGCCAGCGAAACGGCACCGCGGAACAGCGCGATTTCATCGACTAGCCCCTCGTCCAGAAAGGAGCGCGCAACGGTGGCGCCGCCCTCGACCAGCAGCGAACGGATGCGGGCGGCCAGATCATCGAGCAATTCCGGCAGTGCCACCCTGCCCTCATGCAGTTCGCAAGGCAGGACTTCGCAGCCGGCAGCAATGGCTGGCGCATGGGCAGGCAGGCCGGGAGGCGCGACAATCAATACGGGTGCGCTTCCGGCGGTTCTTTCAAGGGCCGAACCCGCAGGCAGCCGGCCATGCGGATCAAGCACGATGCGCACCGGCGAGCGGTCGGCAAGCCCCGGCAGGCGGCAGGTGAGTTCGGGATCATCCTCGATCACCGTGCCGACGCCGACGAGAATTGCGTGGTTGCGCGCGCGCATCAAATGGCTCATGGCCCGCGAGAGCGGACCGGTAACGGACACCTGCCCCCTGCCCTTCACCCCGATGTAGCCATCGGCGGAGACGGCGAGTTTCAGCGTGACGCGCGGCCGTCCCAGCCGCTTGTGCAGCAGATAGGCGGCAAGGCCCTCACGCGCTTCACCTGCCAGCACGCCCTCGTCCACCGTGATGCCAGCCTTGCGCAGCATGGCGTGGCCGAGGCTGTTTACCCGCTCATCAGGATCGGTGACGGCTGTAACGACGCGGGCAATGCCGGCGTCAATCAGCGTCTGGGCGCAGGGCGGCGTGCGGCCATGATGGGCGCAGGGTTCGAGCGTGACATAGGCAGTGGCGCCGCGCGCCAGCGCTCCGGCTTCCGCAAGTGCCACAGGCTCGGCATGCGGGCGGCCACCGCGCGCCGTGACGCCAGCACCGACAATCACATCGTCACGCACGATCAGGCACGCAACGGAAGGGTTGGTGGCGGTCAGGCCCTCATTGCGCCGCGCAAGGCGGATGGCAGCAGCCATTAAGCGGGTGTCGATATCCATGGCTGAGGATTAGCGGGAGATGGGAGTGATGGGAAGTGGGTTGTCTTTCCAATCGGCTGTTGGCGCGAAAAGGCTGCTATCCACCTTGCCCCAAGCCCAGCGCGCACAGGAACAGGAAGCCGACAATACCGAGGACGGCAGCGCCCTGCCCCACAACCTGGCGCGAAAGGCGAGGCCCAGCCCTGTTGCCAGCAGCGACAGCGCAACCGCCACCCCATAGAACGCGCCCATGACCGAAACCCCAAGCGGCACGCCGTATACCGGGCCATAGCGCAGAAGCATGAGCGGCAGGATGGCAAAGTCCGCGCGCCCGGCATGCCGTGCGAAACAAGGCCGTAAAGGACCAGCAAGGCCCAGACAGCAGCAAGAATGAGAACAATGTTGCGCATGGCGAAGGACCGGTTGGTGGGGGGGGGGAATGGGGGATGCGACGCCGAATCGAGCGCCTACAAAGTATCATAGTAGCAAGCAAACTTTCTTCTCTTCCTGATTGCGCCTTCATGAAGGCAACTGGTATTGCTTGAGCCTACGGCTATCGACGGTAGGTGAAAGATGACCAGTGATATTGAAGCAGCGCGGCAACTCGATCGCCATTTGCGCGCACCAAGACAAGTGTGGCTAACGGGAGCGGGCATCAGTTTTGGCGCCGGACTACCCCTGATGTATCCACTGACAGAACGGGTATTTAATCTCTTGGCAAGTGATCCTGCGGACGCTGATGCACACAAATTGGTTTTAGCAGTGCGCGACGATTTGCCGAAAGAGCTTCATGTGGAGCATGTTCTAAGCCATTTCGGCGATCTAATTGCGCTGGCTGAACGTGCAAGAGACACAAGCGCATCGGTAGGGGGTGAACGTGTGCAGAAGATCAGGCTTCAGGCTGCACATCACACCATTCTTCGGCATATCCGAGATATTTTACGGTGGGGGTACCAACCCGCGACCAATGAGAACCCACAAAAGGTCGGAGAGCAAGGCAAGCCAATCGTCTCCATTGATGACCATCGGAGTTTCATTCGGGCACTATATCAGGTGAATCGTGCTGGGTTGGACGAGCGGCGGGAACCGATCCAGTTTATCACTACGAACTATGACACCTTGATCGAAGATGCGCTTTCACTTGAACGTATTCCATACACAGATGGATTTTCTGGCGGTGCTATCGCCGCTTGGGACGAAGCTTCTTTTTTGACAGCATCTGACGATCAGCGCCTGAAAGCAATCATCACGAAGCTGCATGGATCAATAGATTGGTACCGATGTGGCGAAGAAAATGGACCATCTTTCGCGTCCGATATGACGACATCTATCCAAGCCGTTCGAATGACAACGGCAATGTCGTGATCATCCCCAGGCCACGAAATATATGGCTTCCAGAGAAGACCCTTTTGGCTTCCTATTCCAGAATTTTCGCAGCATCCTTTCTCATCACCGTCAGCAAGTTTTATTTGTTTGCGGGTACTCATTTGGGGACGATCATATCGACGCTATCATTGAGCAGAATGTTCTTCACCATGAAAGCAAAACCACCCTTGTGGCTTTCGCCGGTGAATTCGACGGGAAATTGGCAAACTGGGGATCAAGCAGCGCTGGAAATCGAATATTCGCGTTGACGAAAGGCGGGCTTTATCGGGGAAATGGCGGACCATATTTTCCCCCGACTGCACCCATACCAGAAAGAGATTGGTGGACCTTCGCTGGCGCAACCAGTTTGGCTGAAAACGGCCTGCCTGACGACATTGCAGAGGCGATTGAATGAGTGATTTTGATTTAGACCCAGATATTCAAATTGGAACAGTATTCGAGATTTCCGGAACCACGATCAAGGTTGCGTTGAAGCGCAGCCTGACTGAACTTGTTCAGACACATGGTGGTACAGTGTATTCGGTTGGTCAAATAGGAAGCTTGATAAAGCTTCATCTTGGGCGAACTGTCCTTTTCGCCATGGTTCGTTTGCTTCGCCTGCAGACTGAAGAAGAGGCTGCTGCACAGGACGTGACGGATGGGATGGACCGGCGGGTTCTTGAGGCGGACTTATTTGGTGAGGCTCGTTGGAAGAAGTCGACGGGGACTTTGACCTTCGACCGAGGCGTTCGAAATTCACCTCTTCCTCTTCAAGGTGTATTCCTCGTCACATTTTCAGAGACGCGACGTCTTTATACCGCTATCGAAAAGAAGGGCGGCGACGGCCCAAATCGTTTCATTTCGTTTGGTTCCTATGTGGCCGCAGATGGGGTCCATGCCATGCTGATATGGACAAGCTGTTTGGGCAACACTTTGCGGTTCTGGGTTCGACAGGGTCAGGCAAGTCGACTGCTGTAGCTGCAATCCTTCACGCTGTCTTGGGCCACAGGGCAATTGAAGGCGGGGAACTTTCGCGACCTCGTGTCATTATCATCGATCCGCATGGTGAGTATGGCCCTGCATTTGGTGATCGGGCAGTTGTCTACCGGGCCTTCGAGGACGCGGGTGACGGCGATGCTGGCTTCCGCGCGGCGAAACTTCCGTATTGGCTAATGTCTAGCGACGAGTTTCGTCGTCTCGTTGTCGGCAAAGGAGAGTTCGAAGCAACTTCGCAGGCAAATGTCGTGTACAAAGCCTTGGCGCATGCCCGAATGCATGCGTCTGGCCTGGTGACCGCAGCGAGCGATCCAGCCAGAAAAACTGACGGCCAGGGCCATCCTGATCTTCCAAGAGTCGCTGCGGGGCGAAAATCTGAAGAAATCGCGCAGTTTGATCGCGACTGGCCGTTGCCGTTTGATTTGGATGAATTTCGGGCCCACATCGAACTGTGTCAAAATAATCGGCTTCAGAAAGGAGCTTGGGAGGCGCTTACCGATGGTGACTACCAACAAAAGTTTGCATCCATTCTAGACAAATTATCGGTGCTGCGTCTCGACAGCAGAGTGGCATTTCTGATGCGAAACTATACTGCTAATGATCCTCAGCTGGGAGAAATACTCGCGCAATTTGTCGGGGTCGATTCCGAACGTCAAAGCGCTCCAATACGGATACTGGACATTTCTGGATTGCCAACAGAGGTCGCTGGCCCGTTGACCGCCGCACTAGCCCGTTTGATGTTTTCATATAAATTGGCTCAGACGCGTGAAGAGCGCGAGCGCGACCCGATTCTCCTGGTCTGCGAGGAGGCTCATCGCTATGTGCCCGATCGGGGTGAAGCGCAATATGCAGCAGCTCAAGATGCCATTCGCCGCATTGCCCGCGAAGGACGGAAGTATGGGATCGGCCTGATGCTGGTTTCCCAGCGACCTTCTGACGTCGAGAGCACAGTGCTGTCCCAGTGCAATTCATGGCTCGTGCTGCGCCTCACGAATGGACACGATCAAGAGCATGTCGGGCGTTTTCTTCCAGACTCGATGGCATCATTGATAAAGCTCCTTCCGTCGCTGCCGCGCCGAGAAGCGCTATTTGTTGGAGAAGCAGCTGCATTGCCCTCTCGTATCAAGTTGAATTTCTTACCTGAGGATCGAAGGCCAAGATCGAATGATATTTCTTTCGCGGCAGGTTGGGCAGTGGAACTTCCAGATGTCAAAGCCTTGACGGAGGTCGCAAACCGAATGGCAAGCCGATAAGTTGGGTTTCGGAGATTTGCTCGGGCCTGATACAGAAGCGTTCTTCACGGGATAACGGGCGACCGTTGTATCCGTTTCGAGACTATGGCCGAGTATTCGCGAACTGCAGCTACCAAGCGTCACAATTAATCATCAAACGTCCGAATTGACGCCCCCTACTCCTCCATCTCGCGCAGGAAGCCCTCGAAATCCTCGGCCTTCTGGAAGTCCTTGTAGACGGAGGCGAAGCGGACATAGGCGACTTCGTCGATCTGTTTCAGCCCGTCCATGACGAGGCGGCCGATGTCTTCTGACGGGATGTCGCCCTCGCCCTGGCTTTCGAGCTGGCGCACGATGCCGTTGATCATCCGCTCGACGCGTTCGGGGTCGGCGTCACGCTTGCGCAATGCGGTGTGGATGGAGCGTTCGAGCTTGGCGCGGTCAAACAGCACGCGCTTGCCGGATTTCTTCTGCACATAGAGTTCGCGCAGTTGCACCCGCTCGAAGGTGGTGAAGCGACCGCCGCAATCATTGCAGACGCGGCGGCGCCGGATCGCGTTGCCGTCCTCAGTCGGACGCGAATCCTTCACCTGGCTGTCGGTGGATGAGCAATAGGGGCAGCGCAAACGGGGTTCTCCTACATGCCTGCATAAAGCGGGAAGCGGTCGGTCAGTTCAATGACCTTGGCCTTGACGGCTGCCTCGACGGCGGCATTGCCCTCGTCGGAATTGGAGGCTTTCAGCCCGTCCATCACTTCCGAGATCAGGCGGCCGATCTCGGCGAATTCCGCCTCGCCAAAGCCGCGCGTGGTGCCGGCCGGCGTGCCAAGCCGGATGCCCGAGGTGACGAAAGGCTTTTCCGGATCGAAGGGAATGCCGTTCTTGTTGCAGGTGATGTTGGCGCGGCCAAGGGCTGCCTCTGCGCGCTTGCCGGTGGCGTTTTTCGGGCGCAGGTCAACCAGCATCGAGTGGTTGTCGGTGCCGCCGGAGACGATGTCGAGGCCGGTTTCTGAAGGCTCGCCGCCAGCGTGCGGGCGTTGGCGACAACGTTCTTCGCATAGGTCTTGAATTCGGGGCGCAGCGCCCGCCAAACGCGACCGCCTTGCGGCAATCACATGCATCAGCGGGCCGCCCTGCAGGCCGGGGAATACGGCGGAATTCATCTTCCTGGCGATGTCCTCGTCATTGCTGAGAATCAGGCCGCCGCGCGGGCCGCGCAGCGACTTGTGCGTCGTCGAGGTGACAACATGGGCATGCGGCACTGGCGATGGATGCTCGCCACCGGCAACGAGGCCCGCAATATGCGCCATGTCGACCATCAGGTAAGCGCCCACCGAATCGGCAATCTCGCGGAAGCGCTTCCAGTCCCAGATGCGCGAATAGGGCAGTGCCCGGCGATGATGAGCTTGGGCTTGTGTTCTCTGCGCGGGCGGCGACTTCATCCATGTCGATGCGGTTGTCGTCGCGGCTGACGCCATAGATACGACGTTGAACCACTTGCTGGACATGTTGACCGGCGAGCCATGCGTCAGGTGTCCGCCGGAATTGAGGTCCAGCCCCATGAAGGTGTCGCCCGGCTGCAGCAGCGCCAGAAACACCGCCTGGTTCATCTGCGATCCCGAATTAGGCTGCACATTGGCGAAGTTGCAACCGAAGAGCTGTTTGGCGCGCTCGATGGCCAGGGTTTCTGCCACGTCGACAAACTGGCAACCGCCATAATATGCTTTAGCCGGATAGCCTTCGGCATATTTGTTGGTCATGATCGAGCCTTTGCGCTTCCAGCACGGCGCGGCTGACGATGTTTTCAGACGCGATCAGTTCGATCTCGTGGCGCTGGCGGCCAAGCTCGTCGCGGATCGAACGGAAGATTTCCGGATCGGTCTCTTCCAGCGTGGCGGTGAAGAAGCCTGAAAAATCGTTTGCGGTCTTGGCCATGGGTCAATCCTGTAGGGTTTGGGCCAATTGCCGGAACATATCCGGTGATGGCTTCGCATGCGTGAAGCCGGACGCGTTCTGGCATGCAATACCGCGTCGTGCCAGTTTCAACTGCGCCAGATATCACACGCTTTGCGAAACAGGAAACATGGTGCAGGCGCATTGTCGCAAGGGGGAGTTTTTGCCCATTTCAATTCAGTGCCAGGGCGGAAATCCTGGCGGCCAGATAATCAAAGACCGTGCGGATGCGGGCGCTGGAGCGGACCTCGCCATGGGTAACGAGCCACATGTCCAGCGAGGGAATTGGAAAATCCCCTGCCGATCTCGACCAGCGGATCTGCGCTACCCAGATAGCGCGGTAAAAAGCCGATGCCGACACCGGCTCGCAGGGCTTCCATGCAGGTCGTCTGGCTGTCGCAGCGATAGCGGAAGAAATGGCGATCGACCTCAAGACCCGCCTCGCGCAATCCGTCAATGATCAGTTCCGAGCGGTCATATCCGATGATGACATGGCCAGCGAGGTCTTCCGGCGTCGTCAGGCTTGCACCATTTGCCGCGATATAATCGCGATGGGCAAAGATGCCGAGTTCCATGACATTGACCTTGCGCGCGATCAGTTCGGGTTGCGAGGGGCGCACCATGCGCAGGGCACATCGGCGTCGCGCTTCAAAAGGTTCTCGACGCTGTTGGTGGGCGCAAGCTCGATTTCGAGGTCAGGCTCCCTTGCCAGCAGATCGGCGATGATTGGCGAGAGCATGTAGGTCGCCGCCATCTCGCTCGCCGTTATGCGCACTGTGCCGGATACCGAGCGCGCGTCACCCAGCTCGTGCCACTCGCCTGTGCGGCAGCACGCACGGTGTCGGCTTCGGCAGCAATCGCCGTTGCAGCCTGGGTTGGCACAAGTCCTTCGCGGCCGCGCTCGAACAGGATAACGCCAAGGGCTTCCTGCTCTGTCACGACGCCCAAGCGTCGGCTGACTGATACCCAGTGCCTTTGCGGCAGCGGTCAGCGATCCGTGCTCCATCACCGAAAGAAATCCTTCAGCAGATCCAAGCCGAAACGTTCAATCACCGACATGATAGCCCCCGAAATTGGTATTCAATTTTGAACCACATTAATCCATATATTGGCATTTTCCATCATTTTTTGAATTGCTAAATTATGGTCATGCAAGAAACAAGGATGATGGTCATGACAGGAAGCAACCGAAGCATCGCCATTCTGGGCGCCAATGGCCGATTGGGCATGGAAGCAGCAAAGGCTTTTTCGCAAGCCGGGTGGAAAGTGAAAGCAGTGGCGCGCAAGCCAGCCAGGCTGTCGCCATCGGATCAGCTCCTGCCGGGAATTGAGGCAATCACGGCCGATGCAATGGATCAACAAAGCCTGATTGCCGCCACGAAAGGCGTTGATGTCATCTTCAACGCCCTCAATCCGCTCTATCCACAATGGCAGGCGCTGGTAATGCCGCTTGCGCGCAAAGTTGCCGCTGCTGCGGCGGCCAATGCTGCATTGCATCTGTTCCCGGGCAATGTCTACAATTTCGGCACTACCATTCCCGAGCATCCGGTTGAGGATACGCCGCAGCTGGGGGATCATCGGTAAGGCGCGCATTCGCATGGAGGCAGAAGCATTTTTCCAGCGCGAAGCTGAGGCCGGGCGCTCTAGAACGCTGATCCTGCGCGCCGGTGATTTTTTCGAGGGACAGGCACCGGCTCGTGGTTCGACCTCGTTGTCGGGCCAAGCTGGCAAAGGGCAGCCTTGCCTATCCCGGCCCCATGGACAAGGTGTAATGCATGGGCCTATCTGCCCGATCTGGCGCGCGCCTTGTGCAAATGGCGGAAAATGGTGAAGCCTGTGACAGTTTCGGAACGGTTTCATTTCGGTGGGCACAATATCACCGGGGCGGAGTTGTCGCCGCTTCGCCAGCCGGGTCTGCGGGCGAATTCAGGGTGTCAGGGTTCCTGGCCGCTTATCCGGGCTGGCGGTCTTTTTGTTCCGATGATGCGTGAAATCAGCGAAATGTCCTATTTGTGGCGGGTGCCGCACCGATGACCGGCGAGAACTTGCCGCAATTGCCGGCTCCCCTCCGTCAACACCGCTCGATATCGCCATTCGCGGCGCATTGGCAGCGCTTGGTCACTTGCCGCTTGCTCCCCACCCGAAACGGCGTCGGAATGCCGAGCCTGGCTGCCTGAATGAAAAACCCGCTTGCAAACAGGCGGGGCTCGACTGCGTGGCCATAATGGCCGCAATCAAAGAGCGGTGGTATCCAGCGCCACTCGACACCGTCGCGGTGATAGATGTCATCGCGGAATTGCACGACTCCGGGTTCAATCGACCAGGCGGTGATATAAGTGAAGTAGACCGGCACGGGATTTGGCAGTTCAATTGGTGTGTTGTTGCCGGAAGCAATGGTGCTTTCGATCTGCGCCCTGCTCCAGCCCGGCGCATCACGCAGGAGCCAGGCAGAGGTCACGCACATTCTGCACGCGCACAGCCGGACGAATTGAACCTTTCGATCTTGCCGAACAGGCTCTGCTGCGGTGTATCATGCATGTAGACGGCATGCGGATTGTTGAAGCTGATCTTGTCGAGGCCATCGCGTTGATCTTGCCCGGATCCCGGACGCAGCATGTAGTTCACGGCTTC
Organism: Nitratireductor sp.; assembly: GCA_041397505.1. GTDB lineage: Bacteria > Pseudomonadota > Alphaproteobacteria > Rhizobiales > Rhizobiaceae > BOKV01. The sequence goes on from JAWKWN010000015.1 coordinate 31,044, forward strand.
ATCGGAATCTCCAGTCAATTGCCTCCGGCGGATCTCCTCGCCCGTGGCCTCGTTCAAAATCCGGATATGATTGCGCGTGAGATAGCCGGATCCTTGCGCATCAGCGGAATGATGTCCTTCTGGATAATGGATTTCGGAGACGTCCAGTAGGGATTGAGAATCACCTCGTGGATCTTCGAATTGAGGATTGGCGTCTGGCGGTCAATCTTGCCGACAATCGCCGTGTGACGCTGGGCGACCTTGCCGTTTTCAACGGCCTCGATCTGGGCAGCTGGAATATTGACCATCACATAGCGGTCACCAAGATAGCCGGACATTGTCCGAAGGCGGACAAGGTTTGTCTCAAGCTGGCCGAGACGGATATTGGCAGGCACATTCATCGCTGCAAATGTGTAATTGCCCATCACGCCATCATCGGGAAGCCCGTGCCGACCCTGGAAGCGGCGCACTGCGCCATTGACCCAGCTGTCGAAAACATCGGAATTGCCGCTGTTTTCGGCAGATCGCCGGACGCAATAAGGCGGCGGCGCAGTATCGGAACATTGGGTGATGTGGCACCAAGGCGAAGCTTTTCGTTGGCTGGCACTACCGGCTGCCGCCATTGGCGACAATCTGGGTTAATCCGCAATCGCCGCCTCGATATGGTAAGGCGTTTGTTCGGAAAAGGTGGAACGCTAGATGATCCGGGAGGATTGTCACCACGGCCTGAATCGAACTCGTCATTCCACGTGCCGCGGCGCGGGCTCTGCAACAAGGCATCTATGGGATTTTGGGCAAATGCCTTGCCTGACATGGCTGTTGTGGCCATGCCTGCTGCTGCTGCCAGGAATTCACGTCTTTTCATCTTTATGATCCGGTTCCGGGTCTGGTTCGTATCAATTCCAACACCGTCGAAAACCATGCCACGCAACGGCTTTTCCAAGCCAAGGCTTTGACACAGGCTTTTTCGAATGTCACTCGAACATGGTTAACAACATGCAAAGATTCAACCAATGCCAGCGATCTGATTTGGTCAAACCATCAAATCTTGGCGAGTTTCGGGCAGATGCGAACATCATGCAGCTTTTCGGTGACAAGCGCACATCAAAGCCACACGCTTCTGCGGGACTGCTGGTCATTCGACACAGTCTGGCATTTGCAGCAATGGAGCTAGCATGACAATGGCAATCGCCCAGTTTCTTCCAACGATTTCCGACGCATGGAGCGTGGCACTCACCAGCCTTGCGGTCATCTTTGCCGGTTTCTTCGTCTTGTGGGTAGTCCAGATATTCACGAATGATGCGGGTGTCGTTGACTATTTCTGGGGACCTGGATTCGCAGTCATCGGATGGATTGGCCTTGCGGCCAGCCCGACGCCTGCCTCGGCTCCTGTACTGGTCTTCATGGCGGTTGTGACGGTGTGGGCGGTGAGGCTTGCGGGACAGCTGATACTGCGTCACCAGAAGTCGCATGGCGAGGATGCCCGCTATCTGGCAATGCGTGTGGCTGGCGGACGCAATTGGTGGCTTGTCAGTCTCTTCAAGGTGTTCACGGCGCAGTCAGTACTGCTGTGGATCATGGCAGCGCCGGTTCATGCCGCAACACTGATGCCCAATGCAACGGTTGGTGTGCTTTTCGACGTTGGACTGGCCATCGCTGTTGCAGGTATCATCATCGAGGCGGTGGCCGACTGGCAATTGTTCCGCTGCAAAGCCGGCGAACTCAGGACAACCTTCAGAGGCGGATTGTGGTCGCTGTCACGCCATCCCAACTATTTCGGTGAAATTGTCGTGTGGTGCGGATTTGCGCTCGCAGCCTTTGCCCTGACCGGGGCCTGGTGGGTGTTCATTGGTCCGGCATTGCTGGCGGCAGTCATTGTGGGAATAACGCTTCCGCTTACCGAACAGCACATGCGCAAAAGCCGGTCTGATTATGCTGCCTACCAGCAGGTTGTACCGAAACTGGTTCCGCAATTCATTGCCAGTGGTTCAGGGACAGCAAACCTTCGGGACCCCGCGGAATAGTCATCCAATGAAAAAGGGCCCGCCGAAGCGAGCCCTTTCTTTCGTTGCCCCCGAATGCAGATGGCTTGTCAGAGCCGGTAGAGAATCTGGTCGGTCCAGAAGCGTTCCAGGCGCTGCAGCGACTTGTTCATCCTGGCGAATTCGTCAGGATTGATACCGCCAACCTGCTCGACCGTATTGATCTGGCGATGGTATAGCTTCTCGACGATATTGGCGATGTTCTGGCCATCTTCCGTCAGGCTTACGCGAACAGAACGGCGATCAACCCGCGAACGCTGATGGTGGATGAAGCCCATGTCCACCAGCTTCTTGAGATTGTAGGAAACGTTGGAACCGAGATAGTAGCCGCGGGTGCGCAGCTCGCCTGCTGTCAGTTCCGAATTGCCGATATTGTAGAGAAGCAGAGCCTGAACCGCGTTCAGATCGCTCCTGCCCTGCCGGTCGAATTCATCCTTGATGACATCGAGCAGGCGGCGATGAAGTCGCTCGACCAGCGTCAATGTCTCGAGATATTGGGTCTTTATATCACCCGTGGGCTGCGGTTCGATAGCCTTGCCCACCAGGCCAAGTGAATTGGTCATTGCCATTGCCTCTCTGTAATGGCGGGATTGTTTCCTCCCGCTCTATGGATGGACAATAGCGCTTTCGACTAAAATTCGACTTAAACAGAAGGCTTAACCGACCCTTACCAGAATGTGGCGGTTTTGACTGAAATCGCGGAAAATGGCTGAATCCTGCGGTTTTATCATTCGGCCGTTTACTTTTTGTTGGTCAACACTGCAATCGCAAACCGGAAAACCAGGTAAATCGCAAGACACAGAACATGAAACGCAACGCGCAGGTCAGCGCGGCCATACAAAGCCGTGAAAGCCGGCATACATGACAAGCTCGATTGCCATGGCGACGAACCAGACCACCACTCCCCACGAAAACAGTCCCCACAATCCGAGTGCTGCCACTGGCAGCAACACGGCCAACACCGAGGCTGCCACCTGCCAGTGTTCGGACATGGTGTCGAAACGATTTTCCGGGCCTTGATGAAATCCGGTCAGCCGCGTCCAGTACTGGAGCGCATATAACAGCAGGACAACCGCCACGAGGCGCAGAAACGTGGCGTTGAGGCGCCGTGCCAAGGCGACAACATTGTCCGGATTGTTCTCCATCTGGCCCCTGTCGGATCATCAAATTCGTGAACCAGTGCCTATGCCATGCGCATTATGCTGGCAAGTGCCACAGCCTCTTGCAATCAAGATTCAATCATGCGTTCTTTTGCGGACTTGCAGCAGAGGAGACTGATTGTGGCGAATGTTGACGAGATTACCGGCCGCAGGAGAATGCGGCGCAATCGCCGGTTTGACTGGTCGCGGCGGATGGTTCGCGAGAACACGGTAACAGCGGATGACCTGATCTGGCCGATCTTCGTGATCGAGGGGCACGGCGTCACGGAGCCGATTGCTGCCATGCCGGGTATCGAACGCCTGTCGCTTGATCTTGCAGTGGAAGCAGCGCAGCGCGCGCATGAAGCGGGAATACCGGCCATTGCCACATTCCCCAACGTTCCGCTTGCAAAACGTGATGACACGGGTGGCGAGATACTCAATCCGGACAATCGCATCAACCAGGTAACGAAGGCGATCAAAAGGCCGTACCCGAAATGGGTATCATCACTGATGTGGCGCTTGATCCGTTCACGAGCCATGGCCATGACGGCATCCTGCGAAACGGCATCATCGTCAATGACGAGACGGTAGAGCAATTGGCGCAAGCAGCGGTTTTGCAGGCAGAGGCCGGTGCCGATATCATTGCGCCTTCCGACATGATGGACGGGCGGATTGGCGCGATCCGGGAAGCGCTTGACACAGCCGGCTACCAGGACGTGGCAATCGTGTCCTATGCGACCAAATATGCCTCGGCCTTTTGCGGCCCCTACCGCGAGGCGGTTGGCACGGGCGGCCTGCTGAAGGGTGACAAGAAAACCTATTATATCGATCCCGCCAATTCAGATGAAGCGATCCGTGAGACCGAGCTCGACATCATGGAAGGGGCGGACATGGTGATGGTCAAGCCGGGGATGCCCTATCTCGACATTATCCGCCGGCTGAAGGATGCCTTTTCAATGCCAACTTTTGCCTATCAGGTATCGGGCGAATATTCGATGATCATGGCAGGGGTGGAGAAGGGATTTCTCGACGAGGAGCGCGCCATCATGGAAACGATGATGGCATTCAAGCGCGCTGGCTGTGACGGGGTATTGACCTATTTCGCGCCAAAGATCGCCGACTACCTGAAACGAGGTTGAGATGACGCATTACGCGACACTGGACATTGCCAATGTCGAGGCAGAGGAAAGCGCACCGCCGCCAGACAGGGTGCTGGGCGGAGACCCGCAATTCACCACATGGAATGTGGAGGAGGGCAATGGCCTTTACGCAGGCGTCTGGCAATCAACGCCAGGCAGCTGGCGCATTCAGTATGATGAGTGGGAATATTGCCGGATACTGTCGGGTGTCTCGATCATTCGGGAGGATGACGGCGAGACGCGCGAGGTCAAGGCCGGTGACAGCTTCATCCTGCAACCCGGTTTTCGCGGAATCTGGGAGGTCGTTGAGACTACCCGCAAGGAATATGTGATCCGGCTCTGAAATCGGGCGTGAGCAGCAATCCTGATCCGAAGCGCGCCACTTCGCGGGCTTGCGTTGCCACAATTGGTCCCCATATGCGGTTCCCGGTCGGGATTCCCGATCGGGTGTTCAAGGAGACCAAGATGGCAATGTACAGCACCAACAACGAAGACCTGACCTGGCGCTTTTCAGCGGAGCGGCTTGAAGGCGTTCGTACGCGACGGGTTCTGGCCTTCCTTGTCGACTACGCGCTGATTGGTGTCCTCACCTTTGTTGCAGGCATCGTGGTGTTTTTCCTTGGCATTCTAACCCTTGGCCTTGGCTGGCTGCTATACCCGGTCCTGGCATTGCTGATTGCCGTTTTCTATGTCGGTTCGACCATGGGCGGGCCGCGTCAGGCCACATGGGGCATGGACTTCTTTTCGCTGCGCATCGAACGTGTTGATGGTCGCCCGGTCGATTTCATCACGGCTGTTGTGCATGGCATGATCTTCTGGGTTGCGCATGTGACCTTCACGCCGCTGATGCTGCTGGTTTCCCTGTTTACCGAGAGAAAACAACTCGTTCAGGACATCCTGCTTGGAACAGTGATCGTGCGCAGCGACCGTTGACGCAAAGCCTTTCCTTTCCCTGAAACCTGCCCATCTGCAATAGTGCGGGTGAGTTTCAAATGGCGATTCGCATTTGCAGGAATCGGGGACAGGCGTGACAGGTGAAGCAGCAATGCTGGCGGGTGACAATCTGACGATGTGGGCGACTTTCGCCATCATCGTGGTCACGATCACGGCCTATCGCTGAAAAATGGTCCATCGAAGCCGTATCACTGACGGCGGTAGCCGCCTTTCTGATCCTGTTTTCGCTCGATATGTCCGAAAGCGCGCGCCAAGCCCCGCCGAAATTGTCGCCGGCTTTGCCAATCCTGCACTGGTTTCCGTTCTAAGCCTGCTGGATTGTCGGACAGGCATTGTTTCAGACAGATGCGCTTGACGGCCTTTCGGGCTGGTTGTCGGGAATGGGCGGAAGAAGCCAGACACGAACCCTGGTAATCATCCTGGTGGGGGCAGCAGTGATATCGGCGATGCTCAACAACACCCCTGTTGTCGTGATGCTGATACCGGTGATGACGACCATTGCGCGGCAGAAGAATTTTGATGCAGCAAAGGGGTTGATGCCGCTTTCCTTTGCCACCATTCTGGGCGGCATGACCACGTTGATCGGCTCATCCACCAATCTGCTGGTGGCAGGAATGGCCGCAACGGCCGGTATCAATATCGGGTTTTTCGATATTACCGGCATGGGCGTTATCCTGGCTGGCGCAGGCCTCCTCTATGTCATCTTCATCATGCCGTATCTGCTCAAGCCAAGAAGCGGGATGGCAGAACAGATCCGCAATACGACCGGAAAGCAGTTCATCGCCGAGATCGACATTTCCACCGGACATCCGCTTGAAGGCATCGAGTCGCGCGCCGGCCTCTTTGTGGAACTGTCCGAAATGACCGTGCGCACGATCCTGCGCAACGACATTCCCATTCTGCCACCGTTCGAAAACATTCGCCTGCAAGCGGGTGACGTCGTTATCGTTGCGGCAACCCGTGTGGCGCTGACCAGGGCGCTGGCAAGGGGCTCGACCGGACTCGCGATGGCCGAAGAATCGGAAGAGGAAGACCGCGAGCTCGAGCCGCATTTCACCATTGCCGAAGCAGTCATTGCGCCGGGTTCGCGCTACGCCTCGCGCACCTTGCAGGGTGCCGGCATTCGCGCCAATGAAGGCGTTCAGGTATTGGGGCTGCAGCGGCGCAGCCACATGCAGCGAAGCGGCCTGGCTGACATCAGGCTGGAGCCGGGCGATACGATCCTGGTTGGCGGGATGCCGGAGGAAGTGTCACGGCTTCGCGCGTCGCGTGACCTGCTGCTTCTCGAAGCATCGAAGGTCCTTGTGCCGATGCGCAGGAAGGCGCCAGTTGCCCTTGCAATCTTCCTGGCGCTGGTGGCGCTCGCAGCACTCGAAATCCTGCCGATCATGGTCACTGCGCTGGTGGGTGCGATGGCAATGATACTTTCGGGATGCATCAATATCCGCCAGGCAAAGCGGGCATTTGATTCGCGCATCTTCATGCTGGTGGGAGCGTCACTTGCCGCAGCGACCGCGCTGGAGCGCAGCGGCGGGGCAGAATTCATTGCCTCCAATGCAGTCAATACGATGGCGGGAATGCCACCCTTTGCAGTGCTGTCCGTGTTCTTTCTGGTGCTGGCAATTCTGACAAACATCCTTTCCAACAATGCCACGGCGGTACTCTTCACGCCGGTCGCCATCGCGTGCCGGGAGGCATGAATGTCGACCCCATGCCCTCGTTGCAGCCCGACTCATCTTTGCCGCAATTGTTCGTTTGCCACACCGGTTGGCTATCGGACGACCTTCTGGTAATGGGTCAGGGCATTATCGTTTTCAGAACACCTGCGTGCGGGCGGCCCGCTTTGTCATCATTGTGTGGCTCACTTATTCTGTGGCCGCCCATGGTATTACGGATCATGACCCGGATGGCGATCGACACACCGCAGTTCCGCCACCGCACAAGCATGTCCTTATCTGGACGGCAAGCTGGAGCGAAAGGTATTGCCATCTGGTGGGTGAGCGCCCAAAATCGTGACATGTTGACCCAGGGCGGTTTCGACGCTCGCAAAACATTGCCTATCGCCCTGCCTGTGAAGACTGTCGCGCCTGCGTGTCGGTTCGCATCGTGGTCGACGAATTCCGATATGGCGGATCCCTGAAGCGCGTGGCGAAAAACAACCGCGACCTCGTCGGCAAGCAGGGGAGTTCTGCGGCAACTTCGGAACAATATTCACTGTTTCGCCAATATCTCGACAGTCGCCATGCCGGTGGCGGGATGGCTGACATGAGCGCTTGATTACCATGCGATGATGGTCGAGGACACCCATGTCAACACGATGCTGATCGAATATCGCAAGCGTGGTCCCGATTCGGGCATTACCGGCTCTGGTGCAGGACCGCTTGTAGCGGAAGTGGCACTCACCGACATTCTGGTCAACGGATTGTCCATGGTCATTAACGTTTTCGATACGGACTTCGGCTCAATCGCAGTCTGGGAACTTTCATGATCCGCGGTCATGTCGAACGCGCAGAAATGGGACTTCCCTATGTTTATCTGGGATATTGGGGTTCGCGGCTCGCGAAAAATGGAATACAAGACGCGTTTTCAGCCTCAGGAACATCTGACGGTGACCGGATGGGAACGAAAGACCCCGGCAGCGCCTGGGAATCAGCCGCGCGATTTCCCCAGCTTAACCCAGAAGTTTCATGAAATGCGGCCGCAAGACACACCAACCAGGCCAAAGGCGTCGCTTGGTTTCACCGGCGGTCTGGTGATCTCGTTTGATGTTCCGATGATAAGGCTGGCAGAGAGCGACCCGTGGTTTGCCATGGGACTGCAGGGCTTTTGCATCGCACTGGTGTTCGGACTTTCTCTGTACCTTTGCGCCAAGGTCACCGACGACACCAGCCCGCTGAAGAGGACCGTGACTGGGTGATTGTTGGCGTGGTCTACGGCGTTTCCAACATCTTCTTCACGTTTTCGGTTTACCACACCTCTACGGCAAATCTGGTCTTCATCACTTTGCCTTCATTCGATGCTGGCAGCCGTGCTTGCATGGTGGCTCATATTTGGCGAGCGTCCGTTTGCCACGGCTTTGGGCTGCAATTTTCAGCAACGCTGGTCGGTCTTCTCATCATCGTGTCGGGCGGTTTGGCAAGCGGCACCGGTTAGGCGACCTGACCTCGAGGGTGCTGTGCGCAGCGACACTGGCCTATGCGCGCTGGTTATGCCCGCAAGTCGGGCAAGGAACATGTCGCTGGCCCCCCCAGGCTGGGCGGCGTCGTTGCTGCCGTGTTTGCGCTACCGTTCATCGTATGAGCCGCGATGCCCGGCATATCGGATGGCTGGGCCAATCGGACTGATCATCGTTCCAGGTGCGGTTTCTGTCTTGCGCTTGCGCCGAGCTTCATTCCGCGCCGCAGGTTGCCATCTTCTACCTGCTGGAAGCCGTGCTGGCGCCAATCTGGGTCTGGATCGTGTTCAATGAAGAGATATCCACGAACATTTGTGGGCGGCGCGATCTTGGTGCCATACTCGCTCACAGTGTGTGGGGTTGCTGCCCGCCGGAGCTGCCTGCGATGGTTGCGCCGTGATGGCAAAAATGCGATCGCCACAGTCAGTGACAAATCCGCTCCGAAACCGTTGATCTTTCGCAACCGCTTGCGGGCAGCGAAGGCGTTGACACCAACCATGCCAGCCGGTTGCGCGTGCAGGTTCTGCTCGATCAGCATCTCTTGTTCAGCAAACCCAGTTCGCCGATACCAAGGCGGCTGGCCTGGTCACGCTGGTCGGATTGCTGGCGCTGAAGGGGCCGCTGCCCATGGCCGGCACTGATGATCGGGCGTCTCGCTGGCGGCGAGCGGCTGCCGGGCTTTGCATCCTGTTTTGCATGTTGACCGCGTTCCGCGCTATCCGGGCCACAGTATCCGCGCCCATCTTGCCGAGATCGACCGGTTTTCCTGGCCCTCGCTCACATCATCGAGTTTCACCGGCGAAGACTATGCCCGTTACATGCACGGCCGAGGGTCTCGCAGATCGTGCATTCCATTGCGCTGTCGAACACTGCAGTATGCATATCCTGCTTCGCAAATATTTCATGCTGCGGATCGGATTCGTATTGGGCTGCGGCGTATTCTTCGCGGTGTTTCTGCGGCATGCCGGTTTGGCGTGAGCATTCGCCTCTGCAGAGCACGATCGAGGATTTCGGCGCCGGTAAAGCCCTTTTCCCATTCAGAGCCAGGCCGGATGAAGATTTTCATTGCCCTTGAATAGGCCTGAACCACTGGATGGCTGGACAGAGCATATTTTTCCAGCCGGTTGACGACAGGCGCATACATCGCGTCCGCATTGCAGAAATCGCCGAAGAGAAACGGGCCTCCCGATTTCTCCAGGCATTCCGACCAGATGGTTTCAATCCGCGAGACATCCCTGAACACCGCATCGCCGACTGCAATGGCCCTGATTTCGCGGCGCATGTTCATGGGGCATGCCGAACGCAGCGCCCCAAATCCACCATGCATCTCATTGGAGACGGAACGCGCCTGCGATCTTGCCATGCGGTCGCGGGGCCAGAACCCTGCATCGGGAAATCGATCATGCAGATATTCGAGGATTGCGAGCGATTCCCAGACCGTCAGGCCATCGTCGACCAGCACGGGAACCTTGCCGGAGGGAGAGAACTTGCGAAACTCCGGATTGCCGCCCTCGTCGTCGAAGGGGATCAATATCTCATCAAATTCGATGCCCTTCGCTCTCAGCGCGATCCAGGGACGGAACGACCAGGATGAATAATTCTTGTTGCCGATAAAAAGCTTCATTGCGGTTTTTCCTATTCAAGCGCCTGGTAACACGCCGCGCGCAAGTCATCGGCATGGGGATGCTTGGAGCCCAGATATTGGGTCATGATGATGCCGCTCATTCCCTCTGCCGGATCAATCCAGAAAAAGGTGCCTGCCGCTCCCGACCAGCCATATTCTCCGGCACCGGTAAGGCTCTCGGCCGCGCCGTGATCCGCCATCACCCGGCCGGCCAGCGAAAAGCCATAGCCGGCAAGGCGCACTGGCCCTAGCATCAACGGCATCTGTTCATGGGGAATGCGATTGCGCCACATCATCCGCATCATGTGTGGCGACAAAAGCGCCTCCCCTTCCCGGTCCTGGCCTGTGGCGAGAAAATCAGCGATCAGGGCATAGTCATCGAGAGTTGAAAACAGGCCATAGCCACCTCGGGAAAATTCCGGATTGTCCGACGGATAGAACCCGGAGACGTCTGCCGGCAGCAGCTTTTGCTCGCCCTTCGGGACAACGAAAAGCCCGTCTATGTTTTCATTGCCGAATACCGGCATCACGCGCGACCGGCTTTCGGCCGCAACACAGTAACCGGTATCGGCAGTGCCGACAGGGGCAAGCACACGCTCGCTGACAACCTGGTTGAGCGGCTTTCCGGTAACGATTTCTATCACCCTGCCAGGACATCAGTTGCAACCGGAACCTTGCCATTTGGTCCAGGATCGAATGCAGAGCGGTAAGTCGCGATGAAGTATCGATCATTTCGGACAATGGACCCGCGGTCTCACGCAGATCGGTTTTGCGATAGAGCGGCGAAACGTGGCAGTCGGGCAAAAAGCCGTAAGAGACCCGGAGCGATGGGTCATCAGATGTTCGATGGTCATGATTCGCGCGCGCCAATTGCGGCGCGTGCCATCTCACTTCATCGCTTCCAGATTTCGAAAGAGAATGAAACTTGCCGCGAGGATCCATAGAGGCGCAAGTGCCCACTTCTTTCACAGCATCAGCGCAATTGCGGATACCACTGGCTTGCGGTCATGGAATAGATGCGGTAAAAATCGGCGGCTTCGACGGAAGGGCAGTATTGTTCAACGGGTCGGCCATGCCAACCGCGCCGCGCAGCCATTCATGGCCGTCCCGCCTGACCAGCCATTCCATCAAGGCATGAGCGCCACGCTCGACATAGCGCCGAGCCAGAGCCTCTATCAGTGCTTCGCGTCTGTTCATCGATTCCACTCCCGACCACTTCGCCATGGCAAATCTGCGAAGGAAGTTCAGTCAGGCTGCGGCGCAAATGAACGGAGGCTGGGCAGCAAACAACGACGCGCAATTGCGCTGTCTGCTTCGTGGAACGGGGATGGCTATGGACGATCGGCGCTATTGAAACGCATCGGGCTGCCGCAGCATCTGCGCATTCTGGCCGAGCGACATCCACGCGGCGAGTGGAGCAGGAGCCACGCCAATTTCAACGAGAGTTGACGCGGTTCTGGCTCGACCGGCACCTAATGTTTCGCGAATTGCAGGCAAAGCTTGCCGAGGAAGCGCTGCTTTTCTCGATGGCAGGATCGAAGCACGGTCTATGGCAACCGGCTGTACCGCTACGCCTCGATGTTCATCAACAATCTGCACGGCCATCACCAGATCGAGGACGGGCATTATTTCCCCGATGCTGGTTGCGCATGAAAAAGCGGCTTCAGCAGGGCTTTGAAATGCTGGATTTTCCGACCATCATCACCTGCATAACCTTCTCGAAACCATGACCGGGAAACCAATGCCGCATTGTCGGCAATCATGGAAAACCGCGCGGCAACCGACCCTGTCAGCACGCTCCGAAAAGACCATTGGCCCGGTTCGGTATTTTCCTTGACCGGCATTTGAGCGATGGCACGAGGAAGAGCTGGTGGTTCCGGTGATCCTGGAACACGGCATCAGGGAATAAATTCAGCCCTCGAACCGACCGCTGCGCGGGAATCCCTTTGGAGCATTGCGCCCGGCGGATGCTCGCGCGCCAATCCAAGTCGGCAAGTTCAGCCTCGCCCTTCGTAAAGGTTCGTCGGCGGTATCTGTCAACTCGGCCATCATTGCATGCGGAACGCCTTGGCGTCAAGGATACCGCTTTCCTCGACCAGATCGCCCTGCCGGTATTTCTGCAGAGCGGGCTAACACCCATACCGCGGGTGAGTTCGGAACCTTGTCAGGCTTCGCGTCATCGCGGAACAGGAGAGGCCCAAGAAGTTTCCTGTTGAGGCCGATTACCGCCAGATGATCGGCTTCGTCAGGAACGCGGCAGGCAAAGCCGCGCTAGCGGCATTGCCACGTTCATCACCTGCTTGCCCTTGCGGGTGGCGGCAGCCTGGTAGCCTCCCGGCACGATGAAACCATTGCCCAGCGTTGAGGCAAGGAGCGGTACGGTTTTCGTCATGGCGGAAAGCTGCCACGATATCGTCATTTCCATGTCGATCATCACGCGAACCGGTTCGCCATGGCCGCGACCGCCGGGTAACTTGTCAGCGCCAGCGTGAAGAACTTTCCGCTTGTGGTGAACAGGATCACCTTGTCGGTGGTCTCGGCGTGGAAAGCCGTTTTCAGCCTGTCGCCTTCCTTGAAGGTCAGCGTGGCAAAATCGGCGAGATGGCCTTTCATTGCACGTATCCAGCCCTTTTCGAGATGACAACCGTGACCGGCTCCTTCTCGATCATCGCTTGCTGGATGTCCTTCAGATCGTGGTCGGGCGCCGTGGCAAAGGTCGTGCGGCGCTTGCCAAGCGGTCTCGGGACCGAATTGCGCGCGAATCTGGCGGATTGTCTTTGGGACAGCACTTTCCACTGCATATCATCAGAGGCGAAACGGCAGTTCGATCCTGCTCCTTCTCTTCATCAGCCCTTCGTGCTCGGTCCTTATCTCGATTTCCTCGAGCTTGGCGAGTGCGCGCAGGCGTGTTGAGAATGGCTTCGACCTGGACTTCGGTGAGAGTTGAAGGTTGCCACAAGTTTCTTCTGGGCTCATCCTCGAAACGGATGATGCGGATCACCTCGTCGATATTGAGATAGGCAATCAGCAATCCGCCAAGGACTTCGAGGCGCTTTTCGATTTGCGCAAGCCTGTGGCGGGAGCGGCGCTGCAACACGTCACGGCGATGGTCGAGCCATTCGCGCAGCACTTGCGGCAGCGACAACACATTGGGCACCTTGCCATGCGACAGCACGTTCATGTTGAGCGAGATGCGGCTTTCAAGCTCGGTCAGCTTGAACAGCGATTCCATCATCAATTCCGGATCAACCGTACGGCTTTTCGGCTCGATGACAACGCGGATATCTTCCGCCGATTCGTCGCGGATATCCTCGACCAAAGGCAGTTTGCGCGCCATCAGCAATTCGGCAATCTTTTCGATCAGCCGGGACTTCTGCACCTGCCAGGGAATTTCGGTGATGATGACACGATAGCCGCCGCGGCCTGCGTCTTCCTTTTCCCACCGCGCGCGTACACGGAAACCACCGCGGCCGGTGCGGTAGGATTCAATGATCGATTCGCGATCCTCGACAATCACCCCGCCCGTGGGCAGGTCTGGCCCTTGCACAAAATCGACAATCTTTTCGACCGAGGCATTGGGATACTTGATGAGGTGCAGTGCCGCATCGCAAAGTTCAGCCGCATTGTGTGGCGGAATGGATGTCGCCATGCCGACCGCGATGCCCGATGATCCGTTCGCCAGCAGGTTCGGAAAGGCACCCGGCAGCACGACAGGCTCCGAATCCTCACCATCATAGGTATCGCGAAAATCGACCGCATCCTCGGTGATGCCCTCCATCAGGAGGGTGGCAACCTCGGTCATGCGGGCTTCGGTGTACCGCATCGCCGCTGCGTTATCGCCATCGATATTGCCGAAATTGCCCTGGCCATCGACCAGCGGATAGCGAACCGCGAAATCCTGCGCCAGACGAACCAGGGCATCATAGACGGCCTGGTCGCCATGCGGATGGAATTTACCGATCACGTCACCAACGATACGGGCGCATTTCTTGAAGCCGGTATTGGGATCGAGCTTGAGGATGCGCATGGCATGGAGAATGCGCCGATGAACGGGTTTCAGTCCATCGCGCACATCCGGCAGGGCGCGGCCCATGATGGTTGACAACGCATAGGCCAGATAGCGCTCTTCAAGCGCGGATTTCAGATCAACGGCCTGGACGTCGTCGCCATCGCCGCCCGTGCCCGGAATCAGGTCTTTTCCCATGGTCACGGGTTAAACCGCGCTTCGGCTCATGACAAGTGTGCAATTGCCTGCAGGGACAGGGCGCACTTCATTGCCATCAACACTTTTGTCACAATTACCTGCAACTTTGCCGATACAAGATCAGCACTATACGGAGTTACCATCCAATGATGCACCGGTTCGGGAAGTTTGCCTGCACAGCTTCATTCTGCAGTTTTGATCGCGCAACCGGCTTTCGCCATTGACGGTGCATCCCTGATTGCAGGTCTCAAGGCCCAGGCTGCCATCAGCGGAGCAAGCCTCGAGGTCGGGAAAATCGAGGAAACCGGGCCCGACAGCTTCCGCCTCTTCGATATCGAAGTATCCGGCAACGGCATGGCAAACCCGCTGATGGTGAAGACAGTCGAGGCCAATGGCGTGAAGGAGTTCGCCGGCAAGAGCATCGTGATCGACAGCCTGAAATTCAGCGGTATCTCGCTCGACGGGAAAACCGAAAAGGGCGAGGAATTCTTCCTGACGCTTGATGGTGGCGAAGGAACCAATCTCTATTTTCCCGATCCCAACGATCTCGAGGCACCACTTTTGCCAAGCAACCCGATTTCATACAAAATCGGACGAATAAGCATGAATATTTCCGGCGCGGAGGTGATGTCCATTTCCGGCATGGAGTCATTGACCGAGAAGGCTGCGGATCAAAACCAGTTCAACACGATCCTTTCTGTTCCTGAATTGACACTGGACCTGACACAAATCAGGGACCCGAAAGCACAGGCACAGATGAAGGCATTGGGGCTGGAAAAGATCAACACGGCCATCCGCCTCAACGGCAATTTCAACCTCGATACCGGCCGCATGGAATTGAGCGAATACAGCTTCGACACCACCAATGTCGGCAAACTTCACATGACGCTCGCCGTCGACGGTTATGACATGGCACTGTTGCGCAAGATGCTGGGAAGCATCGCTTGCCGCAAACGCTGCGGGCAAGAACGATCCGGAGGCAAAAGGCTGCAGCGGCCAAGCTGATGGCGATCATGTCGGAACTGAAACTCGCGGGTGCCACAATCTCGTTTCCACGGCGACAAGTCGATTGTCGGCAAGGCCTTCGATATGCAGGCAGCGGCCATGGGTACAACTCCGCGAACTGGTGCAGATGGCACCTGTCATGGCAATGGGCATGACCCGTGCGCTCGACAATCCGGAATTCTCGGCCATGGTCAGCGACGCGCTTGCCAAATTTGCCGGTGACCCGAAGTCGCTGACCATCACCATTGCCCGCCAGAGAGCCGGTTGCCTTGCGCAGATTGTGGAACAGCGATTTCCGGACCGCCTGCACTAATCGGTCTCCTTGGCGTCAGCGTCAGGGCTAACAAGTAACTACATCCTGGCGAAGCGGCGCAGGGGCAATAGTGCCAGAAACGACACGGAGGCCATGGCGACCACTGCCAGCACGGCCATGGCATTGCCCATGCTGTCGCTGATGGCAGCGATGGCGACAGGCGCGCAGGCCGTGACCAAAATCCTGAAGAAACCGAGATTGCCTGTCAGGCGGCCATAGCCATCGGCGCCGAAAATCGCCAGCGGTATGGCGCCGCGAATGATATGGGCAAGCCCCTGCCCTGTGCCGAAAAATGCCGCGAAGACAATTGCTGTTGCACTGCCAAAACCGATCGCCAGCAACATTGCCACTCCGATGACCATGGCTGCATTGGCCAACAGACCGACAAACACCGGATGATGGCGCTGGCCGTACAGCAGCTCGATGATGCGCGAACCGACCTGAAACGGGCCGATCATCGCGCCGAAGGCAGCGGCAGCCCCGACTGAATAGCCTGCCTCGACAAAGAGGCGCGGGAAATGCGACTGGACGGCTGCAATGACAAAGCCGCCAGCGGAAAACGCTATTGCCAGCGCAATCAGGACAAGCCGCCGGTCCGCCGGGGTAAGTTGAGGTTTCGACCGAATGGCCATGCCCGGATCGTTGACCGCCGGCGGCTTGCCGCCCCTGTCCGGCAAGCGCAGATGCAGTGGCAGACAGATGGCCAGATTGATCAACCTTAGCACCATGTATACCTGCCGCCATTCCATGTGGCTCAGCAACCAGCCGGAAGGCGGCCAGAACAGCGTGGATGCAAAACCGGCAATGAGGGTAATTGCCGAGATCTGTGGGCGCGCGCCTCCCTTTCAGACGGGCAAGTTGCAAATCCCGCCTCATATTGCACGAAAGTAGCGGTTGCCTCGATGGCAAAAAGCACCGCGGTAAAACTTGCCGGTCCATCGACCACAGCCATGGCAATGAGTGCAGTGACGAAACCACCGTTCCCAGTGATAGCACAAAGCGACCGCCGCGCCGGTCGAGCAGGCGACCGGAAAAGGGCGCAAAAATCGCACCAACCACAAGTGCGGCGGAAAAGGCACCGAAAACGAATGTGCGGGACCAGCCGAATTCGGCCATGATTGCCGGAGCAAGGATCGGAAAGCTGTAAAACAGCGTTCCGTAGGCGACCGTCATCGTTACGCCAAGCGCGATCGTCAGCGGAGAAAAGCCGGCTACAATCCGGGAAAGGGCCTTGTTCACCTGAAAATTCCGGGCTCTGTTTGATCCGTCATTTACCGAAACACGCTCTGCAGGAAGCGGTCGAGCGCAGTTGTAACTTGCGAACTCTTGCCAATGGTTGAGGCAATGGTGCCATGGGTGTAGTTGGCGCCATCGAAATAGCTGACCTTGGTACCCTTGCGCTTCAGCTCTGCGACAAATGCCCTGGAAAGTTGGGCCCGTCGCGGTCTGTCGGAACGCGAGGCCATGACCAGGAATGGCGGCAATGCGCCTGCCTTCCTGACATAGGTCACTGGTGACCACTTGACCCAGTTGGCGGGGTTGGAGCCAAACGCCTTGCGATAGACATCGGCCATGCCTCCGCGCATCGCCTCATAGGCGACGAGGTCATAGGCCTGAACATCATTGGCAACCACGCCAGCCAGCTTGCCGCCGAGCTTTCTGGCGGCGATCAATGCGACCAGGTGCGAACCGGCGGAGTGCCCCATGATGACGATCTTCGAGGGGTCGCCGCCCTGTTTGGCGATGTTGTTCCTGACCCAGTTGATGCCCTTGACGACATCGGCGACCTGTCCGTCAATGTTCGTGCGCGGCACGGCGCGGTAGTCAACGGAAGCAAGGATATAGCCGCGCGAGCGGGCGTAGGCTGGCAGGTTATAGACCTTGGCTCGGTCACCCTTTATCCAGCCGCCGCCATGCACATAGACGATCACCGGAAAGCGGCTCGGGCGTGAGAAGGCAAACAGGCCTGATTTCTTCGGCGCGTCCGGAATATGGAGATCAATCTTCAATCCCGCACCGACCGGAAAGGTCAACGGGCCAGATGGTTCGGACTGTTCGGCCGGCTTTTGTTGCGCCACCACAAGGCCCGGCTGGGTGAACCAGGCGATGGCACAAATCAGGACAGCAAATAGGCGCAACAGCTTCATGTCAGGTATCCCAAACGCTCTGGCGAGGCGTAGCACAGCGGCTGAGGGAATCAAGCCGGGCGACGCTCTTTACAAGCATACCAACTGGTTGGTATGTTATCGGCATGAACCTGAATGTTGCTCCGCCCGAACCAAGGAAATCCGCCCGCGAGAAACTGCTCGACGCGGCCCTGATTGTCATTCGGCAGAAGGGATATTCTGCCACCAGCGTTGACGATCTTTGCCGGGCGGCAGGTGTTACCAAAGGTGCATTCTTCCACCATTTCGCCAGCAAGGAGGCGCTGGGCGCAGCAGCGGCAGATCACTGGTCGCAGGTCACCAGCGGGATGTTTGCCTCGGCGCCCTATCATCAGCACGATGACGCGCTGACCCGGTTGCTGGCCTATATCGACTTCCGCCGGATGCTGATTGCCGGCGAGGTCTGCGCCTTCACCTGTGTTGCCGGCACCATGGTTCAGGAAACCTATGACCAGCACCCCGCCATCCGCGAGGCATGCCGGGCGTCAATTTTCGGCCATGCGCAAAATCTGGAGGCGGATATCGAAGCCGCCCTGCAGGAGCATGGCGTCAGCGGTATCAGCGCCAGGGACTGGCCCTGCACACACGCAGGCGGTTCTGCAAGGGGCCTTCATTCTCGCCAAGGCAGATGGCGGACCTGAAATTGCCATCGAAAGCGTCAATCATCTGCGCCGCTATATCGAACTGCTGTTCGCCAATGGCGAGCAATCCCTATGACCAAGTGGAGGTAATGCAATGTCCTATATCGACGGATTTGTGATTGCGGTTCCGACCGTCAACAAACAGAAGTTCATCGAACACGCACGCGCGTTTGATGCTGTCATCATGGAGTTCGGGGCGCTTCGCATCGTCGAATGCTGGGGTGACGATGTGCCAGAGGGCAAGCACACCGATTTTCGCATGGCGGTCAAGGCCACTGCTGAAGATTCGGTCGCATTCTCGTGGATCGAATGGCCCGACAAGGCAACACGCGATGCCGGCATGAAGAAGATGATGGAAGACACACGCATGCCGGGGCTCCCTGAAATGCCGTTTGACGGCAAGCGGATGATCTTCGGCGGCTTTGCGCCGGTTGTGGATATGAAGGCCTGAGCGCCAGGAAGAGTTGCGATGACCAACAACAATACCGCCCGCCTGCACAGGGTAATTGCGACCACACCGGAAAAGGTCTGGCGTGCCTTCACCACACCTGATGCAATAGCCCAATGGCTGCCGCCGAACGGCTTCACCTGTGCCGTTCATGAATTTGATGTGCGCGTCGGCGGGAAGCACCGGATGTCGTTCACCAATTTCACCACGCAAGAGAGCCATTCATTCGGGGTGAGTATCGTGAACTCGTGGCCAATCAGCGGCTTGTCTATACGGACCGTTTCGACGATCCGAACCTTCCCGGCGAGATGGTGGTGAGCGTCGACATGAAACCCGTATCGCTCGGCACCGAAATCCACATCGTGCAGGAAGGCATTCCGGCCCTGATCCCGCTCGAAGCCTGCTACCTCGGCTGGCAGGAATCACTGCGCAAGCTGGCCCGACTCGTCGAGCCAAACATCCAGCAATGAAGGAGGCAATCATGAAAATTACGGTCGAAAAACATGTGGCAGCGCCAATCGGGAACGTCTGGAGCGCCTATACCACGCCCGCCGACATTATGCAGTGGAATGCCGCGTCGGACGATTGGCATACAACGGCAGCAAGTGTCGACCTGCGCGAAGGCGGTTCCTTTTCCTCGCGCATGGAAGCCAAGGACGGCAGCTTCGGCTTCGACTTTGCGGGAACCTATACGAAGATCGTTCCCGAAAGACTGATCGAGTACGACTTCGGAGACCGCAAGGCGCAGGTCGAATTCCTGCCTGGTGCGGACGGCGTCACGGTCAAGGTCGCCTTCGATCCTGAAAGCCAGCATCCGGTGGAGATGCAGCGCGACGGATGGCAGGCGATCCTCGACAACTTCGCCCGGCATGTCGAAGGCAAGAAAACATGAAGCAGCTGACAAACTGATTCACCCGCTTGAGGAGATGATTCCATGCAGCCGACCATCTATCTGAATTTCAACGGAAATTGCCTTGAAGCAATGACTGCCTATGCCGAAATCCTGGGCGGCGAAATCACCGGTGTGTTCCGAAACAGTGATGTCCCCGATCCAGCGCACAGGATGCCGGGCGGCGACAACATGGTGATGAACATGAACATGCGACTTGGGAATACGGACATCATGGCATCCGACACTCCCGGCGACTGGTACACGCAGCCAGCCGGATTTTCAGTGTCGGTAGCACCCTCGTCGCTGGCCGAGTTCGAGCGTGTGTATGACGCGCTTTCGCGGCAGGCGCAGAAACTGATGATGGCACCGGCAGAAACATTCTGGGCTGAGCGCTTTGCCATGTTCACAGACCGGTTCGGCACGCCGTGGATGCTGAATTTCACCGGATCAAAAGCAATGGGAGGTGCGCAATGAGCGAACTTGTCACCTGTCTCTGGTTCGATCACGGTGAAGCCCGAAAGGCGGCAGAATTCTACTGTGCAACCTTCCCCGCAGGTGAAATCACCGCCGTCAATACCGCGCCCTCCGACTTTCCGGGCGGAAAGGCGGGAAGCAGCTGACGGTCGAATTCACGATGCTTGGCCGCAAGTTTGTCGGCCTTAATGGCGGACCTCACTTCAAGCCCAACGAGGCCGTCAGCTTCATGGTGGTGACCGAAGACCAGGAGGAAACCGACCGCTACTGGAATGCCATCATCGACAATGGCGGCAGCCCCAGCGCCTGCGGCTGGTGCAAGGACCGCTGGGGATATTCCTGGCAGATCACGCCGAAATTCCTGCTGGAATTGACCACGAGCCGCGACCCGGAAAGAGCGAGGCGGGGCTTCAATGCAATGATGACCATGCAGAAGATCGACATTGCAGCACTTGAAGCTGCGGTCGCAAAAAAGGATTGAACATGCTTGCAACAACCGAGACTGCCCTGCCCGGCATCGCGCTCTCCATCCCGTCCGTAGTGGTACGCAAGGCCGAGCCCTTTCTTGCCATAGCGGCGACTGGCGAGATGGCAAAGCTGCCGGAATTTGCACCGCCGAAATTTGCCAGCCTGCATGGTTACATGGCGGAAAACGGGATCGAGGGCCGCTATGGCTTCTTTCGTTATCGGCGCTTTTCCGGTGGGTCGGTGATGCTTGATGTCGGCACTGCCACAACTGCGCCCGCCAGTGGTGAGGGTGCGGTCATTGCCGGGGAATTGCCAGCTGGCCGGTATGTCAGCGCAACGCTCACCGGTCCGTATGACCGGCTGTACGACGCATTCCTGATGCTGGAAGGCTGGCTCAAGGGGCGTGGCCTTGCCTGCGAAGGGACGCATGACGGCCAGGGCTGGGAGCCTGCATGCCAGTTGGAGATTTACCGGATATCACCGGCAGACACCAACGACCCGATGAAATGGGAAACCGACCTGCTGTTGAAAATCGCCGATTGAGCGGGGGCTTGCGCCCCGCTCCATCAATCCTTTTTCTGCGGGATCACCCTGATATTCAGTTCCTGCAACTGCTTCGACATCACGTCGCCCGGTGCCCCCATCAGCAGGTCGAGTGCCTGCTGGTTCATCGGGAACATGGTAATCTCGCGCAGGTTTTTCGCACCAACGAGCAGCATCACGATGCGG